>NZ_JARACH010000001.1:0-761508 GCF_029087445.1 Amycolatopsis sp. La24
GCGCCCTGCTCGTCCTCACCCAGCACGAACAAGCCGTCCGCGACACCGCCCAGCCCACCCCGGCCTGACAACTACCACACCCCGTCAACCCGCCATGACCAGCACAAACCAGGATGAAAAATCCCCATTGGGGCGCTCGCTGGCTCAGATCTGGGTGACGCTGTCCCAGCCGTCGACCTCGGACGGCGTGCGCGGGCCGGGGCCGACGTACTTCGCCGACGGACGGACCAGGCGGCCGGTCTGCTTCTGCTCCAGGATGTGCGCCGCCCAGCCGGCGGTGCGCGCGGAGGAGAACATCGCGGGCATCATGTGCGGCGGCACCTTCGCGAAGTCCAGGATCACCGCGGCCCAGAACTCGACGTTCGTTTCGATCGGGTGGTCCGGACGGCGTTCGCGCAGCTCGGCCAGCGCGGCCTGCTCCAGCGCGGCGGCCACCTCGTAGCGCTCCGCGCCCAGTTCCTTGCAGGTCCGGCGCAGCACGCGGGCACGCGGGTCCTCCGCGCGGTACACGCGGTGGCCGAAGCCCATCAGCCGCTCCTTGCGGTCGAGGATGCCCTTGACCAGCGCGCGGGCGTCACCCGTGCGCTCGACCTCCTCGATCATCGGCAGCACGCGCGCCGGGGCGCCGCCGTGCAGCGGGCCGGACATCGCGCCGATCGCGCCGGACAGCGCCGCCGCGACGTCCGCCCCGGTGGAGGCGATGACGCGCGCGGTGAAGGTGGAGGCGTTGAGGCCGTGCTCGGCGGCGGAAACCCAGTACGCGTCGACCGCCTTGACGTGCGCCGGGTCCGGCTCGCCGCGCCAGCGGATCATGAACCGCTCGGTGATCGACTTGGCCTCGTCGACCCGCGACTGCGGCACCGCGGGCTGTCCGATGCCGCGCGCGGACTGCGCGACGTAGGACAGCGCCATCACCGAAGCGCGGGCGAGCTGGTCGCGCGCCTCTTCGTCGGTGATGTCGAGCAGCGGCCGGTAACCCCAGATCGGGGCGAGCATGGCGAGCGCGGCCTGGACGTCGACGCGGACGTCGCCGGTGTGCACCGGAAGCGGGAACGGCTCGGCGGGCGGAAGCCCGGTCCCGAACCGCCCGTCGACCAGGAGACCCCATACGTCGCCGAAGGTCACCTTCCCGGCGAGGTCCTCGATGTCGACGCCGCGGTAGCGCAGCGCACCGCCGTCCCGGTCGGGTTCGGCGATTTCGGTCCGAAACGCGACGACGCCCTCGAGCCCGGGCCGGAACCCGTCGTCGGCGTCGTTCGTGGTGCTGATCGTGGAGGTAGTCACTCTTCGCGAACCCTTTCGATGCGCATTCCCCGGCTGTGTTGTGCACGCGCGGACGGGATACACGCTGCCTCCTTGCGCGCCTCATCGCACGGTGGGACAAACCATGCTCCCTTTGCCCGGCCGGGGCAACGGAAGATGTCGTGGTTTCGGTCACGATTACGAGAACGATTCAGTCCAGGTGAGCGCTGGACGCCACTTTCTCCCGTCCGGTGAGGTGACCGCAGACTGGTACCCCGGTGGCGTGGAGGTGAACCCCGGCTTGCGGAGGCAGGCGGAGGTCACTCTCAGTGAGCGGGACGGGCGCCCGGCGTGCTCCGAAGTGGCAGGCCGTGCACCGGGGTGAAATTGCGGAATCCTCGCCGCGGCCTTTCCGGCTTGTCCGAATTCTTTTCGAGTTCCACGAACAACCGCGGTCCGCACCGCGTAAACACTGTGTTGCCGAATCAGGCGGAGCGGTCGCTCCGGTGGTAGACCTTTGCCATGCACCTGAGCCCGCAGGAACGCGACAAACTGCTGGTCCACGTCGCGGCGGACGTTGCTCGCAAACGGCTCGAACGCGGTCTTCGGCTCAATTATCCCGAAGCCGTCGCGCTCATCACCGATTACGTCGTGGAGGGCGCTCGCGACGGACGCACGGTCAGCGAACTGGCGGCGGGCGGACGCACCGTGCTGACCCGGGCGCAAGTCCTCGACGGCGTGCCGGAAATGGTCGATTCCGTGCAGGTGGAAGCCACGTTCCCGGACGGCACCAAGCTCGTCACGGTGCACGAGCCGATTGCTTGAGGAGGAATTCGTGCGGCCAGGCGAGATCATTCCCGGCGACGAGCCGGTGCCGCTGAATCCGGGGCGCGTCCGGATCCGGCTGCGCGTGCGCAATCTCGGCGACCGGCCGGTGCAGGTCGGTTCGCACTATCACTTCGCCGCGGTGAATCCCGGCCTGGAATTCGACCGCGAAGCCGCCCGCGGGCACCGGCTCGACGTGCCCGCCGGGACCTCGGTGCGGTTCGAGCCGGGCATCGGCCGCGAGGTCGACCTGGTTCCGCTCAGCGGAAACCGGCGGGTGCCGGGGCTGCGGGTCGAATACGCCGGGGAGTTCTGATGCCGGAGATCGACCGCGTCCGCTACGCCGAACTGTTCGGCCCGACCGCGGGGGACCGGATCCGGCTCGCGGACACCGATCTGCTGATCGAGGTGACCGAGGACCGGTCGATCGGTCCCGGCGGCAGCGGCGACGAGGTGCTTTTCGGCGGCGGGAAGGTGATCCGCGAGTCGATGGGCCAGGGCATGGCGACCCGCGCCGAGGGAGCGCCGGACCTGGTGATCACCGGCGCGGTGATCCTCGACCACTGGGGAGTGGTGAAGGCCGACGTCGGCGTCCGCGACGGGCGCGTCGTCGGCATCGGCAAGGCGGGTAATCCGGACACTATGGACGGTGTCGATCCGGCGCTGGTGATCGGCCCGGCGACGGAAGTGCTGGCGGGCAACGGGAAAATCCTCACCGCCGGCGGCATCGACTGTCACGTGCATTTCGTCTGCCCGCAACTGGTGGACACCGCGCTCGCGGCCGGACTGACCACTTTGGTCGGCGGCGGCACCGGACCGAACGAGGGCACCAAGGCGACCACGGTGACCCCCGGTGCCTGGAATCTCGGCCGGATGCTGTCCGCAATGGACGGACAGCCGGTGAACGTGTTGCTGCTGGGCAAAGGAAACACTGTCCGGCAAGACGCTCTGCGCGAGCAGTTGGCGGGCGGAGCGGGCGGGTTCAAGCTGCACGAGGACTGGGGTTCGACGCCGGCCGCGATCGACGCCTGCCTCACGGTCGCCGACGAATCCGGCGTGCAGGTCGCGATCCACACGGACACGCTCAACGAGGCCGGGTTTCTGGAGTCCACTGTGGAGGCGATCGGCGGCCGGTCGATCAACGCCTACCACACCGAGGGGGCTGGCGGCGGACACGCGCCGGACATCATCGAGGTGTCCGGAATGGCGAACTTCCTTCCCTCGTCAACGAATCCGACCCGGCCGCACACCGTCAACACTCTCGACGAGCACCTCGACATGCTGATGGTGTGCCATCACCTGAACCCGTCGGTGCCCGAGGATCTCGCGTTCGCGGAAAGCCGGATCCGGCCGAGCACGATCGCCGCCGAGGACGTGCTGCACGATCTGGGCGCGATCTCGATGATGAGTTCCGATTCGCAGGCGATGGGGCGGATCGGCGAGGTGATCATCCGGACCTGGCAGACCGCGCACGTGATGAAGGGTCGCCGCGGCGCGCTTCCCGGCGATGGTGCCGCGGACAACCTGCGCGCCCGTCGTTACGTCGCGAAGTACACGATCAACCCGGCGATCGCACACGGAATGGACGCGGAGATCGGCTCGGTGGAGGTCGGCAAACTCGCCGACCTGGTGCTGTGGGAACCGAAGTTCTTCGGCGTGCGCCCGCATGTGGTGTTGAAGGGCGGCTTCCCGGCGTGGGCGGAGATGGGAGACGCGAACGCTTCGATTCCCACGCCGCAACCGGTGCTCGCGCGGCCGATGTTCGGTGCCGCGCCTGGCGTCGCGGCCGCGTCCAGTCTGCATTTCGTGGCCCCGGAAGCGCTGGATTCCGGTTTGGCGGAGCAATTCCGCATCGCCCGCCCGCTGGCGCCGGTCGCCAACACCCGCCGCCGGACGAAGGCGGACATGGTGCTGAATGACGCGACTCCGGAGGTGCGAGTGGATCCGGACAGCTTCGCGGTTCGCGTGGACGGGGAACTGATCGAACCGCATCCGGTGGCCGAATTGCCGATGGCACAACGGTATTTCCTGTTCTGATGGACCCGGTCGCTCTCATTCTCGCCGACTCCCGGTTCCCGGGCGGCGGGCACGTGCATTCCGGCGGCCTCGAAGAGGTGGCCGCGCGCGGTCTCGTCCGGTCCGAACGCGACCTGCCCGGATTCCTTTTTGGACGGTTGCGTACCGCGGGATTTCTCGCCGCCGCGTTCGCCGCTGCCTCAGCGCACGCCGCGGCGCGGGCCGTCGAGAGTGTCCATTGGCGACGGCTCGATCAGGAACTCGACGCCCGCACACCCTCGCTCGCGCAACGGGAAGCGTCGCGAGCGCAAGGCCGAGGCACCGCGCGAGCCGGACGTGCGGCGTGGCCGTCGCCAGTGCTGTCCCAGTTGCTCGCCGAGACGCCGCGCCCGCACCATCCGATCGTCAGCGGCGCGCTCGTCGGAATCAGCGGCGGCAGTCCGTTCGACGCGGCCATGGCGATCGCTTACCTCGCTGTGAGCGGCCCGGCGAGTGCGGCGGTTCGCCTGCTCGGACTGGATCCGTTCGCCGTGAACGCGGTGGTCGCGCGACTGGCCGGACCGTTGCGCGAAGTCAGCGGCCAGGCCGCCGAGACCGCCGGGGCCGATCCGGCCGATTTGCCCGCGCCAGCGTCGCCGGCGCTGGATCTGTTCGCCGAGGAACACGCTCGGCATCACCAGGAAGAGGTGCGTCTCTTTGCCAGCTGAACACGGTCACGGGCATTTCCACGCGGTCAACTTCGACCCGACCGCCGCCGAACCGGACCACTACGCCGCGGCGCCGACCGCCGGCCGGGCGTACCGGATCGGCATCGGCGGCCCGGTCGGCAGCGGCAAGACCGCACTCACCGCCGCACTGTGCCGCGCGCTCGGCGGAGAACTGAATCTGGCCGTGGTCACCAACGACATCTACACAACAGAGGACGCCGACTTCCTGCGCCGGGCGGGTGTACTGGACCCGGAGCGGATCGAAGCGGTGCAGACCGGCGCGTGCCCGCACACCGCGATCCGCGACGACATCACCGCGAATCTCGACGCGGTCGAACGGCTGGAGGAGAAATTCCCCGGCCTGGAACTGGTCATCGTGGAAAGCGGCGGAGACAACCTCACCGCGGTGTTCAGCCGCGGCCTGGCCGACAGCCAGATCTTCGTGGTCGACGTCGCGGGCGGGGACAAGGTGCCGCGCAAGGGCGGCCCCGGCGTGACGACGGCCGACCTGCTGGTGATCAACAAAACCGACCTCGCCCCGCTGGTCGGTGCCGACCTGACCGTGATGACCTCGGACGCTCACCACATGCGAGGCGACCTCCCGGTGTTCACCCAGTCCCTAGTGGACACTCCGGACGCGCCCGCGGTGGCGGACTGGGTGCGCTCGCTGGTGCCGGTCCGGCAGGGGTGAAAGCCCACGCACGTCTGGTCGCCGCCTGCGACGACGGGCGGACGGTGCTGCGAGAACTGAAGTCGATGGCACCGCTGACGCTCGTCCCGCGCCGCCAGCGCGGCCCCGGTGCGGTGGTGCACCTGGTCAACTCGGCCACCGCTCCGCTCGGCGGCGACGAACTCCGGCTCGAGATCCACGTCGGGGCGGGCGCGGAACTGAAGCTGTCCGGCGTCGCGGCGACCCTCGCCCTGCCCGGTCTGCGCGACGTGCCCAGCTTGTCCACTGTGGAGGTCGTCGTCGAGCCCGGCGGTTCCTTCGCATACCTGCCGGAGCCGACCGTCGTCACCACCCGCGCCGACCACGTCGCCGTCCTGCGCGCCGATCTGGCCGCGGAGGCCCGGTTCCACACCCGCGAGGTCCTCGTCCTCGGCAGGGAAGGCGAACGTCCGGGCCGGTTGTCCTCCACAGTTCACGTGACCTGCGGCGGAGTCCCGGCACTCCGGCAGACGCAGACCGTCGGCGACGCCATTTTGGACGCGAGCCTTGCCGTGCTGGCCGGACATCGCGTGCTGGTGACGGAGGTCGAGTTCGGCGGCGGGTGCGGCCCGGCGGAGTCAGGCCCCTGGTGGTCGCGGACGCCGCTGGCCGCGGGCGGGATGCTGACCACCGCGCTGGCCCCCGACGTCGTGACGGCCACCGCTCTGGATCGATCCCGGACCAGCAGGTGAACAGCGGATGGCGGCCAGGCGTGGCAGGAGTCACCGTTCGGTGGGTTTCGCCGGGACCGGCGACCCAATACCGTCGCTGAATAGCCGTGATTCGACACCCTCACCAGGGGTAACGGAGGTTGGGCCGGATGACACCGGAGATCGACGAGGCGGTCGTGCGGCTGCCTGGCATGCGGGTGGCTTACGACAGCGCGCCGTTTGACGAGTCGGCGCTCGCGGCCACGTGGCATGACCAGCTGGAAAGCTGGCTGAGCCAGGCGGTGTCCGAAGCACTCGCGGAACCCAACGCGATGGTGCTCGCGACCGCCGACGCCGAGGGCAGGCCTTCTTCGCGCACGGTGCTGTGCAAGGGCTTCGACGAACGCGGAGTGGTTTTCTACACGAACTACACGTCGGCGAAGAGCCACGACCTCACGGCGACGCGCTACGCGTCGGCCACCTTCCCCTGGTACCCGCTGCACCGCCAGGTCACGGTCCGCGGCGAGGTCGAGAAGGTCAGCGCCGACGAGACGGCCGCCTACTGGGCCCAGCGCCCTCGCGGATCGCAGCTGGGAGCGTGGGCGTCGCCGCAGTCGCGCGTGGTCGAGGGGCGGCGGGCGTTGGACAACGCGCTGCGCAATATCGAGCGCCGGTTCGGCGATGTTGAGCAGATTCCGGCTCCGCCGCATTGGGGTGGTTGGCGGATTCGGCCGGACTTTGTCGAGTTCTGGCAGGGGCGCGAGGATCGGATGCACGACCGGTTGCGGTTTCACCGGACTCATGACGGGTGGCATGTGGAGCGGTTGGCTCCTTGATCGTTGCTGCTCGTCGCCTGGCGGCGACATTGCGTCCGGCGGTGAGGCGGGGCACCCCGATTTTTTAGTGTGACTACGGCGCGTGGGTGCCTCGCTTTGGGTGCATCGGCTGCGGTTCGGTGGGTGGCGGGACCGTCGAGGGTCGTGAGGGGAACCCTGAGGGAATCTGATTCCCTCAGGGTGGCCCTCACGGACTTTCCCCAAGGGTCTCGCACGCGGAGCGTGCTGGAGGGGGCCTCCGTGCGGGGAAAATCACCTGCGCCAGCTTCGTTAGCACAACTAAGCTGATAGCTCGTGACTTCAGAACCGGGGATACGCCCGCCCCGTACCGGGGCTCGCAAGCTCCTCGGCCGGATCGTTGTCGACACTCGTCCGCTCCGGATTCCGGCGTTTCGGCGGCTGTGGATGTCCACCGCGGTGACCGCGGTCGGGTCGCAGCTCACCGCGGTCGCGGTGCCGAAGCAGGTTTTCGATATCACCGGATCGTCCGGGTACGTCGGGCTGACCGGTGCGGTCGCGCTCGTTCCGTTGCTCGTGTTCGGGCTGTGGGGCGGGGCGATCGCGGACGCGGTCGACCGGCGGAAGCTGCTGCTCGTCACCAACGTCGGCGTCGCGATCACCTCCGCGCTGCTGTGGCTCCAAGCCTTCACCGGCATGCATTCGGTGTGGCTCGTGCTCGGGCTGCTCGCCGCGAACCAGGCGTTTTTCGCGATCAACATGCCCACGCGCGGCGCGGTCGTCGCGCGGCTGGTGCCCGCTCCGCTCCTGCCGTCGGCGAACGCGCTCAACACCACCATGGCCACGTTCGGCGCGGTGTTCGGGCCGCTGTTCGGCGGGGCGCTGATCCCGGTGATCGGACTGTCCACTTTGTACTTGGTGGACGTCTGCGCGCTGGCGATCACGCTGATCGCGGTGTGGCGGCTGCCCTCGATCCCGCCGCTCGGCGAGGGGACGCGCCGGGCGGGAATCGGCTCGGTCGTCGACGGATTCCGTTACCTGGCGCACCAGAAAGTGCTGCTGGCGTCGTTCGTCGTCGACATTATCGCGATGGTCGCCGGCATGCCGCGCGCGTTGATCCCGGAGATGGCCGAGCGGACGTTCGGCGACCCGCCCGGCGGCGGTCCGGCGCTCGGCATGCTCTACGCCGCGCTGCCCGCGGGCGCGATGCTGATCGGGTTGTTCTCCGGCTGGCTGCACCGCGTGCAGCGGCAGGGCGCGGCGGTCGTCATCGCGATCTGCTGCTGGGGCGCGGCGATGGCCGCGTTCGGGCTCGCGCATTCGCTGTGGCTGGCGGTGATCTTCATGGCGCTCGGCGGTGCGGCGGACATGGTCAGCTCCGTCTACCGGCAGGCGATCCTGCAGACCGCCACCACCGACGAGATGCGCGGACGACTCCAGGGCGTCTTCACCGTGGTCGTCGCGGGCGGGCCGCGGATCGCCGACCTCACGCACGGCTGGTCCGCGGCGGCGTGGGGGACCAGGATCGCGGCGACCGGTGGCGGGTTGCTGGTGATCGTGCTGGTGGTGGCTTCGCTGGCTGTTCTGCCTGGGTTCTGGCGGTATCAGGCTCCGGTCGAAGAGGGCCACTGACAGTAGTGTTATTCCGTTCGGAATAGCATGCCCGATATGCGTGCATATCCGATCGCTCTGCTGATCTCCGCCGCCGCTGTTCTGACCGCCTGCTCTTCTGGTGAGCAGAAGGCCGCCGCACCGACGCCGCCGCCCGCGAGCAAGGCGCCGGCCTCCTCGTCCGCGTCCGCCGCCAAGGCCGCCGACACCTGCTCCTTGCTGCCGTCCGACGACGTCTCCAAGGCGATCAAGATCCCGAACATCACCTCGAAGGCCGGACCCGCCCACGACAATCCGAGCAACGGCGGCAAGGCCACGAGCTGCGAATACGTCGTCGAAGGCAAGACCGCCGGCGCGCTCGCGGTGACCCGCTACGAGGGCCGCAAGGCCAAGCCCGCCGACATGATCGCCGCGATCAAGAAGGCCAAGCCGGGCGCGGTCGACGTGCCGGGCTTCCCCGACGGCGCCGTTTTCCACACCGACGAGCAGAAGACCGCCACACTCGCCGCGGCCAAGGTGTCCAACGGGGTTCCGGTGCTGGTCAACTACACCGGACCGGTCAAGATGACCAAGGAAATGATGACCCCGCTCGTGCACACGGCGGTCGCCAAGGCCTGACGGCCGACTTCCCGTAGGCGTCCGGACAAGGCACACTAATCGCCCATGACGGACGTGAGCGAGGGCACATCCAAGGTCGCCGAACCGGCTTTGCTGCGGGTCATGGGCCCGAAGCTGCTGCTGTTCTTCGTGGTCGGCGACATCATCGGCACCGGCGTGTACGCACTGACCGGGCAGGTGGCCGGACGCGTCGGCGGCGCGTTGTGGCTGCCGTTCCTGCTGGCGTTCGTGGTCGCCTTCATGACCGCGTTCAGCTATCTCGAACTGGTCGGCAAGTATCCGCGCGCGGCGGGCGCGGCGCTGTACACGAACAAGGCGTTCGGGGTGCCGTTCCTGACCTTCATGGTCGCGTTCGCGGTGATGTGCTCCGGGATCACGTCCGCGTCGTCGGCCGCGGTGGCGTTCGGCGCGACCTACCTCGCGGCGTTCGTGAAGCTGCCGACGGTGCTGGTCGGCATCGCGTTCGTGCTCCTGCTGGCGCTGATCAACTTCCGCGGCGTCGGCGAATCGGTGAAGGCCAACGTCGTCCTCACCTGCATCGAACTGTCCGGGCTGTTGATCATCATCGGCGTCGGCGTGTGGGCGGTGCTGAACGGGAACGGCGAACCGTCGCGGCTGGTCGAGATCGACACCGCGGACAAGACGTGGCTCGTCGCCATCTCCTCGGCGACGTCGCTCGCGTTCTTCGCGATGGTGGGCTTCGAGGACTCGGTGAACATGGCCGAGGAATGCCATGACCCGGTGCGGATTTTCCCGCGCGCGATGCTGTGGGGCATGGTCATCGCCGCGACGATCTACGTGCTCGTCTCGGTGACGTCCTCGCTGCTGGTCCCGGCCGCCGAACTGGCCGGCGCGAAGAGCGACGCGCTGCTGAGGGTGCTCGACATTGGTGCACCGGGCTTCCCGCGGGAGATCTTCTCCGCCATCGGCCTGTTCGCGGTGATCAATTCCGCCTTGATCAACATGCTGATGGCCAGCCGCCTGCTGTACGGCCTGGCGAACGAACGCGTCCTGCCGCCGGTGTTCGGCCGCGTGCACCCGACTCGCCGGACGCCGTGGGTGTCGATCATTTTCACCAGCGTCATCGCCATCGGTCTGGTGTCCTTTGTGGACATCAGTGCGCTCGGCGGGACGACGGCGTTGCTGTTGCTGGTGGTGTTCGCCATCGTCAACATCGCGCTTTTGGTGCTGCGCAAGGACAAGGTGGCGCACAAGCATTTCCGCGCGCCGACGGTGGTGCCGGTGCTGGCCGCGGTGTTCTGCCTGTACCTGGTCAGCCCGCTGTCCGGCCGCCCGGCGCAGGATTACCAGGTGGCCGGCATCCTGCTCGCCGTCGGCCTCGTGTTATGGGTGGTGAACCTCCTGGTGAAGCGGGCGCTCAGTGGTGCGTCATCGCGGCCTGGAGCCACCAGGCGCTGAACCCGGCGATCTTCGCGTCGACCACCAGCGGTCGGTCGAGCCCGGCGGCGACCCGCGTCGCGACCTCGTCGAGGTCTTCCTTGGCGCGGACAGTGACCGCGTCGCAGCCGTAACCGCGCGCAATGGCGGCGAGGTCGGTGTCCGGGAAGGTGACGGTGTCGGCCGGATGTCCGCCGGGCTCGAAGAAATACACCTCGGCACCGTAGGCGTGGTCGTTGTAGACGACGATGAGCATCGGCAGCTTCAGCCGGACGACGGTTTCTAGTTCGGCGATGCTCATCAGGAACCCGCCGTCGCCGCACGCTGCGACCGGGAAGCGGTCCGGCTGGGCGAGTGCTGCGCCGATCGCGGTGGCGAGTCCGAGGCCGATCGACTGGAACGCCTGGGTGAAGCAGAAACCGTTCTCGTCCGGGACGTCCAGGTACATCGTGGGGTAGCCCATGAAGTTCCCGGAATCGACACCGACGACCCGGTTGGCCGGAATGAGTTCGTCCAGCGCGGCGGACAGCGTCCGCGGGTCGATGACCTCGGCGGTCCCGGCGTCGTCGTGTTCGTTGTCGCGCCAACGGATTTCCCGGGCGATCCGGTCCTTGAGCTCGTCGCTGCGATATCCATTGTGGACTTCGACCTGTTCGGACACCGCCGCGGCGGTACCGCCGACATCGCCGACGATGCCGAGGTCGACCGGCCGGTTCCGGCCCAGCGCGGCGGACTCCAGATCGACCTGCACCAACGTGGTTTCCGGCGAAAGCAGCCGTCCGTGTGCGGTCGTCCAGTCATTGAGCGCGGATCCCCAGCCGACGACGACGTCCGCGCCCTGAATCAGCTCAGTCGTCAGCGGCGACGAAAACCCGCCGGACACCCCGATCGCCCACGGTTCGCCGGTGAACAGTCCTTTCGCGACCGCACCCTCGGCGAGCAACGCTCCGCAACGGTCTGCCAGCGCGACCAGTTCGGCCCGGGCTTTCCGGGAACCCCGTCCACAAAGGAATACCGGACGCTCGGCTCGCTGCAGGAGCGAAGCGAGCGCCTTCACGTCCTCCTCAGCGGCGCGTGGTTGCGGCAGTGCCTCGATCGCGGTCAGCCCATCGAGGAGGCTTTCATCGAACGGCTCGGCCTGCACTTCCAACGGGAGTCGCAAAAGGACAGTGCGCCGGTCGCGCCGAGCTTGCGTGAACGCTCGCCGCACGTCGGCCAGCGCGGTTTTCGCTGACCGCACCAGAATGCTGCTCGCCCCCACGGATCGAGCGAGCGCGTCCTGGTCGATGTGGAAGTTAGACAGCGGATCGGTCGCTTCGCCGGTGACGATGACCAGCGGGGTCCGGCTCTTCGCCGCCTCGCCGATGCCGGTGGTCGCGTTGCCCAGCCCGCAGCCCTGGTGCACCGATACCGCCGCGACCTCGCCGCTGCACCGCGCGTAGGCGTCGGCCATCGTGGTCGCGCCGCCCTCGTGCCGAGCGGCGACGAACTCGGCACCGCCCTGGATCAGGCCGTTGGTGAAGTGGAAATTCCCGCTCCCCACCACACCGAACGCCTTGCGGACGCCGAACCGGGCCAACGCGATCCCGACGGCTTGGGCAACGTTCACGACTCAACTCCCGGCGTTACCGCGAGCACGCGCGCCGGACTGCCGGTCCCGCCGACGATCGGCAGCGGGCAGACCACGACGAGCGCGCCGGTCGGCGGCAGCGAGCCGAGATTCTGCAGGGAAGTGATGCCGTACTTGTCCGCGCCGAGCAAATGGTGGTGCGCGGGCATCGGCGGGTCGAGCGCGAAGCCGTTCCCGGAGTCGATGCCGACAGTTTCCACGCCGTACCCGGCGATCGGCGTTTCCTCGGCAAGCCATTTCGCGGCGGCGGCCGAGATGCCGGGCGTGTGGCTGGCCCCGTCGGAGAAGTTGAGGAACGCGTCGCGGTCCTGAGCGTATTGATCCCATCCGGAGTGCACGAGCAGCCAGCCGCCCTCGCGCAACGGTCCGTGCTCGCCCTCCCACGCCTGGATGTCGGCGATCTCCAGCAGGAAGTCCGGATTGCCGGCGACGCGCGCGGAGATGTCGAGGACGTGCGCGGGGCCGATCAGCCTGCTGACCGGCAGCTCCGAAACGTCCGCGCCGTCGCGGTTGGAGATCCAGTGCCGCGGCGCGTCGAGGTGCGTGCCGATGTGCTCGCCGGTGTGGATGTTGTTGTGCCGCCACAGCGGTCCGGAATCGTCGAACTCGCTGACGGACTCGAGGCTGAAGTCGATCAGGTTCGCGAACGGCTCGGGCAACTGCAAGGTCGGCGTGGCGGCGCTGAGCTTGTTGGTGAGGTCGACAATCCGCAGCCGGCCCTGCGCGAGCTGGGTCAGGAGCTGGTCGACCCCGGTTTCGGCGGGGGTGCTCATCGGTGCGTCCTCTCGGTCGCGGGGCGCGCTATTGCGGATCCTTGACGGTCGTTGACAGCGCGGAAGGCCATATCTACAGTACCGGTTTCAGCAGCACTGACGGAATAGCTGCCAGAGATCAGTCAGAGTGAACGCGGAGCCCCGACCAGGGCGTCTGGAGCCAGACGGAGCATCGACGCACGGTGCTCGCGCCGTTACGGTGGCGAACGGACCGGTCGCCCGCCAGTCAAGGAACGGAGTGTCGTGACCGACCAGCCCAGCCCAGCCGCTTTCCGGGCGCATTTCCCCGCCTTCGCCGACTCGGTGCACCTCGCGAGCTGCAGCCAGGGCGCGCTGTCGGACGCGCTGACCGCGGAGCTTTTCGAGTTCCAGCACACGATCCGCGAGCACGGGGCGCCGTGGGACAAGTGGATGGCGAAGGTCGCCGAGGCGCGGGCCTTGTTCGCCCAGCTGATCGGCGCGGACCCGGACGACATCGCCGTGGTGCCGTCCGCGTCCGAAGGCGCGTACCAGGTCGCGTCCACCCAGACGTGGTCGGAACGGCCGGGAATTGTCACGACCGACCTCGAATTCCCTTCGCTGGGCCATGTTTGGCTCGCTCAGCAGGGGCGCGGCGCGGACGTTCAGTTCGTCGCGCACCACGACGGCCTGGTCGACACCGAGGATTACGCCGCGCTCATCACCGAGCGGACGCGACTGGTGTCCGTCCCGTTGGTCAGCTACGCCAACGGTTTGCGTTTCCCGGTGCGCGAAGTCGCCGCGCTGGCCCGGGAAAACGGCGCACGGAGCTTTGTCGACGCGTATCAGGGGCTCGGCGTCGAGCCGGTCGACGTGACCGAACTCGGCTGCGACTACCTCGTCAGCGGCAGCCTGAAATACCTGCTCGGCATCTCCGGGATCGCGTTCCTCTACGTGCGGCCAGGCTTGCGCGACGCGGTTTCCCCGCCGCTGACCGGCTGGTTCGGCCGCACGAACCCGTTCGAATTCGACCCGCGACACCTCGACTACCCCGAGCACGCGCGCCGCTTCGAGACCGGGACGCCGTCGATCCCGTCCGCGTACGGCGCGGTCGCCGGGCTGAAGCTGGTGCACCAGGTGGACGCGCACCGGGTCCGTGACCACATTGGACTGTTGACCGGGCAGCTGCAGCAGCGGTTGCTCGACGCTGGGGAACAGCTCCGGTCCCCGCTGGACGACGCGCGGCGCGGTCCGCTCGTCGCCTTGGCCGACCGGGATCCCGACGCGCTGGCGGCGTTCCTCGCCGGGCGGCGGATCGTGTGCAGTGCCCGCGGCGACGTGCTGCGGATGTCCTTGCACTACTACAACGTCGAGTCCGATCTCGACGCCGTCGTCGCGGCGATCGCCGAGTACCGGGCGAGCCAGTAGGGAGCAGACATGGCCGAGTCCCCGTCCCCGAACCGGTTGCAGCGGAGGCTGCGCAGCAGGCAGTTGACGATGATCGGAATCGGCGGGGCCATCGGCACCGGCCTGTTCCTCGGATCGAGCCTGGCGATCTCGCACGCGGGACCGGCCGTGGTGCTCGCCTACGTCCTTTGTGGACTGGTCGCGCTGGCGATTTCCTGGGCGCTGGCGGAAATGGTGGTGGTGCACCCGGCCGCGGGCGCGTTCGGCAGCATCGCGCACAAGTATCTCGGCGCGGGCAGCGGATTCGTGGTGCGCTGGGCGTATTGGGCGATGCAAGTGATCGCGATCGGCGGCGAGACGATCGCGGCCGGCGTGTACGTCCAGTTCTGGTGGCCGCAGATTCCGCTGTGGGTTCCGGTCGCGGTGTTCTCGCTGCTGGTGATCGTCGTCAACGGCGCGGCGGTGCACATTTTCGGCGAGTTCGAGTACTGGTTCGCGATGATCAAGGTGTGCGCGATTCTCGTGTTCGTCGCGCTCGGCCTGATTCTCGTCTTCTTCGGCCTGCCGAAGGCGCCCGCGCCCGGTCTCGCGAATCTCAGCGCGGGCGGCGGATTCCTGCCGAACGGCGTGTCCGGTCTGTTGCTGGCCATGGTGTTCGTGCTGTTCAGCTACATCGGCACCGAGGTGGTTTCGGTGACCGCGGCCGAATCGGAAAACCCGACTCGCGACATTCCGCGCGCGGCCCGGGCCATGGTGGTGCGGCTGGCGATCTTCTACGTCGCCGCGATGCTCATCGTCGTGCTGGTGGTGCCGTGGACGGTCACCGGCGAAGGCGGGTCCATTACGGCCAGCCCGTTTGTCCGCGTCTTCCAGGCTGCTGGCGTTCCGGCGGCGGCAACGATCATGAACTTCGTGGTCCTGACCGCCGCGTTGTCGAGCGCGAACACCAACCTTTATCTCACGACGCGCATGCTGCATTCCCTTGCCGAGCACCGATTCGCCCCGGCCTGGGCCGGACGGCTGACGCGTTCTGGAGTGCCGCGCAACGCACTCGTGCTGTCTACCGCCGGTCTGGTGATCGCGACCATCCTGTCCAAGAATTCCGATTCCAACGCGTATCTCGTGCTGTTCGGCATTTCGATCTTCGCCGCGCTCGTGGTGTGGATGATCATTCTGGTGACGCACCTGGCGTTCCGGATCCGCCGTCGCCGCGCCGGGCTGCCGCCGTCGCCAGTGCGGTTGTGGGGCGCACCGGTGGTGAACGTCGTGGTGATCGCTTTCCTCGCCACCGTACTGATTTCGACGTTCTGGATCGAAGGGCTCGACCCGGCGTGGAAGTTCGGGATCCCGTTCTTCGTCCTGCTCGTGGTGGCCTACCTGGTGCTGCGAATGACCGGACGGACGAAGCAGGCCGCGGAAGTGGAATTGGAAGATTCGACGCTGGTACGCGAGAAAGCCTGATCACGGGGTGAGGTGGGCGGCGAGTTCGTCGGCCGCCTTCCGCGCCTGTTCGGCAAAATTTGGGCCCTCGGGCTGTTCGGTCCATCGCTCGAACGCGGTTTGAAAGATCGCGATACCGACCTGCGCGAGCATCTTCGCGCTCGATTCGGTCGCCCCGCGTTCCTGCAGTGCTTCGACGACCGCGGTGGTGATGGCCGCGAGTTTCGTGCGCTCGCGTTCCTGCAGCTCCGGGCTGGACGCGACGATCGCCCGGCGTTGCGCGGCATGCGAAACCAGGCCCGCGAACAAATCGCCAGCGTCGACCATCGCGGCCAATACCGCCTGGAACGGCGGCAGCGCGGGGTCGGCGCGTCGGACCGCGTCGGCCATCGCGGCCGGGAGTCGCTCCGACCCGGCGAACAGCACGTCACGTTTGTCGGCGAAATAGCGCGAGAACGTCCGGCGGGTCAATCCGGCGCGCTCGGTGATCTGCGTGACCGTGGCGTTGTCGTAGCCGTGCTCGGCGAACAGCTCCAGCGCGGCCGCGCGGAGCCGCTCCTTGGCTTCGGGATCCCAGCGCGGCATGCAGCCATCTTAGCAGTGATGACACAGTGGGTCATCACTGCTACTGTTGATGTCTCAATGTGTCATCACCCTCCGGAAGGACCCCTCATGTCTTTGCTTGACCAGCGGGTTGTCGTCATCGGCGGCAGCTCGGGAATGGGATTGGCGACCGCTCGGGCCGCCGCGGAAGCGGGCGCGGCCGTCACGATCGCGGCGAGCGGCAAGGAACGGCTGGACGCGGCGCTCGCCGAATTGCCGGATACCTGCGAAGGATTCGTCACCGACGTACGCGACGAAGCGAACGTCGCGGCTCTGTTCGAGCACGTCGGCTCGCTGGACCATCTCGTGTACACCGCGGGTGACACGCTGGATCAACGGCCTTGGACAGAGCTGCCTCTCGAGACCGTGCAGAGCCTGTTTTACGTCCGTTTCTGGGGTGTCGTCAGTGCGGTGAAGCACGCCGCGCCGCGGATCCGCCCGGGCGGTTCGATCGTGCTGACGTCCGGGATCATCGGCGTCCGCCCGACACCCGGTGCGGCGCTCGCGGCCGGTTCCGTCGGCGCGGTCGAGGGGCTGGCGCGCGGCCTCGCCGTCGACCTGGCCCCGGTGCGGGTCAACACGGTCCGCCCGGGGCCGGTCCACACGCCGATGTGGGACGGCCTTCCGCAACCGCAGTTGGACGCGATGGTCGCCGCGTTCACGGAACGAACGCTGACCAAATCGGTCGGCGAGGCGGAGCAGGTCGCGGCGACCAACGTGTACCTGATGGAGAACCGTTTCGTCACCGGTGCGGTGATCACCGTCGACGGAGGGTTCGTGCTTACTGGAAGCTGACCTGATCTCCTGGCTTGAGCAGATGCAGCCGCTCTTCGAGCCCGGCCTGCGCGAAAGCCGGTCGGAGAGTGTCCGGGCCCTGGGTGAAATGCGCCCAATGCTCGAAGTGCAGCGGGACGACCTGACGCGCGTTCAGGATCCGGGCCGCCTCAGCCGCGTCGTCGCTGGGCAGGGTGAGGTACGCGTCGCCGACCAGCGGAGTTTGCGCTCCGCCCGCGAACAGGACGGCGATGTCGATCCGCTCGAAGCGCTCGGCGATCTGCCGCACCACGTCGAGGGAAGCGTTGTCCCCGCTGACGTAAACGGTCGGCTGGCCCTCGCTTTCGAGCACGAAACCGGTGACCTCGCCGACGAGATGCTCGCTGCCGTCGGGCCCGTGCTGCGCGGGCACTCCGGTGACGCGGACGCCGCCGAGGTCGTACGACTCCCAGTTCGCCAGCGCCCGAACGGGGTCGCCGATCCGCTCCCTCGCCGAGGCGGTGGACAGGACGAGCGGGGCGGAGAGGGCGTACTCCCGCCCCGCCGCGTCCAGGTTGTCCGGGTGCTGGTCGTGCGAAAGCAGTACCGCGGCCACCTCGCCGACCTCCGCCGCGGTGACCGCGGGACCGGCGGTTTTCGCCAGTTTCCGGGCACCGATCGGGTAATCGCCGGGGCCGTCGAAGGTGGGATCGGTGAGCAGGCGGGTCCCGCCGTACTCGATGAGGGCGGTCGGACCGCCGACGTACCGGATGCGCGTCATGCGGGTAGTCAACTCGCGGAAGGCTGCGCGGTATTCCGGCGCAGTGCCTGGAATTCGACCGGGCTGTGCGCGCTGAACACCGAGATCTCGTCCTGGTGTTCGCGGGCGAGGGTCTGCAGCCGGGCGAGGTTGGCGCGGCGAGCGGAGCCGTCCATCTGGTTCATCACCTCGAACGCGCGCATGCCGGGCGGGCAATGCGGGCTGACCGGGGCGACTTCGCCGTGGAAGAAGTACGCGTCGCCGGCGTGCAGGAGCCAGCCGTCGCCGGTGTCGACCGCGACGCCGGAGTGCCCGTGCGTGTGCCCGGGCAGCGGGACGAGCAGGATTTCCGGCGGCAGACCGCGCAGCGGCCGCACCGCGTCGAAGCCGAACCAGTTTTCGCCGGCCTCGTCGTAGGTGCTCCACAGTGGACTGTGCGCGAATTGCTCGGCCCGGTATCGCGTTTTCTCCGGGAAGCTCTTCGGGTTGTCCGCCGCGCGGCGTTCGGTGGTGCGGACATGCACGGTGGCGTCGGGGAAATCGGCGAGCCCGCCGGCGTGGTCGACGTCGAGGTGGGTCATCACGATGTGCCGGACGTCGGCCGGATCGTGGCCCAGCGCGCGGATCTGCGCGACCGCGGTTTCCTCCATGGTCGGCTTCGCCCCGACCATCGCCATGAACGGACCGCCGAGCCAGCGCCGCGATTCGGTGACCCCGCGAGTGCCGAACCCGGTGTCGACCAGCACGAGCGCGTCGGCGGTCTCCACGAGCAGGCAGTGCGCCACGATCGTGCTGCGCCGCAGCATCCCGGGGCGGCCGTCGAGCGCCTTGCCGCCGAGCGGACGCATCGTGCCGCAGTTGAGGTGGTGCACCTTCATACCGTGCTCCTCTCGCTGAGCCGGACGAAATCGGTCAGGTCGTGCGAGGCGAACACGGTCACCTCGGCGGCGTGGTCCCGGCGCAGCTCGCGCAACCGGCGCTGGTTCTCGCGCCGGGGCCCGGGCAGCGTCTGGACCCGCCGTTCGAACATAGCCAATCCGGGCGGGCAATAGGGCTCGGCGTCGATCTCCCGGTGGAAGAAATAAGAATCACCAGCGTTGAGCACCCAGCCGGACCCGGTGTCGACGGCCACCCCGGCGTGTCCCACGGTGTGCCCGGCGAGCGGTACGAGCGCGACGCCCTCGACCCCGTCCAGCTCGCGGACCGCGTCGAGGCCGAACCAGCTGTCGCCGGCGTCCGAATAGGACTTCCACTGTGGACCGTGCCGGAACTGGACGTCGCGGTACCGCGGGTTTCCGGCGCGGTAGGCGTCGAGTTCCTTGCCGTAGACGTGCACGCGCGCCTGCGGGAAGTCGACGAGCCCGCCCGCGTGGTCGAGGTCGAGGTGGGTGAGGACGATGTCGCGGACGTCGGCCGGGTCGAAGCCCAGCGCGCGGATGCGGCTCAGCGCGGTTTCGCCTTCGTCCGTCATCGGATTCGACGTGCGCAGGAAGCGCGGACCGAGCCAGCGCGCGGCGTCGGTGACGGTGGGCGAACCCATTCCGGTCTCGATGAGAGTCAGTCCGGTGCCGGTTTCGACCAGCATGCAGTGACACACGAGGGTGGCGCGGCGCAGCAGCCCGGGCTTTCCGTCGACCAGCTTGCCGCCGATCGGACGCATGGTGCCGCAGTTGAAGTGGTGTACGCGCATTAGGCGAACTCCCTTTCGACGGTGGTGTGCAGGTGAGCGGCGACGGCCTGCAGCGGCGCGGTATCCCGCCGAGTGCGCGCGAGCAGCAGCGCGCCTTCGATCGCGGACAGCACGATCGTCGCCAGCGAAGCGGCACGGTCCTCGGCGAGGCCGTGCGAGGTGAAGTAGGCGGAGATATCCCGCAGCCAGCCTTCGTAACCCTGGTCGCAGGCGGCACGGATCGGCTCGCTGTCGGCGGCTTCCAACGCGACAGTCGCGATGGGACAGCCGCAGCGATAGTCCGATTCGGACAGTGAGGTGGCGAGTGCGGTGACGATGAGATCGATGGCGGTGGCCGGATCCGGTGCGCCAGCGGTGATTTCGCGGAACTGCCCGGCCAGCCGCTCCCCGGAAAGCTGCACCGCCTCGGCGGCCAGCTGTTCCTTGCCGCCGGGGAAATGGAAGTACAGCGAGCCCTTCGGGGCCCGGCTTTCGGACACGAGCTGGGTCATCCCGGTGGCGTGGTAGCCCTGGGTGCGAAACAGCTCAGCCGCCGATTCGAGCATCCGGCGGCGCGTGTCGGTGCGGTTGACCATGCGCCTACCGTAGCTCAAACTATGACGACCGGTCTAGTTAGTTTCGAGGCGTGCCCGCGCGGCGCGGCCGATCGGTAATCTCAGCGCCATGGCGAACCCCACCGGAGAACAGTTCGAGATCACCCGCGGCAACGCGCGCGCCGTCATCACCGAGATCGGTGCCGGACTGCGCGCGTTCGAGATCAGCGGAGTGCCGTATGTCGAGACGTTCGCCGAGGACGAGAAGCCGCCGAAGGGACTCGGCCAGGTGCTGCTGCCGTGGCCGAACCGCACCAAGGGCGGCAAGTGGGAGTTCGAGGGCGAAGAGCAGCAGCTGGAGATCACCGAGGAAGCGCGCGGCAACGCCATCCACGGCCTGACCCGGCACCAGGAGTGGGAGCTGCTGGAGCACGCCGAAACGTCGATCACGCTCGCCATCGACGTCGAGGTCCAGCCTGGGTGGCCGGTGCCGCTGCGCGCGACGATCACCTACGACCTGCAGCCGCGCGAGCTCGTGATCACCCACGAAATCCGCAACGAGGGGGAGAAGCCGATCGGCGTCGGCGTCGGCACCCACCCGTACTTCCGGATCGGCGACGCGCCGACCGACGAGCTGACCCTCACGCTGCCCGCCACGCGCGTCCGGCCGTACGAGGGCGATCAGCAGATGCCGTACGCGGACGAGCAGGACGTCGAGGGCACCGAATACGACTTCCGGCAGGGCAAGCTGCTCGAAGGCGTCGACCTGGACACCGCGTTCGGCGGGCTGGAACTGGCCGCGGACCGCACCCACCACTACGTGCTGTCCCACGGCGACCGCCAGCTGGTGGTCTGGACCGGTCCGGACTTCCGCTGGGTGCAGGTGTTCACGCCGGACGACCTGGTCGGCCGCGGCCGCGCGGTCGCGATCGAGCCGATGACCTGCCCGGCGGACGCGCTCAACACCGGCACCGACCTGATCGAACTGGAACCGGCGACGTCGTGGACGGGCAGCTGGGGAATCCGGGTCCCGTGAAACTCGAACTGCTGACCGAGGCCGCCGCGGGCGAGCTGCTGACCTTGCAGCAGGCCGCGTACATCACCGAGGCGCGGGCGCACCAGAACTTCGACCTGCCGCCGTTGCTGGACACCCTCGACGACGTGCGCGCGGCCATCGCCGACCCGTCGATCACGGTCTGGGGATTCCGCGACGGCGGCAGGCTCGTGGCGAGCGTGCGGATGCGAGTGTCCGGCCCGGTCGGCGAGATCGGCAGGCTCGTGGTGGCGCCGGATCGTCAGGGCGAGGGACTCGGCACCGCGCTGCTGGCGGCCGCGGAGGAGGCGACCCCGGCGGAGGTGACGGTGTTCCGGCTGTTCACCGGCGAACGTTCGGCCGGGCCGCTCTATTTGTACCGAAAGCTCGGTTACCGCGAGACGCATCGGTCGCCGGAGGCGGACTATCAGTTGGTGCACCTGGAAAAACCCCGGATGCGCGAACCCGGGTGAGTTCGTTAGCGTGTCAAACTATGGCTTACAAGGCGATTGTCGGGGGCTATGTGGTCCCCGTCGGCGCCGCTCCGATCGAGGGCGGCACCGTGCTCATCGAAGACGGCCGGATCACCCACGTCGGGGCTGAGGCCGACGTCGAGGTGCCGGAGGACGCGGAACTGGTGGACGCGTCCGGCAGCTGGGTCTTGCCGGGATTCATCGACGCGCACGCGCACCTCGGCGTCCACGAGGACGGCGAGGGCTGGGCGGGCAACGACACCAACGAAATGACCGACCCGAACGGCGCCCGCTTCCGCGCGATCGACGGGATCGACCCGTACGAACCGGGCTTCGACGACGCGCTGGCCGGCGGCGTCACGAGCGTGGTGATCAAGCCGGGGTCGGGCAACCCGATCGGCGGGCAGACCATCGGCGTGAAGACGTGGGGCCGGTCCATTCTGGACATGGTGTTCGCCGAGCAGGTGAGCGTGAAGAGCGCGCTGGGCGAGAACCCGAAGCGGGTTTACGGGGAGAAGAAGGTCACGCCCTCGACCAGGCTCGGGGTGGCCGCGATCCTGCGCGAGGCGTTCACGAAGGCCCGCAACTACCAGGAAAAGCGCGAGCACACGCGGTCCGAGGGCAAACCGTTCGAAACGGACCTGACGAACGAAACCCTGGCGAAGGTCCTGGACGGCGAGCTGTACTGGGACCAGCACGTGCACCGCGCCGACGACATGGTGACCGCGATCCGGCTGGCCGACGAATTCGGCTACAAACTGGTGATCAACCACGGCACTGAAGGCCACCTGATCGCGGACCTGCTGGCCGAACGCGACATCCCGGTGATTCTCGGCCCGCTCTTCACCACGAAGTCCAAGGTGGAACTGCGCAACCGCACCCTGCGTTCGGCGGGAATCCTCGCGCGCGCCGGGGTGAAGATCGCGATCACCACGGACCACCCGGTCATCCCGATCAACTTCCTGGTGTACCAAGCCGCACTGGCGGTGAAGGACGGCCTGGACCCGGAGACCGCGCTGAAGGCCTTGACCCTGCACCCGGCGCAGATGCTCGGCCTGGACGACCGGATCGGCACCCTGACCCCCGGCCTGGACGCGGACGTGGTGCTGTGGTCCGGCGACCCGCTGGACGTGATGAACCGCGCGATGCGGGTGTTCGTGCGGGGCCAGGAGGTCTACCACTTCGACGAGACGACCGGCGAGGGCGTTTCGGCGGATCGGCGGTATCGGGAAGCTCGCTGAGGCTGGTTGAGGCGGCCTGGTCGGCCGCCTCAATCGAGCAGTGCGGCGAGGTCCAGCTCGAACGGGAACGGCTCGGCGGTGCGGAATTTCCCCGTGACGGCGGGGGAGTTCCGATAGCCGAGTTCCCCGGCCTGGTGGCAGGCGACAAGGGAGACCGGGTCGTCGAGGTCGAGGATCCAGTAGAACGGGATTCCGGCGTCGGAGTACTCCTTGTGCTTCGTGACGTAGTCGGTGCGTTTCGACCCCGGCGTCGCGACCTCGACCACCAAGACGAGGTCTTCGGCGCGGAGTGCGTCCTCCTCGGGAGTCCGGGCGATCGCGGCCGACGTGGTGACCAGGAGATCGGGGCACCGGGAAAAACCTGGTGCCCCGTCCGGCGCGAGCCCTAGATCGATATCCACGCGTGGCACCACGGAAAACTCGTCCGGCAGCTGATCATGCAGTTGGAAGGCGAGCGCGTACGTCGCGTGGTTGTGCCATGCGCCCGGCGACGGAGAGAAGACCAGACGGCCTTCGACGAGTTCGGTGAATCCTGGCTCGACCTCGCCGAGCGCGAGGTATTCCTTGATCGAGAGCAACTGCCGCGGAAGTGTCCTGGTGTCCATGCCGCTCACGGTAAGCGAGGGGTACGACACTTTCCGCCAACACAGTCCGCCAGGAACGTCCCCAACCCCCGCGGCGAACCCCCGGTCACCGCGGCGAAATCGTCGCTCAGCCAAGCCCCGTCCCCGGCCGCCAGCAGTTCGAAGACCTGCGCATTCGACCCCGCCTCCGGCACCCCGTTCGACTCCATCACGGCCTGATGCTCCGCAGCCGAAATCCGCCGGTACTCCACCGGACGGCCGATAACCGCAGCCCATTCCCGGGCCACGTCGGCGAACGTGACCAACTCCGGCCCCGTCAGCAGATACGTCCGACCGGCATGCTCCGCCGGGGCCGTCGCGATCGTGGCACCCGCGGCCGCGACGTCTCGGGCGTCGATCATTCCGATCCGGCCACCGCCCGCGGGCGAAGAAAAGCCGCCCGTCGCCGCGATCTCCGGCGCGAGGGCGAGCAGATTCTGCATAAAGAAGTTCGGCGCCAGCAGCGTGTACTGCATCCCGGACGCCTTGAGGTGCGCGTCAATCCGCGCGTGCTCCCGCCGCCGGGCGACTGGCGAATCGTCAACAGCCTTGTGGTTGGTGACCCGCACGACGTGCCGCACGCCGTTCGCGGCCGCGCGGTCGAGCACCGTCAGCTGCGACGCCACCGCGGGTCCGATCAGCACGAGGGTGTCGACCGCACGCAGGGCCGCGTCAAGGGTGTCCGGCCGGTCGAAATCGCCGACCACCTCATCAGTGCCGCCCGAAGGGGTGCGGACGAGCGTCCGGACAGGTCCGAGCAGGCGGACGACTTCGCTGCCGATTTTCCCGGTAGCACCGGTAACCAAGATCATGCGACCAAGACTGCTCGCCGCCAGTATCGTTTGTGAAGAAGGCACCTCAACGAACCATAGGTACCCAATGGATACCAAGTATGCGAAAGCGTGCCCCTCGCGCACCGTGATGGACGTGCTGGCGAACAAGTGGACTCTCTACGTCCTCGGCCTCCTCCGCCAGTACGAACGGCCGCTGCGGTTCACCGAGCTGCGCCGCGGCGTCGAAGGCGTGACACAGAAATCGCTCACCCAGGTGCTGCGCAACCTCGAACGCGACGGAATGGTCACCCGCACGATCTACCCGACGATCCCGCCGCGCGTGGAGTACGCGCTGACCGATCTGGGCCGGGACGTCGGGGCCTTGACCGGCGCGATCGCCGACTGGTCGAAAGCCAACGCGGGCCGCGTGCAGGCCGCCCGCGTGGCTTATGACGACAGGAAAGACTAGGCGTTCTTCAGAGAACGCGCGATCACCATCCGCTGGATCTGGTTCGTCCCCTCGAAGATCTGCGGCACCTTCGCCTCCCGCATGTACCGCTCCACCGGGAAGTCCCGCGTGTACCCGGCACCGCCGAGGACCTGGACCGCGTCCGTCGTCACCTTCATCGCGCCGTCCGTCGCCACCAGCTTCGCGATCGACGAATGCCGCTGGAAGTCCAGCCCGCGGTCGCGGCGGCGAGCGGCGTCCAGGTAGGTCGCGCGGGCCGATTCGACTGTCGCCGCCATGTCCGCCAGCAGGAACTCCAAGCCCTGGAAATCCGCGATCGGGCGGCCGAACTGCGTGCGACCCTTCGCGTACTCCACGGCCTCGTCGAGGGCCGCCTGCGCCAGGCCCACCGCGCACGCGGCGATCCCGAGCCGTCCCGAGCTGAGCGACGACAGCGCGATCTTCAGGCCGGCACCCTCGCCGCCGATGAGCCGGTCGGCCGGGACGCGGGCGTCCTCGAACAGCATCTGCGCCGTCGGGGACCCGGTGAGGCCCATTTTCCGCTCGCGCGGAGCCGCCGACAGGCCCGGAGTCGATGAGTCGACAAGCAGGCAGGAGATGCCGTGCCCGCCGTCGTCGCTCGTGCGGACCATCGTCGTGTAGAAGTCCGCGACTCCGGCGTGGGTGATCCACGCTTTCGTGCCGTTGACGACGTACTCGTCGTCGGAAAGCCGCGCGCGGGTGGACAGCGCGGCCGCGTCCGAGCCGGCGTGCGTTTCCGACAGGGCGTACGCGCCGAGCAGCGAGCCGCCCAGCATGTCCGGCATCCAGCGGTCCTGCTGTTCTTCCGTGCCGTAGTGCGCGAGCGCGTAGCAGGACATCGTGTGCACCGACAGCCCGACGCCCACGCTCATCCACGCGGCGGCGATCTCCTCGAGCGCCTGCAGATAGACCTCGTACGGCTGCTCGGCACCGCCCCAGCGCTCCGGGTACGGCAGGCCCAGCAGTCCGGACTTGCCCATCAGGGTGAACAGGTCGCGCGGGAACTTCTCGGCCTCCTCGTCGGCCGAAGCGCGCGGTTTCAGCTCGTCACGGGCGATTTCCGTGACGAGTGTGAGCAGGTCTTCGGACTCCGGCGTCGGCAGCAGACGGTCGACCGGCATGGCTTCCTCCCAGGCGGCGGTACTGAAAACAGTACTGACGGATGATTGAGAGTACCGTATCCGGAGCGGGACTGTCCCTGATCGGTAGGAGATAGTGACGTGATGTCCACCCCTGAAGCCCGTCGCCGGCCCACCGCGCGGCAGCAGGCGCTGCTGCGCGAGCTCGAGGCGTTGTTCCTGGCGGAGGGCTTCGCCGGCTTCACGCTCGACGACCTGGCCGCCCGGCTCCGCTGCTCGAAATCGACGCTGTACGCGCTCGCGCCGAGCAAGGAGCAGCTCGCGGTCAAGGTCGTCGCGCACTTCTTCCGCGACGCCGCCGAACGCCTGGAAAAGCGGATCGCGGGCATCGACGACGCGCGCGAGCTGATCGGCGAGTACCTCTCCGGCGTCTCCGAGCACCTGAACCGGGCGTCGCCGGAGTTCATGGCCGACATCGCCGCCTTCGCGCCCGCCCGTGACACCTATCAGCTCAACAGCCGCGCCGCCGCGCGCCGGATCCGCGCGTTCATCGACAAGGGCGTCGCCGACGGAGTGTTCCGCGACGTGCACGCGCGGCTCGTGGCCGAAATGACCGGACTGATCATCGAGGGCATTCAGACCGGCGTGCTCGGCAGGCGCACCGACGTGTCCGACGCGGAGGCTTTCACCGCGCTCGGCGAACTTCTGCTCGGCGGGCTCGACAAGAACTGATTTGTCCGCATCGGGACAGGAATTGTCAGCGCCCGTTCCTCTACACTCGCCGCTTGTGATCGTGGTGGGTGGAGAGGCGCTGGTCGACCTCGTTCCTGGCGAACCGTTGGATTCCACTGTGGACGGTGGGCTGCGCGCGCTGCTGCCCCGGCTCGGCGGTGGTCCATACAACGTCGCGCTCGCCGCGGCCCGGCTCGGCGTTCCCACGTCGTTCCTGTCCCGGATTTCCACCGACCGGTTCGGCGTCGCGTTGGCGGAGCGCCTTTCCGCTTCGAACGTCGACACTTCCTTGCTGCAGCGCGGCAACGAGCCGACGACGCTCGCCGTCGTCGCGCTCGACGAACGCGGCGCCGCGCAATACACCTTCTACGTCGAGGGAACCGCCGATCGGCTGGTTTCCGATCCCGGTGCGCTGCCGGAAGAAACCACCGCGCTGTCGCTCGGAACGCTCGGCATGGTGCTCGAACCCGGCGCGAGTGCGTACGAGCAGATTCTGCGCCGCGAATCCGCGCGTGGGACCCTGACTGTGCTCGACCCGAACATCCGGGAGGCGCTCATCGCCGACCCGGCGGCCTATCGCGCGCGTTTCGCCTCGTGGCTGCCCGACGTGCGGCTGTTGAAAATCTCTGACGACGACGCCGCGTGGCTCGCCGAGGGGGCCGACCCGGTGGCCGCCGCGAAAACGTGGGTGGAGTCCGGTGTGGACGCCGTCGTGCTCACCCGGGGCGCGGACGGCTTGTCTGTGATCACTTCGGCTGGTGAGCTGGCACACGTTCCGTCCCGCAAGGTCGAGGTCGCGGACACGATCGGCGCCGGCGACACTGTGCAGGGCGCGTTGCTCGCCTGGCTGCACGAGCGCACCGTGCGCGACCTGGCCGCACTCGACGCCGGCGCGTGGACCGAAGCGCTTGCTTATGCGGCGAAAGCGGCGTCGATCACGGTCTCCCGCAGCGGAGCGGAGCCGCCGACCGCCGCGGATATGGCGGCCACCGTGTGAACCTGGTCCCAATGGGGCCTTTTGGGGCAACGCAGCGAGTGCGGACTGACCCACCCTTCGACTAGCGTAGTGGTGAATTCATACCCAGCGGGGCGGTGTGCAGCGAGGCGCGTGTTTCCTCGCGTGAACACGTGGCTACTGCGGAACCTTGCAGGCGCCGCCGTCCCGTGCCCAACGTGAGAGGGACCTGCATGTCCGACGCGACGAATGCGGGGCAGTCCGGCGGCGAAACCGCGACGCTGCGCCTGCCGAGTGGCGAGCACGAGTTCAAGGTCGTCAACCCGGTCGAGGGCGCGCCGGGGATCGAGCTGGGAAAGCTGCTGGCGCAGACGGGGTACATCACCTACGACCCCGGGTTCGTCAACACCGGCGCCGCGTCGTCGGCCATCACCTACATCGACGGTGATGCGGGCATCCTGCGCTACCGCGGCTACCCGATCGAGCAGCTGGCGGAGAAGTCCACCTTCATCGAGGTGTCCTACCTGCTCATCTACGGCGAGCTGCCGACCGAGGCCCAGCTGGCCGACTTCACCGAGCGGATCCAGCGGCACACCCTGCTGCACGAGGACCTCAAGGCGTTCTTCTCCGGCTTCCCGCGCGACGCGCACCCGATGCCGGTGCTGTCCAGCGCCGTCTCCGCGCTGTCGACCTTCTACCAGGACTCGCTGAACCCGTTCGACGAGCCCAACGTCGAGCTGTCCACCATCCGCCTGCTGGCGAAGGTGCCGACGCTCGCGGCGTACGCGTACAAGAAGTCCGTCGGCCAGCCGCTGCTGTACCCGGACAACTCGCTGGGCCTGGTCGAGAACTTCCTGCGGATGACGTTCGGCTTCCCGGCCGAGCCGTACGAGGTCGACCCGGACGTCGCGAAGGCGCTCGACCTGCTGTTCATCCTGCACGCCGACCACGAGCAGAACTGCTCCACCTCCACGGTGCGGCTCGTCGGCTCGTCCGAGGCGAACCTGTTCGCCAGCATCTCGGCGGGCATCAACGCGCTGTTCGGCCCGCTGCACGGCGGCGCGAACGCGGCGGTGCTGGAGATGCTCGAGGGCATCCGCGACGACGGCGGCGATGTCGCGACGTTCGTCAACCGCGTGAAGAACAAGGAAAAAGGTGTCAAGCTCATGGGCTTCGGGCACCGGGTCTACAAGAACTACGACCCGCGCGCGAAGATCATCAAGAACACCGCGGACGAGATCCTCGGCAAGCTCAAGGGCGGCGACCAGCTGCTCGACATCGCCAAGAAGCTCGAGGAAACCGCCCTTTCCGACGACTACTTCGTCGAGCGCAAGCTGTACCCGAACGTGGACTTCTACACCGGTCTGATCTACCGCGCGCTCGGGTTCCCGACGAAGTTCTTCACCGTGCTGTTCGCGCTCGGCCGGCTCCCCGGCTGGATCGCGCACTGGCGCGAGATGATCAACGACCCGCAGACGAAGATCGGCCGCCCGCGCCAGATCTACACCGGCTACGCCTCCCGGGACTACACCCCGATGTCGGAGCGCTGAGCCACTGCTTGGTGAAACGCCCCGCCGTGCTGTTGCGCGGCGGGGCGTTTATCGTTGTGCGGCATGACGATGGAAGCGCCGGTCGTGCTGTGGTTCCGCCGGGATCTCCGGGTGCGGGACCACGCCGCGCTGTTCGAGGCGGCCAAGCACAGCAAGCACATTCTGGCGCTGTACGTGCTGGACGACCGGCTCCTCAAGCCGGCCGGCTCGCCGCGGGTCGCGTTCCTGCTGAATTCCTTGCGGGAGCTGGACAAAGCGTTGTCCGGTCGGCTGATGGTGCGCTACGGCGATCCGGTGCGGGAGGTCGTGGCCGCGGCACAGGAGATCCGGGCGGCAGCGGTGCACGTCTCCGCGGATACCGCACCATACGGACGCGAGCGTGACGATGCCGTGGCCGAAGCCTTGGCAGAGCATCGAATTCAGTGGGTGCCGACCGGGTCTCCGTATGCCGTGACGCCGGGGCGGGTCACGAAGCCGGACGGTACCCCGTATCGGGTGTTCACTCCGTTCTACCGGGCTTGGGCGCAGCACGGCTGGCCCCGTCCGGCGGACACCGATGTGTCTATTGTGGACTGGGTCAAGCCTTCTTCTTCGGATCCGTTGCCGGAAACTCCGGAGGTGGAGTGCGAGCTTCCGCCAGCGGGGGAGGACGCCGCGTTGGCGGTGTGGCAGGAGTTCCTTTCCGACGGTCTCGCGGATTACGCGACCGAACGCGATCGTCCGGATCATGCTGGCACCACCAGGCTTTCGCCCTACCTGCGCTGGGGTGCGATCCATCCGCGGACGATGCTGGCCGACCTGGCCGGGAAACGCTCCGAGGGCGCGCAGGCGTTGCGGTCCGAACTGTGCTGGCGCGAGTTCCACGCCGACGTCCTGTGGAACCGACCGGAAACCGCGCGGCAGAACTACGACCGGCGGTTCGACGGAATGCGTTACGACACCGGGAAAACCGCGCGGGAGATGTTCGCGCTGTGGTGCGAAGGCCGGACCGGCTACCCGATCGTCGACGCCGGAATGCGACAGCTGCTGGCCGAGGGCTGGATGCACAACCGGGTCCGGATGATCGTGGCGAGTTTCCTGGTGAAGGACCTGCATCTGCCGTGGTGGTGGGGTGCGCGGCACTTCATGAAACATCTGGTGGACGGCGATCTGGCGTCGAATCAGCTGAACTGGCAATGGGTCGCCGGTTCCGGGACGGACGCCGCGCCGTACTTCCGGATCTTCAATCCGACCACGCAGGGCCAGAAATTCGACCCGCAGGGCGATTACGTGCGCCGGTATGTGCCGGAATTGCGTGGCGTGGAAGGGAAAGCGGTGCACGTGCTGAAGAAGCGGCCGGAGGGGTATCCGGATCCGATCGTGGACCACGCGGAGGAGCGGCAGGTCGCGTTGCAGCGGTATGGGGCGATTACGGGGTCTTAGTGTCGTGTGCCCGTTCGTGGCTTTCCGCCAGCGACAGGCCGCGTTGCCGTTCCTCGATGATCGTCCAGAACCGCGGGCACTTCAGCGGATCGCTGGCCGGACAGTGCCGCCCGTGTTCGAGCGCGGCGCGGGCGACCTCGATGCGGCGTTGCTGCTCGGCCAGTTCGGCGAGTTTGCCGTCGATCATTTCCTGGCGGCTCGGCTGTTCTCCGGTGAGGAAACGGCCGATTTCGGACAGCGTGAAGCCGATTTCCTGGAAGAACAGCAGCACACCGACGTCCTTGACCGCGGACTCGGCGTAACGCCGCCGGCCCGCTTCCCGTTCCGCTGGGCGTACGAGACCGAGTTCGTCGTAGTAACGCAGCGCGCTCGTCGGTACGCCGGTGCGCTCGGCCAGTTCGCCGATGGACAGGGTCGCAGTCATTTGACTTCAAGCGTACTCGAAGTGGTTCGCTCGCCCCATGAACGTTTTGGAGCGCGCTCTGCGCTGGTGGGGCCCGCGTGGCGGGATCGCGCAGTTCCACCGGCCGACCGGGATTCCGGGACACGTCGCCGGATTGATCATGGGGCGGCGGTCGTCGAATGTGACGCGTAATCGGTGGGCGGTGCGGTTGCTCGACATCCAGCCGTCCGAACGGGTTCTCGAACTCGGCTGCGGTCCGGGCGTGGCCGTTGCCGCACTGGCGGACCGGGCGGCGCTGGTGGTCGGCGTCGACCACTCGTCGGTGATGATTCGGCAAGCACGGCACCGAAACCGGTCGGCGGTCCGGGCCGGACGGGTGCGTTTGGTGTGTGCGTCGGTCGAGAATCTGGCGTTCGGCGAGGGGTCGTTCGACGCCGCGTTGGCCGTCAACACGCTGGGCATGTGGCCGGAGCCGGTTGCCCGGCTGCGAGAACTGGCCCGGTTGTTGCGTCCTGGCGGGCGCATTGCACTGGTATCTCAACCACGGCAGCCTGGTGTCACCTCGGCTGCGGTGGTCGAGGAGTTGACCGGGGTACTCGCGGAGGCTGGCTTTTCCCGGCTCCGCACCGAAATGCTCGACTTGGATCCGCCAGTCGTGTGCGTACTGGCAGTGTCTGACTGAGCACGTCCGCCGGATCGAACTCATCCGGGCCTCCTTGGCCGCGGGACTCTCCACAGGTCCTAACGGCGCAACGCGTCAACCAGCCGCACCCGGCTGCCGACGCGCAGTACCCCATTCCGGTAGACCCGCGCCCCCGCCCAGGTGACCACCGCGATCAGCGCGACCGTCAGCGCCAGCGACAGCGCGATTTCCCAAGCCTCGACCGTGCCGAGTGCGATCCGGGCAGGCATCAGAACCGGCGACAGCAACGGGATCAGCGACACGATCCGCGTCGCCGCCCCTTGCGGTGCTTGCGTCAGCAGGTTGATCCCCGCGACAAAGCCGATGACCAGCGCGATATTCACCGGCCCGACGACGGCCTGCGTGTCCTCCTGGCGGGACACGAGAGCACCAGCCGCGCCGTACAGCATGGCGTAGAGGAGGAAGCCGAGCAGGTACCAGACGAGGCCCCAGCCCAGCGTCCCCAACGCGACGCTCGAAATCGAGAACACTCCCGAAACGCCACCGGCCACCAAACCCGCCGCGGCGAGGATCGCGAGCTGGGTCAACCCGACCAAGCCGAGCCCGATGACCTTGCCCAGCAGCAAATGCGCCGGCCGGACCGTCGCCAGCAGGATCTCCACCACGCGGCTGGATTTCTCCTCGACCACGCCCTGCGCGACGAACATGCCATACGTCATGATGCTGACGTACAACAGAATCGCGACCACGATCCCGGTCACGAGTTTCGTCTCGGCTTGCGGATCCGCCGGTTCGAGAGCCTGGACGTCGGCGTGGGTGGCGGACACTGCCTGGTGCACGGCCGCGGGGTCGAGGTTCGCCGAGTACAGCTGAGCGTCGAGGACCTGTTGTTGTGCGATGGCGTCCAGCGTCGTCCGCAGCTTCGGGTCCAAAGTGGACTTGACGATCACGCGCGGCCGGGAGGCGCTGCCGGACACGAGCGCGTCGACGTCGCCGTCGCGGACCTGGGTGAGTCCGTCCGATTCGGACTGCACGAGGACGATCTTGAGGTTCCGGTCGTTGTTCTCCAGTTGCGTGGCGATGCCCTGCGCTTGCCCGGCGAGCGCGACTTTCGTGGTCGACCGGTCGTGGGCGAGGAACACCTGCAGCGTCACGTAACCGAGCAGCAGCAACAGCATCACCGCGGTACTGACCACAAAGGACCGGGTGCGCAGCCGCGCGTTGAGTTCCCGTTTGGCCACCAGCCGCACCGCGCGGGTGGGACGGATCCGGTTCACCGAGGTGCTCCCGGCGTGGCGACGGAATCGCGGAACAGCTCGGCCAGCGTACGGCGGCGGTGGCTGAATTCCGTCACCGGGCCGGTAGCCAGCGCGGCGGCGAGCACGGCCTGGTCGTCGGCACTCGGCGACAGCTCCAGCACCGTCGTACTGCCGCGGTTCTCGACGACGCGGGCACCGGGAACCGTTGTCGCCCAACCAGGATTGGCGCTGGGCGCGGTGACCACCAACCGGCGCGCGGCGTCGCGGGTCAGCTCGTCCACGGTGCCGACCGCGACCATCCGGCCGTCGCGGATGATGCCGACCCGGTCGCACAGCCGCTCCACGAGGTCGAGCTGATGACTGGAAAACACGACCGGCACGCCCGTCGCCGCCTTCTCTCGCAACACGCCGCTCAGCACGTCGACGGCGAGCGGGTCGAGACCGGAAAACGGCTCGTCGAGCACGAGCAGCGCCGGGTCGTGCACCAGCGCGGCGGCGAGCTGCACGCGTTGCTGATTGCCGAGGCTGAGTTTCTGGATGTCGTCCTTGCGCCGCGGCCCGAGCCCAAGCCGCGCGATCCACAACTCGGCGGCGCGGTGTGCGTCGTTGGTGCTGAGGCCGTGCAGTTCGGCGAGGTAGACGAGCTGGTCGATGACCTTCATTTTCGGGTACAGACCGCGCTCTTCGGGCATGTACCCGATCTGCGCGCGGGTGTCGTGCGTGACCGGCTGCCCGGCGAACCGCACCTCGCCGGAGTCGGCGGCCAGCACGCCGAGCGCGATCCGCATCGTGGTGGTCTTGCCCGCCCCGTTGCTGCCGACGAACCCGAACAACTCGCCGGGCGCCGCGGTGAAACTGACGCCGTCGAGCGCGGTTTTCGTGCCGAACCGCTTGCTGATCCGGTCGATCTCCAGCGTCACGCGTTCCCCTCCAGCGGCGCACGGCTGAACACGGCCTCCACCGGCAGGTCGAACACCGCGCAGATGCGCAACGCCAGGTCGAGACTGGGGTAATGGTCCGCGCGCTCCAGCGCCCCGATCGTCTGCGGATTGACCTCGACCGCCCCGGCGAGCTCCGCCCGGCTCATCCCGCGCTCCGCACGCAACCCCGCCAGCCGGTTGTGGATCGGCAGCACCTTGCCACGCCGCACCGGGCTCATGGACCGCACTGTTGCAAAAACCCAACGACCCGTCAAGCTGCCTTGCCGGTAGTTGTCCGCCCCAATGTGGCATTGGGTGCATGCGACGCACCCAATGTGGCGTTCGGTGCATCTGACGCACCCAATGCCACATTGGGGCGCTTGCCGGTCAGGCCGCGTGATGGCGGATCACGGATGGACGTGGGCGGCGTGCCGCGGCTTCGTGCGCGGCGCGGAGCTCTGCCGCTACCTGGGCTGGTTCGGTGCGCAACCTGATCGGAAGCGTCTGGAGAACGACAATGCCCGACGCTGCGTAGCGCGCATTCCTCTCGAGGGTGGCGGAGTAGTCGTCCCATTTCTCGTGCCAGGCTCGTGAGTCGATCTCCCAGGCGAATGCCACGTCGTCCCACCATGCATCGGGTCTGGCGACGAACTCGCTCGCGTCGGTAGTGACTACGACGTTCCACTCGGCTTCGGGCAGGCCGGTCGCTTTCCAGATTTCCCAAGCATCGGCCTCCGCGACAGACTGCGTACCTGCTAGAAGCGCGGTCAGTGCGCGGCGTGGCAGCGCAGACCCGCGCTGGCTTCCACGGCTTAGCTCGCGAGTCAGTTGCTCTAACGTGCAACGCCGTCGTTGGACAGACTCGGCCAAGAGCGCTCGGACGGCATCGAAATCGCGGATTCGCCTGACTGCGTCCAGCACCGCGCGGTACGCGGGCGCTACCGGCACCCCGTTCCTGACGACGGGGTGGGGAAGTCGAGTTGTGCGTTCCACGAGCATGAAGCCCACGCTGCTTACTTCCCGTCTGTCCGGAACCAGCAGGTGAATCTGGTCGGGTTCGGGGACCCGGCTGAGTCCGTGCATCCGTGCCGCCCACATGCCTGTCACCATCGAGCCAGGGCCGCCTCGCAACAACGCTGCTTCCATCTGCTGTGCTGAATCCGGCTCGCACGGGAGCAGCAGCACGACACCAGGCAAGATCCGTCGCCAGGGACCGCCGGGGAGACAGCGCCGATAAATGCTGCTCCTGGACATGCCCAGCTCCTCAAGCTCGGCGGTTCGGACGACCTTCCCCGCGGCTTCGTGCAGCACCGGGTGCCGCTCCCAGTTTCCTTTGCGCATCCGTCCAGATTGTGGGGTCATTGAGAAATGCGCGAGTAAAACGCGCGCGAGCGGTCCCCTCGTGCGTGAATACCGCGACAACCACCCGGTCGGGTTGCTGGCCCCAATGTGGCATTGGGTGCATGCGACGCACCCAATGTGGCGTTCGGTGCATCTGACGCACCCAATGCCACATTGGGGCTGCGCTCGCCGCGAGGGTCAGGACAGTCCGGCCAGCGTTTTCTCCACCAGTTCTGCCACCCGCTCACGAGCGGCTTCAGCGTCGGCCGGGACGAGGGCCAGGCGGGTGCGGCGTTCGAGGACATCCTCGACGGTCGTCGCGCCCTCGTGGCGGACAGCCCACACCACCTCGGCCGCGGTGATTTCCGTCGACGCGCACAGTGGGGCCGCGAATTCCGGCTCCAGTTCGCCGAGCGCTGCCACGCGGGGTGCTTCGGTGCCGTACTTGGCCACCAGCCGCGCAGGAGCGTCCACAAGCGACAGTCGCGAGCGCGGTGCGGCACCGAGCAGCGGCAGCTTCGAGGTCCGCGACGGGCCAGCGGGCAATCCGGCATGTGTCAAGGCGGCATCGACGGCGTCCTCGGCCATGCGTCGGTACGTCGTCAGCTTCCCGCCGACCACCGTGAGTACGCCGTCGGAACCGGTGACTACCGCGTGTTTCCGCGAGAGATCCGCGCTGCGTCCGGCGGAACCGGAGACCAGCGGCCGCAATCCGGCGTAGGAACCGATCACGTCGGAAGCGGTCAACGGGCGGTCCAGGACCGAAGACGCTGTCGACAGCAGGAAGTCCACATCGGACTCGGGAACCGTCGGCACGTCCGGGACTCCGCCGGATACCGGCTCGTCGGTGAGTCCTAAGTAGACCCGTCCGTCGAGCTGCGGCAGCAGGAACACGAACCGGTTGGTCTCTCCGGGAACCGGGATGTTGACCGACGTCGCTCCGACCCGCACGGTGTCCGGCGCGAGCACCAGGTGCGATCCGCGGGACGGGCGTAGCTGCACAGAGTCAGTCAGGGTGTCCGCCCAGACGCCGGTAGCGTTGATGACCTGCCGCGCGCGCAGCGTGTACGACGAAGTGCCGTCACTTACCTGAGCCTCGTTGCCAGACAAGGAAACCGCCGACAAGCGCGGAAGAATCCGGGCACCGAGCAACGCCGCGGTACGGGCGATGTTGACCACGAGGCGCGCGTCGTCAACCAAAGCACCGTCGTACGCCAGCAGGGCGCCGCGAAGGCCGCCGGGGGCGAGGCCGGGGGAGAGGGCCAGTGCCTCGGCAGCGGGGATCCGGCGCGGCCCGGGCAGCACGGACGACGGGGTACGCGCGGCGCGCCGCAACCCGTCGCCTGCCCGGAGACCGGCGGCGATCAATGCCTGCTGCGCAGCGGAAGTGCCGGGGTAGAGCGGAAAGAGCTGCGGCATCGCGCGCGTGAGGTGCGGCGCGGTGCGCGTCATGAGGATCCCGCGCTCCACGGCGCTCTCGTGGGCGAGCCCGAGTTCGCCCTTCGCGAGGTATCGCAATCCGCCGTGCACGAGTTTGCTGGACCAGCGTGACGTGCCGAACGCGAGGTCGTGCGCTTCCACCAGCGCGACGGAGAGCCCCCGCGCGGCCGCGTCGAGCGCGATGCCCGCGCCGGTGACCCCGCCGCCGACCACCAGGATGTCGACGCGTTCGCCGTCGACCAGCCGGGACAGTTCGCGCTCGCGGCGGCGCGCGTTGAGGGATCCGGTGCTCATGGTTTCAACCCCGATTCGACCAGGTGCCGGAATTCGGCGAGCAGCGCGGCCTCGTCGACGTCGGCGGTGGCCGGGCGCAGCGAGAACGCGAACGACTGCACGACCAGCAGCACCGATCGCGCCTGCGCGGCGACCCCGGCGACGCGCACCGAGCCGTCTCGGTGCCCTTCTTCGAGCAGGCTTCGGAGCACGTGCTCGGCGAAGTGCTGAGTCGCACCGAGCCGCTCGACGATGTACGGCAGCACCAGCTCGGCGTCGACGTCCAGCAGCGTCCGGAACAGCGGATCGGCCGACAGCGCGCCGACGCTCGCCGCCGCCAGGTGCACGATGCGGTCGCGCGCGTGCGCGGTCTGGTCGCCGGTCTCGGTCACCCGTTGCAGCAGGCCGCTGAACTCGCGCGTCATCAGCGCGGCGAGGACACTGCGGACATCGGGGAACCGCCGGTACACCGTCATGCGGCTGACCTGCGCGGTTCGGGCGATTTCGGCCAGCGTGGTGCGCCGGACGCCGACCGCGAGCACGCACTGGCGCGCGGCGTCGAGGAGCTCGTCGTCGGCGACGCGAGCCGAGGTCGGGCGGCTGCGGGCGTCCGCGAGCGCGGAGGGGGCCGCTCCCGGGCGGGAGTGACGTTTGACGTCCATGTGTCACACTGTAGTCGTGAGCGATCTCATCAACCACCGCATCCGGCGTTCGTGGACCGAACAAGGCGCGGCCTCGGCCGGTCTGCCCGACCGCGCCGTCCGGTGGCTTGGCCAGCGTATCGGCCAGGTCGGCCCGGATCGAGGAGAGAAAACCAGCGCTCCGAGGCCGGTCGCGGACTCCGCGCTGACTGTGCCCGTCCGTACCGAGTTCGAGGAACTTCTCGGCGCGGACCACGTGCTGGTCGATCCTCAGGAGCGGCTCGGCCGCACCGGTGGTCTGTCCTATCTGGACCTGCTGCACGCGCGGGCAGGCGACGAGGTGCCGGTGCCGGACGCGGTGCTGCTGCCCGCGGACCCGGACCAGGTGCAGGCCGTGCTGGACGTCTGCGTGCGGCACGACATCGGGGTGGTCCCGTTCGGCGGCGGCACGTCGGTGGTCGGCGGGGTCGCGGCGCTGCGCGGCGACAAGGCCGCGGTGGTGGTGCTGGACCTGGTGCGGCTCGACGAGCTGGTGTCGGTGGACCCGGTGTCGCGGATCGCGGTGCTGCAGGCCGGCGTGCGCGGCCCGGAGGCGGAGCGGCTGCTCGCGGCGCACGGGTACACGCTCGGCCACGTGCCGCAGTCGTTCGAGCGCGCGACCATCGGCGGCTTCGCGGCCACGCGGTCGGCCGGGCAGGCGTCGTCCGGTTACGGCCGGTTCGAGGACATGGTCGCCGGGGTCCGGCTGGCCACGCCGAAGGGCGAGTGGCGGCTCGGCGTCGCGCCGGCGTCCGCGGCCGGACCGGATCTGCGGCAGCTCGCGGTCGGCAGCGAGGGCACGCTCGGCGTGATCACCGAGGTCGCGCTGCGGGTCCGGCCGTTGCCCGAGCAGCGGCATTACGAGGGCTGGATCGTCGACGGCTGGGAGGCCGGAGCGGCGGCGGTGCGGAAGCTCGCGCAGGACCACGCGCTGGCGGACGTCACCCGGCTGTCCGATGTGGACGAGACGAACGTGTCGTTCTCGCTCAACGCCGGGCTGAAGACCACGGCACTCAAGACGTACCTGGCGGCGCGCGGGATCAAGAACCCGTGCCTGCTGATCGTCGGCTGGGAAGGCGACGTCGCTCGGCGCCGCCGCCGGACGTCAGCCATGCTGAAGTGTTGCGGTGCCGTGCGGATCGGCAAGGTGCTCGGCGAATCCTGGCGGCACGGCCGGTTCAACGGCCCTCGGCAGCGCGACGCGTTGCTGGATCTGGGCGTGTGCGTGGAAACCCTTGAGACCGCGGCGTATTGGTCCAATTTGGACGAACTGCACGACGCGGTGCGCGCGGCATTGGTGGCCTCGCTGGGCCGGTCGATCGTGATGTGCCACGTTTCGCACGCTTACGAAACCGGTGCGTCGCTGTACTTCACCGTGCTGACCTCGCGCGACGACACCGATCCGGTCGGACAGTGGCAGCGCGCGAAAGCGGCGGCGTGCGAGGCGATCACCGGCATCGGGACGATCAGCCACCACCACGCGGTCGGGGTCGACCACGCGCCGTACCTGGAGGCGGAGATCGGCCGGATCGGGCTGGACGTGCTGCGCGCGGCCAAGTCCGCGGTGGACCCGACCGGGATCCTGAACCCCGGAAAACTGCTCGGCTGAACGCGCTCGCGCGGGCAGACTGGCGCGGGTGAGCGATGCAGTGGGTTCCTTTCCGCAATACGAAGTGTTCGCCGACGAATTCCTCGACCACGCGCAGAACGGGTTCTACAACGCGCACTACGACCGTCCGGCCTGCCTGGAATTACTGGGCGACGTCGCCGGGCAGCACGTCCTCGACGCCGCGTGCGGTCCCGGCCTCTACGCCGAAGAACTGACCGCCCGCGGCGCACGAGTGACCGGCTTCGACCTCAGCCCGCGCATGGTCGAGCTGAGCCGCGAGCGGGTGCCGGCGGGCGAGTTCCGCGTCCAGGACCTGGCCGAACCGCTGAGCTGGCTGCCGGACGCGTCGGTCGACCAGGTGCTCTTCGCCCTCGCGCTGGAGTATGTGGACGACCGGGTCGGCGCCCTGCGCGAGTTCCGCCGGGTGCTGCGGCCGGGCGGCGCGCTGGTGCTGTCGAGGCAGCATCCGACCGGCGACTGGCTCCGGCACGGCGGCAACTACTTCGACGTCCGGGTGATCGAGGAGGTCTGGAGCCGCGGCTGGAAGGTGCGGTACTGGCTGGCTCCGCTGGAACGCACCTGCGAGGAGTTGCGCGAGGCCGGGTTCCTGATCGAGCAACTGCGCGAGGGACGTCCGTCCGACGAGGCTGCCTTGGTCGATCCGGAGCGGCACGCCCGGCTGGCGCGGGAACCGCTCGGCTTCCTCACCGTGCGCGCGATTCCGCGGGTCAGCTAAAGGTGCGCTCCGGCGGCAGGACGGTGCAGGCGAGACCGTGTCCAGCCGCCGGTTCGCCGCTAAGCGAGGCCGCGTCCGCCTGGGCGACGTCGGCGACGCGAACCGGGGATCCGTTGACCAGCAACGGAAACCGGATTGGCGCGGCACCGACGTAAGCGTGCACTCCGGACAGCAGCACGCCGTCGAGCCGGATGTCGGCGTGGTCCAGCATCGCCAGGTCGTACCGATTGCCGCGGCCCTCGCAGACGTCCAGCACCGCCAGCTGTTCCGGCGTCGCGAACCAGACGAAGTGGTCCTCCGTAACTCCCGGCAGCGCGGTGAGCGTTGCCGGGCGCTGGCCGTCGCGTTGCCGCAGCCCGGCGGCCCACACCGCGGCGAGCCCGGTGCACTGCACGCGCGCCGCGACGACCGGCCCGGTCAGGCCGAGCTGGCTGCGCAGCCAGGTGATCTTCGACGGGCACGCGTTCGACCCGTACGCGAGCACCGGCGTGCGCGAACGCCACCCCGGCGGCGCGGTGTCCAAGGCGTGGCCCGCGCCGTCGAGGTGCACGAACGAACAATCCGGCCGGGTTCCCGGGTACGGGTCGGCCGGATAGTCCGCGTCGGCGAAAAGGATCAGAACTCCACCACGCTGCGCAGCACGTCGCCGTGGTGCATTCGCTCGAAAGCCTGCTCCACGCCGTCGACGCCGATCCGCTCCGTGACGAACTTGTCCAGCGGCAGCCTGCCCTGCAGGTACAGGTCGACCAGCATCGGGAAGTCCCGCGACGGCAGGCAGTCGCCGTACCACGACGACTTCAGCGAACCGCCGCGCGAGAAGAAGTCGATCAGCGGCAGGTCGTTGAGCTTCATGTCCGGCGTGGGCACGCCGACCAGCACGACGGTGCCGGCGAGGTCGCGGCCGTAGAACGCCTGCCGCCAGGTCTCCGGGCGGCCGACCGCGTCGATCACGACGTCCGGGCCGAACGAGTTCGTCGCGTCCTGCATCGCGGCGACCACGTCCTCCTCGCTCAGGCCGCGGCTGTTGACCGTGTGCGTGGCCCCGAAGTCCTTGGCCCACTGGAGTTTCCGGTCGTCGGTGTCGATGGCGACGATCGTGGTCGCCCCGGCCAGCTGCGCACCCGCGATGGCCGCGTCGCCGACGCCGCCGCACCCGATCACCGCGACCGAATCGCCGCGCCCGACCGAGCCGGTGTTGATCGCCGCACCGAGCCCGGCCATCACGCCGCAGCCCAGCAACCCGGCGACGGCGGGTTCGGCCCGCTCGTCGACCTTGGTGCACTGTCCACTGTGGACGAGTGTCTTCCCGAGGAACGCGCCGACGCCCAGCGCGGGGGACAGCTTCGTGCCGTCGGTGAGGGTCATCGGCTGCTCGGCGTTGAAAGTCGAGAAGCAGTACCAGGGCTTGCCGCGTTTGCAGGCCCGGCAGGTGCCGCAGACCGCACGCCAGTTGAGGATCACGTAGTCGCCGGGCGCGAGATCGGTGACGCCCGCGCCGACCTTGTCGACCCGCCCCGCGGCCTCGTGCCCGAGCAGGAAGGGGAACTCGTCGTTGATCCCGCCCTCGCGATAGTGCAGGTCGGTGTGGCACACCCCGCACGCCTGCACCGAGACGACCGCCTCGCCCGGTCCGGGATCCGGCACCACCACTGTCTCGAGCGTGACCGGCTCACCCTTGGCCCGTGACACCACTCCCTGGACCTCGTACGGCATGCGCACAACCTTTCACCGCGACGGCGTTCTCGAGCGCAGCTAATCACGGATCATGCGCATATCGCCATAGCCCGGATCGGTTCCACTACTCGCCAGTCGCGCCGTCGGCGAGCTCGCGGACCACATCCAACTGCCCCACATGCCGTGCGTACTCCTGCAGCACGTGGAAGAGGATCCAACTCAACGCCGGGGGCCGCTCCGGCGAATCGAAGCGACCGCCGCCGCGGGCGATGTCCTGGAGCCGCGCACCGGACACGATCGCCCGGGAGTCCGCGCACGCGTCCAGGAAGAGCGTCCGGATCTGGTCCGCCGATTCCTCCGCGCCGACCGACCACTTCCCGGTCTCGGGGTCGTTCTCTCCCCAGACCGGATCGATGTGCTCGCCCAGGAATCCCCAGCGCAGCCACCGGCGCTCCACGAACGCGAGGTGCTTGAGCAGCTCGAGCGGGGTCCAGCCCGACGGCAGCCTGCTGGTGCGCAACTCGTCGTCGGACAGGCCGTCCAGCTTGCGCAGCAGCGTGTCGCGGTAGTAGTCGAGGTAAGCGAGCAGCAGCTCGCGGGGGTCCGACAGACTGTCCGGAGGCTCGGTCACGGACGGCACCTTAGCCCCGCGGCGGCCGGGCGAACCAGCCAATAATCAGGGCGTGATGAGGTAAACGACCCCGCCCGGACCGCCGGCCACCGCGCCGCTTTCGGTGTGCCGCTTCGTGCGCTGCCAGATCTTCTCGAACTGGTCCCGCTTGTACACCGTGCGCACGCGGCCGTCCGAGCTGGACGCCGGGTCGTTCGCGATCACGTCGCCCGCCTGGGTGAAGCCGACGACGACCATCAGGTGGCCGGCCGTGCCGTAGCCCGCGCCGTCGAGTTCGCTGGCCAGGAACGACTGCGAGGTGATCACCGGGATGCCGCGCGCGATGTAGTCCTCGAGTTCGTTGAGGTCGTGCAGTCGCGTGATGTGCCCGCGCAGTCCGAGCGAAGCGGCGTACGCGGTGTTGAACGGCCAGTTGCCGGTGCCGTCGTACGCGTAGTCGTAGGTGCCGCGCGCGGCGTAGACGACCGACCGGTCCGGGTAGTCCGCCGGGATCCAGTCCATCTGCTGCTCGGTCGGCTTGCGGCCCCAGTACTCGGCGACCATCTCGGTCGAGGTCGGGCTGCACCAGGCTTCTCCGCCGCCGCCGTACTGCGGGAACTGTCCTTTGTGGATGTTCTGGGCGAACGGCGGCACCTTCAGCTCGATCCCGCGCGCCCGGCCGGGCTTGGTGGTCTGTACGTCGAACCGGTCCGGAACGTTCGAGGTCATCGCGCCGAGCGAGGACAGGGTCGGCGTGGTCGGCGAACCCTGCTCGCGGTAGAGCGTCACGCGCAGCTGGTACGAGCGCAGCGTGACGCCTGCCTTCGTGGCGAGCGTGTCGACGTCGACCGAGGCGTTGTCGTCGCTCTGCCCGTCGACGCTGGTGCGGTGGATGTCCGCGTCCCCGCTGGCCCAGCGGCCCATCGTGTACCAAGTGGTCTCGGCCCCGGCGGAAGTCCGGCCGCGGGCCTGCACCTCGAGCCACGTCTTGGCCGGGGTGCGCGCGTTCCACGACGCGATCAGCTGCGTCGCGTCGAAGCCCTGCCGGTACTTGGGCGACGTCCAGGTGCCGTAGTCGTAGGTGCGCGTGGTGCCGAGCCCCGGTTCGGTGTGCGCGACGCTGCCGGCCGGATGCGTGATCCGCAGGCCGCCGTAGCCGAAGCCGAGCCCGTCGAGCCTGCCCGCGAAGAACGAGCCGGACGACCATTCGTGGTAGTCGATGGCCTCGTCGTTACGCGCGTGCCGCGGTTCCGCGGCGGCCTGTGCCGCACCAGCCGTGAGCATGACGATGGACAGTAACGTGACCAACCCGCGAACCCGCATTCCGGCTCCGTCCCCAGACCCCAGTGGTAGCCAAAGATTTTCGCCTTCCGGAGCGGGTAAGTAAAGAGCCGCCGCTACAACACTGCTTGCGTCTGGGTGATTTTCGCGGCGAGCTTGCCGTCGTCGTCGCGGATTTCGGTCTCGACGACCACGACGCGGCGTCCGGCGTGCAGTGGTCTGGACGACGCGGTGGCGTACCCCGAACGGACGCCGCGCAGGAAGTTCGTCTTGGACTCCAGCGTCGTCGTGCCCTGCGCGCCCTCGGGAAGATTGAGGAACGCGCAGACCGCGCCGGTCGAATCGGCCAGCGCCATCAGCGCCCCGCCGTGCAGCACGCCGCCGAGCGTGCACAGCGATTCGTCCCACGCGAGCCGGCTGCGGACCAGGTCCGGGCCGTGCTCCAGCACCTCGATGCCGAGCCGCTCGCTGAACGGCATCGTTTGGTGGAACAGCTGCGTGCCTTCGACGTCGGTCATGCCGAGCAGTCAACCGCAGCCGGGCGCGTGGCGTCGATTACCTCGAAGGTAATCAGCTGAGCGGGTTAGTCAGCAGCAACTCGGTGTTGCGGTCGCCCGCCTCGCCGACGTGGCTGAGGTTCGCGTGGATGTCGTTGTAGGAGAACTCGCGGTACATCGAGGCGAGCGCGTCGGGGGTGCGGGCGGAGTAGTCCACGGCGTACGGCGCGTCAGCCTCGATGAGCGTGGTGAACACCGACAGCGTGCCGTCGTGGTTGTCGGCCAGCTCGATGATCCGCGCGTGCTGCGGGAAGTCGATGTGGCTGGCGGTGTTGATCTCCCAGAAGCTCTGCGCCGGGGTTTTGCCGACGTGCGGGGTGATCTTGTTGAGGTGGGTGTGCCCGTTGACCCACGCCACGACGTTCGGGAAGCGCTGCAGCATCGCGACGAACGTGTCGCCGCCCAGCCGCGGATCGAGCAGGTGGCGCGCGTCGGGCAGGAGGTTGCCCATGGTGCCGCTGGTGTGGTGGCTGAAGAGGACGAACAGCTCGTCGGTGACGGAGTGGGTGACCTTGCGGCCGAAGAAGTCGTAGTACGTCGAGCTGTTGCGCTTCAGCGTCGCCTCGACCCAGTTGAACTGCGCGAGCCCGATCGAACCGTCGGCGAACCCGCCCTGCGTGGTGGTGTCGAGGCTGATCCCGGTGACGCCAGGCGCGATCCGGAAGGTGTAGTAGACGTTGCGCCCGTCGGAGTTGGCGTCGGTAAAGCCGTGCCCGACCGGCCCGGGCCCGGTGTTCTTCGCGGCCAGATGCGCCTTGACGAACTCCGAAGTGCTGAACGGACGCCGCCGCGCATCCGGCGTGACCTCGCGAATGGTGCCCCCGCCGAACAACTCGCCGAGCGGCACACTCTTGCCCTGTTGGATGGCGGTGCCGAGCTTGCGGGCGCTGCTCTCGTCCTTGCCGATGACCTTGTATTTGCCGGTGTACCAGCCCTCGATGCCCGGGATGCCCTCCGGCAACGTGCCGACGACGCTGTCGTCGTGATTGCCGAACGTGCAGTACCACGGCAAGTTCAACCCAGGCGCGGTGAACGGTGCGATCCCGGCCTCGAGCAGCCCGGGGACCTGGGGAAAGCCCTTCTTGGTGTAGTCGTCGGCGAGCCGCGTGCCCGGATTCCAGAACTCCGGATTGCCCGACGCCTGAACCCCCTCGTAACGGTTCGGATCGCCGGAGTTGGGCGTGATCGCGCCACCGTTGAGCGTGGTGAGGAACCAGTCGAGCTCGAGCAGCTCGTGGTTGTCGGTGTTGTCGCCGGTAGTCATGACGAAGTCGAACTGCCGCCCGGTGAACGGCCCCGCGCGAAGGCTGTTGACCCGCTTGACGAGCGCACTGGTCGCGACGGGCCCGAGCGTTTCCTGCGGCCGATGCGCGGACCCGATGAACGGATGCAGATACTCGAACCGAGCAGGCGATTCGGTGTCGGTGATATGCAGGTCAGTGAACTGCACGAACGCCCCGAGCGCAGTCCGCCGATCGTCGCGCCCGGCCTTGCCCGCCACGAGATCCGCCCGGACCGCAACCGGCCACCCAGGCCCGGCGGACAACCGCGAGTACCCGGTGGACGCCCCGGAAGCAGCCTGGTCAAGCGTGGTCCCCACAGTCCGCACGGCCCGCTGCGTGGTCCGCCTCAACGCCCGATCCAGCGCGTTGGCCGTGGGAGTGCACAGCAACAACCCCACCCCAGCCGCCCCCGCGGTGGTGAACGCCCGCCTGGTCAGTTCCGCCATGTTTTTCACTCCCCGTCTCGCCGCCCCTCGACGCTCCCGGACGCCCATGACGGGCCGGTGAACTAAGCCGAAGCAGAACGCGAAGGTCTCTCACATTTGCCGTGACAATGCGGGAGACTCTGTCACATCCGAGAGGCATGCCACTACCGCCGAACGGAGGGCGAGATCACGGTGGCAGTCGTACGTGAGGGCCACCCTCACAGCCGCTGATTCCCCCAGGGTTCCCCTCACGACCCACGCCCGGCAGTCCGTGAGGGGCTCCTTGAGGGACTTAGATTCCCCGAAGGGGCCCTTCACGGCCCTCGGCTCGCCCCGCCGCCGCCCGGATGCGCCCCAATGCGGCATTGGTTGCGTCCCACGCACCGAACGCCACATTGGGTGCGTCAGATGCACCCAACGCCACATTGGGGCGCAAGCCCCACCCCGAACGAAACCGCCGCCGATGCACCCAACGAGCGTTGCACCCACACCACCCCCGCACCCCGATACGAAGCCAAAATGCGGTCTGAGGGTGCTTGTCAAGGCATCTTTCCCGCCTTGACAAGCACCCTCAGACCGTCATCACAATCAAGCTTCGGGGTGCCCCACGCAACCACAAGCGATGTCGCCGCCAGGCGACGAGCCGAAGAACCCCCTCAGCAGTAAAACGCGCAAGTAGCCCCCACCGCAGACAACGACACAAAGAACCAAACCAGAAAGATCACCGCAGGAATAGCCGCCAAGATCCCGCACACCAGCCCGGCGATCCCCATCCCCTGCCCGGTCCACCCAGGCTTCCCGCCCTGCACCATCCCGGCCCACGACAACCCGATCGCCGTAATCGCCGCGACCACGTCGAAGAACGGAACCCAGAAGAAGATCAACGCGACAATCCCGACCACCATCCCGGCGATCGCGAGCCCGCTGGTCTTCAACGGCGTGACCCCGGGATACGGAGCCGCGTACGGCGCCCCGTACATCGGCGCCCCGTAGGGCACCGGCGCCTGACCGTATCCAGGCGTGGCCGGATACCCCGGCGCGGGCACCGGTCCGGAGGGATGCCCCTGCGCCGGGTCCTGGCCGGGGTAAGGCTGCTGCTGATACGGGTCCGTCATGGGTGCACTCCTGCTGCGACTGTCGCGACGGTGAGTCGTCGGCGGCTAACGGCGAAACGTTACGCGCGGTCGCGGGTCGATGTGACGGTTTTCAGCCTTTCAACCCGGATTCGGTGACCCCGCGTACCAGATATCGCTGGAGGAACGCGAAGAGCAGGACAATCGGCACGATCGACAGCACCGCGGCCAGGAACAGCAGGTTCAGCTGCGGGTTCTGCGCGGTCAGCAGCCCGGACAGGGCGACCTGCACCGTCCACGAGTCCGGCGACTGCGCGATGATCAGCGGCCACAGGAACGCGTTCCAGCTGCCGATCACGGTGATCACCGCGATCGCGGCGAAGAAGCCCCGCGAGTTCGGCACCACGATCTTGCGGAAGACGCCCCAGCGGGACAGGCCGTCGACGCGGCCGGCGTCTTCCAGTTCCTTCGGGAAGTCCAGGAAGTACTGCCGGAACAGGAAAACGCTGAACGCGCTGAACAGGCCAGGGATGACCAGGCCGCGGAAATCCGAGAGCCAGCCGAGCGTCGAGACCACGACGAAACTCGGCACGAACGTCACCGACGTCGGGATCATCAGCGTCGCCAGCACCGCGTAGAACACCGGCTTCGAGTACCGGTACGGCACCCGGGCCAGGCCGTAGCCAGCGAGCGAGCACACCACCAGCAAACCCACGGTTTGCAGCACCGCGACGACGACCGAGTTCACGATGCTGCGCGCGAACGGCACGTCCTGCTGGTCGAACAGCTTCGTGAAGTTCTCCCAGTGGATCTCCTTCGGCCACAGCGTCCAGCCCGGCGCGGTGAGCTCCGCGCGCGACGCGAGACCGTTGCGCAGCAACAGGTAGAACGGCAGCAGGAAGAGGAACGCGGACACTGTGAGCGCTGTCCAGCGAAGCACCGCGCGGATCATGTCGCGCTCCGATCGAACCGGAAGAGCTTGCCCTGGAGGAGGGTGACCACGGCGATCAGCAGCGCCAGGATGATCGCGCCCGCGCTGCCGCGGCCCAGATCCTGGCCGCCGGAGCCGAGCGAGGTGTAGTAGAGGTACACCAGCGGCGGCCGCGCGAACGGCGGATAACCCCGGGAATCGCCCATGATGTTGTAGAACTCGTCGAACGCCTGGTAGGCGTTGATCAGATTCAGCAGCAGCACGGCCACCGACGTCGCGCGCAGCTGCGGCAGCGTGATGTGCCGGAAAACCTGCCATCCCGGCTTCGCGCCGTCGAGCCACGCCGCCTCGTACAGATGCTGCGGAATCCGCTGCAGCGCGGCGAGGAAAAGGATCATGTAGAAGCCGAGCTGCAGCCACAGCCGGGCGGTCACCAGCACGACCCAGTACAGCGGCGGGTGCACGGTGCCGGTCCACGCCACCGGGTCGATGCCGAAGACGCCGAGCACGGTGTTCGCGAGACCGTAGCGGACGCCGGAGAACAGCGACGTCTTCCAGATCAGCGACGCCACCACGTACGAACACGCGAACGGCAGGAAGAACACCGAACGGAAGAACGCCTTCGCGAACCGCAGCTGGTTCACGCCGACCGCCAAGGCCAGCGACAGCACGAACGTCAGCGGGACGATGAACAGGGCGAAGACGCTGAACGTGCCGAGGCTCGCGACGAACGGGCCGTCGGAGAGCATGTGCGCGTAGTTGTCCAGTCCGACGAAGACGCTGGGGGTGACCGTGTTGCGCGCGTCGAAGAACGACAGGTACAGGCTCCACCCGATCGGCACGTAGGCGAAGATCGCCAGGCCGAGCAGGAACGGACCCACGAACCCCCAGAACGCCAGCGTGTCCCGGGTTTTCCGGGACAGCTTCATCCGAACAGGCGTTTCAGCTCGGCCTGCGCGACGGTGACCGCGGCCTTCGTCTGCGCCACCGGGTCCGCGCCCTCCTTGGCGATCTTCGCGACCGCGTCCGACAACGCGGTGTTCGACGTCTGCGTCCACACCGGACCGCCGATGAGGTGGCTGTTCTCCTTGACGAACTTCACCACGTCCGCGGCCGGACCGCTTTGCAGCGTCTGCGCTTTGTCGATGAGGCTCTGCCGGGCGGGCACGTGGAAGCCGTAGCGGGTGGCGAACTCCAGCTGGCTGTCGGTCTGGTCGATCCACAGCCACTTCACGAACGCCTTGGCCTCGTTGACGTGCGCGCTCTTCGCGTTGACCATCGCGCCGTACGCGCCGACCGGGACCGACGGCTTGCCGCTGTCGTCCAGCTTCGGGAACGGCAGCACGCCGAAGTCGTCGTTGAGCGCGTCGCGGATCTTCGGGACGTTCCACAGCCCGGTCCACTGCATCGCGCAGAGCCCGTCGACGAACGCGCCCGGATCCGACCAGTCGGCGGGCGCGCCGAGCAGCAGGGAACCGTTGGCGTTCAACGTGTGCAGCTTGCTGAACGCGGCGGCCGCGCGCGGATCGTCGAAGCCGACCTCGCGGTTGTTGTTCTTCAGGTAGTCGAGCCCAGCCGACCACATGAGCGGCCCGGTGAGCGTGCCGACCCCGCCGTCATTGCCCGCGAAGAACCCCTTCACGCCGTCCTTCGACAGCTTGCTCGCGGTGTCGATCAGCTCGTCCACGGTCTGCGGCGGCTGCACGCCTGCGGCCTGCAGCATGCTCTTGCGGTAGAAGAGGACCTGCGTGTCGGTGGCCTGCGGAATGCCGTAGACCTTGCCCTCCACGGTCTGCGCGGCGAGCACGGCGGGGCTGAAGTCGTTCTTGACCGGTCCGATGATGTCGTCGAGCGCCACCACCTGGTTCTGCCGGACCCAGTCGATCTTCACCTGCGCCTCGAAAACGTCCGGCACCGGGCTGTTCTGCAGTGCGGTGACGATCTTCGAGTCGTAGTCGCCGGGGTTCCACACCACGTTGACCTTCGCGCCCGGATAGCTGGCCGCGTAGTTCTTGACGGCTTGCTGCACGCCGTCCTCGCCGTAGGCGTGGTACCACTGCTGCAGCGTGACCTTCGGGGCCTGCGACGGGGTCGAGGCTCCCGCCGACATCGCCGTGGACGGCGGCGGATCCCCCGGACGCCCGGTGTTCGACCCGCACGCGGCCGCGACCGCGCCCACCGCCGCCGTTCCCGCCAACGACAGGAACGACCTCCTGCTCCGCTGCTGCATCCCCAGTTCTCCTCCGACGTGCTGGGAAGGGCTCCTTGCCTGCAACAGATTCCCTCACGAAGCCCTTCCCAGGCCGACAACTCGCCGGAGATTTACCGCTCAGAGGTGTGAGATGTCGAGCTTTCCCTCGGAGTAGGACGCGCGCAGCCGCTTCTTGTCGAACTTGCCGACGCTCGTCTTGGGCACCTCCTCCACGAACGTCCAGTTCTCCGGCAGCTGCCACTTCGCGACCTTGTCCGACAGGTACTCGCGCAGTTCCTCGGCGGTGGCCTGCTGGCCCTCCTTGACCACGACGGCGACCAGCGGGCGTTCGTCCCACTTCTCGTCCGGGATGCCGACGACCGCCGCCTCGGCGACCGCCGGATGGCCCATCACCGCGTTCTCCAGGTCCACCGACGAGATCCACTCGCCGCCGGACTTGATCACGTCCTTGGCGCGGTCGGTGAGCGTGAGGAAGCCGTCCGGGCTGATCTTGCCGACGTCACCGGTGCGCAGCCAGCCGTCGTGGAACTTCTCCGGGTCGATGTCCGACCCGCCGTGGTAGGCGCCGGCGATCCACGGACCGGACACCTCCAGTTCGCCGACCGCCTCGTTGTCCCACGGCAGTTCCTCGCCGTCGTCGCCGATCAGCCGGGCCGCCACGGACGCCGGGAAGCGGCCCTGGGTGTAGCGGTAGGCCCAGCGCTCCTCGCCGGTCGCGCTGGCAGGCGGACGCGCGACGCTGCCGAGCGGCGACGTTTCGGTCATGCCCCACGCGTGCAGGATCGGCACGTCGTAGCGCTCCTCGAAGGCGTGCATCAGCGACGGCGGCGCGGCCGACCCGCCGACGACCACCTCGCGCACGTGGCTGATGTCCTGCGGGTTCGCGTCCAGGTGCGCGAGCAGGCCCTGCCAGATCGTCGGCACCGCGGCGGCGAAGGTCGGCTTCTCCGCGGCCAGCAGCGCGGCGATCGGGGCGGGCTGCAGGAACCGGTCCGGCATCAGCAGCGAGGCGCCGACCATCATCGCCGCGTACGGCAGGCCCCACGACATGGCGTGGAACATCGGCACGATCGCCAGCGCCAGGTCTTCCTGGGCGAGCCGCATGCTGTCGGTCATGCAGACCTGCATCGAGTGCAGCCAGATCGACCGGTGCGAGTAGACGACGCCCTTCGGGTCGCCCGTGGTGCCGGAGGTGTAACACATCGCGGCGGCGGCCCGCTCGTCGATCTCCGGCCAGTCGAACTCGTCGGACTGCCCGGCCAGCAGCTCGTCGTAGGAGTGCACGGTGACGCCCTCGGGCGCGGTCAGCGAGGACGCGTCGCCGTTGGCCACGATCACGTGCTTGACCGTCTTCATCCCCGGCAGGTTGCTCGCCAGCAGCGGCACGAGCGTGCCGTCGACGATGATGACGTGGTCTTCCGCGTGGTTCGCCACGAAGACCAGCTGCTCCGGGAACAGCCGGATGTTCAGCGTGTGCAGCACCGCGCCCATGGCGGGCACTGCCAGGTAGGCCGCGAGGTGCTCGGCGTTGTTCCACATGAACGTGCCGACCCGCTGGTCGCCGGTGACGCCGAGACCGCGCAGCGCGTTCGCGAGCCGGGCGGCGTGCTTGCCGAGCTCCGCATAGGTCTCCCGGCGGGCTTCTGAACCGGTCCAGGTGACGACTTCGCTCTTCGCGTGCACCTTCGTGCCGTGGCGCAGCAGCTTCGCGAGCGACAGCTGTCCGTCCTGCATCGTGCTCAACATGGGTGACTCCCGTGGTGCTCGTTCGCCGGTGAACTGGGGTGCGCCCGACTCTAATGCGGATCCGCCGGATCGGGCACGAACAAGTTCGGTCACGGCTTGTCGGCCCTCTCCCGCCATCGGGTGGCGGCCCCGCGCTTCCATGATCCACTTCTGTCGCGATTCCCGTTGCGGGACAAGAAAATGCGTTGTGTTAACTGCGGTGAAATACACTCTCGTTCGGGTGAGGTAATGGGGGTGGAAATGAGCCCATCGAGGCCGTTTTCACAGGTCGCGAGGGGTCCCCTCGCGCAGGTCCGCCGCGCCCGTCGACGGGTGATAAGTGCGTGTCGGTTGCGCGTACTGCGGGCACGTGGCGTTTACTGGGGCCGTGGTAAGTGATGGCTGGCCAGCGCTTGCAGCTGCAAGCATCGGCTGAGACCGTCGGCCGCGAAAGCGGAGACCTGAGAGGAAAGGACATTACGTTGGCTCTGCCCACGTTGACTCCGGAGCAGCGCGCCGAGGCCCTCGCCAAGGCGGCAGAGGCTCGTAAGGCGCGTTCGGAGCTGCTCGCTTCGATCAAGTCCGGCAAGGAGAGCATCGAGTCGGTGCTCAAGCGGGCCAAGGAGAACAAGACCGTCGGCAAGACGAAGGTCACGCAGCTTCTCAAGGCGGTGCCCGGCCTGGGCGCGGTCAAGGTCGCCGCGCTGCTCGAGCAGGCGGGGATCGACCCCGACCGCCGGGCCGCTGGCCTGGGCGAACGGCAGCGCGAAGCGCTGATCGACGCGCTCAAGTAACGCTGATCCGGCGGCCGCGGGGAAGGTGGCGCGAGGTGTTGCACCGGCGACACTTTCCCCGCGGCGCTCCCGGATCCTGAGACGCTGGTGAAGTGACGACCAGTACCGCGCCGGCGACCCCGGCCGAGACCACCGTCCGCTACCAGCGTGGCGACTTCTTGTTCGCGACCGCCCGGCGTGCCCTGCTCGCCCGCGGTGCGCTCGGGACAGTCACCGACGCCGACCCACGCCGCCTCGCCCGCTCGGCAGCCGCTGAGCTGGACCGTTCCGGCGTGCCGCTCGCCGTCGGCGTGCTGCCGTTCGACACCGGACCCGGCGCTGCCTCGCCGGGGCACCTCGTGCTGCCCCGGACGGTGCACCGCGCCCAAGGCGAGGCCTCGGCCGCGCCGCCCGCCGCCGACCTGCCCGCTCCGGCGGCCACCCGGCGGCTTCCTTCCGCCGACGGCCACCGCGAGAACGTGCGGGCCGCCGTCGCCGCTCTGCGCGACCGTGACCTGCGCAAAGCTGTGCTGGCCCGTGCGCTCGAGCTGGAATTCGACGCGCCGATCCCGGTCGAGGCGATCGTGCGCAACCTCGCGCGCGGCAACCCGCGCCACTTCACTTATGCCGCCGAACTGCCCGGCGGCCGCACGCTCGTCGGGGCCACCCCTGAGCTGCTGCTTTCCCGAACGGGCGACTCCGTGTTCACGACCCCGCACGCCGGGTCGATGCCGCGTTCGGCCGACCCGGAGACCGACCGGGCCAACGGCGAAGCCCTCCTCGCGTCCGCGAAGGACCGGGAAGAGCACGACCTGGTGATCGACTACGTCGTCGAGTCGCTGCGGCCGTTCTGCCGCAAACTCGACGTCCCGGCCGGCCCTGAGCTGGTCTCCACGCCCGCCATCTGGCACCTGCGGACGTCCATCACCGGCGAGCTGGCGGACCGCTCGGTGACCGCTCTCGACCTCGCTGCCGCGATGCACCCGACCCCGGCCGTCTGCGGCACCCCGACCGTCGCCGCGCGCGACCTGGTGCAGGAACTGGAGCCGTTCGACCGCGGGTACTACGCGGGCGCGGTCGGCTGGGTCGACGCGGCGGGAGACGGCGAGTGGGCCGTCGCGATCCGCTGCGCCGAGGTGGCCGAGAAGTCGATGCGGCTCTTCGCGGGCGGCGGCATCGTGCCCGCGTCGGACCCGGACACCGAGTACCAGGAGACGATCGCGAAGTTCCGCACGCTGCTCGGCGCGATGGGGCTGGACGACAGCGCGTCGTGAGCTTACGGCAGCCAGTGCTCCTCGGTGACGCTCAGGCTGTCCGAGGTCAGCGCCGCGACCGCCGCCCGGTGCCCGTCCGCCGCCTTGAGGTCGGCTAGCCGGGTGCGCGCCGGGTCCAGCGCCTCGTCACCGGAGGCCATCAGCTCGGCGGGAGCGTCGTAGCGGGAGAACGTGATGCTCTGCAGCGGGATCTTCAGCCCCTTGCCGGTGGCCTTCATCACCGCTTCCTTGCGCGTCCAGTAGATGAAGAAGGCTGCCGAACGCTCCTCGTCCGACAGGCCCGCGACCGCTTCCCGCTCGGCCGGGCTCAGCGCGTACTCCACGAGCGACGCGTCCGCCTTGCGGCTGGCGGTTTCGACGTCGAGGCCTACCGGCACGCCGTCGGCGACCGCGAGGCCGATCAGATTGCCCGAATGCGAGATCGACAGCACGAGGTCCGAACCCGGCACGCGCGGACGGCCGTGCGGTTTGCCGCAGTCGTCGCAGGTCGCGTCGAAGCGCACGGACTCCGCCCCGCCGCCGAGCCGTTCCGCGACGAGGGTCTTCGCGAGCACCCGGCCGGTCAGAAAGCGGCGCTGGTCGATTTCGAGCCGGTACGCGTCGTAGCGGCCTCTCTCCAGGTCGTCCAGCAGCTTCAGGTAGCGGTCCTCCGCGGGCAGCGGTTCGGACCAGCGCACCACGATTTCGGTCACCGGCATACCCTCCCTCGTCCGCCTCCGATCTTGCCCGGGCGCGCCGAGGTTTGTCATGCCCCTACCGGCGAACGCGGCGAAGGCCCCCTCGGAGTCCGAGAGGGCCTTCGCGGCGGAGATGACGAGTGCTAAGACTTGTTCTTGTCGCGCATCGCGATCGGGACCCCGGCTAGGTCCTCCTCGTTGCACAGCAATTTCACGTCGTAGTAGGGCGAACCCTGTCGCTCGTCGTAGTCTAGGTGGATCGCGAGGACGTCGAGCGGTTCTCCCAGCCACTCCTGCGCTTGGCGCAGCCAGACTGCGCAGCGCTCGAGCGCGCTGGGCAGGTCGTCGTCACGAAACTCGACTGGTCGATACGGCACGTCCTGGACCTGATCGCGCGGGTTTGAAGGCGCGGGCAGGCCAGGAGAGAGACCCGAGTCGTCCAGTTCGAGTTGGATCGTTTGCTCAGTCACCCTTCGAGCGTCCCCCACGTTCGCCGTCTGAGCAAGGCGTACGGCGCTAAAAGCCCTCTTGGACAGGCAAGTCCCACACCTGGGCGACCACTTCGAGGCATTGCCGGAGGTCGTGCGCACGCACCGCGACCGGATGTCCGAGGGCCCGCAATGCCAGCTCCGCGTAGTGCGTGGCCAGGTCTTCGAGCTTGAGCGGGCCCTTCGGGGAATACCACCGGGCCACGCCGCTGCACATTTCCAGCAATGCGAGCCGCGTCACGGCCGGTTGTGCGGTGTGGAACACGTTCGCCGCGGCGCCGTCTTCGATCGCCTTCGCCCAGAACTGCTCGTATTCGTCCCGCAGCGCGACGACCTGGGCACGCGCCGGAGCCGAAAGCGCGTCGACTTCGTTGTCCACCACCCGGGTTTCGCCCGGCTGGGCGGCGTGCGCGAGGACGTGCAGCGCGACCAGCGTGCGCATCCGGGCCACCGGATCGTCGCTGCCCGCGGTGGCCTTCGCGACCGCGTCGATCAGGCGGTGCAGCGAGGTCGTCATGATCTCGACAAGAAGATCTTCCTTGGTGCCCATGTAGTGGTAGAGCGTCGCCGAAGAAAGTTCGGCTTCCTGGGCCAGATCCCGAATGCCTGTGCCGTGGAAACCTTTGGTGGCGAACAGTTTCACGGCGGCCGCCCGGACGCGTTCGGCGCTGCTCATCGCCACTCCCCGGTGCTGCGGTCCCAGGAACCGGCGCGCAGGTCGGCGACCTTCCGCAGTTCGCCCTTCGCGACGCGTTCGGACGGCGTGCGCGGCAGGTCGTCCGCGAAGGCCCAGAAGCGCGGCACCTTGAAGTACGCCAGTTGCTGCGCGCAGAACTCCGCCAGCTCCTCGGGTGACGGCCGGTTCTCGCCGCACACGACGTACGCCTTCACTTCCTCGCCGCGCAGCTCGTCCGGCACCGCGAGGACGGCCGCGAGCTGCACCTTCGGATGTTGCAGCAGTGCTCGCTCGACCTCGTCGGCGGAGATGTTCTCGCCGCTGCGCCGGATCATGTCCTTGGTGCGGCCGAGGTAGTAGACGCGGCCTTCGTCGTCCATCCGGGCGAGGTCGCCAGTGTGGAACCAGCCGCCGGCGAACGCGCGCGCGGTCGCTTCGGGATCCTCGTGGTAGCCGTGCATCAGCCCGATGCCGCGGATCAGCAGCTCGCCGGTTTCCCCGCGAGGCAACGGTTTCCCGTCCTCGCCGGCGATCATCGCTTCGCGGTCGCGGGTCGGCCGTCCGATGCAGCCGGTGCCCACCGCGGCGTCGTGGTCGGACTCGGAAACCCGGATGTCCCCGCCGGTCTCGGTCATCCCGAACGCCTCGTACCACGGCACGCCCCAGCGTTCTTCCAGCTGAGCGTGCAGGTCCGGCGGAATCGCCGACGCGCTGATCGCGCGGACGCGGTGGTTCCGGTCGTCCGGATGCGGCGGCTGGCGCAGCAGCAGCGTCGGCATCAGGCCGAGGCAGTAGAACCAGGTGACCTCGTACTCGCGGACCTTCGCCCAGAACGTGGAGGGGTGGAAGCGGTCCAGTACGACGAGCGTCGCCCCGGCGGCCAGCGCGAGCGCGACGTTCCACTGTGGATCAATGTAGTGGAAAGGTTGTGCGGTAAGCAGAATGTCGTCTTCGCTGACGGCGGGGAAGTCGGTGGCGAGTCCGATCGCGAGCGTGGTCCAGTACCGGTGCGGCAGCACGCAGCCCTTCGGCGCGCCGGTGGTGCCGGAGGTGTACTGGATGTTGACCGGCTGTTCGGCCACCACCAATTCAGGTTCGCAGCGTGTTTCCGACTTGAGCGCGTCCGGCGTGAGGACGCGTTCCACGGCCGTTTCCGGCGCGATTTTCTCCAGCAGTTCCACGAACTCTTCGGCGGCTACCGCCAAGCGCGCGCCGGAGTGGCGCAGGACGTGCGCGCCGTCGAATTCGCGGTAGTTGATGTTCACCGGAACCAGAACGGCGCCGAGTTTGGCGAGTGCGAGCCACATGAGCGGGAATTCCGGCTCGTTGCGGAGCATCACCGCGACGCGATCGCCTGCCCGGACGCCTTTGTCCTGGAGTGCTTTAGCCAGGCGTCCGCTGCGGTCGTCGACCTCGGCGAAGGTGAACCTGGTGCCGGTGCTGTCGAAGATCCACGCGGTGCGCTCCGGCCAGAGCTGCGCGGCGCGCGTGACCAGGGCGACCAGCGTGTCGACGTTCTGCAGCGGCGTCACGCCCGGCTCCGGAACGCTTCGGTCGACTCGCGGACGGCGGCCGAGTGCTCGGTGATCAGGGCGTGGGTGACCTCGAGTTCCAGCGCCGAATCGAAGGCGTGGTCGATCCCGGCGTCGAGTGCTCGCTTCGCCATCGTGGCGGCCTCCGGCGGGTGATGCGCGATCTTCTCCGCCCAGCCGAGCGCGAGGGGCATCAGCTCGTCCGCTGGCACGGCGGCGTTGACGAGGCCGAGGTCGTGCGCGCGACGGCCGTCGAACCGGTCGCCGAGCAGCAGCAGCTCCTTCGCCTTGACCGGCCCGACCAGCAGCGGGAGCAGCCTCGACGCGGCGCCGGTGACGCTCAGCCCCAGCGACACCTCGGGGAACGCGAACACCGCGTCCTCGGCGGCCAGGATCAGGTCGCAGCCCAGCGCGAACTCCGCGCCCGCGCCGATCGCGTACCCGTGCACGGCGGCGATCACCGGCTGCCGCAGCGCGCGCAGCCGGCGCGTGACGTCCTGGAGCCGCTCCAGCCTGGTCCGGGAGTCACCCTCCGGGGTGGGTTCCTTCAGGTCGTGCCCGGCGCAGAAGGCGCGGCCGTTGCCGGTGAGGAGGACGACGCGGGCTTCGCTGTGCGCGACCTCCTCCAGCGCGGTGAGGAAGTCGTCCACCAGCACGGGCGCGACGGCGTTGAGCCGCTCGGGCCGGTTCAGCCGGATCTGCGCGATGCCGCCCTCGACGGCCAGGTCAACGGTGCTCATGGAGGGGAGCCTAGACGTTCGATCGATCGATCGATAGTGTCCAGGGCATGCAGGTTGACGCGGTGTACGAGAACGCCAGGCTGGTCACCGGCGACACCGCACTGGCGGTGCTGCACGGCCGGATCGTGGCGCTGGGCGACGACGCGCGCGAGCTGTCCGCCCGCCGCCGGGTGGACCTCGGCGGGGGTTTCGTCGCGCCCGGGTTCCACGACGCGCACAACCACATGGCCTGGTTCGGCATGGGCCTGGACGACGTGCCGCTCAGCGACTGCCGCAGCGTCGACGAGGTGTACGACGCGGTGGCGCGGCGCGCGGCCGAGCTGCCCGCCGGGAGCTGGGTCGTCGGCAGCGGCTACGACCAGAACAAACTCGCCGGCGGCGAGCACCCCGACCGGCACGGCCTCGACCGCGCCGCCCCCGGCATGCTCGTGCGGCTCAAGCACACGTCCGGCCACATGACGCTGGTCAACTCCGCGGTGCTGGACCAGCTGGACCTCGCGAACGTCCCCGTCGGCGGCGACGTAGTCCAGTCGGCCGACGGCTCGCCGACCGGTTTGCTGCGCGAGCAGGCACAGTTGCTGCTGCGCCCGCTGACGTACCCGACGCCGCTCGAATCGGTGGTCCGAGGACTCGACCGGGCGAGCCGGCAGTACCTGTCCGAGGGCATCACGAGCGTCCAGGAAGCCGGCATCGGCGGCGGCCTGGTCGGCGAGACGCCAGCGGAGCTGGCCGCGTACCAACTCGCGCGTGAACGCGGCGTCCTGCGAGTCCGCAGCACGGTGATGGTCGCCGCGAGCGTCCTGCACGACCTGCCCGACGGCGCCGGCTTCGGCCTGGACCTAGGCCTGCGCACCGGCCTCGGCGACGAGTGGCTGCGGATCGGCCCGATGAAACTCTTCGCCGACGGTTCGCTGGTCGGCCGCACCTGCGCGATGCACGAACCGTTCGACGGCGAACCGGACAACCGCGGCTACTTCCAGGTGCCCGAGGACGAGCTGACAGCCACCATCCGCCGAGCCCACGACGCCGGCTGGCAAATCGCGACCCACGCCATCGGTGACCGAGCCATCACGGTCGTCCTGGACGCCTACGAAGCCGCCCTGGCCGCCAACCCGCGCCCGGACCACCGGCACCGCATCGAACACTGCGCCGTACTCCCGCCCGCGGAACTGACCCGCCTGGCCTCGCTAGGCCTGATCGCGTCCCCGCAAGGCCGCTTCGTGAACGAACTGGGCGACGGCATGCGCGCAGCCCTCGGCGAAGCGCGGGTGCCGTGGTGCTACCGCCTCCGCGGCGTCCTCGACGCCGGATGCGTTCTGCCAGCCAGCTCAGACCGCCCCGTCGTCGACGGCGCCCCACTGCTCGGCCTCGCCGACATGGTCCACCGCCGCACGTCCACCGGCGAACCGTTCGCGGTAGAGGAAGCGCTGACCCCGGCGGAGGCCCTGCGCGCTTACACCTACGGCTCCGCCTACGCGACCTTCGCGGAGAGCTACCTGGGCACCCTGGAGCCGGGCAAGCTCGCGGACTTCGTGGTGCTGTCCGCGGACCCACTGTCCACTGTGGAGGACGCCCGCGTGCTCGGCACCGCGGTGGGCGGAGAACTCCGGTACGAGGCCTCGTGATGGGGAGGCCCGTAGCGCGGTCGGCTGGTGGGCTGGTTTGCCTGCCGGTTGGGGTGGGCGGTCGCCGCGGCTCGGTGACGGCTTGGTGGGGTGCTCTGCGCCGCTCGGTGGTTGGCTTGGACGCTCGCCAACGATTGTCGGTTGGCTTGCGTGTTCGCCAACGTCCGTGGATCGGCTTGCGGGCTCCTCGCCGTCCGGCGCTCAGCGTGTGGGCTCCCAACCGCTCGGCGGTTTGGTCGGGCGCTCTTCGCTGCTCGCTGACTGGTTCGGGCGCTCGCCAACCTTCACTGGCCGGCTTGAGCACTCGATATCCTTCGTCGGTTGGCTTACGTGCCCGCCAACGTCCGCGGATCGACTCGCGCACTCCTCGCTGCTCGGCGGTCAGCGAGTGTGCTCGCCGCTGCTCGACGACTCCCCGGGCCGACTCCTGCGCCTATTCACTTGTCGATTCACCGATCAACCGTCACCAACTCCTTCCCTCTCGTGCCGCTCCACACCGGCTCCGCGGCGCCGGATTCCCATTGCCCTGCTCTGATACCTGCACCGTAGCCGCCACCACCGACAAAAAAGGGGTGCCCGATGCCCGTTCGCGACGCCGTCTTCGAGGATGTCGAGGAGATCTGCAGCCTCATCGAGGAACACGCGGTCTACGAGGACAAGCACGACCTCAAACTCGACCGCGCCGAGATGAGCAGCCACCTGTTCGGTCCGGAACCGAAGGCGTGGGTGCTGATGTGCACGCCGCCGGGACGTCCGGACGTCGTTGCCGGGTTCGCTTTCTGCAGCTGGAATTTCTCCACGTGGGAGGGTCGCCCCGGTATTTGGCTCGATGACCTGTTCATCCGTCCGGAGCACCGCAGGCACGGGCTGGGCAGGGAACTGCTCGACGCACTGCGCGCCCGCACGACGGGGCGCGTCGAGTGGGACATGCAGGCTGGCAACGCCAAGGCGGAGGCGTTCTACGCGCAACTCGGAGCGGAACCGGTGCCGGGCTGGATCCGCTACCGCTGGCGGCCGTGATCTGACAGCCGGGCGGACGAGTACGCGACAGCTCTCACCGGGGGGCTGCGGCGAGCCGCGCGATAGCGACGGTGGGAGCAGCGACACCGGTTATGGCTGGGTGGCTGCGCTCGCACGGACCGGACGGCTGGCGAAAGAGCGCGACCGCGACGGGGACCAACGCTGAGTGCCTGCGGCTGGGTAGCGCTCCCGCTGACCGGCTGTGGAGAACAGCGCGATCGCGAACGGCAGGGACACCGGCGGCGGAGGGCCGGGCGCCTCCGCCGCGCAACGCGGACGCCGACCTGCCAGCTGCGAAGAATCAAGGGCGGCATCCGGACAGCCGCCTAGGACCTGACCGAGCACCAGCGAGCCGCCAACACTCCTGCCGACCGGTGCCCCCGCGAGCCGACCAACGCTCCCACCGACCGGCGCCCCGAGATAACACCCCCGGCCCACCCCCACCGCCCCTGACCGGGCGACCCCGGCAGGCTTGGCCCCGTATCGTATGCGGCATGGGAGATGGTTCCGTCCGGAGGTCGTCGTCGGTCGAGGACTACGTGCGCGTGATCTACGGGCTGGTCGAACGGGGCGAGGCGGTCACCAACGCGTCGCTGGCCGGGCGGCTTGAGGTGAGTCCGTCGTCGGCGTCGGGGATGGTCACCAAGCTTTCCCAGCTCGGCCTGGTCGCGCACGTGCCCTACCGCGGCATCGAGCTGACCTCGGAGGGGCGGCAGCTCGCCCGGTCGGTGCTGCGCAGGCACCGGCTGATCGAGACGTACCTGGTCTCCGAACTCGGCTACACCTGGGACGAGGTCCACGCCGAGGCCGACGCGCTGGAGCACGCCGTCTCCGATCGGCTTGTCGACCGGATCGCGGCCAAGCTCGGCAACCCCGTTCGCGATCCGCACGGGGATCCGATCCCGGCTCCGGACGGCAGCGTCGAGGAGCTTCCGATGCGCATTCTGGACGACCTGCCGCCCGGCGCGGTCGGCGAGATCGTCCGCGTGTGGGACACCGATCCGGACCTGCTTCGCTACCTCACCGAGCACGCGATCGGGCTCGGCGAACGGATCGAGGTCGTCGAGCGGCAGCCGTTCGGCGGGCCGATGGTGGTGAAGGTCGGCCAGCCGCCGGACGCCGCTACGCACGCTATCGGCAAGGAGATCGCGCAGGCGTTGTCGGTCACCCTGCGCTGAGAGGCGTACGCGCGAGTGTCGCTGCTGGGCGGATGTGTCCGGCAGCTGACCCGCCGACGATGGGTCGCATGACCACTACCAAGCCGTTCCGTTTCGGCATCGTCGCCGGGTTCGCCCCGGATCTGGGGTCCTGGACCGCGCAGGCCCGCCGGATCGAGGAGCTCGGGCTCGACACGATGTTCGCGACCGACCCGGTCGGCGGGCTCGACCCGTTGACGCTCGTTCCGGCCGCCGCCGCGGTCACGAGCACGCTCACCGTCGGCACCTTCGTGCTGGCCGATCCCTTCCGCGACGCCCGGAACCTCGCGTGGCAGGCCGATTCACTGCATCAGGCGACTGGCGGCCGCTTCCTGCTGGGGCTGGGCGTCGGGCATCCCGGGGCGGGCAAGCACGCCGCGACGCTGGGCCGTGAGTTTCTTTCGCCGGGTGAACGCGTCGCCCGGTTGGCGGACACCATCGAAGTGCTTTCGGAGCGCCCCGAGCGGCCGCGGCTATTGCTCGCGGGGTCCGGGCCCAAAATGCTCGCGCTCGCTGCGCGCACCGCCGACGTCGTGACGTTTTCCTGGGGGCCGCGCACGACCGAGGACCAGGCTGACTCCATTGTGGACACTTTTCGCTCGTTCGCGGGAAGCCGGGACGTCGAATTGGCGGTGAACCTCACCGCGATCGGGGACAAGTCTTCCCCGCAGCTCGCCCGCTACACCGGGGTCGACGTGCCGCAACTGGTCGAGGAGAAAGCGGTCACCGTGGTGCCGGAAAACCCTGCCGCCGCCGGGGAAATGCTTCTCCGCTGGCGCGAGCGGTGGGGGATTTCCTGTGTCACGGTCAATTCCGGCTACGCCGAACCGTTCGCCGCGATTGCCCGGGCACTCTCCGCACAAGGGTGAAAGCCCTTCCGATCATGCGGTGTCCGGCCTACGCTCCGAGGTTTCCCAGCGACGTGGTTCGGAGCGTGTGCGATGACCGGTCAGCGAACACCGACGATCGACCGGGGGAGTATTGCGGGACGGGATCTCGGGCAATTGCTCGAAACCGGCCCGTTCGCCGAAGCGCTGCGCGCGGCCATCCGGGCCCGCGGGCTCGGCCTCGAACGCATCAGATATCGGCTGCGGGGAAGGGGAACCACGGTCAGTCTCGCGACCTTGAGCCACTGGCAATCCGGCCGCTGCCGTCCGGAACGCCCGGAATCGTTGCGGGCATTGCGAAATCTCGAGCAGATCCTCGGCGTCCCGGACGGGTCGTTGCGCAGGCTGCTCGGCCCGCCGCGTCCGCGCGGCCAGTTCCACCAGCCGGGCCAGCCGCTCTCCTGAGCGCGCCCGGCCGCGGCGGACGGCGTAGTGCGCAGGCGTATCCCGACGCTTACGCACCGTCGTCCGCCGCGTTCGCAAGAGCCGCGCATGGATGAACCCGATGCGGTTTTCCCGGAAGGCCGACCCGACGTGCCGGTGCGTCGGAAGTGGCGGCGAAGCCAGCCGTCCGCGAAGCGGCTTCTACGATCGGACCCATGCGTGCGGTCGTGATCGAAGAGTTCGGCGTGCTTCCCGAAGTGCGGGAGGTACCGGATCCAGTGGCCTCGGACGGCGGGGTCGTCATCGCGGTCGAAGCGACCGGGGTGTGCCGCAGCGATTGGCATACCTGGCAGGGGCACGACGAGGCGGTCCCGCTGCCGCACGTGGCCGGGCACGAGCTCGCGGGGCGGATCGTCGAGGTCGGTGCGGGTGTCGTGGGCTGGACGAAGGGCGACCGGGTCACTGTCCCGTTCGTGTGCGCGTGCGGCGTCTGTGCCCAGTGCGCCAAGGGCGACCAGCAGATCTGCGACGACGAGTTCCAGCCCGGTGCGACCCACTGGGGTTCCTTCGCCGAGAAGGTCGCGATCGAGCACGCGCAGACGAACCTGGTCGCGTTGCCGGACTCGATGTCGTCGGCGGAAGCTGCTGCGCTCGGCTGCCGCTTCGGAACGGCATTTCGCGCAGTGTTGCGCCAGGGCGGCGTACGCGCGGGGCAGTGGGTCTCTGTGTACGGCTGTGGCGGCGTAGGCATCTCCGCGGTCCTCCTGGCGACCGCTGCGGGCGCGAAGGTGGTTGCAATTGACGTCTCGCCGAAGGCGCGTGCCGCGGCGGAGCGTGCTGGCGCAGTGTTGAGCGTCGACGCCAGCGCGTTCGACGGGCCCGAAGCGCTGGCCGCGTACGTCCGCGAGCGCACTGACGGCGGTACGCACGTGTCGCTGGACTGTCTCGGTTCACCGGCCACCTGTGCGGCTTCGGTGGGCAGCTTGCGCAAGCGCGGGCGCCACGTGCAGGCCGGGTTGATGCCGCCCAGTCAGGGGGTGCCGCCGATTCCGATGCACCGGGTGGTCGGCGGCGAGCTGGAAATCGTCGGGGTCCATGGGCTGCAGGCGTATGAGTATCCCGAGCTGCTGGGCGTGGTGGAGCGGTCCGGCATCGATCTGGCCGGGTTGATCGGCACGCGGATCGGGCTGGACGGGGTGCCAGCGGCGCTCGCTGCGATGAGTGACCCGGTGCCTGCCCGGGCCGGGGTGACTGTCGTCGAGTTCGGGTGACGAATGGTGACCGGCATACACCCTGGGTGGCGAGTCCGAGTTGTAGCTGATCGAGACCTGGCGGGACCCTCGGCGGTGTGGAATTCTCCGAAGCTTGGCGGCAAGTGGCGAGGGGAATCCGCCGCAGGAGCGCCCGTCCAGGTGGCTCCTGCGGCCGCCGGCCCCGGGGCGGCGTGATGGAGCTGCTGCCGCGTCCGCGCCGGGAAATCTCCCCGGGCGCGGTGCACGTCCCGGATTGGCTCACCGAGCAAGAACAACGCGACCTCGTCACGGCCTGTCGCGGCTGGCGCGGTTACCGGGCGACCCGGCTTCCCGGCGGCGGAGTGATGTCGGTGCGCACGGTCTGTTTGGGCTGGCAGTGGCGGCCGTACCGCTACGAGCGGCTGCGCGAGGACGGTTCGCCGGTGGAGCCGTTTCCGGACTGGCTGGCCGACCTCGGCCGCCGCGCGCTCGCCGACGCCTACGACCGGCCCGCCGACGACTACCAACCCGACGTGGCACTCGTGAACTACTACGACGCCACCGCGAAAATGGGCATGCACCAGGACAAAGACGAGCTCTCGACGGACCCGGTGGTCTCGCTGAGCCTCGGCGACACGTGCGTGTTCCGCTTCGGCAACACCGAGCATCGCAACCGGCCGTACACCGATGTCGAGCTGCGTTCGGGCGACCTGTTCGTGTTCGGCGGCCCGGCGCGGCTGGCGTTCCACGGGGTGCCGAAAACCCTCCCGGGCACGGCGGATCCGGATCTTGGTTTGACCGGGCGGCTCAACCTGACGTTGCGGGTGTCGGGGAAGTGAACCGGACCCGCTGCCCGGGCCGGAGCTGGGCCGCAAGATCGAGGTCGTCCTCGTCCACGACGGCGGCGACGGGATAGCCGCCGGTCACCGGGTGGTCGGCCAGGAACAGGATCGGCACTCCGGAAGGCGGCACCTGGAGCGCCCCGGGCACGGCGGCTTCCGGGGCCAGTTCGCCGACACGGGCGCGGGTCAGCGCGGGGCCGTCCAGCCGGACGCCGACGCGGTCGAGGTCGCTGGTCACGGTGTAGGCGGCAGTGAGCAAAGTGGACAGTGCGGACGGGGTGAACCAGTCCAGCCGCGGGCCGGGTTCCAGGCGCAGCACCGGTTCTTCCGCGAGCCGGCGCAGCGGGGCGAGATCGACACAAGGGTCACGCTCGATCACCGAACCGATCGGCAGCGTCATTCCCGCCGCGAGGACGGGCGGGCCGAGTTTGCCCAGCGTGTCGGTGGCTCGCGCGCCGAGCACCGGCGGTACGTCCAGGCCGCCGCGCACCGCGAGGTAGCTGCGCAGGCCGAGCGACGCGACGCCGAGTTCGAGTTCTTCCCCCGGGCGCAGGACGATCGGCGCACCGACGGCCGCGGCCCGTCCGCCAGCGCGGATCGGCAGCCGCGCGCCGGTGACCGCGACGACGGTGTGCTCCGAAACCCGCAGCCGCAGGCCGCCGAGGGTGACCTCGAGCGCCGCGTGCGTCTCCGGATTGCCGACGAGCCGGTTCGCCAGCTTCAGCGAACCCCGGTCGGCCGCGCCGGACCGGCCGACGCCGACTGCCGCGTATCCCGGGCGGCCGAGGTCTTGCACGGTCGCGAACGGACCGGGCGCGAGGATCTCGATCTTCCCGGTCACCGGATCGCCTCGAACCGCACTCGGGTGCCCGGGACCAGCAGGTTCGGCTGTTCGCGGCCAATGTCCCAGACCTGCGCGTCGCTGTGGCCGAGCAGGTTCCAGCCGCCGGGTGAGGGATGAGGGTAGATCGCGCTGTACTCGCCGGCGATCGCGACCGCACCCGCGGGCACGCGTGTGCGCGGCGTGCTGCGGCGCGGCAGGTGCAACACCGGGTCGAGGCCGGTCAGGTAGGCGAAACCGGGCGCGAAACCGCAGAACGCCGCGACGTAGGTGGCTGCCGAATGCCGTTGCACGACCTCGGAAACCGACAGTCCGGCGGCCTCGGCGACGTCCGCCAGGTCAGCGCCGTCGTAACGCACCGGCAAGGTGACGGTGTCCGCCGAGCGTCCGGAAACATCCATTGTGGACAGTGAGGCAAGCGAACGAGCGAGCGTGGCCGAATCGGTGCGGGCCCGGTCGAACCGGACCAGCAGAGTGCGTGCGGCGGGCACGAGTTCAACGACGCCCTCGGGCTGGGCGGCTTCGCAGGCCGCCTGGAACCCGAGTACGTCGTCGACCTCCACCAGCAACGCGGAACGGCCGTAGCGCAAAACAGTGCTCACACGAACGACCTCAGCACCACGCCGGATTCGGTGAGCAGCTCGCGAATCCGCCGGGCGAGCTCGACCGCGCCGGGCGTATCTCCGTGTACGCACAGGGAATCCGCCCGTAGCGTGAGCTTGCCGCCGTCAGCGTCGACCACCTCGCCGGTGGTCGCCATGGTGAGCGCACGCGCGGCGACTTCGTCGGCGTCGTGCAGCACCGCGCCCGGCAGCTTGCGCGACACCAGTCGTCCTTCAGGCGTGTACGCGCGGTCGGCGAACGCTTCTGCGTACGCAGGCACGCCCGCCGCTTGAGCCGCGCGCAGCATTTCGGAGTCCGGAGGACACAGCAGTGCCAGATCGGTGTGATAGCGCCGTACGCCTTCGACAAGCGCAGCCGCCTGCTCCGGATCGACAGCTGCGGTGTTGTACAGCGCGCCGTGCGCCTTCACGTAACGCACGCAGCTGTGCGCCGCGCGCGCGAAGGCGTCGAGAGCGCCGATTTGGTACAGAACTTCGTCCGCGAGGTCTTCCGGCGCGATGTCGAGCGCGCGACGGCCGAAGCCGGCCAGGTCGCGGTAGCCGACGTGCGCGCCGATGGTGACGCCGCGTTCGGCCGCGCGTTCGCACACGCGGCGCATCACGCGCGCGTCGCCCGCGTGGAAGCCGCACGCGATGTTCGCGCTGGTCACGATGTCGAGCATGGCTTCGTCGTCGCCCATGGTCCAGGCGCCGAAGCCTTCGCCGAGGTCGCTGTTGAGGTCCATGTCATCCCACCTGGTAATCGCGATCGGGTTGGTCGGTCAAGAACATGTACCCGGGGGCGTGCGTGACGGCGAACGGCGGCCGTGACGCCATCAGCGCCGCCTGCGGGGTGACGCCGCAGGCCCAGAACACCGGCACGTCCCCGGGCCCGGCGTCGACCGGATCGCCGAAATCCGGCCGGGCGAGGTCGGCGATGCCCAGTTCGGCCGGGTCGCCGACGTGCACCGGAGCGCCGTGCACCGCGGGCATCGCGGCGGTGATCCGCACCGCGTCCTCGACCAGGGTTTCCGGGATGTACCGCATCGACACCACCATCGGGCCGCTCATCCGGCCGGCCGGTTCGCACTGCCGGTTCGTCACGTACATCGAGACGTTGCGGCCCTGCTCCACGTGCCGCAGCGGGATGCCCGCGGCGCGCAGCAGCGTCTCGAAGCTGAAGCTGCAGCCGATGGAGAACGCGACCATGTCGCTGCGCCACACCCCGGTGGCGTCGGCGATTTCGCTGGTCAGCGCGCCGTTGTGCCAGACGCGATAGCGCGGCAGGTCGGTGCGCAGGTCAGCGCCGGGCGCGAGCCGCGTGGTCGGGTCGCCGGGTTCGCTGACGTCGAGCACCGGGCACGGCCGCGGGTTGCGGGCGCAGAACTCGCGGACGTCGTCGGCCCAGTCCGCGGGGACGGCGATCAGGTTGGTCTGGGCGTAACCGTCGGCCCAGCCGGTGGTCGGGCGTTCGGTGCCGGCGCGGAAGAGCGCGCGGGCCTCGGCCGGAGTGAGCGTCGAAGGATCGTAGGAAGTCGTCATACCTCCACCAGTTCCTTGCCTCGCGTTTCCGGCAGCCCGAGCAGCGCTACCGCGGCGATCGCGTAGCCGACCGCGCCGAGCACGATCGCGCCGCCCGCACCCAAAAAGCCCACCACGGCGGGGAAAGCGGCGCCGACCGCGCGGCCGAAGTTGTAGGTGAAGCCCTGTCCGGTGGCGCGCAGGGCGGTCGGGTACAGCTCGGCGAGGTACGCGCCGAACCCGCTGAAGATCGCCGAAGTCGAGAAGCCGAGCGGGAAACTGATCAGCAGCATCAGGCCGTTCGCGCCGTAGGGCAGCTGCACGAACAGCACGATCAGCAACGCGGACACGACGGAGAACAGCAGGAACGTCTTCTTCCGGCCGAGCAGGTCGGTGAGATAGCCGCCGCAGACGTAGCCGATGAACGCGCCCGGGATCAGCAGCGCGAAGTAGCCGCCGGTGTTGACCACGGACAGGCCGCGGCTGCTCTGCAGGTACTTCGGCATCCAGGTGAACAGCGTGTAGTAGCCGCCCTGGACGCCGGTCGCGAGGAGCGCGGCGAACACCGTGGTGCGCAAGAGATTCGGGCGGAAAATCCCGGCGAGCGAGCCTTTGACCTTGGCCGAAACCCGTCGTGCCGCTGCCTCCGGCGCGTCCTCGACACTGCGCCGCACCCACAGCACGAGCAGCGCCGGGATCACGCCGACCCAGAACAGCACGCGCCAGGCGATGTCCTGATCGAGCACGCTGAACAGCACCGTGTAGACGATCACCAGCAGGCCCCAGCCGACCGCCCACGCGCTCTGCACGAACGCCACCGTGCGGCCGCGGTACTTGGCCGAGCAGTACTCGGCGACCAGCGCGGCGCCGACCGCCCATTCGCCGCCGAACCCGAGGCCCTGCAGACCGCGGAAGATCAGCAGCGTTTCGAAGTTCGGTGCGAAACCGCAGAGCACCGTGAAGATCGTGTACATCGCGATGGTGAGCTGCAGCGTGCGGACGCGGCCGATGCGGTCGGCGAGCACGCCGGCTCCGACGCCGCCGATCGCGGACACGACCAGCGTGACGGTGCTGAGCAGGCCCGCTTCTCCGGACGTGATGCCGAAGTAGGCGGTGATCGCGGCCAGGCCGAAGGGCAGGGTCTGGTAGTCGAACGAATCGAGGCCGTAGCCGCCGAACGCGCCGAGGAAGGCGCGGCGGCCCTTGTGGCCGAGCGAGCGATACCAGCCGAACGGGCGGGCCGCGTTCGCGGTGCCGTCGGCGACGTTGACGTTCATAGGGCACCTCACAGGGGGACGAACTCATGGTGGCACGAGTCACATGGCCACTACCGTACGGATCGTTCAACAATCCCACAAGTCCCTCATTTTATTGTTCATCGTCCGATGGCTACGCTGGGCGACGTGGTCACCGACGGAGAGCCGATGGGCCTGGAAGCGGATCGCGGCCTGCTTGGCCGGACGAGTACCGCGGAACGCGTCGCGGGCGTGCTGCGCACGCGCGTTTCCGAGGGGTACTTCCTGCCCGGAGTACGGCTTTCGGAGCAGGACATCGGCAGCGCGCTCGGGGTGTCCCGCAACACGCTCCGTGAAGCTTTCCGGTTGCTGACTCACGAACGGCTGCTGGTGCACGAGCTGAACCGCGGCGTGTTCGTGCGCGTGCCGAGCGTCGACGACGTGCGCGACATCTACCGCGTCCGCAAGATCATCGAGTGCGCGGCGGTCCGCGACGTGACCGAGAAGCCGGCGGCCTACGAGAAGATCGCCAGCACGGTCGCGGACGGCGATCGTGCGGCGAAGCAGGCGCAATGGCAGGACCTGGGCACCGCGAACATCCGCTTCCACGCGGAGCTGGCGGCGCTCACCGGCAGCGAGCGCATTGTCGAGCTGATGCAGGCGCTCGCCGCGGAGCTGCGGCTGGTGTTCCACGTGATGGCCGACCCGCGCCGCTTTCATGAGCGGTATCTGCCGCGGAACCACGAAATCCTGGACGTGCTCGTGACCGGCGACGGGATCCGTACGGCGGAGATGCTCGCGGTCTACCTCGACGACGCCGAGGCGCAGCTGGTCGAGGCCTACGCGGAGCTGGCCGAGACCCGCTGAGCGGTTCGGCCGAAACCGGCCGGTTTGCCCGGGAAGGCAGCGAGCATGGCCGTTCGGCCCCTCCTGTCATCCGGAGGCTCCACGGCGCACGTGGTCTGGCTACCTTCGGCAGTAGGCCGCGTGAGCGTGCCGCCCCGGGCGTCGGGACCCCCAGCCGACGCGCGGAGGGCGGCCGATGGCCGGGCGGCAGATCTTGGTTCCCGCCCGGCCCGCGCGGTGTCCGCGGCGGGCCGTGGCCACCGGGGGGTGGTTACGGCCCGCCGCTCATTCTTTGCCGACGCTGTCCACAGCGTCCACAGTGGACGGCTACTGGTTCACCGACCATTTCTGGTTGACGTTCCCGGTGCACGTCCACAGCTGCAGTTTCGTCCCGTTGGCCGAACTGACCCCGGCGGCGTCGAGGCATTTGTTCGCGTGCGGGTTGACGATGTCGTGCGCGGCGGTCACGACCCACTGCTGTGCGTTGCTGCCGTTGCAGTCGTACATCTGGACCGGGGTGCCGTCGGCGGTGCCGGAGTACTTGACGTCCATGCACTTGCCGAGCGCGCGAATGGTCCCGTCGCTGCCGACAGTCCAGTCCTGCGCCGCGTTGCCGTTGCAGTCGGTGATCTGCAGCTGGGTGAAGTTCGCCGGATTGGCCCAGGGCACGTCGACGCATTTGCCGCCGATGCCGATGATCCGGCCGCTCGACCCGCCGGTGCTGCTCGTGGTCACGTGCACGTAGTCGACGACCAGCTGCTGCGGGAATTGCGTGCTCCCGTCCGGATCGCCGGGCCAGTCGCCGCCGACCGCGAGGTTCAGGATCAGGTAGAAGGGGTGGTCGAAGACCCAGCGGTTGCCGTTCAGATCGGCGGGGGTGCGGGTCTCGTAGGCGTTGCCGTCGACCGACCAGACGATCTTGTTCGGCGACCAGTCGACCGCGTAGGTGTGGAAAGCGTCGGCGAAGACCGGGCCGTTGTACGCCGCGCCGATGCCGCCGGCGCCGGAGTAGCCGGGGCCGTGGATGGTGCCGTGCACGGTGTTCGGCTCCTTGCCGATGTTCTCCATGATGTCGATTTCGCCGTCGTTAGGCCAGTTTCCGCCGCCGAGCATCCAGAACGCGGGCCACATGCCCTGGCCGCGCGGGATCTTCATCCGGGTTTCGACGTGCCCGTACGCCTGGCTGAATTTCCCGGCGGTGTTGAGCCGGGCGGAGGTGTACTGGCAGGTGCCGTACCAGCAGGTGTGGCCGGAGTTCTCGCGTTTCGCGGTGATCACCAGGTGGCCCTGGCCGTCGAGCGCGCCGTTCGCGGCTCCCGCGGTGTACCACTGGCGTTCGTGGTTGTTGCCGTTGTTGTCGCCGGTTTCGTAGGTCCATTTCGACGCGTCGGCGGCGGCTCCGGCGGGGCCGTTGAAATCGTCGGTGAAACTGTCGGCGGCCGCCGCGGTGGGCGGGGCGAGGACGGCGGGCGCGGCTTGGAGGCCGAGCGCCAGCAGCGCGGCCGCGGCGAGGGCGGTGGGGAGACGTCTCAGGAAACTGGACATGCTTGGTCACCTCGGTTTCGGGGAGGAACCTAGAGCGAGGGAGTGCTTTGTTGTGGCGGGCAACAAAGTAGGAGAAGTATGCCTGGTCTGGACCTCTGCGGCAATGGGCCGGGAAGGGCTCATCGCGGGAAGCAGAGTCCGGCGAGGAGTCCTCCGCGGACGGCCCGCGGGGTCACCTGGCCGAGGGTAAGGCTGCCCCCACCGCCGTGACGCCAGTCGGCACCATGGTTCGCCGGAAGCCCCCGTCCTACGTTCGGAAGTGCCAGCCGAGACCGAACACGGGAGAGAGGCCGACATGACGGCGGGGACGGATCTTCGACCACCGCGGGTGCAGCCCGCAGCGGAGCGAACCATACGGGTCGAGCCGGGAAAGCACTGGTGGCGGCGGCCGTGGATCGCGCCGCTGGGACTGGTGGTGGTCGCGTTCCTGGCGTATGCGCTGCCGCCGTACCTGGCGTTCGACCCGGCGCTCTCGCGGGTGCCGTCGACCTTCCCCGCGCACTACCTGTTCCTGGTGGGGCACGTGGTGTTCGGGTCCATCGCGATGGTGACCGCGTTGCTGCAGGTCTGGCCGTGGATCCGGCGCAAGCACCCGGTGCTGCACCGCTATTCCGGCCGCGCGTACGTGTTCGCCGGGGTGCTGCCGTCCGGGCTGCTGGCGCTGACGATCGGCGCGGCGACCCCGTTCGGGCCGGTGACCCGGGCCAGCGACGTGCTGCTCGCGGTCTTGTGGCTCGGTACGACGTGGGCGGGCTACCGCGCCGCTCGCGAACGCCGGTTCGGCGATCACCGGCGCTGGATGGTCCGCAGTTTCGCGTTGACGATGTCGATCATTCTCAACCGGCTCATCGGCCCGATCGCGGCGATCTTCCTCGGACCGCAGCTCGCCACCACGTTCGGCGGCAGCGAAATCGCGCTGGGCCAGTCGATCGCGGCGCTCGGGGCGTGGGTGAGCTGGACGGTCGCGCTGATCGCGGCGCAGCTGTGGCTCGACCGGAAGCCGAAACGCCGCGCGAGTGTTTAGCCCTGGCTGAATAGTGTGGGGTCCGCGCCGCCTGCTGGTCAGAAAACCAGCAGGCGGCGCGACGGCTCATCCGCGCCGCTGCAACGACCGCGCGATGATCGTCCGCTGGATCTCGGACGCGCCTTCGTAAATGCGCGGCGCCCGGACCTCGCGGTAGAGATGCTCCAGCAAATGTCCCCGCCGCAATGCTCGTGCGCCGTGCAATTGCACCGCTTGATCCACGACGTATTGCGCGGCCTCGGTCGCGAACAACTTCGCCATTGCCGCGCGACCGGCAAGGTTCTGCTCGCCCGCGTCGTAAGCGGCTGCCGCGGCGTACACCAGCAGACGGCCGGCTTCGGTCCGCGTCGCCATTTCGGCCAGCGTGTGCGCTACGGTCTGCTGTTTCACCAACGGGCCGCCGAATGCTTCGCGCGAAGCTGTGTATTCCACGGTCGCGTCGAGGGCGGCTTGTGCCATGCCGACCGCGAAAGCGCCGACGCTCGGACGGAACAAGTCCAACGTCCGCATGGCTACGGCGAAACCGCGGTTCTCCTCGCCGAGCAGTTCGTCGCGATTCACTCGGACACCGTCGAATACCACCGTGCCGATGGGGTGCGGGCTCACCAAATCCAGGTGCTCGCCGCTGAGTCCAGCGCGATCGCCGGGGACGACGAAGGCGCTGACGCCGCGGGACCCGGCGTCGGGAGTGGTGCGGGCGAAGACTGTGTAGAAGTCGGCTTCCGGGGCGTTCGAGATCCACATTTTCGTGCCGGTGAGCCGCCAGCCGTCCCCGTCCGGTTCGGCGGCGAGCTGCAATGCGGCGGCGTCGGATCCAGCGTCCGGTTCGGTCAGTGCGAACGCGGCGACGGCGTCACCGGCGGCGACGGCGGGGAGCCAGCGCTGGACCTGTTCGTCCAAACCGGACTGGAGTACCGGGTAGCTGCCCAAGCCCTGCAATGCCAAAGCGGTTTCGGCTTCGGTGCTTTGGGTGGCGAGGGCTTCGCGCAGCAGGCACAGATCGGTGGCGGCGGCTTGCCGGGTCGGCTGTCCGCTTTCGACTCCGGGGAACAGCCGGGCGAGCAAACCGTGCGAGCCCATGGCCTTGAGCAGCGGACGGTTTACCGCGCCTTCGGCACCGGCGGCGGCCAGTTCGACAAGCTGTTCGGCGGCGATTTTCCGGACGGAAGCGGCGTACTCGGTCTGTTCCGGAGTGAAGGCGAAAGCGTTCATCGGGCGTCCTCCGGTCGCCAGCGGGCATGGGCGGTCTGGTGGCCGCCGGTGCGGACCAGATCGAGACGTGGTTCCGGACCGTCGGTGCGGCCGGTCTGCGGCGGGCGTTTGCCCGCTGCCCACTGTTTCGGCCATGCCACCGGATACTCCTGCGCGGCGGCCGCGTGCAGGGTCCATTGTGGATTGAACAGGTGGGTGCGGCCGAGTGCGCACAGGTCGGCCCGGCCCGCCAGGATGAGCGAGTTCACGTCGTCATAAGAGGAAATCGCGCCCACGGCGATTACTGCGGTGCCGTAGCGGCGTCCGACTTCGTTGCGGATCCGGTCGGCGTACGGCGTTTGGTAGCTGCGGCCGAACTTCGGCTTCTCCTCGCTGACCACCTGGCCGGTCGACACGTCGATGGCGGCCGCGCCATGCTCGGCAAAAGCTTGCGCGATGGCCACGGCTTCGTCGGCGTCGTTGCCGCCCTCGAACCAGTCGGTGGCGGAGATCCGGACGGTCAGCGGACGATCAGCCGGCCATACGGCGCGGACCGCGTCGAAGACTTCCAGCGGGAAGCGCAGCCGGTTTTCCGGGGAGCCGCCGTAGGAATCGGTGCGCTGGTTGGTGAGCGGGGAAAGGAAAGACGACAGCAGATAGCCGTGCGCGCAGTGCAGTTCCAGCAGATCGAACCCAGCGCGTGCGGCGGCTTCCGCGGCCGACACGAACTGGTCCTTGATCTCGCCCAGTTCGGCGACGGACAGCTCGCGCGGCGTCTGGTTGTTCGGCGAGTACGGCAGCGCGGACGGCGCGCAGACCTCCCAGTTGCCCTCCAGCAGCGGGTCGTCGATGCCTTCCCACATCAGTTTCGTGGAGCCCTTGCGGCCGGAATGCCCCAGCTGCAACCCGATCTTCGCCGCGGTTTCGCGGTGCACGAACTCGACGATCCGCTTCCACGCGGCTTCCTGCTCGGAGTTGTAGAGCCCGGGGCAACCCGGCGTGATCCGGCCTTCGGCGGACACGCAGATCATCTCGGTCATGACCATCCCGGCCCCGCCGAGTGCCTTGCTTCCCAGGTGCACCAAGTGGAATTCGCCGGGAACGCCGTCGACCGCGGAGTACATGTCCATCGGCGACACGACGATCCGGTTCGGCAATTCCAGCGAACCGATCCGCACCGGCTGGAACATCGGCGGCGCGACGGAGGTGCCGAGCGAATCGGCGAACCACTTATCCAGCGAGGCAGCGAATTCCTTGTCCCGCAGCTTCAGATTGTCGTAAGTGACGCGGCGGCTTCGGGTAAGCAGGTTGAACGCGAACTGCTCCGGTTCCTGATGCGTGTACTGCGCCAGATTCTCGAACCACTCCAGGCTCGCCTGCGCCGCACGCTGCGTGGAAGCGACGACCGGACGGCGCTCTTCTTCATACGCCGCAAGGGCTTCCGGAACACTCGGCTGTTCGTGCAGGCACGCGGCAAGCGCGAGCGCGTCCTCCATCGCGAGCTTCGTGCCCGATCCGATGGAGAAATGCGCGGTGTGCGCCGCGTCGCCGAGCAGCACGACATTGTCGTGGACCCAGCTATCACAGCGAACCGTACCGAAGGTGGCCCACTTGGAGTTGTTGGCCAGCAACTGATGTCCGTCGAAAATGTCGCCGCACAGTTCGCGGATCAGCTCGATCGACTTCTCGTCGCTTTCGCCAGGACCGAGTCCGGTGGCGGCGATCGGCCCGAATGCCCGCTGCCACACGTCCTCGTGCATCTCCAGGATGAACGTGCTGCCGTCGCGGCCGTACGGATAGCCGTGGACCTGCATGATGCCGTGCGGGGTTTCGAGCACGTAGAACTTGAACGCGTCGAACACGAGGTCGGTGCCGAGCCAGATGTAGCGGCACTGCCGGGTCTCGACGCTCGGCCGGAACGAATCGGCGAACGCCGTGCGCACCGCGGAGTTGACGCCGTCCGCCGCGACCACGAGATCCGACGAAGCGGCCAGTTCGGCGGGATCCGGCGCGACAGTGCGGAATCGGACATCGATGCCCATTTCGCGACACCGCTGCTGCAGGATCGCGAGCAGCCGCTTGCGGCTCATCGCGGCGAACCCGTGCCCGCCCGAGGTCGACACGGTGTCGCGGTAGTGCACGTCGATGTCGTCCCAGCGCGCGAACTCCCGGCTCATCGCCTCGTGCACGGCCGGGTCGGCGTGCTCGATGCCGCCGAGCGTCTCGTCGGAGAAGACGACGCCGAAGCCGAACGTGTCGTCAGGCGCGTTGCGCTCCCAGACCGTGATCTCGTGGTCCGGGCCGAGTTGTTTCGCGAGCACGGCGAAGTAGAGGCCCGCTGGCCCGCCGCCGACTACTGAAATCCGCACGCAAGCCAGGGTATGTCGTCTGAAGTACGGTCGTCAAGAAGACGATAGATGGGTTACGCTCCCGGCATGGAGCGGATCAATCCCCCCGAACTGGGCAAGCCGTCGGGGTTCTCGCACGCGGTGGCGGCGCAGGGCAGGCTCGTGTTCCTCGCCGGGCAGACCGCGCTGGACGCGGACAACCGGATCGTCGGCGACGGCGTCGTGGAGCAGTTCGAGCGCGCGCTCGGCAACCTGCTCACCGCGTTGCGGGCGGCCGGCGGAGAGCCCGCGGACCTGTGCAGCCTGACCGTCTACATCGTCGACATGGACGACTACAAGGCGCACGCGCGCGAGATCGGTCGCGTGTGGAAGCGGCTGGTGGGCGCGGATTACCCGGCGATGGCTGGCATCGGCGTGAACCGGCTGTGGGACGTCGAGGCGCTGGTGGAAGTGCAGGGCTACGCGGTGGTCAACCGCTGAGCACCTGCCGCAGGTGCGTGCGCGCGGCCTCCTCGAGGCGGTCGTGCAGCGTGAAGAACACCTCGGCGGCGCGGATGCCGGACCAGCCCTCGGGCAGCAATTCGGCGGGCAGGCACGGGTCGAGATACGGCATCCGCCGCCAGCCGGTGAGCACGCGCAGGTAGTCGGCGAACGCTTCGTCGCCGGGCGTCGTGCGGCGGCGCTGCCATCGGCGCAGCGCCGGTTCGTGCTCTTCGAGGAACGCCGTGTACAGCTCGTCCAGCTGGTCCAGGTCCCACCACTCGCGCACCTTCTCGCGTGGATCGCCGAAGGCGAGGTGTTCGGCGCGGAACACGTCGGCGTACTCGGCGAGCCCAAGTCGCTCCAGGGTGCCGACAGTGACCTCGTACAGGTGCGCCGGCGCGATCCAGACGCCCGAGGACGCGGTGCCGAAGCCGAGCCGCGACAACTGCGTCCGCAGCACGTGCCGCTTGTGCCGTTCGGCTTCCGGCACCGAAAACACCGCGAGCAGCCAGCCGTCGGCGAGCTTCGCGCGGTCCCGGCGGAAGATCCGATCGTCGCCTTCGCGCAGCAAATCCAGTGCGGTACCGGACAATTCGTACCCGGCGGCTCCGTCGCGGCGCACCGCTTCGAGCACCCCGCGCCGTTTGAGCCGGGAAATCGACGACCGCACGGCGGGCTCGTCGACCCCGACCGCGGCGAGCAGATCGATCAGCGAGGCGACCGAAAGCCATTCGCCGCCCGCCTGGTGATGCACGCCGTAGACCGACACGATGAGGTGCCGGGGCTGGGCCGCGCGCCCGCCGTCGGCATCGGCTGCTTCCGGTACGGCCGTCACCCGCTCACCATACCGTGCCGCCCGTCGCGAATCCGACTACAGACGGGCGGGCAACCGGCGCGGGGTAGCATTTCCGGCGCGATGGCGTTTGTGAGCAATGCACCTTTGGTGAGCCGGCTGACCCGCCGCGGACGGCTGATGGCGAAGCGCACCTGCGACCGCCGTGGACACGCCTTCGCGCTCGGCCGGTTCCTTTTCCGCACCCCGACCGCGTGGGAGTACGCGGCGGCGGTCGCGGGCGGCAGCGATCCGGCGGCGCAACGCTGGCTCGGCTGGCTGGCCGAGTCCGTGGTCGCCGAACCGATGCGCGGCGAGGCACTGCGCGTCGTCCCCGGCACCGGACCGGACTGGACCACGCCGGACCCGCATTCGGTGGACGTCGTCGCGATCGATCTCGTGGCGGGCCGCTGCGCCGGTCTTGTGAGCGTGCACGCGGGCGAGGACGGCGGCCCGGAAACCGGCGGCTATCTCGCGCCGGAGTACCGCGGACAAGGCTTCGGCCGCGATCTGTTCGCCGCCGGTCTCGTGCTGGCGCACGAGCATCTCGGGCTTTCGCGGGTGCGCGCGGGCGCGGAGGTCGGCAACGTCGCGAGCGGCCGTTCGCTGGAAGGAGCCGGACTGCGCCGGGTCCCGGGGCCGCCGCAGTACACGCTGCCGGACGGACGGGCCTGCGAAGCCTGGTGGTACCAGCACGACGCGGCCTGGCCGCGGAAATGCGCGGGACCGCAGGCGCAGTGGCTAGTCGCCTCCTGAGCCGTACTCCTCGTACGCCCGCAACGTCCTGATCACCAGCGCCCGTTCTCCTGGGCTCAACGGCGACAACGCCGCCTCCCACGCCTTCGCCCCGCGCGCCAGCCACGCGTCGACGGCGGGCCGCTTGTCCGAGTGGATGCTCACGATGGTGCGCCGCCGGTCGTCCGGGTCCTCGGCGCGCTCCAGCACGCCTTGCCGGGACAGGTCGCCGATCATCAGACTCGCTGTGGTGGGCGCGATTTCGAGCCGTGCGGCGAGTTCGTTGACCGTCATCGGGCCGTCGAACAATAGATAGGCCAGCAGGGACAAATGCCGCGGCGCGAGCGCGACGTCGTCGAGTTCCGGCGGCGGCGGCGTCCGCTTCGCGCGCCCGACGAGACGGGGCATGAGAAGCAGCAGTTCGCGGACCCCGTCCTCGACGGTCGGGCCGGATTCGGTGGCCATGCGGCGACAGTACCTGCGCGTGTGTTGACAGCCCGATTCGCGCGATCCTAGGTTTGTTGTTACATCATCAATCAGGGAGTTTTCCGATGTCGGACTGGAACCAGCAGATCATCGACGAGTTCCGCGCCAACGCGGGCAAGGTCGGCGGCATGTTCGAGGGCAAGAACATGGTGCTGATCACGCACACCGGCGCGAAGAGCGGCAAGCAGCGGGTCAGCCCGCTGGTGTACACCACCGACGGCGACCGGATCGTGATCGTCGCGTCCAAGGGCGGCGCGGACACCAACCCGGACTGGTACCACAACCTCGTCGCGAACCCGGCCGTCACGGTCGAGATCGGCACCGACAAGTTCCCGGCGAAGGCGAAGCTCGTCACCGATCGCGCCGAGCGCGACCGGCTCTACGCCAAGATGGTCGAGCACGCGGAGGGCTTCGCGGAGTACGAGAAGAAGACCGAACGCGTGATCCCGGTCTTCGTTCTCGAGCGCTGACTCAGCCCAGCGGCTGTCCGTAGACGAAGCTCCGCAACCGTCCAGTCGACATCGGGTCCAGCGGAGCGAACAGCTTGGCGTGCGCGGCCTGCACGGTCGCCGCGTCCGGCTCGACCATCGACAGCGCGCGCACGGTGTAGCGCGAATCGGCGGTGAAATCCGGCGCGGACGAGTGCTGGTACGCGCCGCCGAGCAGGTCGATGATCAGCACGGTCGGCACCGGGGCGTCCGGGCCGGCGTGGTCGAGCACAGCGCTCAGCACGTCGTCCCGGAGCTCCGGCAGCACGCGGTTGTCGCCGAGGTACGAGTGCGGGTTCGGCGGCTCCGCGGCGATCTTGCCGGAGTCGGTGAACGGCATCGTGGTCAGCGTTTCCTGGAGCGGGCCGAGTGCGCGCAGGGGAGCGACGAGCTGGTCTCCGCCGGTGCCGAGGTAGGCCACGCGGATGTGCGCGATGTGCTTGCCCCGCAACGGTTCCGGCACCATCGGCAGATCCGGGTAGGGCACCATCGCGACCGAGGTGCCGACGGTGTCCGGCAGGTCGCGGGTCCAGTCGCGCCAGGTGCGCAGGACGTCCGGGATCTTGGCGGTGTCGAAGTACAGTCCGCCGCCGTACAGCGTGGTCACCGGCACGAGTTCGAACTCCAATGCGGTCACGATCCCGGCGTCGAGCGGGCCGGTCGTGCGCGTGCCGTCGGGACGGACGATCTCGGCGGAGCGGACGCGGTCCGACGCGAGGCCGAAGTGCCGGCCGAGGAGGCCGAAACCGCCGCCGAGGGTGTAGCCGACCACGCCGACGCCCGGCGACGAACCGCTCAGCGGCGCGAGTCCGTGTTCCGCGGCCGCGGTGATGACGCTGCCCCAGGTGGTTCCGGCTTCGACGCGTGCCACGGCGCGGTCCGGGTCGATGGTCACGCCGGTCATCCGGCGCGTCGAGATCAGCACGCCCTCGGCCGGTGCCCGCAGCCCGTGGCCGGTCGCCTGCACGGAAACCGGCAGGTCGCGCTCGGCCGCGAGCCGGACCGCCGCGGCGACGTCGTCGGCGCTGGTAGCGGCGACGACCAGGTGCGGAGTAGAGGTGATGCCGGTCTGGAACCCGGCGATCTCTTCGCGGTAGCCGGGCTGGTCTGCGGTGAACGTCTGCATGCCTTCAGCGTGCTGGCTGTTCGACGATAAGTCCAAGAGATACTAGTTCCAGCAGCTAGAATTGCTGCTTATGGAACTGCACCAGCTGGAGTACTTCGTCGCGGTCGCCGAAGAAGCCAACTTCACGCGCGCAGCGGCCCGGATGCACGTCGCGCAGCCCGGGGTCAGCGCGCAGATCCGGCGGCTGGAACGCGAGCTGGGGCAGCCGTTGTTCGACCGGTCCGGGCGCACGGTACGGCTTACCGGCGTCGGCGAGGCCGCGCTGCCGCACGCCCGGGCGGCGCTCGCCGCGGTCGCGGCGGTGCGCGAGACGGTCGCCGAGCACGAGGGGTTGGTGCGCGGCCAGGTGGCTATGGGGATGGTGACCTCCGCCGGGCCCGTGGCGCTGCCGGAGTTCCTGGCCGGGTTCGCGGAACGCTACCCGGGAGTGGAAATCACGCTCAGCGAAGCGAATTCCGACCTGATGGTCGACGCGCTGCGGGAAGGACGGCTGGACGTCGCGGTGATCGGGCTGGCCGACGGCGTGCCCGCTGGGCTGACCACTCAGATCGTGCTCGACGAGGAGCTGGTCGCGGTCACCGCGCTGCGTGACGAGTTCGCTGACCGCGCCTCGCTCACCTTGCCGGAGCTGGCCGAACGGTCGCTGATCTGCCTGCCGAAGGGCACCGGCATGCGCGGTGTGCTGGATCGCGGGTTCGCCGCGGCCGGGCTGCGTTCGCGGGTGACGATCGAGGCCAGCGACCCGAACGTGCTGGCCAAGCTCGCGATGCGCGGCCTCGGCGTGGCGCTGGTCCCGGAATCGCTGGCTCGCTACTACGCCGAGGAGCTGCACGTCCTGCGGTTGCGGCCGGAACTGCGCGGGCAGCTGGCGCTGGCTTGGCGGTCCGACGGGCCGGTGGGGCCCGCGGCGCGGGTGCTCATCGAGTTCGCCCGGTCAGTGCTTTAGCGAGCGGCGAAGGATACCGACGCCGCCTCGGATTCGCCAATGAATTCGGGCCGGAATTCCCGAACCGACGACCGGGAACTCCCGAACTCATCCAGCCGAGTGGGCCGTTCAGGTTATCTTGCCGTGTATTCCCGGAAATTCGTCGTACTGTCGGCAGCGGCCGCGAGTGCGGTCGAAGTTTCGGAGAAGACGGAGGAATTTCCGTGAAGCTTGTTCGTCTCGTGCGCAAGGCCCTTCCGAGCAAGAGCCTGAAGTCTTACGCCTGGTACGGCTGGATCTGACGGTCCCATTAAACGGTACCGGCCGGTTCCGGAATTTCCCGGAACCGGCCCGTGCCGCCGCTCACGAGGAGTTGCGCGGTGACCATTCCCGCTGAACGGAACAAAGTGCGCCAGGTGGTATTCGCGCCGCGCATTCAAGAACTGTTCGACCGTTATCGGGGGAAATCCTTCTTTCGGCTGGAATCGGACACCGTCGGCGTTGCCGGGCCCGAGCTGATGGACGCTTTGCTGCGCAGCCGGCCGGCGAACGCCGAGGAACGGCCGACGTTCAAACCGGTGCGCGGCCGGGTCGTCACTAGGCCGGAATCGTCGGCGCTGATGCGCGCGGTCGGCGCGGACGTGCGCGCCGCGCTCAAGAAGCCGCTCGGCGAGGCTGATCTCTCCGGGACGTGGCCCGCCGTGCCGCACAACTACCTGCGGGACCTGGTGTTCGGCCGCGAACAGTGGCGGTTCCGGGTCCTCGTCGACCGGCGGCTGGAGCTGACGCCGAAGATCACCTGGGCGGCGGTCGCCGCCGGAGCCGCGCTCTGGGGACGGCCCGCGCCCGAGGTCGCGCTGTCCACTCTGGCGCGGATGGTGCTGGAGGCCGATACCTACGACCAGCGGCGCTTCGCGATGTACCTCTACCGGCGCGTGGCCGGGCCGGTCTGCTTCACCGTCGCCGCGCTGGTCACGAACGCTTTGTGGCTCAGTTCGCCGCTGGACGACGACGTGCCCACCGAGTACGTGCTCAACGAGGCACTGCGCCTGCTGCCGCCGTCGTGGAACATCCTGCGCGTGCGTTCGCCGGAGTTCGCCGAGGTGGACGCGCGGATCGGCCCGGGCGACGACGTCCTGCTGCTGCCGCTGCTCAGCCACCGCGACCCCGAACTGTGGGACGCGCCGGACGAGTTCCGGCCGGGTCGCTGGGCCTCGCTCGACCCGGACACCCACCCCGGTTACCTCCCGTTCGGGCACAGCAACGAACGCTGCTGGGGCCGGCACATGGTGCTGCCGCTGGCGGAACGCGTCCTCGACCTGGTCCGGCGCGACGGCCTGGTCGTCGACCCGGCGCAGACGCGGGGCCGGGTGCACCTGGACGGGCTGCTGGAGGTTTCGGACGTGCGGGTCGTGCGGGCCTGAGGGCTCTTGACAACGTGTCAACGGAGGCGTTCCCCTGGACGGATGCTCCAGGACGGCGTGCTCGGGGTCAGCCTGCTCGCGGGCGGCGCGAACGTGATCATGCAGCTGGGCCGGCCCGAGGTCGGGTACGGCGTGATGGAAAGCCGGGTCGACTCGGGGAATCTGTTCAAGCACCCGCTGAAGCGCACGCGCACGACCGTCACCTACCTCGCGGTCGCCGTGCTGGGCACGGACGCGGACCGCGCGGCGTACCGGCGGGCGGTGAATTCGGTGCACGCGCAGGTGGTCTCGACCGAGGCGAGTCCGGTGCGGTACCGGGCTTTCGACCGGGAGCTGCAGCTGTGGGTCGCCGCCTGCCTGGCCCACGGCGTCGAGGACGTGCATCGCGTGTTTCTCGGCCGGCCCGCTCCGGAATCGTGGTACGCCGAGGCCGCGGTGCTGGGCACGACGCTGCAGGTGCGTCCGGAAGACTGGCCGGAGGACTTCGCCGCGTACTGGGCGGACGGACTGGCTCAAGTGGACATCGACGACCGGCTCCGCGAGTACCTCACCGCCATCGCGAATCTGGAATTCCTGCCGCGGCCGTTCTCGTTCCTCTTCGGACGGTTCCACCGCTTCGTCACGACCGGCTTCCTGCCGGAGGTGTTCCGCGAGCAGATGCGGTTGCCGTGGTCGGGCGCGGACCAGCGCCGGTTCGATCGGCTGATGCGCGCGATCGGCCGAATGGTGGAACCGCTTCCGGTGCGGGTGCGGCGGTTCCCCTACGACGCGTGCCTCGCGGACTTCCGGCGGCGGTTGCGCAAGGGGAAACCGCTCGTCTAAGCGGTTGACCGGAATGCTGCGGTCGGCAAGGGTTGGCATATGGCCAAACCGGATGAGGTGCGCGAAGGGGTTTCCCTGACCAACCTCGACCAGGAGCTGTTCGCCGACGCCGGGGCGACGAAGCGCGACCTCGTCGACTACTTCGACGCCGTCTCGGACCGGTTGCTGCCAGTGCTGCGCGACCGTCCGCTGTCGGTGATGCGCGTGCTGCGCGGGCAGGACGCGTTCATGCAGAAGAACCTGCCGAAGTACACGCCGGAGTGGGTGCCGCGGGCGAAACTGTGGGCGGAGAGTTCACAACGGACAGTCACCTACGGCCTGTGCAACGACCGCCGGACGCTGCTGTGGTTCGGCAATCAGCGCGCGGTCGAACTGCATCCCGCGCTGACCCGGGTGGAGCCGATCGGCCAGACCGACCTGATCATGGACCTCGACCCGCCCGAGGGTGCGGACTTCGGCGTCGCGGTGGCGGCGGCGCGGCTGGTGCGACAGGCCCTGGCCGACGCCGGGCTCGCCGGTGCGTTGAAGACCAGCGGTTCCAAGGGTGTGCACGTGTTCGTGCCGCTGGTTCCAGGTCTGTCCTTTGAGGACGTCGCGGCGGCGACCCGGGCGGTCGGCGCTCGGGCGGAACGGATCGATCCGCAGCTGGCGACCACGGCGTTCATCCGGGAAGACCGGCACGGCAAGGTGTTTCTCGATTCGACCCGCGCGGGCGGGGCGACCGTGGCGGCGGTTTACAGCCCGCGGATCCGGCCGGGCACGCCGGTGTCGTTCCCGGTGCGCTGGGCGGACGCGGACAACGTCACGCCGGCGGATTTCACGGTGAAGACCGCAGTGGGGCTGCTCGGCAGTGCCGACCCGTGGGCGGAGGAATTGCCGGAACCGCAGGAACTTCCGGCGGATCTCGTGGCCGAGGGGCACACGATCCCGGTCGCCCGGGTCGCGGCGATGCACGAGGGCAAACGCCGCGCCCGGGCGCGCCGGGAATCAGGGGAGAGCCAGTAAATCCTGGTGGTGCACGGTAACCTCGGTGATCTGCCGATCCTCGGGTACCGCCAGGTCTGGTTGCTCTTCCCGGGCCGCGGTGACGAATCCGCGGTACCAGGTGTCGATGAGTTCGTGGTGTTCCGGCCCGAGCTGCCAGGGCGACGGTCTGGTGTGGACAGTCCAACCGTGCCGTTGGAACTCCGCTGCGGTGAAGGCGGCGGCTTCCGGGCCTAGCTTTCCGTCTCGGCGTTGATGGTCGTTGAAGGCGGCGTTGAGCGCTTCGTCTGCCGCGTCCGCTGGCGTGAGGTGAGCCGATCCAGTCACGGACAACGTGAACAGTGCTGGGCTCCGCGCGTCCACACAGGACTTCACCAATCGCTGGATTTCCTCCCTGGTAAGGAGATCCAGCAGAGCGGAAGCCGTTGCCAAAGAAGTGCCGGTCAGGTTCAGTCGAGTCACGTCGGCTTGTTCGGTCTCAACACTGATCCCCGGTGGAAGACTGCGTGCGGCGATCTCGAGCAGCCGCGGGTCCTGGTCGTGCAGAATCCATCGCTGCGGTTTCGGGAGGCGACCGCTCAGCCAGCGTCCCATCGCCCCGGTGCCGCAGCCGAGATCCCGAATTACTGCCGGGCTGGCCGGGAGCAAGGCGACCAGGTCGGCCGCCCGAGCCGCGGTGTCGGCCGGTTCTCTGAGCCGCAGCCATTCCGGCGCGTAACCGGAAGAGTCCACTGTGGTCACAAGGAACGCTCGTATCCGGCCGAAGCGGCGTGGGATTCGTGCAGGGTCACCGAAATCTGGGCCAGCCCGCGCGCGTTCTCGCCGAGTTCCCCGGCGTGGATCCGGTCCGCGAGCCGGTCGGCGATCACCTTGGCGAGGTATTCCGTCGACGTGTTGATCCCGGCGAAGTCGGGTTCGTCGTCCAGGTTCCGGTAGTTCAGGTCCGCGAGCACCGCGCCAAGCTGCTGAGTGGCGAGCCCGATGTCGACGACGATGTTGTCCGAGTCCAATTCGGACCGCCGGAACGTCGCGTCGACCACGAACGTCGCGCCGTGCAAGCGCTGCGCCGGGCCGAAAACCTCGCCGCGGAAACTGTGGGCGACCATGATGTGATCGCGCACGGTGACACTGAACAACGCGTTCTCCTTTACGGGTAGGTGATTCGGTGAGCCAGTCCGTGCAGAGTTCCGTCCGCTAGCCGTGCCGCGACGTCCGGCAGTTCGGCGAAGGTGGATTCGCTGGTGATCAGCGCGTCGAACGCGGGGTCCGCGAGCAGTCGCAGCGCCAGCGCCATCCGGTCGCCGTAACCGCGCCGCGCCGCGCGAGCCGGCGAAACGGTGCCGACCTGACTGCCGCGCACGGTGAGCCGTCGCGAATGGAAGTTCTCGCCGAGCGGTATCGACACCTGACGGTCGCCGTACCAGCTCAGCTCGACCACCGTGCCCTCGCGGCCGAGCAACTCCAGCGAACGCGCGAGCCCGGCGTCGGTCGCGCTGGCGTGCACCACGAGGTCGAGGTCGCCGCTCGCGGTTTCCGGGGTGGCGTACCGGATGCCGAACGCGTCCGCGACCTCGGCGCGGTCCGGGTCGGGGTCGACGAGCTGGACGTCCACGCCCGGAAACCGGGACAGCAGCCGAGCGACACTGCACCCGACCATCCCCGCGCCGACCACCGCGATCCGGTCGCCGATCAGCGGGGCCGCGTCCCAGAGCGCGTTCACCGCGGTCTCGACAGTGCCGGCGAGCACCGCCCGCGCCGCCGGGACGTCGTCCGGCACCACCGTGACCGCCGACGCGGGCACGACGTACTCGGTCTGATGTGGATAGAGGCAGAACACCGTGCGGCCGGTCAGCTCCGGCGGTCCGGAAAGGACCTCGCCGACGTTCAGGTAGCCGTACTTGACCGGCCACGGAAAGTCGCCCTCCTGATACGGCGCGCGCATGATGTCGTGCTGGCTTTCCGGCACCCCGCCGCGCTGCACCAGACTTTCCGTGCCCCGGCTCAACGCCGAAAATCGCGTTCGGACCAGCACTTCGTCGGCTTGTGGAGCAGCCACCTCGGCCGATCGGAGCTCCCCGCCCTTGGCCGAAGTGAACCAGAAGGCCTGCGCCGCCCGTGTCAAGGTTGTCCTCCGTTGCTGCCGGATCGAGGAGAAATGGCTGTCTCCACCTGTACACGAACCCCGGCCGAGCTGGGTTCAACCGTCGTCCAGCAGGCCCCCGCGCTGCTGGCGCAACTCGCGCTGCTGACCCTGCTGACGGTGACAACCGGCCTCGGCCCGGCCGGCTGGGCAGTCGGCGTGGCGTACCTCCTGGGCTTGTTAGTGCTGCTCACCCAGGGCGCCTGGCGGATCAGGGTGTACCGGCTGGGCCCCGCCGACCAGGTGACCCTCGCCCGAGCGGCCCTGATCGGCACGGTGACCGCTTTGGTCGCCGACCGCCTGGGCGGGCATCCGCAGCTGACCTTGATCGTCCCCATCGCCGCGGTAGCCCTGGCCCTGGACGCACTCGACGGCTACGTCGCCCGCCGCACCGGAACCGTCTCCGCGCTCGGCGCCCGCTTCGACATGGAAGCGGACGCCTTCCTGATCCTGGTGCTGAGCGTCCTAGCCGCCACCACGGTCGGCCCATGGGTACTGGCAATCGGCCTGATGCGCTACGCATTCGTCGCCGCGGCTCGGCTGTGGCCGTGGCTCCGTGCCCCACTGCGCCCCAGCCGAGCCCGGAAGGCAGTAGCGGCTCTGCAGGGAATCGCCCTGACGGCCGGGGTGGCGGGGTTCGCGCCGGTGGTCCTGGCGGGGATTGCGGTGGCGACCTTGAGCTGGTCGTTCGGGCGCGACGTGTGGTGGCTGTACCGGAACCGCGCCGCCTAGAGAATTCCGCTGCGACGATTCTTCTTCAGCCAGGGTTTCGGCGCCGGGAAACCGTCGTGGCGCTTGATCCGCAGTACGGCAAAAAAGGGCCAGCCGCTTGCCCTCGCAGCACCGCCCGAGCGGGACTACTGCAGGTAAACGGCTGGCCCACGGGATGAGGTATCGGCCCCCCTCAGGCTGATTGCCAACCTCCCAATGCCCACCATAGCGGGGTCCGAATAGCCCCGCTTAACCCGTCCGTGGGTCACCGGTCCGTATTTCTCTTCGCGGTATCTGTCACTGGGTCAATAGCGTTGGGAATTGCGCTCGAGCTGCGGATCTGTGATGGTTAGCAATCGCAAAAAGAAACCGTACGCGTATCTTGCTGTCCAGGACGGGCTCAAGGGCAGCGGGGATCGGTGACCCGGTAGCCGTCTCGCAGCGGTCCGCCTGTGCGGTCAAGCACCGCACGGGCGACCGCGCCGAGCCGTGGTGCGTCGGGCAAGGCGATGGCCAATTGATCGGCCAGACCGGGATCGTGGTCGTGCAGTTCACGCCACAGCCATTTGCCGCTGCCCTGCCAGTGTTGTCCGGCCAGCAGGGCCAATTGAGCGGACTTGGTCAGCACCCGAGCGGCGATGAAGGCGATCTCGGCCGGGTCGTCGGCTCCGGTCAGGTCGTCGAGCAGGTCGGTGAGTTCGTACCGTTGTGCGTCGAGTTCGCTTGCCGTCGCGGCGGCGGGTCCGGCGGCCAGTCGTTGCCGCATTTCGGTCTGCAACCGGGTGCCGAGGCCGTCTTGGTCGGCCACGAGCGCGCCCTCGGCGATGAGCCGCGGGATTCCGGCCCAGCGGCGCGCCAGATTGTCGGTGCAGTGGGCACGCAAGGTTTCTTCGTCGTGCACCAGTGCTTCCACCGGCCAGTTTCCCCAGGTGAACGAATGCCGGTACGGGGCGTCGCGCGGCGCAGTGACCACCACGAGGTCGAGATCGGACATCGGCGTCCGCCGGTCGGTCAGCACGCTGCCGCCGACGATCACGACCCGGGCGTCCGCGAACAATCGACGCGCAATCTCGCCAGCTGCGGCAACCGGCTCCCCTTCGCGCGGATCAGCCACGCAATCCCCCTCTCGAATTGCTCAGCCCTTGGCGCTCAACTGCCAGGACACGCCCCACCGGTCGTTCACCCAGGCGAACGGGCCGAAGCCGTAATCGTCCAGCGGCATCAGGGTTCCGCCGCCTTCGCCGAGTGCCTCGTAGATCCGCTTCAGTTCGTCGGTCGAGTCCACGGTGACGAACAGCGACGTGGACGGCGTGAAGTCGAAGGCGTGCTGGACGAAGCTGTCGCTGCACCGCACCCGCTGTCCGGCGACGGTGAACTCGGCCATCACGATCGTTCCCTCCGGGCCGGGTCCGTCGGCGCCGTAGCGCTCCTCGGACAGCACGGAGTCGCCAGGGAAGAGCGAGGTGTAGAAGGCCATCGCCTCGGCGGCGTCGCGCTTCTGGAACATCAGGAACGGGACGAGGTCGGTCATCGGACTGCCCTTTCTCGGGGTGGGGGTCAGATCCGAACGTCGCATTGACAAGAAGTTTTGTCAAGCGCGCGCCACCACGCAGGCGAAGCCGAACGAGGCGCGGTAGTCGCGGAGCCACTCGTCGCGGTGCGTGGTCGCGGCGGTGAGGGCTTCGGCTTGGTCCGGGTCTTCCGGGTGGTCCAGGGCCCATTCGGTGAGGCTGCCGGTCCACGACCACTCGTACGCGTCCAGTTCGGCGCGGGTGCTCGTGTGGCCGTGGGTCGGCGTCCAGCCGGCGGAAATCACCTGGTCGAGGAGTTCCGGCAGGTCTGGCAGGTCGCCGAAGATCTCGAGCGCGGCGGGGGTCGGCTCGGTCTCCCAGTAGGCGTCGCCGATCAGGGCGCGGCCGCCGGGGCGGACGTGGGTGCGCAGGGCGGCGAGGGTGGCTGGCAAACCGCCGAAGGCGTGGGTGGAGCCGATGCACAGGACGGTGTCGAATTCGGCCGCGGCGGGGAATTCGGTGGCGGATTGCTGGTGGAGGGTCAGACGGTCAGCGACGCCTCGGTCGGTCGCGGCGGTGCGGGCGCGGGAGAGGGCGAATTCCGACGTGTCGACGCCGACGGCGCGGAGTTTCGGGTACGCGGCGAGAGCGCGGATGAGCCATTCGGCACCGCCGCAGCCCAGGTCCAGGATGACCGCGTCTTCGTGCGGGATGCTGCGCTCGAGCAGACGCTGGACCTCGTCGTCGCTGACCGGGGACGCGATGGGGTGCCGGGTGTGGGCGAGTGCGGAAAGTCGTTCACGGTTCACGCGCGCAACGCTGGCACGCACGGCCCGAACCGCGCACCTGGTTTACGAGCGGGTGCGCATCGATGCCGACGGGGCGGTGCCGAGCACGCGAGCGGCGACCCAAGCCAGGCCGTCGGCGGTTTCGGCGGGCGTGCCCGACGGCTGCATGACGTGGCTGAGCACGGTGCGCACGACGAGGTCCATGACCACAGTGAGCTGCCCGTCGTCGAGCGGCGGCGCGTAGCCGCGGACCCGGCCGCGCAGGACGGCCTTCGCTTCGGTGAGGAGGGTGCCGGCGCGGGTGGTCAGCAGGGGCAGGAACTCGTTGTCGGTGCCGTGCGTCGCGGAGGCGATGGCGCGCAGCAGGATGTTGTCGTCGGCCAGTTCGAGCACCGCGCGGACGGCGTCGTAGATCGCCTCGACCAGGTCGTCCGGATGCCGGTCGAACGCGGTGCTCACGACGGCGAGGAACCGGCGCAGCTCGTGCGAGATCATCGCCTCGGCGAGCGCGGTTTTCGAGCCGATCTCGTTGTAGACGGTCTGCCTGCTCACTCCGACCAGATCGGCGAGCCGCGCCATGGTGACCGCTGACCAGCCGGATTTCGCGGTGAGTTCGATGGCGGCGGTGATGATGGGCTGCCGGTACTGGCCGCCTGCGGGCACCGGAAGCACGCTCATAGCGGTCATTCTAGGCGGCCGTTTCCAAAGCGAAGGCCACTGCCTCAGACCACGGCGCTCGGGCAGCGATCCGCTTGCGGTACTTCATGATGTCGCGCGGCCGGTCGACCGTGAACGCGCCGACGAGCCGGTCGCCGCGCCGGTACAGCGCAGTGAAGCCGTGCTCGGCCGGGACCGCGACGACGACCTCGTCCGCACGCGGCGTCCCGACGAACTGGATGCGGTGCGAGTACCAATCGGACCAGAAATACGGCACGGCGCTGAACACCCGCGCGCTCGCGGGGTCCAGCGCGTGCCGCGCCGCGGCCGCACCCTGCTCGGCCGCGTTCGTCCAGTGTTCCAGCCGCATCAGCTCGCCGTCGAACAACGCGTTCGCCACGTGCGCGACGTCTCCGGCCGCGTAAACGCCGTGTGCGGCGGCGAGGGTGCCGTCGCAGATGACGCCGCCGTCGCGTTCGTGCAGCAGGAGTCCGCTGTCGCGCAGCCAGCCGGTGGCCGGGGCCGCACCGATTCCAGCGACCACGAGGTCGGCTGGGAGGACTTCGCCGGTGGACAGTTGGACGCCGGTCACCGCGCCGTCTTGCGACGTGAAGCCGGTGACCCTGGTGCCCAGGCGGAGATCGGTGCCTGCCGCGCGATGCAGATCCGCGCAGACCTCGCCGACCTCGGGACCGATCGCGCGCACCAAAGGCGTTTCCAGCGTTTCCACAATAGACACTGGCAGGCCGCGTTTGCGGGCGGCTGAAGCGACTTCCGAGCCGATGAAACCGGCTCCGATCACGACTGTCCTAGCGCCACTGTCCAAAGCGGACCGTATGGCGACCGCGTCGTCCGCGGTGCGCAGCGAGTGAATGCCGGAGATTCCCTCGGTGCCGGGAAGAACCCGGGCGGCGGCTCCGGTGGCGATGACGGCGGCGTCGTAGCGGACGGGCGTGTCGCCGGTGCGGATCTCCCTGGCGATCGGGTCGAGCCCGGTCGCGGGAGTGCCCAGCCGGAGTTCGACGCCGAGTTCGCGCAGGTCGTCCGCGCTGAGAAACGGTTCCACCGCAACCGGTCCGTCCGCCGCGAGGAAGGATTTCGACAGCGGCGGCCGGTCGTACGGCAGGTGGCCCTCCGCGCCGATCAGCACGATCCGGCCGTCGTATCCGGTCCGCCGCGCGGATTCGACCGCGCGCAGTCCCGCCAGCGACGCGCCCACCACCGCGAGCGTCATGACACCAGCTTCAGTGCGAGCACCGGGCAGGCGTCGACCGCCGCGGCGAGATCGGTCCGGTGCTCCTCGCCGGGGTTCTCGTCGAGGACGACGACCGTGCCCTCGTCACCCACCTCGAAGAAGTCCGGGGCCATCGCTTCGCACATGCCCAGTCCGTCGCATTTGTTCAAATCCGCTTCGATCCGCATCACACACTCATCCTTCCGGGGGCAACGAAGTCGACCTTTTCCCTTACGCCGCAGTCGGGGCAGCACCAACTGTCCGGAATGGACGACCACGGCGTACCGGCCGGGAAGCCCTCTCGGGGGTCGCCGCGCTGCTCGTCGTAGACGTATCCGCAACCGGGGCACATCCCGCCCTCGCTCGCGTCACCGCGCACGTCGTCCGGCACGACCACCGGATCAACAGTGGAAGTCCCGTACCGGGCAAGGATTTTCTCTCGCTTCGACGGCTGGATGTTCGCCCGGCTGATGTCGCCTTCGAAGTGGTTGAGCACCCGCTGGTCCATCACGCGCCGCCACAGCGGCGGGAACAGCGCGAGCACGATCATCCCGGCGTACCCGGTCGGCAGCACCGGGGATTCGGCGAAGTCGCGCAGGGTCTGGTAGCGGCGCGTCGGGTTGGCGTGGTGGTCGCTGTGCCGCTGCAGGTGGTACAGCAGGACGTTCGTCGCGATGTTGTTGGAATTCCAGCTGTGGCTGGGATCCACGCGCTCGTAGCGACGGCGCTCCGGCGGCCCGACCTTCTGCCGCAGCATCCCGTAGTGCTCCATGTAGTTCACGACTTCCAGCAGCGAGAACCCGATCACCGCCTGGATCACCAGGTACGGCAGGATCCCGACGCCGAGCCACGCAACCATCGCCACCCACAGCACCGCGGACATCAGCCACGCGTTGAGCACGTCGTTGCCGATCCGGAACGGATGCTTGTCGCGGCGGGCGTAGCGCTTGCGCTCCAGCCCCCACGCGGATTTCAGCGAGCCGAACACGGTACGCGGCCAGAACCGGTAGAAGCTCTCGCCGACGCGGCTCGACGCCGGGTCCTCCGGAGTCGCGACGCGCACGTGATGGCCGCGGTTGTGCTCGATGTAGAAGTGCCCGTAAAAGCTTTGCGCCAGCGCGATCTTCGACAGCCAGCGCTCGTGGCTTTCCTTCTTGTGGCCCAGTTCGTGCGCGGTGTTGATGCCGATCCCGCCGATGCAGCCGATCGAGATCGCCAGCCCGATTTTGTCCACAACGGACAGATCGCCGCGCGCGATGAGCCAGAACGCGAAGACGAACCCGACGTACTGGATCGGCAGGAACAGGTAGGTGATCCACCGGTAGTAGCGGTCCTGTTCGAGCCGTTCGATGACGTCGTCCGGCGGATTGCTCCGGTCGAGGCCGGCGACCAGGTCGATCGCGGGCACGATCGCCAGGATCACGATCGGCCCGATCCAGAACCACACGCCCCAGCCGGTCGCGGCGTGCAGGCCGATCGCGAGGAACGCGAGCGACGGCACGACCAGCCCGATCAGCCACAGGTACCGCTTCTTGTCGGTCCATCCTTCGGTCGACCCCAGCGGCACCGTGCCGGTCATCTCGCTCATCGCGCCCTCCTCCGTTGGCTGGCTTTACATGACGGTAAGACATGTACACCGCGATTGACAAGAGGAGTTGAAATGTAAAGACGCCACGGCCGGGTGAACCCGCAGGTGCAGCGGTACGTGAGGGTTTCGCCGTGCCTGTTGCCTGTCCGCAAAGGACGCCAGACTTGGCGAAATGCCCTATTGATGTCCGCGTGACCGGGTGTGCAGGGCTGTGAGGGTCTCCCTGAGGGAATCTGATTCCCTCAGGGTGGCCCTCACGTACCGCTGAGAGCTGTGGACACGAGCGAGTTGCGGTTACTCCGTGTCGATCGAGAGAAGCTGGTGCCCGTCCCACGTGAAGCGAGCGGTGGTGACCGCGTCGTCCCCGTCGGCGCCAGTGATGAGCTGGTGGATCCCGATCCCGCTGAGTTCCGCGTATACGCACCACTCGTGGTCGGACGTGAGCATGAGGTCCAGGTCCAAGGCGGACAGCAGGGCGAACACCTGGCCCCGGTTCGTCGTGTCGACGCCGACGAAGACCTCGTCGAGCAGGATGATCCGGGGCGCCTCCGGCACGGCCTGGTAATGCGCGGCGACGGCGGCGAAGAGCGGCAGGTGAAGCGCGATGGCCTTCTCGCCGCCGGACAGCGCGCCGTGCAGTTTCCGGGTCAGCAGTTGCCAGCCCTCGCCGTTGGCCCGGTCGACCTTCACCACGAACCGGTGCCACGCGGTGTAGTCGAAGACCTTGGCCAGTTGCTGTTCCCAGCCGGTGGCGGTGTCGTCCGCCTTGGCTTCTTCGATCCGGTCGCGGAAGAACTGGTGCAGGGATTCCCGATCGGCGGCGGTCAGCCGGACCGGATCCTTCAGCAGGAGGTCGCGGGCCGCCTTCGTGCCGGGCGGAAGGTCGGTGGCGACCTGCCAGACCAGCCGGACCGCGACTTTCGACGCGGTGCGCACCTGCTCCAGCCGGTTGTTCATGTTGTCGACCAGTTCGTTCGCCTGGCGGATCCGCGCGGCGAGGTGCCGTCGCGTGTCGCCGGTGAGGGTCTGGTCGAAGAGTTCCCGCTCTCGCTCGGTGATCTCGCGGCGGCTTTCCTCCGCTTCCGCGTGCAGGATCTTCAGCAGTTCGGCCGCTCCGACCCGGATCCCGTCCACCACGGCGGTGAAGATCTGCACGTCCTCGTCTGTTTCGAGGTCGAGGTCGGCACGGGTTTGGAGAACATCCCGGCACGTGTGCATGGACTCGGACAGCCGGTGCAGCGCGTCGCCGATGTTGCTCGGTGAGTGCGGGACACTCGGCCACGCGGCGGCTACCAGTCGCGCGGCATCCAGTGCGGCGCGGACGCCGTCGCTGGAGCCGAGGACGGTCTCGAAGCGCTCAAGGTCGTCGAGGCCGCTGTCAGCGGGAAACACCCCGGACGCCAACCTGCGGAAGCGGAGCGCTGCCGCATCGCGATCGGCCACTGCTTTCTCGTGTTCGGCCGCGTCCGTCTCCCTGCGGTTGTTCCACTTCCCGACCTCGACCGCCAACTCGGTATGCCGGCTTTGCGTGGACTTCCGCGCGGCTTCGAGTTCGTCGAGATGCACGCGAATCTTCTCGATTTTGGCCGCGACCTCGCGGTACTCGACGCCGGCAGTGCTGTCTACCGCATCGAGGGTCGCCGCCAGCTCCGAGTACTCCTCCTCGGCTTTCTCCGCTTCTTCTGCCCTCTGAACGGCATCGTCCGCGGACCGGCGAGCCTGCGTGGCCAAGGAGTCGAGCACTTGCCGCGCTGAACGCAATCCGTCGTGGCTCACCAGCCAGTTTTCGCAGGCGGTGTGGAACGTGCGGGTGGCCGCGGCGAGATTCGCCAGCGCGGACCGTTCGGAAGGCATCCCGTATTCGGCGGCACATGCAGTCAACGTTCGCAGGGCATCGGAGACCTCGCGTTCTCGCTTGCCTACCCGTTCGATGCGCTCGCGCACGAGCCGATCGGCACTGGCGAGTCCGATCTCCGCTCGGTCGAGGTGCCTGGCCGCGGTGTCGAGAGCCGTGTGCGGAGGCAGGCTCGCTCGCTCGTCGCGCACTGTCCCCCTGCGCACGGCGAGCGCGGACAGTTCTGCCTCGACGTCGGCTATTTCCGTGTCCAGCATGAGGATTTCGTTCCGCAGCTCTTCGATCCGCGACTCGCGGGCGCGTCGGCGGGCAGCCGCGCCGATGTAGGCCGGGTGCTCTTTGTGCCAGCTGCCGGTGAGGTTTCCGAGCCGCCACGACCCGTCGGCCCCGATCGCGGCGGGACCTTCGGCAGGCAGCACGTCGCCGAAACCCACGGAAGCGAGCAGCCTGCGCACCACGGGCGGAGCGACCTCGCCGTCGGGCTCGGGCGCAAGGACGTCCGCGAGCGAACGTCCGGCCGCCGCGGGCAGGGCGTCCGGGGCGGCGAAGACGTCGTGGCCCTGGACCTCTCCACGCGAACCGACCCAAGCGTCGAGCAGTCCCGCACCTTCGAGGGCGGCTTCGATTCCGGCGCGGTCGTCGTCCGAACTGGCGGCGGAGAAGTCGACAAGCCGCCACAACGGTGCTCCGGCCATCCGCGTCCGGTCAGCGGTACGGGTCGGCGGCGCGTGCGGGGGAAGGTCTTTCTCGGCCTGGAGCCGGGAGATCTCGGCACCGCAGTCGTCCCGTCGCCGCCGCAGTTCAGCCACCAGCGCTTCACGGGAAGCTTCCTGCCGAGTGATGTCCTCCAGCGCCGCGTTGACCGCGTTCTCCACCTCGGAGTTCAACGCCCGCTCTGACTCAGCGAGGTCCAGCAGCAGGTCAGGCTCGGGAAACGCCAGCTCGTGACAGGCCCGTGCCCACGCGAGCACATCGGTTCGCAGCTGTTCCAGCGCGGCGGCTTGCTGCTCAGCGGCCAGATCCAGATCCTCCTTCGCCGCGGAGAACGCCGTCCTCGCTTGCTCCAGTTCCTCTTCTGCCTGGCCCCGCCGGTCGATTGCGCGCTCGTGACCGTCCAGCGTCTCGCCGACTGCCCGCAGTTGCTCCTCCCGGCTTTGCCCGGCGGCGCGCAGCAACGGCCGGGCCGCGGCCGGGTCATCGCCGGCCAGCTGCACCGCGATCTCGCCGTGCACGCTGGGCATTCCGGCTCGTACGGCGGCCAGCCGGGTCTCGCTGTCCAGGTTTCGTACGTGCTCCGTCCGGCGGCGGATGTCTTGCTCCGCACTGCTCCTGGCGCGCTCGTCTTTCTCCGCTTCCGCTTTCCTCCGGCCGGACTCGGTCAGCAGCCGCTCCGCCCGGGACTTGGCGTCGCCGGTTCGCCTGCGAAGAAGTTCCAGCTCCGAACCGCGTTGGTAGGCCTCGCTCTCGAGCAACCCGGCCTTGTGCGCCGACGAGGTGCGGATCTGCTTGGCCAGTTCGTCGATCTGCTGCTCGGCGGTGTCCTTTTCCCGCGTCGCGGTTTCGTACCGGTCCGCCGACTCGCGCGCCGTCGAGGCCCGCTTCTCCATCTCTGTGGTGGCTGAGATCAGCGTGCCCGCGCCGGCTCGCAGCACCCGCTGGGCATACGTCCGCTGCCGGGCAGCCAGAGTGTGGGTCGAGGCGACCAGTTCCTCCAGCCCTTTCAGCCGTTCATGGTGCTTGTCCAGCCTTTCGAAGCCCTCGGCGAGATCGGCGATCTCCTGCTGGCCCAGCGGCGGGAGCGCCTTGGACAGCAGATCTGACAGCATGCCCGGGTCCAGCCGTTGCGACAGCTTCGGCATGCGCAACTGGAGCAACGCGAGGATCAACGCGTCGAACCGCTGTTCGCTCAGGCCCGGGAACAACGTGGTGCGGACTTCGGCCCGGTAGTCGGTCGCGTTCCCGTAGAGCGTGCCGTCGGCGCCGAGCCGTTGTTCGAGCGCCTGCCGGGTCAGCGGCTGGCCGGAGTCGTTGACCAGGCTGATGCCGCCGGGAACCCCGATGCGCTGCGCGGTCGTGAAATAGTCTGGGTGCACGGTGGTGGTGCGGGAACTGGCCTGAAGCCGTGCGCCGCAGGTGAACCATCGCTCGGGGGTTCCCGGGCAACGGAACTCCAGCCAGACGTATCCGACCCGGGTCACCCCGGACGCGCCCTCGCCCATGAGGTTCCAGTGCATCGTGCGCTCGCCGGTGCCGAACGTGGACAACCTGTTCGCGCGCAGGCTCGCGTCGAAGAGGAACGGCAGCAGCAGCTCGAGCGCTTTCGACTTGCCGCTGCCGTTCGGGCCCCGGAGCAGAAGCCTGCCGTGGTGGAATTCGAAGACCTCGTCGTAGTACCGCCAGACGTTCAGGATCCCGGCGCGAGCGGGTTGCCAGCGGTCCGCCTGGCGCGAGAACGAGTCCTCGGCATGCCGGGGGAGTTCGGTGACCGTCATCCTGATGCTCCTTCGGAATCAGCGGTCCGGGCTTCGCGGACGGTATAGCGAGCTGCCGCGGGAAGCGGCCGGACGATTCCGGAAGACACCTGGGCCAACCCGAACGCCATCAGCACCTCGATCGCGTCGGCGGCCAGCCGGGCGGCACCGTCCGGACCGCGATATCCCTCGGCCCATCGGGGAAAGCGGCCGAGCAGTTCAGCCGCCTGGATCCGCAGCTGCTCGACAGTGGCCGGACCAGCGAGAGTTTCCAGCAAAAGGAGCGCGGCCACTTTCGCGTTGCCCGCGTCGTCGGGGAACCGGGAATCCGTCGCGACGCTCTCGACGTCCACTAGCAGCACACCCTCCGCGCGCTCTTCCAAAACGAAGCCGCCCTGTTCGGCCGCACGGCGAAGCAGCTGCCGTCCGGTAGGCGAGGCGAGGTAGGCGCGTTCAGCATCGCTGAGGGCTTCGAAGTAGAGCACGGGGTCGTCGACCAGCCGACGGAAAACGGAGTGGCGGAGCCACAGGTTGCGCTGCACTTCCGATTGCCCGGGGCGGTCGCTGTGCGTACTGGTGTCGCCGTAACGACGCTCGCGGGAAACCGCGGCGAGGAGTTCTTCGAAGCGAAGCGCGACTTCGTCAAGCGGCACTTCGAGACGGGACGGCCCGATCGGCGCGGACAGCAATCGCAGCACCAGCGTGCCGTCGATCTGGTACAGCACCTTCGCTTCGGTCGATTCGACGAACGCTTCGGTCGAGCCGTCGACTGCGTCCAGTACGCCGTAGTGCTCCAACAGCCGGAGGACATCGACCAACGCTCGCCGTTCTTCGCGGCTGGCAGTGTCCAGTGTCGTGAGCGCTTCGTCCGCGGCGGTGGCTTGGGCTACTCGCTTCGCGAGCAGCCCGATGGTGGTCACCGGCGTTGCGAGCAGCTCCGCCGCGGTAACGCACAACAGCACGTAACGCCGACGATCGAACGGAGCTTTGCCGGAGCGGAGCCGGCGCAGCGGTCGCCGCGGGTCGTCGGCTGCGCGCACCTTGGCCAGCCGCGCATAACCGAGCCTCGGTTCGATCGTCAAAGCCCAGCCGCAGTAATAGTCGAACCACTGCCGGATCGGTTCGCCCCGTCGCCGGATCAAGTCGAACACGTCCGGCTTGGTGCGCTCGGTGATCAGCGGGGTGGCGAGGAGCTGGCGGATTCCCAGCGCGACTTCTTCGCGCTCGGCGGCGGCCAGTTGATTCGCCAGTTGGCTCATGAGCCGCCCCCGCTCGCCCGCCGGGCCTGGCTGGCGCCCGCCGCACGGATCTCGATCTCGTAGTCGGGGCCGTGGAAAAGCCCGCGTGGAGTGCAGAGCCTTGCCACGGCTCCGTCGGCAGGCGGGCGGAGCAGAATCTCGATCCGGCCGTCGGAAGTCGTGCTCTGCCGGACACCTCCTCGGCCCGGGGCGGTTCCGAGGGCGCGGCCGAGCAGATCGAGCAGCCTTTCGAACACCGCGTGGTCCAGTTTGCCGAAGGCGGCGAGCCGGATCGGCCCGCCCGTGTCGAGCAGATCCCAGGCAGCCTCCAGCTCGGCTCGCTCCGCACGCGCCTGCTCCGCCCTCGCCGCCTTGATCGCGGCGACGTCGCGGACCTTTCCGGTGCGGCTGAACCGTTCGGTTTTGCCCGAGGTGCGGAGCAAGGGGGAGACCTCGACCGGCGGAGCTTCCTCCCACGACGTGGTGGAGCTGATCAGCTCAGGATCGGGATGGGCGAGATGCGCGTGCCGAGCCGGGCTGAGCCCGAAGACCGTCGACCACAACCGGTGCAGGTCGCCCTGGGCGGGGACGACGGCGAACCACCTGGCCAGCTCGCGGAAATCAGCGGCCGCGCTGCTCGCCCGCCGCCGTGACTCGGTGATCCGGTCGAGGACTTGCAGCAGCGTGATGATCGCCCGCCGGGCGACGACATGCAGGTGTTCGGCCCGCGGCGTCGATCCGTCCGACGGCAGGAACCAGGCTCGGAGTCCGTCCCAGCGTGCCCGGCGATGCGCCAGCCATTCCGGACCGGGATCGGCGCCGGAGAACCGAGGGAGATCCGCCCCGACCAGGGCGCGCTGGTGCATCAACGCGACTCCGTGGTCTTCGACCTGCTGGATCCGGACGCTGATCGTGTGCCTGCGTTGCTCCAAGTCGGTAAGGAATTCCTCGAGGTAGGCCACCGTGGACGCCTTGACCTCGTGGAAGGTCGCGCGGGTGGCTCCTTCCGAACGCAGCAGCCGCTGCAGTTCGCCGTTGAACTGCTTGGTGTTCGCGCGCAAGGCTTCGAGGTGGCTCTCCAGCTCGGTCAGTGCGGTGAACACCCGGCGATCCGAACCGCCGTCCAGTTCGCGGGCCAGGTCGGCGAGCCGGTCGGCGATCGCGTCGAGAACCGCCGTTTGCAGCGCTCCGGCCGACGCGAGCATGCTCATCGCGTGCACGACTCCGGCGAACGCGGCTTCGCCTTGCCGCGTCAGGGAATACTGCAGGTTGCGCCGCTCGTACTCGGCGGCTGACCGGTAGTTCTCCGAATGGTTCTGGACGATGTCGACGAGATGCCATCCGTGGAGCTGTTCCAAAGCACGCCGGAGTTCCTCGTCTTCAAGTGCGTCGAGCCAGCCGACCGAACGCAGGCGAGCTCGGACGTCGTCCAGTCCGAGAGACGTCTCCAGCCGCTCGTTCGCCTCCCCGAAGGCGTGCAGCACCGACACGTACAGCCCGCCCAGTTCTCCGCTGGTGAAGCGGAACATCTCAGGCGGGACACGGATCGGGTCCATGCGACCTCCTGCCATCGTCATCGGCCACGGTACGGGAAGGCACCGACACTTCAGCCGCGCAGCTCCCGCGCCCGCGACCGTCCGTGAGGGCCACCCTGGGGGAATCTGATTCCCTCAGGGTTCCCCTCACGCACGGCTAAGGGAGCGCGATGATCTCGTCGAGAAGGCCGTTGGCAACACGTTCCTCCGGTACGGTTTTTCCTTGCTCAGTCAGGTGGTTCGCCAGCTCCGCGTCCCAGGGGACCGGGGTCGCTCGCCCGGCCGCGGGGCCGTCGGCGACCGCGGAGAGGTAGTCGGCGCTCGTCATCCGCCATGGCTTCGCACCGGTTCGGGCTACGACATTCGCAGCGATTCGCAGTCCGTCTCCGTCGAAATCGCCGTGGTAGCACAGGGTTGTTCCGATCTGCGCTAGTTGCTTCAGCAAGGCCACCCCGGCGCTGCTCGGCCAGCCGGACGTGCAGATCAGCGGAGGACAGGAACTGCCGAAGCGAGCCAGTGCGAGGGCGAGAACGCTGGGGTTCTCGAACACCCAGACCTTGTCCGGCGCTGCTGTCAGCTTGCTGGCGCGGAGGTGCTGCAACGTCAAGACCGCTGCCGCTCCGGCGTCCTGGCACGCCTGGAGGATCCGGCCGACGACGTGGTCGCCAGGGAGCTGGAGCCCGGCCGCGAGCACTGTGGACGACAGTTCGTCGTCGGCGATGCCTGCTCGTTCCCACAGCGCACGGCGTCCCGGCGCGTCAGACGGCGGCGGTACGTCGTAAATCTCAGCCAGCGCTTTGAGGACGAGATTCGCGGTGCGGGTGCCGTCGTCCAGCGCATGAGTCGCGTCGAGCACGGAATCGGCGAATACCGGCAGCGGCACTCCGGCGGCAGGCAGTTCGGAAAGCACCCGCAGCGCCCGTTCGAGTTCGAGCCGGGTGCGTTCGACCGAGCTCTCGATCAAGCCGGCCCGGCGGACCCCCGCCGTCCAGGAACGCAACGCCGGTTGCGCGGTGATCACCGGATGGCTGTCCAGCCACTCCCACAGGCTGACGCGGGCTTCGGCGGCCGTTCGGCGATCCTCCGCGCGGTTGCCGATCGGGCCGACCAGCTGCGCGACGACCTCGCGTGCCCCGACACCGGCGACTTCGCGAAGAGCCTCGTCCAGGTGCGCCAGGGAGAGGCTCGGGTACTGGCCGGGAAATTGCGCCAAGCCGAGCAGGTCGGCGACGGCCGTTTGCTGCTCGGAATCGAGCGGGCCGACCCGGACGCGGGTGACCGGAAGCCCGGACGAGAGCCTTGCGTGCACTGCTTGCCACACCGGAGCCAATGCCTCGGGAAGCCGGCCGACGGGGTCCACTGTGGCGAGTGTAGGGGTCGTGAGCGGCTACGCCGGTTCTAACCGGCCTGAACACTCACGACACGCGGGCGTGCCGCAGCACCTCGACCACCGGGTCCAGCCGGGTGTCGGCGGTGCGCCGGATCAGGAATGTGGTGAGGGTGGCGACCAGATCGTCGATCGGCAGAACCGCGCATTCGTTCGGGTCCAGCGCCAGCGCGGTCGCGGATTCGACCGGGGCGAGAGTGAAGCTCTTGGTGCTGCGCAGGAAGATCAACAGCCCGCTGACGTCGGAGAACTGTGCCTCCGGATCGACCAGCACGCCCTTGGCGGCGAGCTGCTCGGCGCGCCGGGAGCCGAGGTCCCAGTGCCGCGGCCCCTGCAGATACTGGAATCCGCGCAGGTCGGCGAGGGTGAGCGAGGTCCGGCCGGGGAATCGCGACGCGTCCACCACCGCGCCCAGCGGTTCGCGGTAAAGGACGATGGTGGACAGCCGGTCGTCCGAAGTGCCGAGATGCGACACCGCGAGGTCGAGCGAATTGCTGAGCAGCGCCGATTCCATCCCGAGCGACGGCATCTGCCGCAGGGTGAACCGGTAGGAGCCGTCCAGTGCGCGGATCGATTCGCTGAGCTGGCGGCGGTGCGCGGGATTGAGCACGTCGGGGATGGCGAGCCGGACGTCGGCGCGCTGGTCGCGGGTGCGCATGCGGACCGGAATGGCGTCGAAGCCCGAAACGACCGATTCGGCGAGCGGCAGCAGCGCCTCGCCCGCCTCGGACAGCCGGGTGTGGTGGGTGGAGCGGTCGAACAGCGGTTCTCCCAGCTCGCGTTCGAGGTCGCGAATCCGCTGGCTGAGCGGCGGAACGGACATGTTCAGCGCCCGTGCCGCACGGGTGAAGTTCAGCTCGCGCGCGACCGCGAGGAAGTACCGCAGGTGGTGAATCTCCACGCTGAGCAGCGTACCCACGGTGTTATCACGGTGGTCATACCGATCTGATGCACTCGGTCATTCCCTTCTGGTGAGCAAGCGCTTAGCGTCAGTGGTGAAGCAAAGATCGTCAACGGGAGGACCGCGAAGATGGATGCCACCGGACCGCTTTCCGGGGTGAAGGTGCTCGACCTGTCGTCCGCGGTGATGGGCCCGTACGCCACGCAGATCCTCGGCGACTTCGGCGCCGACGTGATCCGGGTCGAACCGCTGCGCGACGTCGCCCGGCACTCGCCGGCCAACACCGGCCGCACGCCCGGGATGGCCCCGCTGTACATGCAGGTCAACCAGAACAAGTGCAGTATCGAACTCGACCTCAAGGACCCGGCCGGCCGCGAAGACCTCTTCGCCCTGCTCGCCGACGCCGACGTCCTCGTCACCAACATGCGCGCCGCCGCGCTCGACCGGCTCGGCCTCGGCTACGAGCAGCTGCGCGAACGCTTCCCCCGCCTGGTCTACGCCCACGCGCAGGGCTTCGCGCCCGGCTCGTCGCGCGCGAACCGGCCCGCCTACGACGAGGTCATCCAGGCCACGTCCGGCCTGGTCAGCCTCCAGGACCGGGCAGGCGGCACGCTGCAGTTCGTCCCGACCTTCATCGCCGACAAGACCGCCGCGCTGTACCTGCTCAACGGCGTGCTCGCCGCGCTCTTCGACCAGCAGCGCACCGGCAAGGGCCAGCAGGTCGAACTCGCGATGGCCGACGCGATGATCGCGGTCAACCTCGTCGAGCACCTGGCGGGCGACGTTTTCGTCCCGGCTGCCGGCGACGTCGGCAACCCGCTTTCGCTCAGCGACACGCACGCGGCCATGCGCACGGCCGACGGCGGCGCGATCGCCGCGGTGCCCTACACCAACGACGCCGTGCGGACGCTGCTGATCGGCGCCGGCCTCGAGGACGCCGCGGCCGATCCGGCCTGGGACTCCCCGGTGATCGACCGGGAGATTTTCACCGCGGGGGTGGAGAAGGTATTGGCCAACTCCGCCAGCCGCACCACCGCGGAGTGGGAGGAGTACCTGACCGCCCACGACGTTCCGTACGCGGTCGTCGTCGACATCGCCGACCTGCCGACCGACCCGTACGTTCAGGAAGTCGGGCTGATCACCGAGCGGGAACACCCGACCGAGGGCACTATCCGCGTCGTGGAGAGCCCGCTGCATTTCTCGCGGACCCCGGCCGGGTTCCGCAGGCACGCCGAACGCGCTGGCGCGAGCACCGCCGAAGTCGTCGGAGCCGTACGCACCACTGAAGGGGTTTGATCGATGGATCTCGAACTGTCTCAAGAGGACCTCGCGTTCCGGGACGAATTGCGGGAGGTGTTCCTCGGCGCGATTCCGGAGGAAGTCCGCAAGCGCAGCGCACTCGGCTTGATCACGCGTGACGACATCGTCACCAGCCAGCGGATCCTGAACGAGCACGGTCTGGCCGTGCCGCACTGGCCGGTCGAATGGGGCGGTCGCGATTGGACTCCGACCCAGTCCCACATCTACGCCTCCGAACTGCAGCGCAACGCGGTGCCGCAGCCGCTCGCCTTCAACGCGAGCATGGTCGGCCCGATCATCGCCGAGTTCGGCAGCGAGGAGCAGAAGCAGAAGTTCCTGCCCGCCACCGCGAATCTCGACATCTGGTGGTCGCAGGGCTTCTCCGAGCCGGAGGCCGGTTCCGACCTCGCCGGGCTGCGCACCACCGCGAAGCGCGACGGCGACCACTACGTCCTCAATGGACAGAAGACCTGGACCACGCTCGGCCAGTACGGCGACTGGATGTTCGTGCTCGCGCGGACCAATCCGGACGCGCCGCGCAAGCAGCAGGGGCTGTCCTTCCTGCTGCTCGACCTGAACACGCCGGGCATCGAGCGCCGTCCGATCAAGCTGGTCGACGGTTCCGCCGAGGTCAACGAGTTCTTCTTCGACAACGTCGTGATCCCGGCGGAGAACCTCGTCGGCGAGGAGAACAAGGGCTGGACATACGCGAAGTTCCTGCTCGGCAACGAGCGCAACGGCATTGCCCAGGTCGGCACCGGTCAGCGGATCTTCGCCGACCTCGCCGCCGCGGCCGCGGATCTGCCCACTGAGGACGGTCCGCTCGCGCAGGACGCCGAGTTCCGCGCTGCGATGCACACCGCGAAGACCACGCTGCTCGCGCTGGAGGCGACCCAGATGCGGGTCACCGCCGCTTCCGAAAACGGACAGCCGAGCCCGGTGTCGTCGCTGCTCAAGATGGAGGGCACGCAGGCCCTGCAGGCCCTGACGAAGCTGCGCATGCGCGCGGCCGGTTCCGACGGCATGCTGCTGGACACCGAGTCGCCGGTGCGCGCCGACGAGGCCGCGGTCGTGGCCGCGGCGCAGTACCTGAACCAGCGGAAGCTGTCGATTTTCGGCGGCTCCAACGAAATCCAGCGCGGCGTCATCGCGAAGACGATCCTCGGTCTGTAAGGGACGGCGACTCATGAACCTCGAATTCAACGAAGACCAGAAGCTGCTGTTCGAGACCGTCGACACGGCGGTCGGCCGCGGTTACCCGGCAGGCGGCCGCGCGGCCGCGACGAGCAGCGAACTCGGCTGGAACGACCAGGTCTGGAGCACCCTCGGCGAGCTGGGTCTCGCCGGTCTCCCGATCTCCGCGGACCACGACGGCGCGGGCGCGGGCCCGGTCGAGGTCTACGCGACGCTGGAAGCGATGGGCAAGCACGCGGCGGCCGAACCGCTGCTCGACGGCGTGTTCCTGCCGTCGTGGATCGTCGCCGAGCTGGGCACCGACGACCAGGTCAAGGAGCTGCTTCCGCTGCTCGCCAGCGGTGGCACCACGATCGCGGTCGCGCACGCCGAGCCGGGACGTCCGTGGGGCGTCGCGCCGTCGGTGTCGGCGGCCGGTTCCGCGCTGACCGGCGTGAAGTCGCCGGTGCGCAACGCCGACCAGGCCGACAAGTTCCTGGTCACCGCGGTCGACGAGAACGGCCGCACCGGGGTGTACCTGGTCGAGGCGACTGCCGAAGGCATCACTCGCGTCGACGGCCGGGCCGCGGACTGGGGACACACGTCGCAGGTCGAATTCGCTGGTACGCCGGCGGTTCTGCTCGGCACCTCGGACTCCGACGCGCCGGCCGGGTTGCGTCGCGCGTTCTCGCGGGCGCGGGTCGCGGTGACCGGCGAGGCGATCGGTCTGATGGAGACCGGGCTCGCGATGACCGTCGAGTACCTCAAGACCCGCAAGCAGTTCGGCGTTCCGCTGGCGGCGTTCCAGGCGCTCGTGCATCGTGCGGCTGACCTGTACGCGAAGGTCGAGCTGGCTCGTTCGCTGGCGCTGTGGGCCACCGCGACGGTCGAGGCGTACGACAACGGCGCGTCCACAGTGGACCTCGACGCCACGGCAGACGACGCGTTCGTGTTCGTGTGCGACGCGGCGACCGCGACCGCCGAGGAGATCGTCCAGCTGCACGGCGGCATCGGAATGACTTACGAATCAGAGGTCGCGCACCACGCGGCGCGCCTCATCGCCATTACAGAGAGTTACGGCGGAGTGAGCGCGGCCCGTCGCCGCGCGCTAGCGTCGGACGCGTTGCTGACGCCCCCGAGCGCGCTGCTCAACAACGCGGACGCGGTCACCGCCTGAGAAAGGAGCGCGCCATGCCGGTCGTCGCGATCGTCGGCGCTGGGGTCATCGGAGTGTCGTGGGCTCGGCTGTTCGCCGAGGCGGGCTGGACGGTGCGGGTCACCGATCCTCGCCCGGACCTGCGGGAAATCGTCTCTCGCGACCTCGCCGGGCTGCCCGCCACGGCAGTCGCGGACCTCGCGGAAGCCGCTGCCGGAGCCGACTTCGTCCAGGAGTCGGGCCCGGAGCGGATCGAGCTGAAGCGGGAAATGTTCGCGACGCTCGCCGCCGCCACGCGCGACGACGTAGTACTGGCGTCCTCCTCGTCGTCGCTGTTGCCCTCGGTGATCGCCGAGGGCAACGCGGCGGCCTCGCGGATTGTCATCGGGCATCCGTTCAACCCGCCCGAGTTGATGCCGCTAGTCGAGGTGGTGCCTGGAGTTTCGACGTCCGAGGAGACCGTGGCGAAGGCCGTCGAGGTCTACCGCGGGCTGGGCAAGAAGCCGATCACGCTGAAGAAGGAAGTGCCCGGCTTCGTCGGGAACCGGCTGCAGAAGGTCTTCAACGACCAGGCGATGTACCTGGTGCAGCAGGGCGTGATCTCCGCGGCGGACCTGGACGAGCTGGTCAAGGCGTCGCTCGGGCCGCGGTGGGCGACCATCGGGCCGTTCGAAAGCATGCACCTCGGCGGCGGGCCGGACGGGATCCGGCACCTCGTGAGCCACGTCGGGTCGCAGATGAAGTTCGAGATCGGCCGTCCGGACCGGGAACACCTCGACGCGGTGATCGACGAGGTCGAGCAGACCTACGGCACCGCGGACACTTACGCCGAGCGGGTCGAAGAGCGCGACAGCCGTACTCGCGCGGTGGTGGACGCGCTGGAGAAGGCATGAGCCTCACCGAGCAACTCGAGGCGGCACTCGCCAAACCGGCCACCACCGACGAATACGATCTGCACCAGCCGCTCGCCGATCTCCTCGGCTCGGTCGGCCTGCAGGAATCCGACGCAGGCGGCCGGATCGAGTTCACCGGAGCCGACCCGGTACTGCCGGGCGCACTGCGGCTGGCCGGGGCGACGTCGATCGCGCTGGCGGCGAAATCCGTTGCGGTGGCGAAGATCTGGCAGCTGCGCGGCGGGCGCGGGCAGGACATTTCGATGGACCTGCGGACCGCGCCGCACCGGCTGTGCCCGTTCTACGACAAGAAATGGGAACTGCTCGACGGTTACCCGCAGGGCGACCCGGCGCGCGTCGATCCAGCCTTCGGCACCGATCGGTTTTACTCCACCGCGGACGGCCGCTGGGTGCACCCGATCAGCCCGTATCCCAAGCTGCGCAACGACGCTGCCGCACTGCTGGGCGTTCCCGAGCGGGATGCCGTGGTGCAGCAAGCGATCGCGCAGTGGAATTCGTTTGAGCTGGAAGACGCCGCCGAAGCCGCGGGCGTCATCATGCCGGTGGTGCGCACGACCGAAGAGCTGATGGCGACCGAGCAATACCAGTCGGTGTTGTCGACGATGCCGCCCGTGATTGTCGAGCGAATTGGCGACAGTGCGCCGGAACCGTTGCGCCCCAACCCTTCCACGCCGCTCGAAGGAATCCGCGCTCTCGGTCGGGCGCACATCATCGCGGGCGCTGGCTGCGGCCGGGCGCTGGCGTTGCACGGCGCGGACGTGTTGAACGTGTGGGATCCAGGCGAGTACGAACTGCCGGTGCTGTACGCGACGTCCAATGTGGGCGTTCGCTCCACCCGGCTCGACTTCCGCCGGCCCGCCGACCAGGAGCGGATGCACTGGCTGCTCACCGGCGCGGACATCTTCTACGCCAACCGCCGCCCTGGATACCTTGCGCGGCACGGTCTCGACGCGGAAACCGCCGCCGAGATCCGGCCCGGAATCATTCACGCCGAGGTGACGCTCAACGGCGGCACCGGCCCGTGGTCCGGCCGAGTTGGCTTCGACCAGACGGCTGGCTGCCTGTCCGGCGTCATGCTGCTGGAGGGCGAGGGCGGGGTCCCGTCGCTGCCCGCGGTGCCGGTGGTGAACGACTACATCACTTCCTGGTTCCTGCAACTGGGAATCCTGCGCGCACTCATGCTCCGCGCCGAATGGGGCGGTTCCTACCGAGTGCAGGTTTCGCTCACGCGCGTCGCCTTATGGTTGCTGAGCCTGGGAATCTTCGACAAGGGCTACGCCGCGGAGGTCGCCGGTGTCGCGCCCGGGCACGAATACTTCGACCCCGAGACGTTCATTGCGGACACCCCGCTGGGTCGCTACCGCGGCGTCACCGAACAAATCCGGATGTCCGAGACCCCGGGCTACTACACGAATCCGCTGATCCCCATGGGGTCGCACCGTCCAGAGTGGAGGTGACATGTTCAGCGAGCTAGTGGTGCTGGGCATTCGCACCGGGACGATTTACCGCGTCGGACTTCCCGACGGGCAGGTTACCCCGCTGTACAAAGACGCTGGCGTCTCGCCGGATGGCGTTGTCATCGCCGATGGCACTGTTTATTGGACCACCATGGGCATGCCTTCGCGTGATCCGTCGGTGCCGGGCGAAGCGGGTCTCGACTACTCGGCGCGAAACGGCGGTCTGCACGCGGTTTCCTTCGACGGCACCGGTGCCCGCGACGTCGTTCCGAATGGAACGCTGACTACCGGGAAACAGTTGGCGTACAACGGTTCCCTGTATTGGGGCGACCGGGAGGGCTACCGGATCACCCGGGTGCGTCCAGACGGCACGGGCCTTACGGACCTGATCGTGAACGAGCCGGATGACAGCGGGATGCAGGAATGCGTCGGCGTGACTGTGGACGCCACGCATCTCTACTGGACGCAGAAGGGTCCGGCGAAGGGCGGCGTCGGCCGGATTTTCCGTGCTGGACTGGAGATCCCTGCGGGCGAGACCGCGCGTGATCGGTCCGATGTGGAGACCCTGTGGGATCACCTGCCGGAACCGATCGACCTGGAAATCCGTGGCGGGTACCTGTATTGGACCGACCGCGGTGCGGCCCCGAAGGGCAACACGCTGAACCGCGCACCGATTCCCGGCCCGGGGGAGAAGGGCGCGGAGCCGGAGATCCTGGCGAGCGGCTTCACCGAGGCGATCGGCCTGGCGGTGGACGACGAAGTCGCCTACGTTTCCGACCTCGGCGGGCGGATCACTGAGGTGCCGTTGAACGGCGGCGAATCGCGGGTAGTGGTGGACATGGGCGAGCTGCTGTCCGGCATCGCCGGGGTCGTGCGCGGCTAGCTCACCGCGATCCCGCGCAGGATCATCTCCACCAGCTTCAGCAAATGCTCCTGCAGATCGAACGGCGCGGCCTCGCTCTCGATCCATGAGCTGAGCGTCCCGAAATACCCGGTGGCGAGCAGCAAACCCGCCTGCGCCGGATCGACGTCCGCGCGGATCTCTCCGGTCTCCTGCGCCCGCGCGACGAACGCGGCGAACTCACGCGCCAGTTCCGGATTGCCGAACACGTTGGTGGAGTGGATCGCCGCGCCCATGCAGGCGACGGTTTCCGCGCGGGAGTCGAGGCTGTTGCGCGCCAGTTCGATCAGGTACCGGCTGAGCACCTCGCGCAGCGGCCGGTCCTCCAGGTTCTCGGCGCGCACCGCGGTCATCGCGCGTTCGCGCCGGCGCAGGCTCCACTCGTCGAGGAACGCCGTCTTGCGCTGGAAGTGGTTGAACACGGTGGCGCGCGCGGTGTCGGCGCGTTCGGCGATGTCCTCCATCGTGGTGTTCTCGTAGCCGCGTTCCACGAACAGCTCCACGGCCGCCTGGAACAGCCGGTCCCGGCGTTCGTGTCGCTGCCTGGTCCGCCGGTCGGTCGTCGCCTCTGCCGTCATGCCTCGCAGTCAACCATCATTTCTTCGCGGCGCCTGCTGAACGGCGCTCTTGACGCTGCCTCCGCCGCGGCCTAGCTTGATTGGACGCAAGTCTAAAATTGAACTCCAGTTCAAGGAGGCGGCGGTGCGTCTGGTCACCTATGAATCCGCGGGCGCTGCCCGGCTCGGGGTGCTGCACGGCGACACTGTGGTGGATCCGGCGCGGGTCTTGCGAGCGTCGAGAGCAGGGGAAACCGAAGTCCCGACGGAGATGGTCGCCTTCTTCGAGGGCGGAGCCGAGGCGCGGGCTAGGGCGGAACAGGCGCTTCAGCTGGCCGATGCAGCAGCCGAAAAGGGCGACGTCTTAGTCGACGAAGGCTGTCCGGCAGTGCTTCCGCAAGCAGACGTTCGCCTGCTCGCGCCGGTGCCGAGGCCGCGCCGGATTCGCGACTATCTGACCTACACCCAGCACGCCAAGGGCTCTGGACTCGCCGTTCCGCCAGCCTTCGCCGCGATGCCGATCTGCTACCAGTGCAACGTCGAAACAGTGATCGGGCCGGACGAACCGTTGCTGTGGCCGTCCTACACCGCGCAGCTCGACTTCGAGCTTGAACTGGGCTTCTTCACGTCCGGCGGCGGCAAGAACCTCACGCCAGCCGAAGCGGCCGGACGCATCGCCGGAGTCACGATCTTCAACAACGTCAGCGCCCGCGACATCCAGATGTTCGAGATGAGCATGACCATCGGTCCGTCCAAAGGGAAACACTTCTGCACCGCGATGGGTCCGTGCGTGCTGACCATGGACGAGGTCGACGAATGGGCGGTGCAGATGACGGCCACAGTGAACGGTGAAGTCTGGGCTTCAGGGTCTACAAAGGACCGACAGTTCTCGTTCGCGGAGGTGCTCGCGTGGGCCTCGCTGGACGAAGACGTTTATCCAGGGGAGTTCTTCGGACTCGGCACCGTCGGCGGCGGGTGCGGGCTGGAGCTGGACCGCTGGATCCAGCCGGGCGACGTGGTGGAACTCGCCGCGGCCGGCGTCGGGGTGCTGCGAAACCCGGTGGGGCAACGGCAGACCGCGCCGGACGGTGCGGGATTGGCTTCGTATCAAGGCGCACCTGAAGTGCACGTCCGCTAGGAGGCAGGCAATGCGCAAAGACATTCCCTACACCAAAGGACATCACCGGCTCACCGAACACTGCTCGGCCTGGCTGGTCCCGGACGGCACCTGGGGCTGGAGCAACGCCGGGCTGATCGCCGGGAAAGAAGAATCCCTCCTCGTCGACACGCTCTTCGACGTGCCGATGACCCGGGAAATGCTCGACGGGCTTCAAGACACCACAGTAGACAGTCCAATCAAGACAGTCGTGAACACGCACGCGAACGGAGACCACTGGTTCGGCAACGAACTGGTCGCCGACGCGTCCATCATCGCGTCCGAAGCCACCGCGGAAGAGATGCGCACCAACGGCCCCGACCTCATGCGTGGCCTGGTGAATCAGGAAGGCCCGCTGGGTCGCTTCGCCCAGCACATCCTCCACCCGTTCGACTTCGACTCCATCACTGCGACCCCGGCGACCCGGACGTTCGCCGGGCAGTTGAAGCTCGACATCGGCGGCGTCGCCGTGGAAATCCGCTGTCTCGGCCCCGCGCACACCGAGGGAGACAGCGTCGTGCTGGTCCCCGACGAGGGCGTGCTGTACGCGGGTGACCTGTTGTTCATCGGCGGCACCCCGATCACCTGGGCGGGACCGGTGACGAACTGGATCGCCGCCTGCGACGCGATGCTCGCGATGGACGCCGAGTTCGTCGTCCCCGGCCACGGACCGGTCACCGACGCCGACGGCATCCGTTCGGTCCGCGACTACCTGGAGTGGGTGCGAGCCGAGGCTGCCGACCGTCATCGCCGGGGGATGACGGCGGAGGAGGCGATGCGGGACATCTCGCTCGGCCGGTTCGCCGACCTAGACGAACACGGCCGCCTCGCGCAGAACGTGCTCGCGGTGTACTACGAACTCGACCCGGAGATGGAACGCGTGGACACCCGCGAGGTGTTCCGCCGCATCGCGGAACTGGAAGGGTTCGCGTGAGCCGCTAGCCCGCCACGGTCAGGATCCCGAGCGCCAGCAGCACGAGCACCTTCACGGTTTCCGTGGCGAGGTAAACGAAATGCGCCCGGGAGCGCGGCAGCTCCACGCCTTCCGGAGCGGCGAGGACGCGGTCCGTCCGCCGGTTCAACGCCGGACGGACCGCCCCCAGCTGCCCGATCAGCACCACGACCGCCACCGCCGCCAGCACCGTCACCGCGGTGCCCGGCTGCCCGACCGCCACGGTGACCGCCACCCCCACCGCGAGCAGTATCTCGGCGATGTTCAAGGCCCGGAACACGATCCGGCCGATGCCGAGGCCGATCGGGATGGTGACCCCCGGCGCGCGGAACTTCAGCGGGGCTTCCAGGAACGAGATGGCGAGCACCATCCCGAACCAGACGAACGTGAAGGCGCCAATCAGAGCAATCGCGTGCACAGTGCGGAAAACCTCGATTCCGGTGTTCGATCCGCCGCTGCCAGGCTACTCCCGCCGCCAGGTCACCGGCAGCCGCACCGGACCGTAGATCGACGCGTCGTGCGGCAGGTCCACCTCGGCGAACGGCACCGCGAGCCGCAGGTCCGGGAACCGCGCGAACAGCCGGAACAGCGCGATCCGCATCTCCACCCGCGCCAGCTGCTGCCCGAGGCATTGGTGCACGCCGTGCCCGAAGCCGAGCTGCCCGGCCGCCTTGCGCGTGACGTCGAGGCGGTCCGGGTCCGGGAACTTCTCCGGATCCCGGTTGGCGACCGGAAGCGACATGACGACCGGATCGCCCGCCTTGATCCGCACGCCGCCGAGTTCGACGTCCTCGAGCGCGGTGCGGATCGGGCCGATGTGGATCACGCTGAGGTAGCGCATCAGTTCCTCGACCGTGCCCGCGGTGAGCTCCGGGTCGGCCTTGAACTTCGCCAGCTGCTCCGGGTTTTCGAGCAGCGCCAGCGCGCCGAGCGCGATCATGTTGCGGGTCGTCTCGAATCCGGCGACCAGCAGCATCATGCCGATGTTGGCGAGTTCCTCGTCGGTCAGCTCGTCGCCGCGGACGAGATCGGACAGCAGGTCGTCGCCCGGGTTCGCGCGCTTCTCCTTGATCTGCCCGGCGATGAACGCGACGACGCCCTGTGTCGCGTCGATCCGCTCGGCGACCGGGATGTCCTTGGAGAACATGGTCCTGGCGTAGCCGTCGAACTCGGCGCGGCGTTCGTAGGGCGCGCCGAGCAGTTCGCAGATCACCAGCGACGGCACCGGCCGCGCAAACGCTTCCACCAGGTCGACCGGACCGTCCGCGGCGGCCATCGCGTCGAGGTGGGCGTCGACGATCTCGGCGACGCGGTCCTCCAACGTGCGCATCCGGTGCACGGTGAACGCCCCGGTCAGCAGCTTGCGGTAACGGTGGTGGTCCGGGTCGTCCATCCCGGTGAACACCCCCGGGTCGGCCGGCTTCGGCGGCGGCAGCGGACCGAAGTCGAGCGGAACCTTCGCGAGTTCGGCGCGCGCGGACATCCGCTTGTCCGCGAGGACTGCCCGAACCTCCCGGTATCCCGTGACGAGCCAGCCCTGGGAGCCGTCGGGATACGTCATCGGCTCGACCGGAGCCTGCGTGCGCTGGGCCGGCACCGGATCGAACGGACACGCGCCCCTTTCGAGCGGGAGTCCTGCCTGACGGGTCATCGTCGCTCCTTCCCCTCTGAATAGTTCAGAATGTACACATCTTTCACGAAGTTGTGAAGTGAATGTCGGAGCTGAACGCCGAGCAGGCGGAGAATCACCGGCCCGGCCTAGAGCTAGCGCTGCTAGACAACCGAGCGACAGCAGTGCTAGCGTCGAACCAGTATCTAGCGTTGCTAGATTCAGTCGACAGCAAGGGAAGTTCCGAAATGGCCCAGTTGCAGAGCCTCGACCCGCACACGCCGATGTTCGCTCAGTTCAAGGAGAAAACCGGGCAGATCGTCCTCGCCAACACCTTCGTCGTCCCGAAGGAGCGGACCGATGCGTTCCTGGCTCTCTTCCGGAAGCAGGCCGAGTTCATGAAGGCTCAGCCCGGATTCGTCTCACTGCGCATGCACCAGGGAACGGCGGGCAGCCAGCTGCTGCTGAACGTCGCGGTGTGGGAGTCGACCGAGGCGCTCGCCGCGGCGTTGAGCAATCCGGAGTTCCAGCGCGTGGCAGCCGAGTTCCCCGACGACGTCGTGTCCTACCCGCACATCTTCGAGGAGATCGCGGCCTAGTCCGCTTCCGCCGCGTCGAGCGCCGGAACGAGTGGTTCCAGCGTTCGCCGCAACAGATCTGGCAGTGAGCCGGACACCACGACCAGTCCGTTGCCCGCCGGTTGCGTCCACTGCTCCAGTGCGACCCGGACCGCCGCGGCGATCGACGCGGCCAGCACGCGCGCGGTTTGCGGATTGCCGACCCGGGCCGCGATCACCTCCTGCAGCGGGTCCGCGAGGGCGGCCGGAGCGTCGAGAAAAGCCGTGCGCAGCCCGGGATTCGTGGTGATCAGCAGGAGGGCGTCGCGGCTCTGTTCGCCGGGATCGGTGTACTGCTCCGCGATCGCGTCGAGGATCGCCTCGGCCAGCCGGGTATCCGGCGAGCGCTCGGCGACGGCGGAGGCGATCCGGTTCTCGCGGTCCGCGGTGACCGCCGCGACGATCGCTTCCTCGCGGCTGGAGAAGTAGTTGTTGTAAGTCCGCGGGGACACTCCGGCCGCTTCGGCGATGTCGTCGACGCGCACGTTCGCCGGCCCGTACTCGATCGCCAGCCGCAGGGCCGCTTCACGCAAGGCGACGCGAGTGGCCTGCTTCTTCCGTTCGCGCAATCCGGTCACCCGGCCAGTCTCGCAGGGTTCCTGCGCCTACGCAAACTTGCGTGCACGCAAGTTTCGTGCGTAAGGTGGGCGGCGTCCCCGAGCGAGAGGAAACCGCCATGCGCGGCAAGGGAATGACGTACGACACCGGATTCGTCCGCAATGGACGGTCGTCGCGGGAGAGCTTCGAACCGGAGGTGGTGAAGCGCGAACTGGCGATCATCCGCGACGACCTGCACTGCACCGCGGTGCACGTCGTGGGCGGCGATCCGGATCGGCTGGAGCAGGCCTCGCGGTGGGCGGCCGAACTGGGGCTGGAGGTCTGGTTCTCGCCGTATCCGCTGGAGCAGACCCAGGACGAGATGCTCGCCCTCTTCGCCGACTGCGCCACCCGCGCGGAATGGCTGCGCGCCACCGGGGCGAACGTCGTGTTCGTGACCGGCGTCGAGTTGAGCGTGATGAACGAAGGCTTCCTGCCCGGCAAGGACACCGCCGAACGAGTCGGCCTGCTGCTCGCCGAACCCGAGGGCCGCGCCGAGCGGCTGGCCGAGGTGGGCAAGCGGCTCGACCCGTTCCTCGACGCCGCGGTCAAGATCGTGCGGGAACGGTTCCACGGCCCGGTCACCTACGCGTGCATCCAGTTCGAGCAGGTGGACTGGAGCCGGTTCGACTTCGTCACGGTGGAGCTCATCCGCTCCGCCGAGGTCGCCGACCTCTTCCAGGCCGGCGTGCGAACCCTGGTGGCGCAAGGGAAACCGGTCGCGATCACCGGCTTCGGCACGGCGACCTGGCGCGGGTCCGGCGACGTCGCGCCGCGGAGCATGGAGATCGTCGAGTACGACAAGGAGACCGGCGATCCGCTCCGCATCGACGGCGAGTACGAGCGGGACGAGGCCGGGCAGGCCGCGTATCTGCGCGAGCTGCTGGAGATCTTCGACGCGGAGGGAGTGGACAGCGCGTTCGTGTTCCTTTTCGCGCTCTACAACTACCCGGACGATCTTGACCTCGCCAGCTTCGGCCTGGTGAAAGTCCTGGAAGGACGGTCGGGCACGGCGTACCCGGGGCTGAACTGGGAACCGAAGGAGGCGTTCGCCGCGGTCGCCGAGCATTACGCGAAACCTTGACTCAGCGGGGTCCGGGCGGGTGAGATCCGGACATGCCGACGAAGACGAGCGCGCTGGGCAACCGGGTCATGGCCAAGGCGGCGGTGCGGATCATGCCGCTGCTGATGCTGCTGTACTTCGTCAACTACCTGGACCGGGTCAACATCGGGTTCGCCGGTCCGAACGGGATGAACAAAGAACTCGGCCTCACCGCGACCGCGTTCGGGCTCGCGTCCGGGATCTTCTTCATCGGCTACCTGATCCTCGAGGTGCCGAGCAATCTCGCGCTGCACCGGTTCGGCGCGCGCCGCTGGATCGCGCGGATCATGATCACCTGGGGCGCGGTGGCCGTCGCGATGGCGTTCGTGCCGAACACGACGACGCTGGTGGTGCTGCGGTTCGTGCTCGGCGTCGCCGAGGCGGGGTTCTTCCCCGGCATCATTTTGTATCTGACGTACTGGTTCCCGGCGGCGCAGCGGGCGAAGGCGGTCGCGCTGTTCATGTGCGCGGTGCCGGTGTCGAGCGCGATCGGCTCGACCGTTTCGAGTCTGCTGATCAGCGGCGGGCACGGCGTGTTCGGCCTGTCCGGCTGGCGGTTCATGTTCCTCGTGGAAGGCGTTCCGGCGATCCTGCTGGCGGTCGTCACGTGGTTCTGCCTGAGCGACCGGCCGGAATCCGCGAAGTGGCTGACGGCCGAGGAACGCGACTGGCTCACCAGCGAACTCGACGCCGAACGCCGCGCCACCGAAGCCGAACACCACTGGCCGCTGCGGAAAGCGCTCACGCACCCGCGGATCCTCGGGCTGGCGTTCGTGTACTTCGCGGTGGTCTACGGCCTGTACGCGCTGGGCTTCTTCCTGCCGACGATCATCGCCGGGTTCGGCGAGGAGTTCGGCACCAAGCTCACCGTGCTGCAAGCGGGTCTGGTGAATGCGATCCCGTACGTCGCGGGTGCGCTGGTGATGGTCCCGTGGGCGCGCCACGGCGACCGGACCGGGGAACGGACCTGGCACGTCGCGCTGCCGATGCTCGTCGGCGGCGCGGCGATCCCGGTCGCGCTGTATCTCGGAAACCCTTACGCCACCATGACCGCGGTGACCATCTGCGCGATGGGCGTGTGTGCGGCGCTGCCGACGTTCTGGGCGCTGCCCTCGAACTTCCTGTCCGGCGCGGCGGCCGCCGGCGGGATCGCGTTGATCAACGCGCTGGGCAACCTGAGCGGATTCGTCGCGCCGTACCTGACGGGTTGGCTGCGCGACCTGACCGGTACGCAGCGGACCGGATTGTGGGTGGTCGGCGCGTGCATGGTCGCCGGAGCGGTGCTGGCAGTGGCGTTGGGGGCGAAGCCGCGCGCGTCTCGCCGGTGATTAGCCGGCGCGGCGCACCCGGTCCGTCAGCACCTGTACTTCGGTCTCGAACAACGCGTCGGCGTCGAGGCCCATCGCGGTGAAACCGCCGCCGATTTCGAGGCTGACAAAGCCATGCAGCCGCGACCACAACGCGACCGCCAGCTGGTGGTTCTCGGTGTTCGCGCGCCGGGCGTCGAGGACTTCCTCGTTGTCGTACGGCTTTCCCGCGGTGTCGGGGTCGTGCAACACCCCCAGCACCACGCCCATCAGCGCGCGGGCCGCGTCGGCGAGCGGCTTGGCGTGCGCGTCGTAGCCGGGGAACGGTGCCTTGAACAGCAACTCGTACCGGTGCGGCTCTTCCCTCGCCCAGCTCCGGTAGGCGGCGGCCAGCAGCCGGATCCGCGCTTCCGCGTCGGGTGCGTCGGTGCCGAGCGCTTGCGCCATGGCGTCGCGGAGGTCGTGGTACGCGTCGATGACCAGGACGTTCAGCAGCTCGTCGCGGCTGGAGAAGTAGCGGTACAACGCCGGTCCGCTGACCCCGAGCTGCTTGGCGATGGCGTTGATGGAGATCGCCTGCGCGCCCCCGGCCGCGAGCTGGTCGAGTGCGGCGGATTTGACCTCCTCGCGCACCTGCTCGCGGAACCGTTCGCGCATCGGTTTGCGGGTGCCTGCTGCGGGCATCCCCACCTCCTTGACGACGCCCGACGGTAACACGGCCGATCGTTCGGAAGACCTTCTAACTGTTCGTCCGGTCTTCGAAGGCTCGCTCGACGTCGTCGCGCTCGACAGCGGGACCAGGCACTTCGATCGGTCCCCCGGCTGCGAGGCCGTTGAGGAAATGCGCGATCTGCCGCCTCGCCAGGTGGGTCCAGTCGAGGACGGACGCCTTCGGCTGCGTGAGCAGGGTGCTGAACGCGAGGAGATCGGTGGCGTTGACCGGGCCGCGGATGCTGCCGTCCTCGCGGCCGGTCGCGAGGAAGAACTCGAGCCGCCCGTAGATCGACTTCCGGGCCGCGACCGCTTCCGGGGTGACGAGCGGGGGCGCGCCGTGCAGCGGAAGGACGAGCTGATCGGCGATGTCGACGGTGCCTTCGAGATAGCGGCGGACCTGGTCGATGCCGGTGCCGTTGTCGTCGATCTGGTCGAGCAGGCTGTTGAGCAGGCCGTACGCGCGGTGCTCCAGGGCTTGGAGCAACGCGTCGCGGTCGGCATAGCTGCGATAGAGCGTGCCGATCCCGAGACCGGCCTCGGCGGCGATGGCGGCCAGCGGCACATGCCGTCCTTCGCGAAGCATCGCCGAGGCAGCCGCGGAGAGCAGCCGTTCACGGTTGGCCGCCGCGTCCTTGCGGACCTTGCGCGGGCGGGACATCGGTTCTCCTTACCCCGATCTCGGGCGACTGGCGCGAGCCCGTACGTTCGCGAGCAATTCCGCTACTGTGTCCACCCGGCCAGCGTATACGCGCGGACCTCGAGGCGAGCTTGTCAACCGTGGCCCGGAAAGCCGGTTGACCACGCTGGCAAAGTGGAGTCACGTGAGTGATGACGCGACCCACCTTCTCCGTGCCGCCAGCCTGGCGACCCCCATGGCATTGCGCGTCGCGGTGACGCTCGGCTTGCCCGACCGGCTGCGCGCCCCTGGCACGGTCGACGACGTCGCCGCAGAACTGGATCTCTCGCCGATCGCGCTCGACGTCCTGCTCGGCCACCTGGTCACGCTCGGCGTGGTCGAACGCACCGACGAGGGCTACCTGACCACCGCGTACGGCGCGAATCTCTGCCAGGACAAGGAAAACGGAGTAGCCAACCTGCTGCACCTGGACCGAGCCGCCGGTCGCGCCGAACTCGCGTTCGTCGAGCTGGCACACAGCGTCCGGACCGGCGAGGCGGCTTACTCCCGGCGTTACGGCAAGGATTTCTGGGCTGATCTTGCTGAGCAGCCGCACCTACGGAAGTCTTTCGATCAGCAGATGATCAACCGGTTCCGCACGGAGATCCCCCAAGTGGTCGCCGGAATCGACTGGGCTTCTTTCACTACGGTAGTCGACGTCGGCGGCGGTCGAGGAGATTTGCTCGCCGCGATTCTCGAAGCCAATCCGAAATTGCGCGCCCACTTGGTCGACCTCGAACCGACCGCGAGCGAGGCCCGCGCCGCCTTCGCCGCACGCGGCCTGGCCGACCGGGTCGAGGTGCGCGGCGGCAGCTTCTTCGATCCGCTCCCGGCGGGCGCGGATGCCTATGTCCTGGTGGACATCCTGCACAACTGGGATGACGAAAACGCCCGCCGCATCCTGGAGCGGTGCGCCGAAGCGGCAGGCCGGTCCGGTCGGATTCTCGCCATCGAAGCGGTCAGCGGAATTCACGCGCGCACCGAAATGGACCTGGTCATGCTGGTCCATTTCGGCGGCCGTGAACGACGCGTGGAAGAATTCCGTGCACTCGCCGATTCCGCGGGTTTGGTCCTTGAATCGGCGGCCCCGTTGACCGATCAACGAGGCCTCCTGGAATTTCGCGTCGGCTAACTCGGCGACCGTCCGAGCAACGCGACCAGCCGATCCAGCGGCGGTGCGTCCTCGGCAACCGGCACCGGCGGCGCGAAGGGGCTCCGTTCCGGCGGCAGGTCGGCGAGTTTCGCCGCGCTGAACGCGATTTCCCGCTCCACCAAGGCGTCCTCGAACTTCGCCTCTTGCCCGGTGGCGCGGGCGAGGTCCCAGCCGTGGACGAGTTCCTCGACGATCCGCAGATGCACCGCGACGATCCCCGGAACCGTCCCGGCCGGGACCTCGACCACCTGCTCCAGCGCCCCCGGCTGCCGGAACGCCGCGAGCAGACCGGCAACCGCGTCCCGGTAGGCCGCTACCGGGTCGTCGCCGAGCGCGTCCGAGCCGCGCGGGTCCAACGACGCGCCCTTCGCACCGCTCAGGGCGGCGGTGAACAGCCGGTGCCCGAGGACCAGATGGTTCACCAGTTCGCGGACCGTCCACTCCGGGCACGGCGTCGGCGAGTCCCAGCGAGACACGCCGGCGACCAGCGCGCCGGTGGAATCGAGGACCGCGGACAGATCGTCGACAGGGTTCATCGTTTCGCCTTTCTCAGGGGTCACCAGTACAGACACCGCCCGCCCCGGAAACGGAACGATGGCAGTATGCGAAAGGTGGGCCAGGACATCCTCGATCGCGCACGCGCCGGAGACGCGCGCGCCTTCCGCGAGCTGGTCGAGCCCTATCGGCACGAGCTGCAAGTGCACTGTTACCGCATCCTCGGCTCCCTCACCGACGCCGAAGACCTCCTGCAAGAGACCCTCCTCGCCGCCTGGCGCGGGCTGGACGGCTACGCCGGCCGCGCCTCAGTGCGCTCCTGGCTGTACCGGATCGCGACCAACCGCTGCCTCAACGCCCTCCGCGACGCCGGTCGTCGCGTCCCGGCCGAGCCGTCGCCGCCGTTCACTCCGACTGAGCCCAGCCGCCGTACCGAGGTGACCTGGCTGCAGCCCGCGCCCGACGACCCCGCCGCGCAGTACAGCGCCAAGGAAACGTTCGAGCTGGCGTTCGTCGCGGCCCTGCAGAAACTTCCGCCGCGCCAGGCCGCCGTCCTCCTGCTCCGCGATGTGCTCGACTATTCGACCGCCGAGGTCGCGGACATGCTGGAGACCAGCTCCACCGCGGTCAAAGGCGCTCTGCAACGCGCGCGAGCCCAGCTGCGGCAGACCGTCGAACCCGCGCCGCCAGCACCGCGGGAACGGGAGATCGCGCAACGGTTCGCGGACGCATTCAGCGAAGGAGACGTCGACGGCGTGGTCGCCCTCCTGACCGACGACGGCTGGCTCGCCATGCCGCCCGCGCCGCACGAATACGTCGGCCGCGAAGCTGTCACGGCGTTCCTCGCGATGTTCGGGCAGTGGCGTGGCACCCGACGGTTCCGTCTGCTCCCGACGCGCGCCAACACCCACCCAGCCTTCGCCTGCTACCTCACGGAACCCGACGGAACGGTGGGGCATCCCGCCGGAATCCTCGTTCTCGCGCTGTGGGGCGACCGAATCCGCACCGTCACCTGGTTCCTCAAACCCGAGTTGTTCCCGCGCTTCAGCCTGCCCGCGGAGGTGAAGGTGTGCTGACTACCCTGGCGATCCAGAACTACCGCTCGCTGCGAGACCTGGTGCTGCCGTTGTCGCAGCTCACTGTGATCGTCGGCGCGAACGGCACCGGCAAGTCCAGCCTGTACCGCGCGCTGCGGCTGCTGGCCGACGCGGGACGCAACGGCGCGGTCGCCGCTCTCGCTGGCGAAGGCGGTCTGCCGTCGACGCTGTGGGCCGGTCCGGAGAAGATCGGCCGAGCCGTCCGCGAGGGCCGGTCGCCGGTGCAGCCCTTGCAGCGCACCACCGCGGTCGGTTTGCGGCTCGGCTTCTCCGGTGACGAATTCGGCTACGCATTGGACTTCGGCCTGCCCGTGCCCAGTCGCGAACGCCGTCCAACGGCCTTCAACCTGGACCCGGAATACAAACGCGAATGCGTCTGGCACGGCCCGGTACTGCGCCCGTCCGCCCTGCTGGCCGACCGTTCCGGCACCCGGGTCCGCATCCGCGACGAGTCCGGCTCCTGGGCTGAAGGCGGCCACTCGATCGCCCTCACCGACAGCATGCTGAGCGAATTCGCCGACCCGCGCCGGTGTCCGGAACTCCTGATCGTCCGCGACCGAGTCCGCGCGTGGCGGTTCTACGACCACTTCCGCACCGACGCCGACGCCCCGGGAAGGCAAAGCCGCATCGGCACCCGCACCTGGGCGCTGGACCACGACGGCGGCGACCTGGCCGCGGCCCTGCGCACCATCCAGGAATCCACCGACGCCGACGCACTGACCACCGCGATCGACGACGCCTTTCCCGGCTCGTCCGTCGAAGTAGCCACCGCCGATGGCCGCTTCGACCTCCGCTTCCACCAGCACGGCCTGCTGCGCCCGCTCAGCGCCGCCGAACTCTCCGACGGCACCCTGCGCTACCTGCTGTGGGCCGCGGCGCTGCTCAGCCCGCGCCCGCCGGAGCTGCTCGTCCTGAACGAACCGGAAACCAGCCTGCATCCGGACCTGCTGCCGGCGTTGGCCGCGTTGATCACCGCGGCGGCCAAGAAGACGCAACTGCTGGTGGTGTCGCACTCCCAGCTGCTGGTCCGGTTTCTCGAGGACGCCTCGGTACTGGAACTGGAGAAGGACTTCGGCGCGACGGTGGTCGCCGGGCAGGGGCGGCTGGACCAACCGGCTTGGCATTGGCCGAAACGGTAAAGCCTGGCAGGATTGCCGATATGCCGATCAGAAAGGGCCATGCCGCGTAGCGCCCGTCGCGGCTCCGGGTCCATGCCTCGTACCGGCAGCTGGACCGGCACCCGCCGGAAGACCACGTTCCGTACTACGCCGAGTACGGTCCGGCGACTGATCCAGTGTCCGCGCGGGCCCGGTTAGGCCAGGCGTTGCATCGGTTGCCGCGCAACGCTTCCCGCGAGCTGCGTGCGCGGGTCCGGCCGTTGGACGAGAGGTATCTGTCCCGCTCGATCCCCGCACCGGAGGTCCAGCACCTCGGGGCGCTGCCCTAACGTTTCGCCCGCTGCCCGTCCGCCAGCTCCGGCGGCCTCCGCCGTTGGGGCGCCGCGGCCGGCCGCCGCGCGCGAGTCGTTTTCCCCGGCGTCCGGACCGGCCGGTACGGCTCCGGCACCGGCAGCCGCAGGATCCGCCCGATCTTGCCCGGCCCGAGATGGTTCAAGTCCGCCACCGCCGCGGGTTCGTGCCGGGCGCAACTGGCGAGCACGCCGAACAGGAACATCGTCACGATCAGCGACGTCCCGCCGTACGACACGAGCGGCAGCGTCACCCCGGTGACCGGCAGCGCGTTCACCACGTACCCGATGTTGACCGCCGCCTGCGCCACCAGCAGCACGGTGATCGTCGCGGCCACGATGCGGATCCACGGGTCGAGGTTGCGCGTCGCGATCCGCAGGCCGACCAGCGCGAGCCCGCCGAACAGCAGCAGCACCACCGCGCAGCCGAGGAAACCGAGTTCCTCGCCGATCAGCGCGAAGATGAAGTCGTTCTGCACGTTCGGCAGGTACTTCCACTTCGACGCGCCCTGACCGAGCCCGACGCCGAACAACCCGCCCTCGGCGAGGGCGTACTGCGCCTGCACCGCCTGGTATCCGGCGCCGGAGGTGTCCGCGTCGGGGGAGAGGAACGACAGCACGCGCGCGAGCCGGTAGTCCGCGACCAGCGCGAGCACCACGAACCCGCCGACGCCGCCGGCCAGAAGCGCGGCGAAGAGCCGTCCCGGCGCTCCGGAGAACCACAGCAGCGCCAGCAGCACGATGCCGAGCGAGATCGTCCCGCTGAGGTTCGGCTGCGCCATCACCAGCGCGAACATCAGCAGCGCGACCGGCACCAGCGGCACCAGCAGATGCCGCCAGTGGTGCAGCAGCCGGGCTTTCACGACGAGAATGTGCGCACCCCACAGGGTCAGCGCGACCTTCGCGACCTCGACCGGTTGCAGCGTCAGCGGTCCCAGCGCGAACCACCGCTGCGCCCCGTTCACCTTCGCACCGAGCGGGGTGAGCACGAGCGTGAGCATCGCCAGCGTCACGAGCATCAGCATCGGCGAGAGGGATCTGATCCGCCGCAACGGAATCCGCAGCCCGGCCCACAGCGCGACCAGGCCGATGAGGACGAAGATGACGTGCTTCTGGAACGTGCTGTACACGCCGCCCGGCTGCGCGGAGGACGCCGACAGCACCATGATGACGCCGAGCAGCGTGAGCAGGCCGCACAGCGCGAGGACGAGGTGGAACGACGCCAGCGGCCGGGAGAGCCAGCCGACGATCGCGACCGGAACCCGGGTCCGTCTGTTCCGTGTCGTAGCCACTCGCGCACCGCCGTCCGCCGATTTTCCGGCGCGCGGAAGGAACGCGCCGGGCCGATTATGCCCTAACCGTCTTCATCGGATAGTGCGGCGCGCGGGCATTCGGCGCTGAAGCTATTTCACGCAAGGGATTCCGCCCCCGCTCAACGCCGGCGGGGGAGCGGGAACGCCGCTGCTGTGCGTCATCGGGAGCACATACGCGGCCGGTGTCGGCACCGGAGCGCCGCTGAGCAGTTGCGCGACCAGGGACTGGATTTGCCCGGTATTCACGAAGTTGACGTCTTCGCCGGACGGGCTCTTGCCGAAATGGTCGACCGGAAGGGTTACGAAACTGACATTCCCGCCGGTCAGGCTGGACGCTTGTTTCGCGAGCGCGAGCAGGTCCAGCCCGCTGTCGACCGCGGTGTTCTGCTTCGCGACATCCAGGATCCCCTGGAGTTTCGCCGGATTCGTGAAGGTACCGCCCTGTTTGAGCTGATAGGCCAGCGAAGAGATGAACGCCTGTTGTCTGCGTTCGCGGTCGAGATCGGTGAAATTGAGTGCCGGATGCACGTTGTCGCGACGCTGCCGGACGAATTCGACGGCCTGTTCGGCGCTGATCTCCTGCTGGCCGGCGTGGAAATTCGCGCCCGAATAGCTGTCCTGGGTGTCCTCGTTGAGGCACACCGTGATCGGCTGGACTACCTGGGCGATCTCGAAGAACGCCACGAGGGTGACCTCGACGAAATGGTCGATCGGGAGGCCGCCGAGGAATTTCCGCACGGTGTCGATTTCCGCCCGGCGGCCCGCGTCCCGGGCTTGCTGCTCGCGCTGGGATTTGTCGGTGACATTCTGCGAGACGAGCTGTTTGGCCTTTTCGTCGAACGCCAGCCCGTAGGCCTGTTTGATCTTGCCCTGGCACACGTTGTCCGGACAGCCCGCCAGCGGCACGTAATCGTCGCGCGGGATCGAGATCGACGTCGCCCTGCCGCCGTCGCCGGGGACGTGCAGCAGCATCAGCACATTCGCGTTGTAGCCGCCGTCCTGCTGATCCCCGGCGTGCAGCGAGTTGTAGATGTCCTTTGGCAGCGGGTTGCCGTTCTCGTCGAGCCGCGAATCGAGGCCCATGATGAGAATGTTGGTGTCGCCGCCGCTGGAGGTCGACTGCCCGTCGAGCACGTCGGAAACCTGCAGCCCGGACACGACACCGTGGTAGGCCGCCCAGCCGTAGCCGGTCAGCGAGAGCGTCAACGCGGCCGCGAGCGCCAGCGCGACCCGGCCGGTGACCCGCCGCCGCCGGGCCGCGGCACGGGCGGCGACACCACGCGCCGCAGCACTTCGGGACGCGGCGGCACGTCTGTCGTGAGGGTCGGTCATCAGGCCTTCCGGTGCCAGGGCGTCATGGTTGACCACTGTTCTGCACACACGCTGTGTACACGCTGAGAACGAAGCTCACGCAGAGTTAACTCAGGGGCGGCGGTGGTCATGGCAAGCACTCCCTCCGGGCCCGTTTCCCGGGCCGATCACGTTTCCCGGCTCGCGGAGTACTCAACGCCCTCCGCCAGATAACTGTCAAGCAGTTGTACAAGTGTTGTAGTTATCAAAGTGACCCAGGTCACAGTCGAGGTAATGTCGAGAACGCCGTCCGGGCTCCGTCCCCGCAGCACCTGACCGAAGTCGAGAAGGAGACCACGATGGAACCGCAGGAAGTCGCCGAAGTCCTGAACCGCCCGCTCAGCCGTGAACTGCTCGCCCGCGACATCACCCGGCTCGCCTACGTGGCGAAGGACGGCACCCCGCGCAGCGTCCCGATCTCGTTCACCTGGAACGGTGCCGAGGTCGTCCTGTGCACCACCAAGAACGCGCCGAAACTTCCTGCGCTGCGGGCGAACCCGATGGTCGCGCTGACCATCGACACCGAGTCGCACCCGCCGAAGATCCTGCTCGTCCGCGGCCGCGCCGAACTCGACTATGTTGACCACATCCCCGACGAGTTCCTCCAGATCAACGGCACCTACGAGATGACGGCGGAACAGCGCGTCGAATGGGAGGCCGAAGTCCGCTCCCTGTACGCGGACGGCATGGTCCGCATCGTCGTCACGCCGACCTGGGCGAAGCTCATCGACTTTGACACCACGCTGCCGTCCGCGGTCGAGGAACTGGTGCAGCGGCGAGCGGAAGCGAACGCCGGATAGCCGTCCGCTGATCCACTACACTGAATCGCCTACACGCCCCCGACGCGCGAAGGCGGAGCGCATGATCCTGGTGACGGGTGCGAGCGGCAACGTGGGATCGGCGCTGGTCAAGCAGTTGCGCGAGGCCGAGGTCCCGTTCCGTGCCGCCTACCATTCCGCGGAGAAAGCGCAGAAAGCCGCCGCGGACGGAATCGACGCGGTCACCGTCGAAATGTCCGATCCGGCCAGCGTGCAACCGGCGCTGGCCGGAGTGTCGAAGGTTTTCTTGCTGGGTGCGATGAGCCCCGGACAGACCGGCAACGAGTCCAATGTGGTCGAAGCCGCCGTGTCCGCCGGGGTCTCGCACGTGGTGAAACAGTCGCTGTGGCGGGCGGACGAGGAACTCACCCCGATCGCCCGGCTGCACCGTCCGGTCGAGCGGATGCTGGAAACCTCGCCGCTGTCCTGGACCTTTCTCCGGGCGAACTTCTATCTTCAGGCGTTCTCGGGAAACTGGGCCGGAACCATCCGGTCCGGGAATTTCTTCGCCAGCTCGCTGATCCGCGGTCCGATCGCCTTCGTGGACGCCGAAGACATTGCCCGCGTGGCGTTTCGGGCACTGACCGAGGACGGCCACGCAGGCAAGGCGTACGCGCTCAGCGGTCCCGAAGCACTGACGTACGACGAGGCCGCGGCAGTGCTGTCCGAAGTGCTCGGCCGTCCGATCGCGTATCGCGGAATGTCGAACGAGCAAGCACTTTCCGCGTTGGCTGAAGCCGGAATGTCGTCGTTCCATGCGAAGGCGCTGGTCGAGGTGTGCAATACGTACCTGGACGGCGGCGCGGAAACCGTGACGTCCACAGTCGAGGACGTCACCGGCCAGCGGCCGCGGAGCTTCCGCGAGTTCGCGACGGCGCACCGGCATTGTTTCGAGGCAGCACAAGGCAGCTGAGCACGGCGGCCACGAGACTGAGCCCGGCGGTGACCAGGAAGACGTCGCCGAGGTCCGCGGCGTAAGCCAGCCCGAGCACGGCGACGCCGAGCGTTTGACCGAGCTGTCGGAACGTAGCCATGGCACCCGACGCCATCCCCGCGCGGTCCCTGGGAACCGCGCTGAGAATCGCGGTGCTGCCCGCAGGTCCGGCGATCCCCATCCCAGCGCCGGTCACGATCAGCCCGGGCAGCAGGCTGAGCCACGTCGAATCGCGGTCGAGCAGCATCCACTCCAGGCCGCAGCCCGCAGCCGCCAGCAGGGCCCCGAGCCCGAGCACGATGCCCGGCGAAACCGCGTGCAGCCGCTTGCCGATCAGGATCGAGGCGAGAAAAGACGTTGCCGCCAACGGAATCAGCGCAAGCCCAGCCTCGGTCGGGCTGAGGTGTACCGCGGTTTGCAGCCAGATCGACACGTAAACCAGGCAGGCGAATACGAAAGAACTCGCGACAACCACGACCAGCACTGTCACGAATGATGCCCGGCGGAACAGTGCGAGATCGAGCATCGGGTGCTTCACTCGTCGCTCGACCACAACGAAACCTGTCAACGCCACGGCCGCGAGAGCGAACACCGGCCACGCATGCTGGATCAACGCGTAGATCACCGCACCCGAACCGACTCCGAAAGCCAGCATGCCACCGAAGTCGATCCGGGTGCCAGCCGGTCGTTTCGGTGCCTCGGCCAGATACTTCCGGGTCAGCAGCAGAGTCAGCACGCTCAACGGCAAATTGAGAAAGAATATCGCCTGCCACCCCGCCCACTGCGTCAAAACGCCACCGAGAAACGGGCCCGCCGCACCAGCGCCACCGAGCACCGCCGTCCACGTCCCGAACGCGGCACCTCGCTCCTTGCCCGCGTAATTGGCTCCCAGCAACGACATCGCAGCCACCATCATCGCCGCGCCGCCGATCCCTTGCACCGCCCGCGCGCCAATCAGCACGCCGACATTCGGTGAGAGCGCGCATCCCAGCGACGCCACCGCGAACAACGCGACCGAACCGACGAACACCCGACGCTGTCCTACGATGTCGCCGATCGCGCCCGCGCTCAACGCGAGAACGGCGAGCACCAAGGTGTAGCTGTTGACCACCCATTGCAGGCTGGCCAGCGACGCTCCCAGCCCGCGCGCCATCTCCGGCAACGCAACCGTCACCACGGTGGTGTCGAGGATCAACATGAACGACCCGAGGCAGATCGCCGCCAACGGCCCCCATTTGCGCATCACAGCTCCCTTTCTCATTCCCTGAAGAGTGCTCACGCTGTCGGCGTGCCTCAAGCAAACTGGCCTTTGGTGGCGGATCCCGTCATCAACTACCGTGGAGTGATGAAACCCGTCACGCTGGACTCCGTGGACCGCCAGCTGATCCACGCGCTGGATCTCGACGGCCGCGCCGCTTTCGCGCGGATCGCCGACGTGCTCGGCGTTTCGGAGAACACCATCGGCAGGCGCTACCGGCGGTTGCGACAGGCCGGGGTGCTCCGGGTAGTAGGCGCGGTCGCGAGCGCGAGACTCGGGTACGCACTGTGGACGGTCCGATTCGCCTGCGCGCCCGCGTCCGGCCTCCCGATCGCGACGGCGCTCGCCAAGCGCCCGGATACGTTTTGGGTCCATTTGCTGTCCGGCGGCACGGAAATCGCGTGCACGACACAGTCGTCCATTGTGGATGAACCCGACGTGCTGCTGCTGGACAAACTCCCGCGGAGCAGCCGGATCACGTCCGTGTCCGCACACCAGATGTTGCACGGGTTCACGCGCCTAGGCCGATGGTCGGCCTTGTCCGACGAGCAGATCGCCGCGCTGCAAGTCCCGGTCGACCCCGCCGAGGAGACCACCTTCGACGACGCCGACCGGCAGTTAGTGCAAGTCCTGGCCGACGACGGCCGCGCCAGCTACGGCGAACTGGCCGCCGCGTCGGGCCTGTCCGAGTCGACCGTGAAGCGCCGGATCGAAACCCTCCGCCGAGCCGGGGTGCTGTCGTATCAGCTGGACATTTCCCTGCGCGCCTTGGGCTGTCAGGCAGAAGCGCGACTGTGGATGATCGTCCGCCCCTCAGCCGTCACCTCGGTGGCAAGTGCCTTGGCGGAACACGAAGAGGTGCAATTCGCCGCAGTCACCACCGGCCCGGCGAACCTGGTCGCCGCGATCGCCTGCCGCAACGCGACGCACCTGTACGAATACCTAACCGAACGCGTCGGAGCGCTCGACGGGATCCAGCAAATGGAAACCGCCCCCGTGGTCCGCACGGTGAAGCGCAGTGGATCGTTGCTGCCGCTCTAAACCGCGGCCTTCCCGCTGTAAGCGCTCAGCACCTCGGACAGCGAACCGTGCTGCTTCACGTGCCCCTCGTCCATCCACAACGCGGTATCGCAAAACTCCGCGAGCAGTTCGTCGGAATGATTCGCGAACACCAGGATCCCGGACCGCCGCACCAGGTCCTTGAGCCGATCGCGCGCCTTGGCGAGAAACGCCGCGTCGACCGCGCCGAGCCCCTCGTCGAGCAGCAGGATCTCCGGATCGATCGTGGTCACCACCCCGAGCGCGAGCCGCACCCGCATCCCGGCCGAGTAGGTGCGCAACGGCAGTTCGAGATAGTCGCCGAGCTCAGTGAACTCCGCGATGTCATCGACCCGTTTCGTCATCTGCCGCCGGCTCATCCCGAGAAAGAGCCCCTGGATCAGGATGTTCTCGCGTCCGGACACCTCCGGATCCAGCCCAACCCCCAGATCGAACACCGGCGCGACCCGCCCCACGACCTTCAGTGCGCCGCGCGTCGGCTCGTAAATCCCGGACAGCAACCGCAGCAACGTGGATTTGCCGGCCCCGTTGTGCCCCACCAGCCCGACCCGATCGCCCTCGCCAAGCCGGAACGACACGTCCCGCAACGCCTCGATCACCGGCACCCTTGCCCCGTCGGCGATGGTCCCGCCGACCTTCCCGAGCACCCGCTTCTTCAACGACCGGGTCTTGGCGTCGAAGATCGGAAAGTCGACGTAGGCGTTGCGCACCTCGATGCTGACCATGGCTCCCCCTCCTAGATGCGAACAGGAATTATCATTCGCATATCCGCGACGCTACCAGTAACGTGCCGCGAGTGAGCGAGACCAGCGAGGGCTTCCGCCCGCCGCAACAGGCCCGCAGCCGCGCCGCGCTGCAGAGACTCCTGACCGCAGCCGAACAAGTCCTGGCCGAGCAGGGCCTGGAGTCGTTTACTGTCGCCGCGGTGGCCTCGCAGGCAGGCATGTCGGTCGGCACGATCTACCGCCGCTTCGACGGCAAGGAACAGCTGCTGCACGCCGTGAAGGACCGCTTGCTGACCCAGCTGGAAACCAGCGTCCGAGACGCCCTCCGCTCAGCGCCCCCGGACCTGCGCTCGATCTTCACCGCCTTCGTGGCAGCCCTGGCACAGACCTTCGAAGAACACGACGGGATCTTCCCGGAACTACTGGACGCCCAACGCTCCGACGGCCGAGACCGCGGCCTGGCCGCCCTGTCCGCGATCCAAGACGCCCTGCTGGAAGCCCTGCCGCTCTCCTCGGCCGAGGTCGAGAACCTGAAAATGGCCGCCAGAACGATCATCGGCGCATGCGTCCACCGCGCCGCGACCAGCAGATTCTGGCCAGACGACCGCCCGTGGGAGACGTGGGCAGAGGAAGCGGCGGAGATGGCACTGGCGTACCTGACTTCACCGCCCACGGGCCCCGCTAGGATGTAGCCAGCAGCACGCGACGGCCCTCGTAGCTCAGGGGATAGAGCACGGCTCTCCTAAAGCCGGTGTCGCAGGTTCGAATCCTGCCGGGGGCACATTCTTCCGCAGGTCAGATCCTATTTCGATCAAGAAGGTTCGAACCGGGAAGCCTCAAGAGTCAGAAAACTGTCTGAATTCAGCGCGTGACGGTTCGGCCCCCGACCGTACCTCTCCGCACACGGTCCGCACCTCCCGCGGCTTCCCGCGTAACAGGTCCGCTTCGCTCTGCGATCCCCTTTGCCGGACCATGACGAGGGGGACACCGTGGGGGACGACTCCGACAGACCGAGATGCTTCACCTCGCGATCGATCGGGGCGCTGCTGGCAACCCTGGTCGTTGCATTCGGTCTGACCAGCTTCGCGCCACCGGTCGACCCGGTCGCACGGTCGGCCGGGTTGAGGCCGACCGATCGCAAAGCGCCGACGTGCGACCAGGCCACGGTGATGAACCGGCGGCTCGACGAGCTCGGTCGCGGCGGCTTCACCTGGACGATCGCCGAGCCGCCCGACAATCTGTGGGGCGTGGTCGACCTGCACGGCACGATGCAGGTGCGCATTTCCCCGCGGGTTCCGTGCTCGCACATGATCGACGTGATCAACCACGAGTGGGTTCATACGCGGCAATACGCCAAGTACGGCGACCGCACCATGCAAGCCTACGGCGACGTGCTGGAACCGGTCGCCGACTGCGGCTCGCGACTGCTCGGCTCGGCGTACACGCCGTACCTCGACCAGCGGGGGGACTGGCTGCACCGAGTACGAGGTGGCGTCCGCGCGGTCACTGCTCGCCGCCAACCGACCGGGTTAGCTCTGGTCAGAGCCGAACGCCTGCCCATCGCGCGAACCCAGCCAGAGTCGCGGTGGTGCGCCGCTCGGAAGCGGCGAGCGCCCGCACCGTCTCGGTGACCGATGGGTGGTGACGGGTCGCGTTCGGTGCGACTTCCCTGGCCGCGTTCAACTCTGCGAGAGTGCGCTCTCGGTCACCATGGAGCATCCATGCGCGCGCCATGTCGATGTGGTGGTGCCCGACCCGTTCCGGTCGACGCGGGTCCGTAACTTCGACGGCGGAGGCACGCCGGACGGCTTCGGTGCCGTTGTAGTTCTCGACCGGCTTCGCGCACCAGTGAACGACGATGTTCGTCGTGCTGGCGTCGACGCCGTAGTACGGGACCGCGGGCGGCTGGAACTCGTCCGCGAACGCGCGTACCTCGCCCAGATAGTCGTCGGCCTCGACCGGGTCGCCGGCACGAGCGGCGAGGATCGCTGAGCGCAGGTCCAGTTGGATTGCCACTGACCGACTGGGGCTGACCCGTTTTGACGGACAGGGTCGTTGAGGCGGTCAGGCTATCCGGTGGGTGGGTTCGTAGGTGTTGGGGCTGAGGTAGCCGAGGCTGGAGTGCAGTCGGCGGGTGTTGTACCAGCCTTCGATGTAGCCGAAGATCGCTTTGTGCGCGGCAACCCGGGTAGGCCAGCCGCGCCGGTCGAGCAATTCCGCTTTGATGGTAGCGAAAAACGATTCGGCGACGGCGTTGGGCCAGCACTGTCCCTTGCGCCCCACCGACAAACGCGCGCCGTGCTCGTCGGCGAGGGCACCGAACTGGGCAGGCGTGTATTGACAGCCGCGATCGAAGTGGAAGATCACCCCGGGTTCCGGTCGGCGCTGGGCAACGGCGTTGTTGAGCGCGTCGGCGATCAGGTCGGTGCGCGGGTGATCGGCGGTGGCCCAGCCGACAACGCGGCGGGAACCGAGGTCGATCACCGTGGCCAGATACAGCCAGCCTTCCCAGGTGTGGATGTAGGTGATATCGCCGCACCAGCGAGTGTTGATATCGCTTGTGCTGCAGGAGAAGTCCCGCTTGATCAGATCGGCCGGAGTGTGCGCGCCCGGGTCGGGGACGGTGGTGGTGCGCCACGGTTTCGGAGCTCGTCCGGCGCGGCCGGCGGCGCGCAGGAGCCGGGCGATGCGCTTGCGGGAGTGCCGCCGCCCGCGGTGGCGCAGTTCGGCGTGCAGCCGGGGCGTTCCGTAGGTGCCGTTCGACTCGTCGTGGATCGCGGCGACCACCACGCCGACGACGAATGTGGGATCAATCCCCTGTTCCTCTTCTCCGACTGGCTGCGCCGAGCGCCGGGCTTCGCTCGCATTGGTCCGCCGCGCCGTCCAATCCGGATACGACTCGCCTGCAAAGCCTGCGGCGCGACCGCCAAGCACACGGACCACCGATGCGGCGAGTGCGGCGAAAGCTTCCGTTTGGACATCTAGACAGCCCGGCACCGCGGCGGTGATCCCTCGACACGCTGCGGCACCGGGTGCGCCCCCACCGGGCGGGGCGCGGGGGACGGTGGTCTATCCCGAAGACCACCGCCCCCCCATCCAACAGACTGCGATGACAGGAACACCGGATGGAAACGCCGGACGAGGCGCGCGCGAAACGGATCAAGCGAAACCGCCGGATGATCGAATCCTGGCGAGCCGGTGAGTCGGTCACCGAGATCGCTCGGGAGCACGGGCTGTCGCTGAGCTGGACCGGGCGATTGCTGCGGCAGGAAGGGGCCGTGCTGCCGCCCATCCGACAGGGTGTGAAGCGCACCGACCTCGACATCGAACAGAACATTCTCGACTACGAAGGCGGCGCATCCATACAGGCAGTCACCGACGCACACAGTACGTGCTATGCCACGATCCGTCGGCTCCTGAAGAAACACAAGGAGACGATTCGCCCGCACGGCGGCCAGAACGCCATCGAGCTCTCGCCCCTGCTAACCCTTCGATCCCGCACATAACCACGACCCCATGCCGCACGTCCGCATGCTTCCCTCTCGCAGGCGCGTGGCGGGGCGGTTCCGTTGTCCGGTGAAATGTGCCGGTCGAGCGACGCGCATGGCGGCGATCTAGCGTTCACGAGTCCTTGGGCGCTGCACATCAGGTCGTGCCACGCGTCGCTTCTCCTCCTCCTGAGCAGTTCTACCTAGCTGCGCCTAGGTAGGCCTTCGCGTGTTCGCTGGCGAGCCCCCCGTTTGAGGGGGAGACACCGTTGATCTCCGAGTCCCGGTGCCCGTAACGTGACTCTCGGTTACGGGAAGGGGAGGCCGATGGGGTTCACGAGTGTGCCCGCTGCGTTGAGAGCAGCGGGGCGGTCCGCAGGGGAGAAAACGGCCGGTCTGCGCGGCGCGGATTGCGCCGGTCTGGTCGGGCGGGTCTCGGCTGCGGTGCGGGGCGGGAAGGCCGCGGCGGCGGCCGGGGGCTGCCAAGAAGCGTTGTCGTCGACCTTCGCGCAGTGGTGTGCACAGGCGCAGCGGTTCGGCGAGAATCTTGGCGCAGCAGCCGACCGGTACGAGAAGGGCGACCACAGCGCGGCCGGGGTGTTCCCCGTCGCTCCGACGATGCGGGGGCCGCGCTGATGGTGTCACTGGCCGATGTGCGCGCCTGGAACCCGAACGTGCTGGACGAGGTTTGCTCGGCCGTGCGGGCGAAGGTGCAGGTTCTGGTCAGCGAGGGCGACGACTACGGCAAACTGCTTCCGGTGGACGGCTGGAGCGGTCCCGCCGCCGAGGGCGCGGCCGCCCAGCACAAGACCCACATGCAGGGCCTGGACACCTACGCCGCCGGAGTCGCCGCGATCGGCAAAGCCGTCGGGCAGGCCGCCGACGCGATCCTCGCGCTGCAGGCCGCGATCAAGAACGCCGACGAGCTGGCCCGCAAATACGGGTTCGCGATCACCGCCGACGGCGCGATCGTCTGCGTCTACGCAGGTGACCCGCCACCGGAACTGCACCCGCAGGACCGGGCACGAGCACAACAGCAACTGGCCGACGACGTCGCGCAGATCCTGCGCACCGCCGAAGACATCGACAGCGACCTCGCCGCCGTCCTGGACAAAGCAGCCGCCGGCCAGTTCGGCACCGGGAACGAGTCCACCGTCGCCGCCGCGGCCGCCGACGGATTAAACGCTCCTGGCCTCACCGCGCCCGAACCTCCGCCCAACGCGACGCCATCGCAAGCCTCGGCGTGGTGGGCCACCCTCTCCCCGGCCGAGCGGGACATCCTGATCCGCGACCGCCCCGGCCAGATCGGCGCGATAGACGGACTGCCCGCCGTCGACCGCGACCGCGCGAACCGGGCCGTGCTCGACCGCGACTACGCCGATCTGCAACGGCAGCGCGACGACATCCGCCACCGGCTCGACGGGGTGAAACGCAGCGATCCGCAGCAACAGAAGGAGTACTACGCGCTGGAAAAGCAACTCGACGAGCTCAACGGCAAGATCGCCGGAATGGACCAGATCAAACACCGGCTCGACCAGGCCCTGCCCGGTCAGCCGCCCGCCTACCTGCTTGGCATCAACCCCGCGAACTCCGGGCAGGCGATCGTCGCCATCGGCGATCCCGACCACGCCGCCAACGTCGCCACCTACGTCCCCGGCACCACTGCCGGGCTCAACGACGGCATGCACACCGACATCGAACGCTCCGACGCCATGGCAGCCAAAGCCACGCAGTTGGGTTCCCCGTCCACGTCGGTGATCACGTGGGTGGGGTACGACGCGCCGCAAAGCGTCCTCCCGGACGCGGCCAGCACGAGCTTCGCCGACAAAGCCGAACCCGCGCTGCGCGGTTTTCAGGACGGGCTCGGGGCCGCGCACCACGGGCCGGTGAACACCACCGTCATCGGACACAGCTACGGCACCACCGTCGTCGGCCAAACCGCCCGAGACCTCGGCCTGCCCGCCAACAACCTCGTCATGGTCGCCAGCCCCGGAGTCGGCGTCGACCACGCCAACCAGCTCCACCTCGACGGAACTCCTCAAAACCAAGTCGGCCAGCACATCTACTCCACCGCCTCCACTACCGACCCCATCCCCGCACTCACCAACCTCGACTTCTCCCCGCTCGACGGAATCGACCCCCTCGGACCCGCCCCCACCACCCCCTGGTTCGGCGGGCAGACCTTCGATTCTGACACCGGAAACCCCGCCACCTCCCACAGTGACTACTGGAACAAAGACTCTTCCTCGCTCAAGTCGATAGGCAAGGTAATTGCCGGAAGCAAACCATGACTCGTAACTATCAAAAAAAAACTGTGCAGCCGATGAGGCTCGCAACGCTTGCCGCCGTCTTGATCGCAATGACCGCCTGCGGAGGTGCCCCCATGCAGCCAACCCTCACGTCCGAACAGGCCAAGCAGGCGGCGGCGGACGCCGTTCACGCTGCCGCGTCGATCTCCTTCCCTGCCGGGTACAAGCTGACCGAAATCGTATTTCCCGCAGAGTCCTGCACTGACTCGTCGGACAAAGAAACCGGTCAAGTCAGGGTCGGCGTCACCTACTGGGTAGACGGCCCGGACCGCGCGCAAAATAGTTCCTACTACGAAAAGCTAAAAAAGTGGTGGACGGACAACGGCTGGACAATCGAAACCGACACCTGGCAGGGCGACCAATTCGCCAACGCCCATAACGGTGACGGCTACGTCATGAGCCTGACTGGCACGGTGACGGGAACGGTCCTGGGGCGCCTGAGCATCGGAGCTAGTTCGCCGTGCGTCTGGCCCAACGGGACGCCCGAGCCCAAGTCCTGAGGCCCGGATGAGCCGTCGACTGGATCAGCCGAGGTCAGCAGTCCTGCTCATTGCTGGGCTGTTCGCTGCAGTCCTGACTGCGTGCAGTGTCGAGAAATCGCCCTTCCCAGGAGACAACGTGGACCGAGACCCCGCAGAAGTCTGGGCCGCACTGATGCGCCTGCCCGACACCGACCAAGCCCGCCAGCAATACCAGCAACTCGACACCGAACTCCGCCAAGCCCTCACCGCCGCCATCCCCAAACTGACGCCCTGGACGCCGCTTGGCAACGGCTCGCGAGCAGCGTGCGGCGCACGATTCCCCGGCGTCGGCAACGACGGCGAACAGGCAAGCCTGGGCGACCACGGGGTGACCGGGAACCTGCCGGACGCGGACTAGGAGAAAGCCCTCACCATCATCGGGACCATCGCCCAGCGCTACGGATTCGACCCGCGTCCCCAGCGTCTGCACGACGCGCCCGGATCACACGACGCCGTCTTCCATAACCGGACCGATGAAGGAGCGATCTCCTTCGGCACCGCGCTCAACACCAGCCTTGGCCTCGACCTTGGCTGTCGCCTCTTCTCTGCGGCCAAGCAACGTGGCACCCCGTCGGCCACGCCCTAGCCGGGCGCACCGACCCGCCATCTGCTCAGTTCCGCCCCGCCGCGCTTCCCCCTCGGTTGCGCGGCGAGGCGGTTCCATGCCCGGTTAGTCCTGGTCGAGCTTGGCGACCGGCACGACAGGGCGGCGGACGAGCACGCTGCTCACGACGGACAGGATCGTGCCGACCGCGGACACGATCACGTTGATGGTCTGGTCCGGGATCACCCACCACCCGATGGCGACGACGGCGACGAGGACCAGGCGCACGGCCTCGGCGATGCTCGCGGGCTCGGTGCCGGCGCGGCTCGGCTGATCCGGCGCGGTCACTGCGCGACCGCCGGTTTCGTGCCGAGCCGAGCGGCGGGCTTGTCCACGATCTCGTCGGCCTGCTCGGCGTTGTCGTCGCCGAGCACTGCCACGACGTCGGCGCGCAGCTGCGCGCGGAAATCGTCGAGGCCCGCGCCGACGGCCTTTGGCGACCATGGACAGGATCGACGGCATCGGGTTGCCGTCCGGCGCCGCGATGTAGTTCGACGCGAAGAAGAGCATCCGTACACGTTGGCGAGCATGTCGTTGAGCGGCTTGGCGTTTGAGCGCGGGGCGATGCCGTCCGCGTTGTTCGGCCCGATCTCAAGCGAAAGCGGGCTAAGCCAGGAATGCAGCTCGGCCAGCTGCCGGGCTCGGGTAGCGTCCATGTCGGGAGCCTCCGCGCTGATGAGTTGAGCGTTGGTGTAGGACTGGTTCCAGCCGACGGCTCCGGCCGAGCCGGGGAGTGCGCCGTCGTCGCGGTACTGATGGATGTCTTAGTGGCCGGTGTATTGCACGCCGTTCCTTGGGGTCTCCGGTTTGAGCCCGTATCGGGCGACCCAGACGACCGGGACTTCCGGCCAGAGATCCGGCCGGGTCGCCTGCTCCAGCGACGCGTTCATGTAGACCGCCTGCCGGACGCCGAGCTGGCGCATCTGCGAGCAGTACGCGCGGCCGTGGTCCTTGGCCTCAGCGTTCGACCAGATGTGAATCTTCGGGTCGCTCTCGATGTCGCAGCCGGGCGCGACCCCGGTCCAGCCGAGCCGCTTGCACTCCGCCCACAGCACGCGGGCTTCGGCGGCACCGTCGCTGGGCTGGGCGTAGACGTAGCCGCCGAACGGGATGCCGAGACGGCGGAACAACGCGGCGTGCGCGTCCGCAGTTCAAACCCGGTCGTCGGCTTTCTTGCTGCAGACGCGCGCCATCGGCCCTCTTGAGCCAGCCGTATTCCAAGCCGGGCAGCGCGGTGACTCCGCGTTGAGCGCGTCTGCGTCACCGGCGGCGTTGCCGCTCATCGACCACGCGGGCTGGAAGTCGAGGCCGTCGACCTGCCACGACTGGCCCGCGCGCGCCTGCGCGCAGGCGACCCACTCGGGTTTGCTGGCCGAGTTCGCCGGGCGCATCCACCGTCGGTACGCACATGGCCGATCAGGGCGGCCGGGTCGAGGAGGCGGCCAGCCAGCTGGGCAACACCAAGGAGATGGTTGAGAAGCACTACTGGCGCAAGCAGGTGACGAACGAGCGGGCCGCGGCGCTGCTGGAGACGTTGCTCGACGCCGAGCCGAAGATCGGCGATTTGAGGGGTCACTAGTGTCAGTAAACCGTCAGAATTCAACTCGATACAACGATGTCCAACTGAGTCACTGCGGGACGGATTCCGTTACGCCACAACATAAATGGAGCTAACATGGCCATGATTCTGCGACAGCCGGTGTCGCAGGTTCGAATCCTGCCGGGGGCACAAAACATGGTGATCGGCATGCCCTCTGGCTCGCGACAAGCCCTTCCTTTCAGTTGGACAAGAGCGGCCGCTTCTCTGCTGTGAGGTCCATTCTCTTCGCGGTGCGCATCAATGATTGCTCACAGCTGCCGGAGCTCCTTCAGGATGTGGAGCACGAGCTTGACGGTCACCACAAAAGCGCCTGCCCCAGCGGTCAGCACGACTTCCGTTCGGGTGCCCACTGCGGCCGCCACGATTCCGGCCACCAGGCAGGCGATCACTCCAGTGAGCACTGCGACCAGGACAAGCAGAGTCCGCTGGCGGGACGACGTCGCACGAGGCTTGGTCATGGGGTAGGAGCCCTTCACTCATCGGACAGCGGCTTCGGACTGTCGCCGCTTGCGCAACCCAGTAGAGAATACTACTATCTTCTCAGCAACCAGAGAGGAATGAGAATTGAAAAAACTGGATCTTGTGGACAGCGACTACGACCGAGTCATGCTGCTCGCACGTGCGTGGCAGGTCTCAGGCGGTGAGGCGGTGCGACGTCTGCTCGACCATTTCGTCCGTGAGGTCGGAACGCCCGCCGCCGCTGGGCAGGAACCTGCTGATGACGGCGTGTCCATCTACGCCGACTACGGAGGCGAGCGCATCGAGGCGCTCTACCACAAAGCTACTAAGCGAGTCGACATTACGAGCGGCGTGCTCGCTGGGTGCTCGTACAAGAGCCCGAGCGGTGCGGCGATGGGGGTTGTCCAAGCACTCAACCCCAATGTGCACAACAACCGCAACGGATGGTCGTTCTGGTTCATCGCCGAGAACGGGGAAGCGCTGCAAACAATTCGGCCGTAGCCGGCCGCGTTCGAGTCTCTCTGCGGCGTGGCCCGCTCGTGCAGCACTGCTTGACCGGCGCGGGTTAAACGAAAAGCTGATCCAGATACCGATCGATCGCCACGCGCGCGGCGCGAGGATCGATCACGTCCAGCTCAAGCAGCGGCGTCAATCCAGTCAGTGCAAGGACAAGATTCGTCTCGACGGCCGGGTCCCGATCCGCGGCGATGTGCCCGTTCGCGATGGCTTGCCGGATCATCTGTTCGACGAGCGCTCGTTTCTCGCGCAGGTCGTCGCGCAGCTTCGCGTGCAACTCGGGGTCGTGCAGGGCTTCGAGGACGTACGCGGCGCTCATCCGGCTGGTCGCGCGGGCGTCGGGGTGCAGCGGCAGCATCTCGGTGAGCGTCACCCGCAGCACCTCTCGGGGGTGCGTGACATCGACGAGCCCCTCGGCGACCCGGTGCGACGTCTGCTCCGCGGCGAACTCCATCGCGAACGTGAGCATCGCCGTCCGCGTCGAGAAGTAGTGCTGAACCTGCCCGAGCGACGCGTCCGCCTCCCGGGCGACCTCGCGCATGGTCGCGCGGTTCCAGCCTTGCTGCGCCACGACCCGCCACAACGCGCGCGCGATCGCTTCCCGGCGCTCGCGGTGGTCGACCTTCTTCGGCACGGCAGCCCTTTCCCTCGTTCCAATACAAGTGACATAATACACTTGACTTGAAACCGGAGGGGGAACGAGAATGGACGACAAGACGCAGCCAGTGGTCCGGACGGTCGAGGGGGCCGTGGCGGGCCGCTGGCGAGCGGGGGTGGCGGAGTTCCGCGGGATCCCGTACGCGCAGCCGCCGGTGGGCGATCTCCGGTTCGCGGCGCCGGTCCCGGTTCCGGCCTGGGAGGGCACGCGACAGGCGACCGAGTTTGGTCCGCTGCCTCCGCAATCCGGGCCGGTCCAGGTGGAGTCGGCGCACGAAACGGACTGGCTCACCCTCAACGTCGCAACGCCCGACCCGGGGGCGGCAGGACTGCCCGTGCTGGTCTGGTTGCCAGGCGGCGGATACGTCATCTCGGTAAGCAGCGACCCGAGCTACGACCCGACGCTGCTGTGCGCGGCCGGGTTGGTCGTGGTGAGCGTGAACTACCGGGTCGGCGTCGAAGGGTTCGCGCTCATCGACGGCGCTCCGGCCAACCGCGGGTTCCTCGACCAGATCGCCGCTCTGGAATGGGTGCAGCGCAACATTTCCCGCTTCGGCGGCGACCCCGCGCGAGTGTGCGTCGCCGGTCAGTCCGCGGGAGCGGGATCGGTCGCGTCCTTGCTCGTGACGGCGCAAGGCTTGTTCCAACGTGCCATCGCCCATTCCGTACCCGGTGCGTTCGTCCTCCCTTCGCTCGCCAAGCAGGTCACCGCGGCGCTGGCGAACGGGGAAGACCTCCGAAACGTCGACCCGTGGCAGCTGGCCGACAGGCTCACCGCGTTCAACGCCAGCCTGTCCGGCCAACGCGACCGCTGGGGGCCGATGGCGCAAATCGGGGCCGGAGTTTGTCCTGTGCTGGACGAGAATTCCCTGCCGCAGACGCCCTGGTCGGCGCTCTCGGACGGCGTCGACCTCCTCGTCGGCCACACCCGCGACGAGTTCCGGCTGTTCTCCGTGATGGCCGGTCGAGTCGGCACGTTCACTGCCGACGACGCGCAACGGGCGCTCGACCTCTTTGCCCCGTCGCCAGACGGCTACCGCGCCGGCTATCCGGAAGCCAGCCCGGAGGAGTTGATGGAGACCGTCTACTCGGACGCGCTCTTCCGGATGCCGAGCCAGCAGTTGGCCGAGGTCAACGCTCTGGCTGGCGGCCGGTCGTACCTGTTCGAACTGTGTCTGTCCGCGCCCGGTCTGGGTGCGTGTCACAGCCTCGACGTGTGTCTCGTCTTCGGAACTCTGGACAGTCCGGTCGGCCGCCAGGTCTTCGGCGAGATGCCTGGTGCCACCACGCTTCAGGTGTCCGAGGAGCTTCGGAGTGCTTGGGTCAGCTTCGCAGCCACCGGCGATCCGGGGTGGGCCGCTTATCGTCCCGGTCAACGGCTGACCCGCGTGCTGGACGCCGAGTCGAAGACCGTTCCCTATCCGGAAGAAGCTTCACGGAACATTTGGGAGCAGCACACCCCGGTCCCGTTTAGCCTTCCCGCTTAGTCATGCCGACCTGCCGATACCAGTCAAGGAGCTCCGGCTGATCAACGCTCCCAGGATCAACCACGCTGTCCGGCTCTTCTCCGCGCAACAGCCGCTTCACCGGAACCTCGAGCTTCTTCCCCGTGCGGGTATGCGGAATCCCCGGCGCAGCAAGGATCTCGTCAGGAACATGCCGCGCGGAAGCACCTCGGCGGATAGCCGCGAGGATCCGGTGCCGCAGCGCCTCATCGAGACGGACCCCGTCGGTCAGCGTGACGAACAACGGCATCCAGTACCCGCCATCGTCCAGCTCAACGCCGACGACCAGCGCCTCCGCGACCTCCGGAAGTTCCTCGACCGGCCCGTAAATATCGCTGCTGCCCATGCGCACGCCGTGCCGATTCAGCGTCGCGTCCGAACGGCCGTGAATGATCACCGAGCCGCGATCGGTGATGGTCGTCCAATCGCCGTGCCGCCACAGACCCGGAAACGTGTCGAAATACGCGGCTCGGTACCGGCTGCCATCGGGGTCGTCCCAGAACCCCACCGGCATGGACGGCATCGGCCGCCGCACGACCAGCTCGCCGACCGTGTTGCGCACGGATTCCCCGTTGTGCCCCAGCGAATCGAGCGCGACGCCGAGGCAGGGGGCGGACAACTCGCCCGCCCACACCGGCGTGGTGGGCGCCGCGCTCGCGAAGGCGGTGACGACGTCCGTCCCGCCGCTGCTGGAAACGACCTGCACCCGCGGCCCGAGCTCGCCCTCGACCCAGCGGTGCAGGTCAGCCGGAAACGTCGAGCCAGTGACGCCGAGCCGTACCAGCGCGCGCAGGTCATGGTCCCCGAGCCGGACCCCGGCCTTGCGGCACAACGCGAGGTAACCGGGACTGGTGCCGAGCGTGGTGACTTGCAGGCGAGCGGCCAGCTGCCACAACGCGTCCGGGCGGCCGAACGTCGGGCTGCCGTCGTAGCACACCGCGGTCGCTCCGGTGAGGAGAGCGCCGACGAGTGAGTTCCACAGCATCCAGCTCGGCGTCGTGTACCAGAGGATCCGGTCGCCAGGCCGCAGGTTCTGGTGGAACGCGGAATGTTTCAGCTGCTCGAGGACTACGCCGCCGTGGCCGTGCACTATCCCTTTAGGACGGCCGGTGGTCCCGGAAGAAAAGAGAACCCACAGCGGGTGCTCGAACGGAACCGGCACGGGTGCCAAGGCAGCGTCGGCGTTGACGATTGACGACCAGGGGATCGCGCCGGGCGCCTCGTCATCGAGCACCACTGTCGCGACCAATGTGGACAGTCCGGCGCGCAAGGCCGCCACGTCGGCGCTGCGTTCGACGACGCGGCCGCCGTGCCGGGATTGGGTCGCGGTGATCAACACGGTCGGCGATAGCTGCGCGAACCGCGCGAGCGCGGCCGATCCGACGTAGTCCAACCCGCATCCGGCCCAGATCGCCCCGAGGCTCGCGGTCGCCAGGAACGCCACGATCGCCTCGGCCGAATTGGGCAGATAACCCACCACCCGGTCGCCCGGCGACACTCCCAATTCAGTCAGCGCCGCCGCGACCGAGCCGACTTGCCGGCGCAGCTCACCCCAGCTCAGCTCGACCGGTGCCGCGTCCTCAGCCACCGCGATCACCGCAGTGGCGTCCTCGTCGCGATCCCGGAAGACCTCGGCCGCATAGTTCAACGTGCTCCCCGGGAACCAGACGCTGCCCGGCATCGCCTCGGTCGCCAGCGCCGGTTGTCCCTCCGGACGCGCCGGCAGTCCGAAGTAGTCCCACACCGCGGACCAGAATCCGTCGAGATCCTGCACCGACCATTCCCACAACGTCCGGTAGCCGCCGGTCAGGTCGCGTCCGGTGCGGGCCGACGCGTACCGGGCGAAATCGGTGATCCGCGCGGTCATTCGAGTTCCCATTCCGCGACCGTGGTCCGCACATCCTTGGCGGCGAGGGCCTCGAACAGCGGCCGTCCGCCGGTGTCGGCGAGGGTGACGAACAGCCGGTTTCCGCCATCGGTGCAGCATGCGATGGGGAACGTGGCACCGGTTGTGATCGTCTCGCGCACCGTGTTGTCCTGGACCAGCACGACTGCGTGTCCAGTCGTGGTCGTTACCCAGATCCCGTCCGGGGCGGGCCAGATTCCGTCCGGACGAGCGTCGGGGCCGACCAAGTGGGCGAGGTCGGCGTAAAGCCGCCGGTCGGTCAGCGTGCCGTCCGGGCCGACGGTGAAGGCCGTCAGCCGTTGCGCCGCGGTCTCGGCGACGACCAGGGTGCGCCCGCCGTCGAGGAAGGCGAGACCGTTGGGGAAGTCGAGGTTCTCGGCAGCGGCAGTGGCTGAGCCATCGACGCCGATCCGCACCAAACGGCCTGGTCGCGGCGGTTCACCAGGGACGAACCCGACGTCGTCGACGTACAGATTGCCCTGCTCGTCACCGACGAGATCGCCGAGCGGACCAGCCGCCACGGCGCTGAGATCCGCGTAGGTGGTGAACTGTCCGTCCACCCAGACGCCGATGCGTTTCTCGTGCATCATGGCCGCGACCAGCCTGCCGTCGGGCAAGAACCACAGTCCGTTCGCCGGTGAGTCCAGCTTGGTGGCGCTCCAGGTCCCGCCGTGATCCGTCCACAGTCGACTGCCCTGGGTGTCCGACAGCCACAGCGCGCCCTGATGCCAGCGGGGTCCTTCGCCCCAGATCATCCCGGTGCCGTAAGGCTTCATACGCGCACCTCCATGTGTCGCGCGAGTTCCTTCGTCGCCGTCTCCAGTTCCGCCGTGTCGGCGGCGAAGGCGAACACGTACCGGTCCGGGCGGATAATGGCCGCGGTGGCAGAATTCGCGGCCAACCATTCTTCGACCGCCGGGCCGCCATCAGCGACGACCGCGACGTCGAGGTGCCGCCACAGCTCCGCGATCTCCGCCGATACGGCCTGTGTGCCGACGACGACGACGAAGTTGTATCCGGTGACCTCGTCGAGTCGCGTGCCGTCCGCGGCCCGGGGCTGCGGGCTGAGTCGGCTGACCGAAGTGCTCAGGCCGGAGCCGAGCGGTGGCCGGAGCGGTTCGAGAGTCTGCGGCTCCGTCAGTTCCGGATGGGTGTCGCCGATGCCGAAGGACTCGATGAGGTTGGCCTGCCGGGCGGACTCGGCGATGTAAGGGCGAACGTGCGGGGCGCGCTCGGTCTCGTAGGTGTCGAGCAGGCTGTCGGGGCTGCCGCCCTGGACGACGGCGGCGAGTTTCCAGGCGAGGTTTGCCGCGTCGCGGAGTCCGGAACACATGCCCTGCCCGAGCATCGGCGGCATCTCGTGCGCGGCGTCGCCGGCTAGGAGCAGCCTGCCGGAACGCCAGCCGTGCACGAGCCGTGCGTGCCATTCGTAAGTGTCGGCGCGCATGATGCGGTAGCTGCCCGGTTCGATCCAGCGGCTGAGGGCGTCGTACACCGCCTGCGGACGTTCGAGCGCGGCGTCGTCGTCTCCGTCGAGGAGCATGAATTCGAACCGCAGCATTGGGGGAAAGATCGGCACGTAGGTGATCGGCCGTTTTCCCTGGCACAGAATGAATCCGGACTCTTGGGGCAGTGCCGGCGGGTGCTGGAACGGATGAATGTCGACGATGAGCGAACGTTGCGTTCCCTCAAGATCTTCGACCTCGGCGTCCATCAGCCGCCGGACGAACGAATTCGCCCCGTCCGAGCCGACGGCGTAGGCCGCGGTCAACGTCCTGACCTGGTCCCGGCCGGTCACGGTGAGGTGGACGGCGTCGGCGTCCTGGGTGATTTCGGTGACGGACCAGCCGAACCACAGGTCGACGTTCGGGTCGTTCGCGAGCAGACCGCGCAGCCGGGATTCGAAATCCGGTTGGTGGAACTGGTAATCCGTGCGCCAGCCCTGTCCGGATTCGTCCCGGGCATGGGCGAATTCGAGGAATGGTGTGCCGTCCGGCAGTTGCAGCGTCCATCCGGTCTGCCGCAGAAACCGCTCCTCCAGATCGGCCGCGCCCAGCGTTTGCAGCGTGCGCATCGATTCGTCGTCGAGATGAGTCGCCCGCGGATGGTGGCAGACGATCCGGTTCGGATCGATCGCGGCGACCCGCAGTCCTTTCGCGCTGAGCAGCCGCGCGAGGGTCAGGCCGACCGGACCGCAGCCCACGACCGCGATGTCGTACGTGTCCATGACTGTTCCTTCGTTCAAGCCGGTTCTTCGACCGGTTGCGACGCGGGGGTTTCGGTGGTGCGGTGGAAACTTCCGAGGACGACAGTGAGGATCGCCCCGAGGATCGCCGGCACCGCGAAAAGCAGGAAATTCCACTGTGGAGCGAACCCGGCGGCAAGGACCCATCCGCCGAGCACCGGCCCGGCGATCGCGCCGATCCGGCCGATTCCCAGCGCGACGCCGATCGCGCTGGCCCGGGCGTGCGCTGGATAAGTGCGGGCGACGTACACGTTGATCAGCCCCTGCACGCCGAACGCGCCCGCGCCGCCGATCAGCACGATCACTGACAGCACCGGCAATGGCGACCGAACGCTCAAGGCGGCCATAGCTCCTGCGGCGACGACAAAACACGCGATGATGGGGATTCGCGATCCCGCCCGGTCGGCGAGCGCCGCGATCGCGAGACCGCCGACCGTCGCGCCGACATTGACCAGGGTCAGGAACATCAGCGAGGAATCCAGCGGATACCGCGCGGCCTGCATCAATTGCGGCAACCAGGTGTTGATCCCGAAAATGAGCAAGAACGAACAGATCACCATGGCGCAGAACAGCACGGTCGTTCCGGTATACGGCGGGCGCAACACGACGCGCAGACCGCGTGCTCCGGTCGGCTCCCTCCGGTAGACCGGTGATTCGGGAAGCCAGCGGTAAGTCATCGGCACCAGCAGCAACCCGACCGCTCCGCCGACGAGATACTCGGGCCGGAAGTTGTCTCCGCTCAGGAACGCCGCGGCTACAACAGCGGCCAGCGAACCGCCGATGGTAACTCCACATTGGACGATCGCCGAACTGAGGTTCTTCCGTTTCGGCGGCGCGAGTTCGAAGATCAGCGGGCCCATCGAGGGGTAGACCGCGCCGACTCCCAGTCCGACGAGGAGCCTGCTGGCACCGAACAATTCCGGATTGGGCGCCAACGCACAAGCGAACATGCCCAGCGAGACGATCGCGATGCTGAGCAAAGTCGTCCGGCGGCGCCCGTGCCGATCGGTGAGCGGCCCGACCAGCAGTGCGCCGAAAAGCATGCCCACCGGCGTGAGGCTGCCCAACGTGCCCAGTTCGGGAAGGGAAAGCTGCCACGGTTGATGGCGGAGCAACAGCGGCGTCGTCGCTCCGAAAGCGACGAGGTCGTATCCCTCCAGCGTCATGACGGCCAGCCCGATCGCGATGGCTCGCCACGGCATCTTCATGTGCTCGCCTTGTCGGTGGAAAGGCGTAGCACCCGTTCGGCGTTGCCGTGGCTGATCTTCTCCCGGTCGCGGTTGCTGATCGGTGCCTGCTCGAGGAACTGAACGGCCTCGGCGGTGTCTTCGAACGGATAGTCGACGGCGAACATGATCGCGTCCGCTCCGACGGCCAGCACCGCCCCGGCGAGCGCGGCCGAGGAACAAACCCCGCTGGTGGTGATCAGGATGTTGTCGCCGAAGTATTCCGACGGTTTCCGCGCGAGGGTCCGAAGTTCCTGCCGGTCGTAGCGCGAATCGAGACGCGCGAGCTGAAACGGCAGGAACTCGCCCAGGTGACCGAGGATGAGAGTGGCACCCGGATGCCGGTCGAAGACGCCGCCGAAAACCAGCCGGAGCGCGTGTCCGCTCGTCTCGGCCGCCCAACTCCACAATGGACCGCGCAGTTCAGGACGTCCTTCGAGTACCTTCCAGGGCTCGGCTGGGGGAGCGCCCGGGTGGAGGTAAAGCGGCACGTCCAGTTCTTCGAGGGCGGACCACACCGGTTCGTAGCGCGGGTCGTCGAGGTAGGTGCCGTTGGTGTGGTCGTTGACGAGAGCTCCGCTGAGCCCGAGTTCGCCGACGGCGCGGTGAAGTTCCGGCACCGCCGCATCCGGATTCTGGAGCGGCAACGCGGCCAGGCCGCGGAACCGATCCGGATGCGCGGCGATCACTTCGGCTAACTGGTCATTGGCGATCCGGGCATCCTTGACCGCCTGGTCGGCATCGGTCAGCCCTTGAATGCCGGGTGCGGTCAGGGAAAGCACCTGAACGTCGATGCCGTGCGCGTCCATTTCCGGCAGCCGGTATGTCGTGTAGTCGCACAACCGTTTCCCCCAGTCCTCGACCCACCGCGCGGCGGTTTCCGTCTTGGGCACTGGGTATCCGGCCTGCAGTTCGGGAAGCGCGAACGCTTCTTCCATGGCGATGTAACGCAAGATGATGGCCTTTCCGCTCAGCTGCCTTCGGCGTGCGCGCCGGTCATGTGCGCCGCCAGGTCCTCCGGATTGATGAACGACGGCGGGGGCGGCGGGCCCCATTCGTAGAGCGACCGCATGCCCTCGAACGACCGCGGCGTCCAGAGCTGGTCGTCGACGATGGCGTCCATGTCGGAGTAGTACTCGGCGAAGTTCCCGGCGGGATCCTTGATATACCAGAAGAAATTCGACCCGATGTGGTGGCGGCCCAATCCCCAGACATGCCGTTCCGGATGCTCGGCGAGCATGCCCATCGCTCCGCGGCCGACTTCGTCCACATCGGACACCTGCCAGGACGTGTGGTGCAGGAAATTGAGCGGAGCCTGCTGCACCAGCAGGTTGTGGTGATCGGTGGAGCACCGCAGGAACGCCGCCCGGCCCGGAACCACGTCGCTGACCTTGAACCCGATGCCGTCGGTGAAGAACCGCTGGGTCGATTCCTGCTCGACCGTCCCGATCACGACGTGCCCCAGCGCGAGCGGCCGCACCGGCCCGGTACGGGACAACACGGGCGCGCGAGTATTGGCGCGGTCCAACCGGCCAGGCCCGTTGTACGGAGTCGCCGGCACCGGTGTGCGGACCAGCCGCGGCGCGACGACCGCTTCGACGGCGATGTCCGCGATCGGTTCCCGGGCGTGCAGCGTGTCGGCCTCGCGCTGCACCGGAAAGCCGAGCCGGTCGAGGTTGGCGGCGATCCGGCCGAGGTCGTCGGCGTCGTCGACCGCGACGGTCAGACCCAGCAGGCGGCGCACCCGCGAGTGCGCGAGCACGAACTGCTCGCCGCCCTCGACCGTGGCGAACCTGCCGGGCGCGAGCTGCGTGAGCCCGAAGTCGGCGTAGTAGCCAGAGGTGCCCGCGACGTCGGGTACTCCGACGGTCAGCGACTTCAATCTGTGCAGTGCCATGGAATCGCTCCCTTCACCCGGCGACGCAGGTCTGCCGGAGCTGTCCGATGCCCTCGATCTGGGTGACGACCTCGTCGCCCGGCCACAGGTAGCGCCGCGGGGACCGCGAATGCCCGACCCCCGAGGGCGTGCCGGTGAAGATCAGGTCGCCGGGAAGGAGCGGGCACACCGCCGAGAGCCGCGCGATCAGCTCGGCGACCGAGAAGACCATTGACGACGTGCGCGCCTTCTGCACGCTCTCGCCGTTGACCAGGCACTCGATCGCGAGGTCGTCGGGGTCGGCGAACTCGTCCGCGGTCACCAGGACCGGCCCGGTGGGAGCGAACCCCGGGAACGACTTGCCGAGCGAGAACTGCGGAACCGGTCCCGCCGCCTGGACGACTCGCTCGGAAAAGTCCTGCCCCACAGTCAATCCCGCCACGTGCAGCCAGGCGTCCTCGGCCGCGGTTTTCTCCGCCCGGCGGCCGATCACCACCACAAGTTCCGCTTCCCAGTCGACGAACTCGCTCGGCAGCTTCAGCTCCGTGTCCGGCCCGGTGAGGGACGTGCCGAACTTCGTGAAAGTGGCCGGCGACTCCGGAAGTTCGAGCCCGGCTTCCTGCGCGTGCTCGCGGTAATTCAGCCCGATGGCGAAGATCTGCCGCGGCTTCGGCGAAGGACTCCCCGCGAGGCCCTCGGGCGCGGCCGGTCCGTCGGTCGTCGTCCGCCCCCACTCCGCGAACTCGCTCCAGCGCTCGAAAACCGCGAGCGGATCGGCCGGGAACCGCCCGCCGCTCGCCCCTTCGACGTCGATCGCCCTGTCATTGAGCACCAGGCACATCCGGCCGGCCCGTGTCGTCGTTTGCATTCTCCGCGTCCTTCCGCTGCTTCCCGGCCAGTGAACACCGCTGAATCTCGATAAGTCAACTAAATCTCGAGATTATGGCGAGTATGCGGAACCAGGTACGATCTGCGACATGACTGGCGCTCGCAGCACGACCCGCGTCGAGGACGTCTACCTGCGTCTTCGCGCCGACATCCTCAACGGCCGGCACGCGCCCGGAACGCGGCTGCGCGTCGAAGCGCTCAAAGGGGACTACGACGCCAGCAGCGGCGTCCTGCGCGAAGCGCTGCCCCGGCTGGTCGGCCAAGGACTCGCGACTTTCGCGCCACAGCAAGGATTCCGGGTCATCGACGTCTCCCCGGACACGCTGCAAGACCTCACCGAAGCGCGCGTGGTCGTCGAAACACACGTGGTCCGCGAATCCCTCGCGCACGGCAGCATCGAATGGGAGTCCGACCTGCTCGCGGCGCATCACAATCTCGCCCGCACCACGTTCGCCGACGAGTCAGACGCGATCAACGAGCGCTGGCTGTCCGCGCACGCCCGGTTCCATCAGGTCCTGCTGGAGGGCTGCCCGAACCAGCACCTGCGCACGGTGGCGACCCAGCTGCGCGAATCGGCCGAGGTCTACCGGTGCTGGGCCCGCGCCTCGAGCGAGGACAACCACCGCGACGTCGCGGCGGAACACCGGCTGATCTGCGAACGCGCGATCGAACGAGACGTCGCGGGCACGGTCGAGGCCCTGCGGGACCACATCGAGTTGACTACGAAGCTGCTGCTCGACGGGTATCGGAGCCGGGAAGAGGGCGACGGATAGCGGTGGTCATGCCTCGAGTTTTGCCTGCGTGCGGACCTGGCGTCCAAGACTGGTTCGCTATCCGGCGATAACCTGACGGCATCGGATCTCGAAAGTCTTGCGGCAAACAAGTTCTCTCAACTCCGAGCGAGAAACCGCCGCTGCTCCGCCGCCGCGTCCAAGTCCTCCGGGCTGTCGCCGCCGAACCCGCCGTGCGGCATCGCCTCGAACACGTGCAGTTCGGCTGCCACGCCGGCGGCGCGCAATTTCCGATGCATCCGGACCGTGTTCGACAGGAACAGATCGCGGGTACCGCTCCGGAGGAAGGTGGGCGGGAAGCCGGAAACGTCACCGAAGATCGGGGACAGGTACGGATCCCGCAGGTCGGCACCCGCTGCGTAGAGGGCGTTCGTGGGAGCCAGACTGCGGAGGATGTTGTCTACGCCGTCCAGCGTCTGGAAGGTGTCGCCGGATTCGGTCAGGTCGACTTGCGGCGTGTTGAGCACCAGCGCGGCCGGCATCGGCAACCCGGCGTCCTTGGCGCACAACAAAAGCGCGGCCGCGATGTTCCCTCCCGCGGAATCGCCGCCGACGAACACCTGCGACGGATCACGCTCCCGCAGCGCGTGCTGGTACACGGACATCGCATCATTCAGCGCCGCCGGATACGGATAGAGCGGCGGCAGTCGGTAGTCCACGCCCCACACGAGCATGCCGGTCGACAAGGCGGTCCTGGCCGTTGTCGCCCGGCGGCCTCCCCGCCGCCGACCAGGAGGCCGCCGGGATGCATCCACAGGAAGACGGCGTCGTCATCGACCCCATGCGGCCGCGCGGCGTACCCGGCGGCTCCGTCGACCTCGAAGTCCTCGACGTGCACCGGCAGTCCAGTGACCGGAAACCGCTGGGCAGTCGACTGATTCGCCCGAGCCGCCATCGCGAGCCAGCCATCCGTGTCGTCGGCAGCCGGATAGGTCAACTCGCCGGCGTCGAGGACGAGCCAAGACCGTGCTTGCTCGCTGATCGTCGACGGAGCGGGAAACACGCGCTCGCTCATGACTGGGCTCCCCTCTGCCTGGTAGCATCTTAACTAACTAAATTTAGTGACACAAGGAAGTGGTTCCGGATGCCCAGAACCAGCGAACGCGGCGGCCCGCGGACGCGCGCCCGGATCCTGGCGGTCGCGAACCGGCTGTTCGTGGAGCGCGGGTACGAAGCCGTGACCGTTGCCGAGATCGCGCGGGAGGCCGGGGTTTCCAGCGTGACGGTCTTCAACCACTTCGCGCGAAAGGAAGACCTCTTCCTGGACCGAGCGGCCGACGCCGTGGATCTGCTGCGCGCGGCAGTCCGAGACCGCGCGCCGGACGCCGATATCCTGACCTCCTTGCAGGACCTGTGCTTCCGCCTGTGCGACGACTGTGCGCCGCTGTCCGGGATCAGCGCCAATTCCGTACCGTTTTTCCGGACGGTCGCCGGTTCCCCCGCGCTGATCGCCCGCGCGCGAGCCATTGGTTCCGAACTCCAGTCCGTCCTCGCCGAGGAGCTAGCCCAAGACCCCGCCTTCGACGGCGACGGGTTTTTGCTCGCGGCCTTCTTTATCGCTGGCTACAGCACGGTGCTCGTAGAAACCGTCCGCCGCCGTATCGAGGGCGAGCCAGACCGCGCGGCGGCGAAGAACCACCGCGTCCGCCTTGATCAGCTGTTCACGGCACTGCGCGACGGCGTCGTGGCGCGCTGACGAGCAAGACGACCGCTGCCGCCGCGGTGCAGAGCGCGAGCGCGGTACCGGGTGTCGTGGTTTCCGTCGTCGCGCCGAGGAGGCCCGAGCCGGCAGCGGCACCAAGGTTGACCGCGGTGTTGATCCAGCTGCTTGCTTCGGTCCGCACGGTGGGATCAGTGCGAGCATCAGCCGCGAGGTAGCCGACGATGAGCAGCGGTGCGATGAAGCCGCCCGCTATGCCGATGCCGACGACCAGCACTGGCGTGGACCCGATGAGCCCAGCGGTCGCGCTGACGCCGATCAGCGCTGTGCCGAGGACGAGCAGCTGTCGTTCGACAGGCATCCGCGGATTGAGGCGGCCGTACAGCAAACCGCCGAGCGCGCTCGCCCCAGCGAACAGGGCCAGGACGACACCGGGCAGAACCGCGGAACCCTCGGCCGACCCCATGGCCGGTGCCACGATCTCGACCGCGCCGAGGATGATTCCCGGAGCCATGATGGCGACCACCACCGGGAGAAATCCGGGCGACCGCAACGGTTTCGGCGCTTCCGCGGTTCGTTTGGTGCGGTGCCCGCGCTGTTGCCGGGACAGCGGGCTGAGCACGAAAAGGCCGCTGCCCGTGGCGACGAGGCCGGCCGAGACGTAAAGCGCCAGCGCCGGATCCGCGAGCGCGGTGAGGATCGCGGAAGTCAACGGCCCGACTGCGAAAATCAACTCTTCGGCGACTGCGTCCAGGCTCAGCCCCCGAGTGCGCAGGGGGCCGCTGGCGAGCGCCGCCGACCACACCACGCGCATCGTCGATCCGAACGGCGGAAGCGACAACCCCGCGACGGTGCCAAGACCCAGCAAGAAAGGCAACGGCGCGCCCGGATCCATGGCGAACACCACGAGCGCCATCGTGTGGACCGCGCCCAGCGTGGACAAGACGGTTGCCTGGCCGAATCGGTCGACGGCGCGCGCTCGCCAGGGTGTCGCGACGACGTTGGCGATTCCCAGCGTGGCCGTGACGGCTCCGGCGGCGGCGAATGATCCGCTGCCGGATTCGAGGAGGAACACGAGCGCGAGACCGGACATCGCCAGCGACGACCGGCCAAGGATGCTCGGCAGGAAGGAGCGCACCACGTGGGGCTGGCGCAGCGCGGTCCAGTAGGAAGGGTGTTCAGGTGACACGTCGTTCTCCAGGGCACAGCGCGAGTCGAGGCGCGCGGCTGACGGGGTCCTGCGCCGAAAACGGCGCGTTGAGACCCGCCCGGGCCGGTGCTGGATCTGCGAGGGGCGGGTCGCAGGACCGTCAGCTGAAGAGAACGATGAACTGGAACGTCGCCGCGACCGTAGCAGCGGCGGCGCGCCCGGCGGTCACCTTTTTCGCGCGGACTCCAGTCAGCAAGCCTTCCGAACCAGCCGATGAACATCCGCTCCTTCTGGATCGGTTACGCAACTCGGCGGCGCCCATCCGAAGAAGTCACTCAAGTGGGTGACCAGCAACCGGGTCGACTGCTGTTCTCGGCCGCTCCGGTGGACCAGCCGCGTCACCTGGTCGTGTCTGGTTTCGAAACCGTGAACAACAGTAGGTAATCTTCCGTAACGGGTGCGGGGAGCCGCCTCCAACCCACGGTTTGCCGGAGGGCTTCGTTGATCAAGCTCATGTTCGCCGACGACGAGGAACTAGTTCGGTCGGGGCTGCGCGCCATGATGTCCGGGGCGTCGGACATCGAGATCGTGGGCGAGGCGAGCGACGGCAGATCGGCGGTCGAGGTCGCCCGTCGCTATCACCCTGACGTCGCGCTGCTCGACATCAAGATGCGCGCCCCTGACGACGGCATTCGCGCGCTCCGGGCCATTCTCGCGCTGCCCGATCCGCCGACCGTCGCCATGCTCACCACCTTCGACATCGACGAGTACGTCAGCCTCGCGCTGCGGCTCGGAGCCAACGGCTTCCTGCTGAAGGACATCGACCCGGCGGCGTTGCTGCGGGCCGTGCGCGACCTGGCCAAGGGCGGCGCCGTCCTCGATCCGGGCGTGGCCGTGCGGATGGTGCAGAGCCACCGCGACGAGCAGCGGGCCGCGCAGCCGGCGCGCAAGCTCCTGGCCTCGTTGTCCGAACGCGAACGCGAGGTCGTCGCGCTGATCGGGCAGGGTCTCTCGAACGCTGAGATCGGCGGGCGGCTGCACCTGTCCGAGGCGACGGTGAAGGGGTACGTCTCGGCGGTGCTGTCGAAGATCGGCGCGGCCAACCGGGTGCAGGCCGCGCTCCTGGCCTACCGCGGCGGGCTTCTCGACCAGTAGAACCAGCACATGCTGCTGACCGCGCTCGAGTTCCTCGGGCTGGTGGCGTTCGCGGCGTCCGGGGCGCTGGCCGCGGTCCGGGCGCGGCTGGACGTGTTCGGGGTCGTCGTGGTCGGCCTGACCACGGCACTCGGCGGCGGCATCATCCGCGACGTGCTCCTCGGCATCCATCCGCCGACGTCCCTGCGCAACTGGCCGTACCTGGCCGTCTGCGCGGTGACGGCTCTGGTCGTGTTCGCCTTTCACCCGCAGGTCGCCCGGCTGCGCCACGCCGTGCTGCTCGCGGACGCGGTCGGGCTCGGAGTGTTCGCCACAGCCGGCACCACGCTGGCACTCAACGCGGGCGCGACCGGGTACGCCGCGTGTCTGATCGGCATGACCAGCGGCATCGGCGGCGGCGCGGTCCGCGACCTGCTGCTGCGGGAGATCCCGCTCGTGCTGCGCAAGGAGATCTACGCGATGGCCGCGCTGACCGGCGCGGTGTGCGTCTGGGCGGGGCACGCGCTGCACCTCCCGGCCGGCGCGGTCACGACCGTCTCGGCGGTGGTCGTGGTCGCGATCCGCGTGCTCGCTCTCTGGCGACACTGGAACGCCCCGGTCGCCCGGCCGCCGGAAGAGCGCTCGTTGTGATTTCCGCGTCCGCGACCCCCGGCGCGGCCAGCGCGAATGTGCCGCCCTGTCCGCGGTCGTCCGGAAATGCTCTTTGTGTGTTCTGCGTGTGTTCTTAGGCGGGTCTCAGCACTCTGCGTAAGACTGGCGGCATGCGCATCCTCGTAGTGGACGACGACCGTGCCGTCCGTGAATCGCTCAGGCGGTCTTTGGAGTTCAACGGCTACACCGTGGAGCTCGCGAGCGATGGTGCGCAGGCGTTGGAGACGATCCTCGCCAACCGTCCGGACGCGATGGTTCTCGACGTGATGATGCCGCGCCTCGACGGGCTCGAAGTGGCCCGCCGGCTCCGCAGCACCGGCGACGACCTGCCGATTCTCGTGCTGACCGCCCGCGACACCGTCTCCGACCGGGTCTCCGGCCTCGACGCCGGCGCCGACGACTACCTGCCCAAGCCGTTCGCCCTGGAGGAACTGCTCGCCCGGTTGCGCGCCCTGCTGCGCCGCGCCGCGCCGGACGCTCAGCAGGGCGAGACGTCGGAGGTGCTGTCGTTCGCCGACCTCACGCTGGACCCGGGCACTCGCGAGGTCCGCCGCGGCGGCCGCGAGATCAGTCTCACCCGCACCGAGTTCGCGCTGCTCGAGCTGTTCCTCTCGTACCCCAAGCACGTGCTGACCCGCGGAAGGATCCTGGAGGAAGTATGGGGTTACGACTTCCCGACGTCGGGCAACGCGCTGGAGGTCTACGTCGGCTATTTGCGCCGCAAGACGGAAGCGGACAACGAACCGAGGCTGATCCACACGGTGCGTGGAGTGGGGTACGTCCTGCGCGAGACCCCGCCGTGACCGACTACCCGGCGGGTGCGCACGCCGCGCCGGAGGGGGAGGTCCCGGATCCGCGGGGCACCCGGTGGACCACCCGGCGGTTCTCGCTGCGCGGCCGCGTCACGCTGCTGGCCGCGGCGTGCGTCGCGGGTGCGGTGGCGCTCGTGTCCCTGTGCGCGTACCTCGTGGTGCGCAACAACCTCCTTACTCAGCTCGACGACAACCTGCTGGCCCGCGCACAAGCCGCGGCGAACTCGCCCCAGGTGCCGACCGACCAGTTGCGCGAGGTTCCGGGAGCTTTGCTGGCCAGCGCTGACCTGCAGATCGGCCAGCTCAACGGCCTCACCGGCGACCTGATCTATCCGCAGCCGGGCACGCGGCCGCCGGTCGGCCCGTCCGAGATGCGCGTCGCGACCGGCGTCCTTCCGCAGTCGCTGCGCACCGACGCGGCCACCGGCATGCGCGTGGTCGCGGTGCCGCTCGGGCACGGCCAGGCGATCGTGCTGGCTCAGTCGATGGCTCCGACGATGCGCGCGCTGAACCAGCTGTCCGTGGTGCTGTTCCTCGTCGGCGGTGCCGGGATCGTGGTGGCCGCGGGCGCGGGCACGGCCGTCGCGCGCGCCGGATTGCGCCCCGTCGACCGGCTGACCTCAGCTGCCGAACGGGTAGCCGCGACCGGCGACCTGCGCCCGATCCCGGTGAGCGGCGATGACGAACTCGCCCGGCTCACGCACAGCTTCAACATCATGCTCGGCACGGTCGCGGACTCGCAGGAACGGCAGCGGCAACTGGTCGCCGATGCCGGGCACGAGCTGCGGACCCCGCTGACTTCCATGCGCACCAACCTGGAACTGCTGCTGTCGGCCAGTCGCCCGGGTGCGCCGTCGCTGCCGGACGAGGACCGAGCCGACATCGAGGCCGACATTCGCGGCCAGCTCGACGAGCTGACCCAGCTCATCGGCGACCTGGTGGAGCTGGCGCGGCAGGATGAACCGCGCGAGCAGGCCGAACGCGTCGACCTGATGGACGTGGTCGAGCGCGCACTCGACCGGGCGCGCCGTCGGGCGGGCGAGATCGAGTTCGAGGTCGCGCTGCAGCCGTGGGTGCTCACCGGCGACAACAGCTCGCTCGAGCGAGCGGTGCTGAACCTGCTGGACAATGCGGTGAAGTTCTCGCCGCAGGGTTCGCGGGTGCGGGTCACGCTGCGTCCGCTCGGCGACGGCACCGCAGTGGTCGAGGTCGCGGACTCCGGACCGGGCATCGCCGAGGAGGACCTGCCCAAGGTGTTCGACCGTTTCTACCGCTCTTCGGAGGCACGCACCCTGCCCGGATCCGGCCTCGGGCTGGCGATCGTGAAGCACGCCGCCGAACGGCACGGCGGCACGGTTTACGCCAACCGGGCACCGGAAGGCGGCGCTCTGCTCACCATCCGGCTACCAGGGGCCCCGGTCGCCTGAGCGGCCCGCCACGCATGGCTGTCGCCCGGCAGGGGGACGCTTGATCTGCACGTCGCGCACACCTGATGTTGAATCGTGTAGGATTTTGTGCAGTTGATGGGTGTGCTTGGGGAGTGGCGGTGCTCGCGCGGCAGCGACAGGCGGTGATCCTCGAGGAAGCACGCCGGACCGGTGCGGTCCGGGTCAGTGACCTCGTCGCGAGGCTCGGCGTCTCCGACATGACGGTCCGCCGGGACCTCGACGTGCTCGCGGGCCGCGGCCTGGTCGAGAAGGTCTACGGCGGCGCGACGTCGCTGGTCGGCAAGAGCACCGACGAACCGGGGTTCGAGGCGAAGTCGGTGCGCCAGCGCGCCCAGAAGGAAGCCATCGCCGAACTGGCGGCCACCCTCGTCAAGCCGGGCACCGCGATCGGCCTGTCCGCGGGCACCACCACCTGGACGCTCGCGCACGCGCTCGACGGCGTCGAGGGCCTCACCATCGTCACCAACTCGATCCAGGTCGCCGATGTGCTGCGCAACGCGGGACAGCCGGACCGCACGGTGGTCCTCACCGGCGGCGTGCGCACCCCATCGGACGCGCTGGTCGGACCGGTCGCCGTGCAGAGCCTGCGGACACTGCACCTCGACCTGGTGTTCCTCGGCGTGCACGGCATGGCGGTGGGGCCCGGGTTCACCACCCCGAACCTCACCGAGAGCGAAACCGACCGCGCGCTGGTGGAGGCCGGACGGCGGCTGGTGGTGCTCGCCGACCACACGAAGTGGGGCACCGTCGGCATTTCCACGATCGCGGACCTGGAAGAAGCGCAGGTCGTGGTGACCGACGACGGACTGGACGACCGCGCGCGGGAAGACCTCGCGGAGCGGGTCGGAGAACTCATGATCGCCGAAACGGCGGAGAACCTCGAGGCAGAAGAAGCGTGAAACGCACTGTGCGGTACCTGGCCGACGGCCGGGAGATCATCTATTTCGACCACACCGACGACCGCGAACGGCTCGCCGAGGACACCCGGGACCTGCCGCCGGTCGCGGCGGCCTCGGAGATCCGCCGCGACCCGCTGACCGGCGAGTGGGTCGCGATGGCGGCGCACCGCCAGACGCGCACGTACAAGCCGCCCGCCGACCTCTGCCCGCTCTGCCCGACCCGGCCGGGCAAGCCGAGCGAAATCCCCGAAGCCGACTACGACGTGGTCGTCTTCGAGAACCGGTTCCCGTCGTTCTCGCAGCAGGCGACCGGTGAACCGTCCACTGTGGACGGCTTGGGCCTCGTCCCGACCGCACCGGGCCTCGGCCGCTGCGAGGTCGTGTGCTTCACCAGCGACCACGACGGCGCGTTCTCCCGGCTGATCCCGGAACAGGTGCGCCTCGTGGTGGACGCCTGGGCCGACCGCACCGCTGCGCTCGCGGCGACGCCTGGCGTGGAACAGGTCTTCCCGTTCGAGAACCGCGGCGAGGAAATCGGCGTCACGCTCTCGCATCCGCACGGCCAGATCTACGGCTACCCGTTCGTCACGCCGAAGACCGAGCGGATGCTGGCGGTCGCACGCGAACACGGCGGCTCGGTGCTCGGCGACGTGCTGGCCGCGGAACGGAAATCGGGCGAGCGCGTGATCGCGACCGGCGAGCACTGGACGGCTTTCGTGCCGCCTGCCGCGCGCTGGCCGGTGCACATCCAGATCGTGCCGCACCGGCAGGCGCCGGACCTTCCGTCGCTCACCGACGCCGAGCGCGACGACTTTTCCCGCGTGTACCTCGACGTGCTGCGCCGGTGTGACGCGCTGTACGACCGGCCGCTGCCGTACATCGCGGGCTGGCACCAGGCTCCGGTGCGGCGGGACCGGGAGCTGTCGTGGCTGTACCTGGAGCTGTTCTCCGTGCTGCGGGCCAAGGACAAGCTGAAGTACCTGGCCGGATCCGAGTCGGGCATGGCGGTCTGGATCAACGACGCCACCCCGGAACAGATCGCGGAACGGCTTCGTTCGGCAGGCTGACCGGAACTCACGGCATACTCATCTACGAAACACAGGTTCGACTCAGGAACCTCTCAGGCCCAGCCGCTTAGGTGAGGACATGACCGAGAACGACCCCCACGTGCCCGACTCCGCGGCGGGTCGCCAGGACCCGGGCGCCCAGCCGGGCGCCGAAGGCCAGGCGGCCTGGCAGCAGACCCCGGCTCAGCCGGACCAACCCTCTTCCGGCGGCGACGCGAACCAGCCGGCTTCCAGTGCCACTGGTTCGACCGCCGCGTACGGTTCGGCCGCTGAGGGCTCGGCGGGGACGTCCGGCACTGGCACGGCGAGCGGCGACGCTTCCGGTGCGTACGGAGCGCCTGCGGGGCAGTACGGCGCCGCTCCGACGTATGGGGCCGCTGCTCCGGCTGGAAGCACGCCGAATCCGTGGTCGGCCCAAGGCGCGGCCGCGCCGCACACTGGCACGCCCCAGAGCGGCGCGATCCCCGGCGCTCAGCAGCCGTACGGCAGCCAATACCCCGGCGGCACGCACACTCCGCCCGCCGGAGCCCCGGCCAATCCCTACGGCGCACCGGGAACCTCGGTGTACGGCGTCCCCGCGCAGCGCGAGAAGAAGGGTTCGGCGGGCAAGCTCCTCGCGAGCGTCGCCGCGATCTCGCTCGTGATCGGCGGCGTGGCGGGCGGAACCGTCGGGTACCTGACCGGCGGGTCCGGTTCGTCGGTGAGCGCGCTCGACGCGCCGAAACCCGCGCAGCAGACCGGCAACGTGCCGGCCGGTTCGGTCGAATCGGTGGCGCAGAAGCTGTCGCCGAGCGTGGTCGAGCTGCAGGTGTCCGGCCGGACCGCGGCGGGCGAGGGCTCCGGATTCGTGATCAGCAGCGACGGCTACATCCTCACCAACAACCACGTCGTCCAGGTCGCCGCGAACGGCGGCCAGATCCAGGCCGTGTTCCAGGACGGCAAGAAGGCCGCGGCGAAGGTTGTCGGCCGTGACCCGACCACGGACATCGCCGTGGTCAAGGTGTCCGGCGTCAGCAACTTGAAGCCGGTCGAACTGGGCCGCTCCGACGACCTGCGGGTCGGCCAGCAGGTGGTGGCCATCGGTTCGCCGTACGAGCTGACCGGCACGGTCACCTCGGGCATCGTCAGCTCGCTGCACCGCCCGGTGCAGGCGGGCGGCGACGAAACCGACCAGACCACGGTGATGGACGCGATCCAGACCGACGCCGCGATCAACCCCGGCAACTCGGGCGGTCCGCTGTCTAACATGAACGGCCAGGTCATCGGCATCAACTCGGCCATCTACAGCCCGAACTCGGGCCGCGGCCAGGGCAGCGGCAGCGAGGGCGGCAACGTCGGCATCGGCTTCGCCATCCCGATCGACCAGGCGCGCCGCACCGCGCAGGACATCATCAAGACCGGGCACGCGACCCAGACGTTCATCGGCGCGAAGGTCACCGACGCGCCCCAGGGCGGCGCCCAGCTCGGCGACATCACGCCGGGCAGCCCGGCGGAGAAGGCGGGCCTGAAGTCCGGCGACGTGGTGACCAAGATCGACGACCGCGTCATCGACAGCGCCAACACGCTCGTCGCCGCGATCCGCACCCGCGCCCCGAACGACCAGACCACCTTCACCCTCGCCGACGGACGCACGGTGCAGGTCACCTTGGGCGGACAGGCGGTACCGGCCAACTAGTTCGCTCGGCCGCCGAGGCGCGGCCGAGACCAGCCACGGCTCGACCCCCTATCCGCGCTGGGGCCGAACCTTTGCAGGCCGCGCGCGACCGGAGCACTAGAGCCGGTCGCGCGTGGCCGTTTTTTGTGCCCAGCGCGCGAAAACCGGCTCGCACACGAAAACACGAAGAGGCTCTCCGTGCCGCCTCCGACTCGGCACGGAGAGCCTCTCCGCGTGCGGTGAGGTGCCCACGCGCACGCTGTCCCAAACGCCGAATCCGCGGGAAAATTCCGGTACCGGAAGAAAACCCAGGTCAACTACGTGCGCGCGGCCGAATTTTCCGTGCCGCCTGCCGCTGTACCCGGACAATACGGACAAGCGATACGACCAGGACGGCACTCCACACCACGGCGAGCGTCGCCAGCAGCCCCAGCCACGTGCTCCCGTCGTGCAGACCGGGCTTCGGCGGCACGCCATAAGCACGCCACAGCAGCGGGAACGCCACGAAACCCAGCACTGCGGTCAACGCCGCGCCAACCTGCACTGGCCCTCGCCATGGCAGCGGCAGGAATCGAGCGAGCAGCAGGCCGACCATGCCCGCGATCGGAGCGAACACCGCGTCGTTGACGATCGGACCGCCGCCGATCCACAGCAACGTCGTGAAACTGTCCGGCCACGCCGGTGCCGCGTACTCGAGGAACAGCACGATCCCGTACGCCAACGCGCTAATCCGGGCAGCGCCAGCAGAATTCGCGCGGTCTTCACCGCACCTCCAGCTTCTCGACCCACTTCGTCTGCAACACGCCCGGCCGACTGGGCGCGATCACGCGGCACGGATACCCGTGGTCGAGATTCAGCACCTCACCGTTCAGTTCCAGCGCCAGCAACGTGAGCGGGTCGGCCGTATGCTCGCCGGGCAACACGCTGACGCCGTACAGGCCGGTCTTCTCCAGCGACGACACCCGCACGTCCACGCCGGGCGAACCGCCGCTCGCGCGCGACAGGTCCGGGAACGAGACGCCGCGCCAGGTCGCCATCTGGCTCCACCCTTCGACGCACGCGATCGGCAAGTCCACAGTGGTCTGCGGCAACGCCCGCAGCTCGGCCAGCGTGAACTGCCGGGTCCCCGCCGGAGTCACCACGGACAACCGCCATCCAGGATCCTGCGCTGCCCGCGTGACCTGCGCTGCCACGGCCGTGCGGTTGACCGGCAACTTCTGCGTGCCCTTGTCCGACCGCCACGACAAGCCGGAGACGTTCCGCAGCGCGGGAACGGTCGCGCCCGCGGTCGCCAGCACAGCAACCCCGGTCGCGATCCCCGTGGTGGTCAGGAATCCCCGGCGCGACAACCCCGGGCCAGGCTGCCGAGCGGGCGCACGCTCCCGCGCCAGCGCACGCCGGATCACCGGGAGCTTCACCGCGACATGCACGAAGATCGATCCGATCGCGACCCACGCCACCGCATAGTGCACCTGCGGAAAGTAGAAATTCCACGGGTAATTCTGCGCGACGTTCAGCAATCCCGAACTCAGCTCGAAGAACGCTGCGCCGGACAGGACAAGGATCGACAGCCGCTCCACGGCGTGCGGCACCGAGCGCACCAGTGGCCGCTCGAACAGCTTCGGGTAGACGCTCCACAGTTTGGCCAGCAGCAACGGAATCGCCGCGATCCCGGACAGCACATGTGCGCCCTGCGTCACCCGATACAGCCACGCTGGACGGCTCGGCCAGAAGAACCACTCGGGCGGATGCTGGATCAAATGGCTCAGCAGACCGGTGATGAAGCAGATCAGGAACGCGAGCCCGAGCAGGCTGCCGACCCGGGCGGTCGCGCGCTCGCCGTGCGCGCCGCCCTTGAACTGCTCCGCCTTCGGCACCCGGCGATCGACGGCACGGGCCCGTTCGCCGATCTTTGCCTGTGCTGCGGAAACCCGAGCGTCGAGCTCGCGCCACGCGGCTGCCAGCCGTTTCATGCGCGTGCCAGCTTCGCGAACCAGCGGCGGCCGCGACTGGTCGTCCACACCACTCGAAAACCCGTCCGCACCGCGATTTCCGCAATGGCGTCGACACCGACCCACGCCCAGGTGAACCACCGTCCACCAGCGGGATCCGGCCGCAAGCGGACGTGGTCGCGGCGCACCCCCTGACCGGGCTCCTCCAGTTCCACGAGCACGTCGCCATCGGGCGTGAGCAACTCGCGCACTCGCCGCAGCAGCGCATCGGGATCACCACCGATCCCGATGTTGCCGTCAGCCAGTAGCACGTGATTCCATCGTCCCTCGCCAGGCAAGCGAGTGAAAACGTTGCGCTGCAACGCACTCGCCCCGCGTCGCCGGGTCAGCCGCACCGCGACCGGCGAACTGTCCACGCCGAGGGCCACCACACCTCGACGCGTCAACGCAGCAGTAAGCCGACCGGGTCCGCAGCCGACGTCGAGCGTCGGACCCGCGCACGCGTTCAGCAGCACGGCGTCGCCCGCACCGCAACCGTCCGCCCAACGACCGACCGGCAGCTCGATCCGGTCGCCGTTCGCGAGCTCCAGCCAGCAGTGATGGCCAAGCAGCCCGCGATCGAATTCCCGCCCAGTCGCGAGTTTCATGCCACCACTCCCACCGCGTCGACCGCGGCCGCGAACCTGCTGTCCGGCCGGATCGCGGCCACCCGCAGCGCGTCCTCCATGGTGTCCACATCGGACAGTGTCGGCAGTTCGCCGACTCGGAACCCGGATCCCGCCAACGCCGCTCGAGTGCGGAACCCGGTGTCCGGACGCGACATCGGAACACCGGCGAGCACTTGCGCCTGCCGCGGATCAGCCAGCCCGAGTCCCCACCAGCCCCCGTCTTCCGCGCTGCCCAGCACTGCGCGGCTGTCTCCGTCAACGACCGGCTTGATCGCCGAAGCCAGCAATGCGGGGGAGACCTGCGGCGTGTCCATGCCGATCTGCAGCACGGGCAACCCGGCATGCACCGCGGCGGTGTCGGAGTGCGCGTTGGCCAGCCGGGTGCCGAAATCCCAGCCCCGCTGCGCGATCACGGTCGCCTTCCGCAACGCCCGGCCGATTTCGCCGCCTCGCGCCGCCTCCGAGAGGTCGCCCGTCATCGCCACGACAGTGATCGCGCCGTCGGTGGCGAACGCAGCGTCCAGCGTGTCCAACAGCGCGGAGGCGGCGATCTCCGCGGCCTGTTCTGGCGTCGCCGGCGGGCACAACCGAGTCTTCGCGAACCCCGGCACCGGGGCTTTCGCGACCACAAGCAGGCAGAACGTCATCGGGCGAGCACCCGCCCGAAGTCCCGCACCGCTCGCAACGTGCCGCGCATCGAACCGGACACTTTCGATTTCGTGCCCCGCGCCCGTTCCCGGTAAGCGACCTCGAACTCTTGGACCGTCCAACCCGCGCGCTGAGCCTTCACCAACAGCTCAAGCGGGTAGCCGAAAGCCCGGTCCGTGACGCCGAGAGCCAGCAACTCCTGGCGACGCACCGCCCGCAGCGGCGCGATGTCCCGTACTGGCAGCCCGCGGGACCGTAAGAGCAGCGAGAGGACGGCATTGCCTGCTCTTGCGTGCCACGGCCAAGCCGCCCGGGTAACCGGCACCCGTCGCCCGACCGCGAGGTCAGCACCATCCACAACCGCGGCGACCAGCTGCGGCAGCTCGGCCAGATCGAGTGACCCGTCGGCATCCGCGAAACAGACGATGTCGGCGGTCGCGTTCTCCAACCCGGTGTGGACAGCGGCACCGTAACCACGTCGCGGCTCGTCGACGACTTTCGCGCCGTGCGCGGCCGCGACATCAGGGGAACCGTCGCGCGACCCGTTGTCCACGACGATCGCGCGATACCCCGGCGGCAGACCGGCGAGCACGCCGGGCAGCGCGGCCGCCTCGTCGAGGCAGGGGAGGACGACGTCCACTCCGAATTCGTTCACGAGGCGTACGGTAGGTCTGGAAAGGACAGTGCAGAACCCTTGCTGTGCTTACCAAATCCTGACGTTCGCCCAGATCTTACCGACTTCTCACGGATCCGCCGGAACCCTGCCGGACGCCCGCCCGCGGGGTTATCGTGACCGGCGATGAGCGAGTCGACGAAGGCTGCCCGGCTCGCCGAGCCGCCACCCCCGGTTCCCGTCCGTCCCCGGTTCCGCGCCGATCTCGTGACGGTCGGCGTCACCCTCGTGGTGATCGCCGCCGCGACCGCGGTTGGCGTGTACTACAACCGGCCAGGTTCGGACGTGGTGATCTACGCGTTCGCGCCGCCGTTGTTCGCGCATTGGCTGCCACACGTCGGCCCCGGCACGGTGTTCGCCGTCCTGATCGCCGCCGGTGTCGTCCTGTACGGCCCGGTCCTGGCCGCCCGGCTGCGATGGCGGCGCGCCCTGGCCGCGGGTTACCTGGCCTCCCTCGCTTGGATCTTCTCGCTCGCCATGGTGGACGGCTGGACGCGCGGCTTCACCGGCCGGCTGACCACTGTGCAGGAGTACCTGCACGAAGTCCCCGGCATCACGGACATCCCGCGGTTCCTCCGCGAATTCTCCTCGCGCATCCTCGATTTCCAACCGAACTCGTGGACCACTCACGTGTCCGGCCACCCGCCCGGCGCGACCCTCGTCTTCGTCTGGCTCGACCGGCTCGGTCTCCACGGCGGTGCCTGGGCGTCGACCGCGGTAGTGCTGGTGGCCGCGCTGGTCGCGGTGGCGGTCCCAGCGACGGTCGCCGTGCTGGGCCGTCCCGACGCCGCCCGCGCGGCGCTTCCGTTCGCCGTGCTGAGCCCAGGCGCGGTGTGGCTGGGCGTATCCGCGGACGGCCTCTTCGCCGGCGTGACCGCCACCGGCATCGCACTGCTCGCCCTGGCGTCGGTGGGCTTCCGGGAACAGCGCGGTTACGCGTGGCCCACGGCGTTGGCAGCCGGGATTCTCATCGGGTTCGGGATCTTCCTCTCCTACGGCCTCGTCCTGCTCGGCTTGGTCGCGCTGGCCGTCGCCGTGCTCGGCAGGCAATGGCGGGCCACTCTCGTCGCTGCCCTCGGTGCGCTAGCAGTGGTCGCCGTGTTCGCGCTCGCCGGTTTCTGGTGGTTCGACGGCTACCACCTCGTGGTCGAGCGCTACTACCAGGGCGTTGCGCTGGTGCGGCCGTATTCCTACTGGGTGTGGGCCGATCTGGCCGCGGTGGCGGTCGCGTGCGGCCCCGCAGTAGTCGCAGCGGCTCGCCGGGGAGTGGCCAACGCGGTCTTCTTGCCTTCCCGCCGGACGATCCTGCGCGATCCGGTGCTGCTGATCGTGGTGGCGGCTCTGCTCACGATCGTGTTCGCTGATTCGTCCGGCCTGTCGAAGGCTGAGGTAGAACGGATCTGGCTACCGTTCGGCGCGTGGCTGATCCCGGCCACGGCGCTGCTCCCGGCGGGCCACCGCCGCTGGTGGCTGGCCGGACAGGCGGTGGTCGCGCTCGCGGTCAACCACCTGCTGCTGACGAACTGGTGAGGTGAGGCATGGAGGACCAAGCGGGTCGCGTGCTCGTGGTGGACGACGACGAGACCGTGCGCGACGTCGTCCGTCGCTACCTCGAAACCGCCGGTTTCACCGTCGACCTGGCTGGTGACGGCACGGCGGCGCTCGCCCAGTTCGCCGAGCGCGTGCCGGATCTGGTGGTGCTCGACGTGATGATGCCCGGGCTGAACGGCCTGGAGGTGTGCCGTCGGCTGCGGCAGACGAGCCAGGTGCCGATCGTCATGCTCACCGCACTCGGCGAGGAGGAAAACCGCATCGCCGGACTGCAACTGGGGGCCGACGACTACGTCACCAAACCGTTCAGCCCCAAGGAACTCACCCTGCGCGTGGCATCCGTGCTGCGCCGGGCCCGGATGCCGCGGCCCGAGCCGCCCACGGCTGAACTGACGGACGGCAACCTCCGGCTCCAGATGACCGCCCGCCAGGCGACACTCGACGGCGCGGCGCTTCCGCTGACCACGCGCGAGTTCGACCTCCTCGCGTTCTTCCTCTCCCATCCCGGCGTCGCGTTCAGCCGGGCTGACCTGCTGGAAAAGGTGTGGGGCTGGGATTTCGGCGACCAGTCCACGGTGACTGTCCACGTACGCCGGCTGCGCGAGAAAATCGAACGTGACCCGGCCAAACCGGTCCGCGTCGCGACGGTGTGGGGCGTCGGCTACCGCTACGACCGGACACAGCCGTGATCGGCTCGGGCGAGTCGGCGTGGGACATGTTCGTCCACGTCCTGCACATCCTGCCGCTCGCCTTGCTGTTCGCCTTGCCGGTGGCAGCACTGGGCGGACTCGCGCTTTACCTGCTGCGGCACCGGTCGCTGGCCACGACGATGACCACGCTCGTGCTGACTCCGGTCGCCGCGATGCTGGTCGGGATCCTCGGCGTGAGCGGCTTCATGTTCACCGAGGCCCTGACCACGGAACTGCTGGTGTGCCTGCTCGTGGCACTGGTGGCGGTGCCCGCGGCGATGGTGCTGGGCCGGGTCATCGCGCGGCGCAGTGTGTGGGAACGCGAGGCGCGGGACCGCGAACGCGCGGCGGAAGCGTCGCGTCGCGAACTGGTCGCGTGGATCAGCCACGACCTTCGCAGCCCGCTCGCCGGGATCCAGGCGATGGCGGAGGCACTGGCCGACGGCGTGGTTTCGGAGCGAGCCGAGGTGGCCGACTACGCCCAGCGCATCAGCGGCGAGACCACCCGGCTGTCCGGCATGGTGGGGGATCTCTTCGAGCTGTCCCGGATCACCGCGGGAGCACTTGAACTGAGCATGTCGGCGGTGCCGCTGCGCGACGTGGTGAGCGACGCGGTCGCCGCGCAGGCACCGGTGGCTGACCGCAAACGCGTACGGGTGCTGGAAAACGCGTCGGCGTGGCCAGTCGTGTCCGGCAGCGATCCGGAGCTGGCGCGGATCGTGCGGAACCTCGTTTCCAACGCTATCCGGCACACCCCGCCGGACGGCACGGTCGCCGTGCAAATCGGCATCGACGGCGACCAGGCGCTGCTGGCCGTGGACGACGGCTGCGGCGGGATTCCGGACGACGAGATCAGCCGGGTCTTCGACGTCGCCTTCCGCGGCACCCAAGCCCGCACCCCCGACCGCAGCGGCACCACCAGCGGCGGCGGGCTGGGCCTGGCGATCGCGAAGGGCCTGGTGGAGGCACACCGGGGACGGATCGGCGTGCAGAACCACGGCCCAGGATGCCGCTTCGAGGTGCGGTTGCCGCTGGCGGCCTCCTGAGCTGTCTATTGTGGACAGTCAGGAAGCGGCGACCGCCGCGACCGGCTCCACGCTGTGGTCGGCCGCGATCCGGAAGAACGGCTCGTCCGGGAAATGCGCGGCCGCGACGATCGTGCCGGTACCGACCACCTCGCCGAGCCAGCGGCGGCGGGTCAGCTCCGCCTGTCCGGGATTGGCGTCGGACGCAGCACCGATCGCCGGATCAGCCATCTGCTCCGGAATTTGGAAGACGTCGCCGATCAGGACAGCGCGACGGTCCTGGTCCGCGACTTCCAGCACGTAATGACCTGGCGTGTGCCCAGGCGCATGCCGGACGGTGACGCCGGGAGCGACCGCTTCCCCGTCAAGCATCGGACGCAGTTTGCCCTGGGCGCGAAGGGCTTCCAGCGCTACGCGGCCGCGGTCGTGCCGTCCCGCCGACTCGATGAACGCTGCCCAGTCGGGCGCGCCATACCGCACTTCGGCATTCGGGAAGTACGGCTCGCCGTTCGGCGCGACCCAGCCGATGTGGTCGGCATGCAGATGAGTCAGCACCACGGTGTCGATGTCTGCGGGGGAAACCCCGGCCTCAGCGAGCGCTGCGGGCAAGCCGCCGGTGTGCTCCGGCTCGGCGGCGCTGACCACGGGGTGCAGTTGCTCTTTGGAGTGCTGCGGCAGGTGCGGCTCGCCGGACGCACGCGGTCCGAAACCGGCGTCGACCAGCACGGTGCGGCCGCCCGTCCGGATCAGGAACGCGCCGATGACCACGGGCACGGTGCTCGGCGCCGAGCGCTTGCCCTGAAGTCCCGGGAAGAACGACGACGGCAGTTGCAACCGTCCGTCGGTCAGCGCGTGGATTTCAATGTCCCCCACCACGATGGAACGCATGCCCAACATCAAGATCCGGTACGGCCGATTCATTCCGTAACGTGATCTTCACCTCATCGGGTGACGGAGGCACGCAGCTCCGCGGTGGCGAACGCGGCGATGCCCTCCGCGAAGGACGTTTCCGCCCGGAACCCGAGCAGCTCCCGTGCTCGAGCCGGGTCGGCGACCACGTGCCGGACGTCCGCGGGCCGCGCGCCGCCGACGATCCGCGGCTCCGGCCCTCCGCAGGCACGGGCCAGCTCCCGGGCCAGGTCGCCGACGCTGTGCTGCTGTCCGGAACAGACGTTCAGCGGCGTGAGGTCTGCCTCCGGACCGTCGCTCTGGAGCGCGAGGACATTCGCTCGGGCCACGTCGTCCACGTGCACGAAATCCCGTTGCTGCCGCCCGTCCTCAAGCACGGTCGGCGCTTCGCCGCGCTCCAATGCCGAGCGGAACAGCGACGCCACGCCCGCGTATGGCGTGTTCTGGGGCATCCGCGGGCCGTAGACGTTGTGGTAGCGCAACGCCCAGACCGTGCCGCCGGTCTGCCGCGCCCATGCGCCCGCGAGATGTTCTTGCGCCAGTTTTGTTGCCGCGTAGGTGCTCCGGGGCAACAGCGGCGCGTCTTCGGGCACGAGTTGCCAGCCCAACTCGGCACCGCAGTGCGGGCAAGCGGGTTCGAATCGTCCGGCGTCCACATCGGACTGCCGGCGAGGTGACGGCGGAACGACACCGTGTTCCGCACACGCGTAGCGCCCCTCTCCGTAGACCACCATCGACGAGGCGAGCACGAGCTTTCGCACCTTCGCCGCGTGCATCGCGGCCAGCAGCACGGCGGTGCCGTAGTCGTTGTTCAGCGCATACGAGGGCGCGTCGGAGGGATCCACGCCGTGCCCGACCACCGCGGCCTGGTGACAGACCGCGTCGACGCCGTCGAGCAGCTCGGCGACGATCTCGGTGTCGGTGACGTCACCGCGGAGGAAACGGTGCCGCTGGGTGTATTCGGGCGGCGTGGTGGAGCCGTGCGCGGTGGACAGCAGGTTGTCCAGCACGACGACCTCGGCACCGTCGTCGGCCAGCTGATCGGCGATCCGGGACCCGATGAACCCGGCTCCGCCGGTGATGAGCACTCGCACCCCGCCGACGCTAGGCGGCCCGCCCCGGGGTGCGCGCGGCCTGCGGGGACCACGTCACCGAATCGTCAGAAATCACCGGGCCCGTGGCGGCGAAGCGGGCCCCGAACCGGATACGGTGTCGGCATGGAACGGAGCGCACAGCGGCTGGGCCGGGCACTCGTGGTGATTGTGGACGACCGGGTCGTGCACGGGGAGCACGAGGACACCTCGGGGCCGCTCGTCACCGAGCTGCTCGAGGAGGCCGGGTTCATCGTCGACGGCGTCGTGGTGGTCGAGGCCGAGACCGCGGGCATCCGCAACGCGCTCAACACGGCGGTGATCGGCGGGGCTGACCTGGTGATCACGGTCGGTGGCACCGGAGTGTCGCCGCGCGACCGCACGCCGGACGCGACCGCCGGGGTCCTCGACCGCCCGATCCCGGGCATCGGCGAGGCTCTGCGCGCCTCGGGGCTGGCCGCGGGCGCGGTCGACGCCGGGATCTCCCGCGGCCTGGCCGGCGTTTCGGGCAGCACGCTGGTGGTCAACCTGGCCGGCTCGCGCGCGGCTGTGCGCGACGGCATGGCGACCCTCTCCTCGCTGGTCCCGCACGTGATCGACGAGCTTTCCGGCCTCGAAGAGGTCTGAGCCCGGCCGTTTCGCGGCGGATGTCTCTCTGCACTTGTCAAACAACAGGTGGGACGATGGACCCATGCCGCACGAGGAACGACGTCCCCGCACAGACGAGGCCCAGCGCCGCCGCCGGGTCGACGAGATCTTCGGCGACGTCCTGCCGGAGACCACGTCCGATGAGCGGGGCCGGGGCCCGGAGACCACTCCGGATTCGTGGTATCTCGAGAACCGGCCCCCGCATCACGATCGGTGACCCCTCAGTTGTCGCGGCTGGAGGGGCCGTTGCCCTGCTGCGCGCGCAGCAGGTCGCGGATTTCGATGAGCAGCTCGACGTCGGTGGGCTCGGCGGGACCGGGCTCCTGGCCGCGCTTCCGCCGCTCCTGCAAGTGCTTCACCGGCAGGACGACCAGGAAGTAGACGATCGCCGCCACGATCACGAAGTTGATCGCCGCGTTGATCACGCCGCCGAAGTCCATGAAGGTCGCGCCGTTTGCCTTGAGGATCCGGAAACCGAGCCCCTGCGCCGCGTCGGAACCGCCGATCGCGCTGATCAGCGGCTTGATCAGGCCGTTGGTGAACGCGGTGACGATCGCGGTGAACGCGGCGCCGATCACGACGGCGACCGCGAGGTCGACGACGTTGCCGCGCATCAGGAAGTCCTTGAAACCTTTCAGCACTGCTGCTCCCAGGGGATTCGGGACGGGCGTCTGGCCGTCTTCAGACAGCTGTCGCCCGTCGGAACAGGGTCGGGTTAGCGGAGAGTAACCGTTACCGGTCGTTCGAGCGAGGAAGCAGCGACCTGCGTGGCAACCTGTGCCGGCAGCGCGAGCAGCACCAGCGGACCCTTCTGCGGCGGGCCCAAAGTGTGGTTCCCGGTGTCGTCGGAACGCCGGACGGTGACCACCGAAGCCCCTCTGGCCAGCACAGACGCGGAATTTGTGGTATCCGCGCCCGCGACGACGTCAACGCGCTGGCCCGGCTGAAGCAACTCGGCGACGGCCGCGTCCGCGAGCCGGACGGCCACGGTGACCGCGCCGGGTTCACCCGTTACGGGGAGGTTGTTGCCCAGAAGCCGGACGTCGGTGATGGGCTCGCCGGCTCGCGCCGCGCCGGACAGAAGCCGACCCACCGCCGTGTCAGTCGCCGAGAGCGCGCCGGACGGGCGGAGGTTGTCGGGCAGCGCGACGGTCCGCACGTCCGAAGCGCGCAGGACTGAGCCCGCGGGCAGGTCGCGTGCGGAGACCACCGTCGAGGTGGCGGGTGCGCCCCGTGCGGAGGGCAGGAGAAACAGGACGAGCAGGCCGGCCAAGAGCAAGGCCGCCGCGAGACACCGGCGGAGCATCCGGGCTCGCCGCCCGCGCGGCAGACGGAAGTCAGGCAGCGCGGGAAGGCGGCTGAGCAAGGTGTTCACGGTTGTCCCCTCGTCGGTTCCGGTGCGGCGGGATGCCGCACGAATCCGACGTTAAGGACGTCGCGAACCGGCCGGAAGAGCCGATTCGCGAACCTGTGGACAACTGGCCCCTTGTGGATAACTCGGGGGTCAGGAGGGCGTGGAAGCCGTTTTTGTCGTGCTCGTCGTGGAGGATGTGTTCGAGGACGAAGAAGACGTCGACGAAGAGGAGGTGGTGGACGACGAGTCGGACTTGGCGCTCTCGGTCTTAGCCGGGGTCGCGGAGGTGCTCGACTTGCTCGAATCACGCGAATCCGTGCGGTAGAACCCGCTGCCCTTGAAGACCACGCCGACCGAACTGAAGACCTTGCGCAGTGCGCCGGAGCACTGCGGGCAGACGGTCAGGCTGGGGTCGGAGAAGGACTGCACCGCCTCGAAGCGGTGGTCACATTCCTTGCAGGCGTACTGGTACGTGGGCACTGAAGCTCCTTCATGCACTGGCACTCGACCTACAAGAGTGCTAACCCAATTGTGCTGGACAGCATTCCCTCAGCGCAATTACCCCTTGCTCACAGTGCGGGCGAGGAAGGGGCGGTGGCGGGTTAGTGCTGGTCAGGACGTCGTGGGTGGCCGCGGGTGGGTGGCTGGACTGCGGCTGGTCCGGTCGGCCGGGCCGTTGCTGGGCTGGTTGGCGGGGTCTGGAGGGCCTCGTGCGGGCTTGCTCGCGACGGTTTGGGTCGTCGTGAGGGGCGGGCGCTGGTGTGGGTTGTGCGCGGATGCGTGGTTTGGGTGGTTCGTGGCTGGATGGCGGCCATCGGATTCGGGCGGCGGGTCATGGTGGCGGCCATCGGGTTCGGTGGGGCCATGGCGGTGGGCATCGGGTTCGGGCGGCGGTACCGGACACGGCTGGCCGATTGAGTGGTCTTGACCACTTTCGAGCCGAGCCGAGCCGAGTCGGGCCGGACCGCGCCGCGCCGCGCCGTGCCGCGTCGCCTGGTGCCGCCGAGCGAGCCGCGCCGCGCGGAGCCGTCGAGTCGAGCTGAGCCGCGCTGTCCGGAGCCGTCGAGCCGGACTGTGCCGCGTCGCGTGGAGCCGTGGCACCGTTGAGCCGTTGAGAGGCGTCGCGTGGAGCAGCTGAGCCGAGCCCTGGCGTGCTGAGGTGCCGAGCGGAGCCGTGTCGCGCTGAACCCGCGCTGCGTCCCGCCGAGTCGCGTCGAGCGGCGGTCTCACCTGGCAGCGGCGGTCTCACCTGGCAGCGGCAGCCGTTGGCAGCTGGATGAGGCCGGAGGGCGTCAGGACGGCGGTCATGGGCACGTCGTGGGGTTCGGCGGGGAGGTGGTCGACGACCTCCTCGGCGCGCACCACGGCCACGCGGGCGGTGTCGGGCGCGGCGGCCAGGGTGCGGTCGTAGTAGCCCGCTCCGCGGCCGAGGCGGGTGCCGTGGCGGTCGACGGCCAGGGCTGGGATCAGCAGCACCTGCGCCGACGCCACCGCGGCGGTGCCCAGGCGTGGGCCGGAGGGTTCGAGGACGCCGCGGAGGCGTCCGGGGATCAGGGCGTCCGGGCCGGTGTACTCGGACCAGTCGAGCGGGCCCGGAGTGTCCGGGATGACGGGCAGCAGGACGCGCGCGCCCGTCGCGGCCAGGGCGTTCACCAGGGAGATTTGGCCGGGCTCGGTGCCGAAAGGGAGGTACGCGCACACCGTTTCCGCGTGGATCGACGACGCTGCGGTCGCCAAGGCGGCTGCCTCGCGAGCGTGGGCTTCGGGGGGCAGTTCGGCGCGGGCGCGAAGGATTCGTGTCCGCCACTCCGCCTTGCTCGGGGTCTCATTGCCCGGCTCGTGCATGAGACCAGGTTAGGCTTTGCGCCCATGACGGGCGCCTCAACCACCCAGACCTTCAGAACCGCCATCGTGCCTGCCGCAGGCCTCGGCACGCGATTCCTGCCGACCACGAAAGCGGTGCCCAAAGAGCTGCTGCCAGTGGTCGACACGCCGGGGATCGAGATCGTCGCGAGCGAAGCGGCGAGTGCGGGGGCGAAGCGGCTGGTGATCGTCACCTCGCCGGACAAGGAAGCTGTCGTCCGGTACTTCGAGGCGAAGCCGGACCTGGAGAAGACGCTCGAGGACAAGGGCAAGACCGAGCTGCTGGCGAAGGTCCGCCGCGGGCCGGAGCTGCTGGACGTCGAGGTCGCGATCCAGGAGCAGGCACTCGGGCTCGGGCACGCGGTCGCGCAGGCCGAGCCGAACCTCACCGACGAGGACACCGCTGTCGCCGTTCTCCTGCCCGATGACCTCGTGTTGCCCGCCGGGGTCCTCGACCGGATGTCCGCCGTCCGCGCCCAGTACGGCGGAAGCGTGCTTTGCGCCTTCGACATCCCGAAGGAGCAGATCTCCCCGTACGGCGTCTTCGACGTCACCGACACCGGCGACCCGGACGTCAAGCAGGTCCACGGCATGGTCGAGAAGCCCAAGCCGGAGGACGCGCCGTCGACCTACGCCGCGGCTGGGCGGTACCTGCTCGACCGGGCGATTTTCGACGCGCTGCGCCGGATCGAGCCCGGTGCGGGCGGAGAGCTGCAGCTCACCGACGCCGTCGCGCTGCTGATCCAGGAGGGGCACCCCGTGCACATCGTCGTCCACCGCGGCGGGCGGCACGACCTGGGCAACCCGGGCGGATTCCTGCGCGCCGCCGTCGATTTCGCGCTCGAGGACCCGGATTACGGGCCGTCGCTGCGCACCTGGCTGACCGAACGGATCGGAAACGATCGCCCATGACGGACTCCCTCGATTCCACCCCTGCCGTCCCGACCGAAGACGTGCCCGAACCGGCGGTTCAGGCCGTCGCCGCGGCGGAATCGGCGGAAATCGTTGCCTCGACGGAAGAATCCGCCGAGACCGGCGATTTCCGCTCGGTCGACGAGCAGATCGCGCTGACCCTCGACGCCGCCGTGCGCCCGCGTCCGGTTCGCGTCGCGATCTCCGAAGCGCAGGGCCTGCTCTGCGCTGAGGAGGTCGTCGCCGAGCACGCGCTGCCCGGGTTCGACCAGGCGGCGGTCGACGGCTACGCGGTCCGGAGCGTCGACGTGCAGACCGCCGGACAGGAACCGGTCCAGCTGCCGGTCGTCGGCGAGATCCCGGCCGGCTCGCGTCAGCCGCGGCGGCTGCAGCCGGGCCAGGCGGTGCGGGTCGACACCGGCGCGCCGCTGCCCACGCTCGCGGACGCCGTCGTCCCGACCGCTTACACCGACGGCCACCAGGCCAAGGTCACCATCACCCGGTCCGTGCCGTCGGCCGGCTACGTGCGCCGGACCGGCGAGGACGTGCAGATCGGCGACGTCGCGGTGCGCAAGGGCGACACCATCGGCTCCGCGCAGGTCGGGCTGCTCGCCGCGGTCGGCCGCGCGAAGGTGCTGGTCTACCCCCGGCCGCGGGTCTCGATCGTGTCGGTTGGCGACGAGCTCGTGGACATCGACCGCACGCCGTCGGTCGGCCAGGTCTACGACGTCAACTCGTACGCGCTGGCCGCGGCCGCTCGCGACGCGGGCGCCGAGGTGAGCCGGGTCGGCATCGTACCGGGCGACCCGAAACGGCTCCGCGAGGTCGTCGAAGGACGGCTGCTGATGTCCGAGATCGTGGTCGTCGCGGGCGGAGCAGGCGGGTCTTCCGGCGACGAGGTGCACGCCGCGCTGTCCGACCTCGGGCACATCGACCTGACGAGGGTCGCGATGCACCCCGGCTCGGTGCAGGGCTTCGGCAGGCTCGGCCCGGACTCGGTGCCGACCTTCCTCATCCCGGGCAACCCGATGAGCGCGCTCGTGGTGTTCGAGGTGCTGGTACGGCCGCTGATCCGCACCGCGCGCGGCACGCGCAACCCGCACCGCCGGGTGGTCGGCGCGAGGCTGCTGTCGTCGATCACCTCGACGAAGGGCCGCCGCGGCTACCTGCGCGGCCAGCTGCTGCGCGACGAGGCGAACGGCGAGTACCTGGTGCAGCCGCTCGGGACGTCGGGTGCGCATCTGCTCGCGTCGCTGGCCGAGGCCAACTGCCTCATCACCGTCGAGGAGGATCTCACCGAGGTGGCCGCGGGCGACCAGGTCAAGGTCACCTTCCTCGCCCAGCGCGCCTGATCCGTGGCCGCACTCGCCGACTCGGTCGAAAACCGGCACCCCGGCTGGCCCGCCACGCTCGGCCCCCTGCGGATCCCGGCAGGCGTGCTCGCCGTGCGCCCGGTGCGGTTGCGCGACGCCGGCGAGTGGAGCCGCGTCCGGCTGCGCGACCGCGAGCACCTCGAGGAGTGGGAGCCGACCGGGATCGGGCCGTGGGCGGACCGCAACGCGTTCTGGTCGTGGCCGTCGCAGTGGGCGGCGCTGCGCGGGCTCGCGCGGCGCGGGCAGTGCCTGCCGTTCACGATCACGGTGGACGGAAAGTTCGCGGGGCAGATCACTGTCGGTAATGTGATCCGCGCCGCACTGCGGTCGGCCTGGATCGGGTACTGGGTGTCGTCCGAGATCGTCCGGGGAGGCGTGGCCACCGCGGCCGTCGCGCTCGTGACAGATCACGCTTTCGATGTCGCCGGCCTGCACCGGCTCGAAGCGACCGTGCGGCCGGAGAACAACGCCAGCATCCGCGTGCTCACCAAGGCCGGGTATCGGCAGGAAGGGCTGTTCGAGCGGTACCTCGATGTCGCAGGCGCCTGGCGTGACCACCTGTGTTTCGCCGTGACGAAAGAGGAGACCGGCAACGGCCTGGTGTCCCGGCTGGTGGCGTCCGGACGCGCCGAACTGGCCTGACGGTGACTACGCGTCCCGGTGCGATCACGCGTTACCACATCATGTGAGATTCACCTAATGCGGTGATGCATTTTCGTGATCGAACCCGGCGAGTCTGCGCCTCCTGTGTGACTGTTGTGGCTAGCGTGACTACAGCAGAGGATCGGGGGAGGTGACGGGAGATGCCCAGTTCGGTGATCATCGTCGCGCTCGCCGCGGCATGGCTCGTCGTTCTCGTGCCCATGGTGGCTCGCAAACGCCAGCAAGTCGCGCGGACGCCAACCTCCGCGCTGGCCGCCCGGGTAGTGCGAAGGGGCAGTGCTCGCAACGAGGGACAGGAGGACGACGCCATGTCCGACCATGCGAATCCTTCGGTGGAGGATGACCTCGCCGAACTCGAGGCGGAACTCGACGCTGACCTGGACGCCGAGCCCGAACCCGAACCGGAGCCGCTTCCGCAGCCTTCGCGCGCGGAACGGGCCGCCGAACCGCGCCGCGAACGCCGCAGCTACCGGCCCGGCCGGGGTGGCTTCGACCCGGAGGCAGCGGAGATCGCGGCCAAGGCGAAGTACGCGTTCCGCCAGCGGGTGGTCGTGATCCTGCTGATCGCCGCCGTCGTCACGGCCGCGATCGCCGGATTCGCCATCTCGCTCGCGTGGTGGGCGCACGCCGCGGTGGACATCGCCCTCGTCGGCTACCTCGTGTACCTCCGCCGCCAGGTCCGCATAGAGAACGAGATCCGGCAGCGCCGGATGGCCCGCTACGCGACGACGGCTCCCGCTCCTGCCTACGAGGCGTACGACTCCTTCGAGGAGGAGGAAGAGGAGGACGTCGAGGTCGTCGCACCCGAGGTGCCGCGCGACATCGTGGAGCGCAAACCGTCCCCGATGTCCCGCATCCGCCGGCAGGCGGTCGTGGTCGACCTGGACGACGAAGACCCCGCTTTCGAGGAACTCGCCGAGCCCACCGCGGGCCCGTACCGCCGGGCGGTCGGAGAGTGACCCCCCGTTGTTCGGTGCCTGGAGGGCGCTGCTAAGCTTTCCAAGCACTGAACAACAGGGGCTCACGCTCCTGAGGGGCTGTAGCGCAGTTGGTAGCGCGTCTCGTTCGCATCGAGAAGGTCAGGGGTTCGATTCCCCTCAGCTCCACAGCAAGTCAAAGGCCCTTTCCGGCTAACCGGGAAGGGCCTTTTTCGTGCCCGTACAGCAAAGTACAGCAGCGCCTTTCGCCTCCCTATCCGTCGGTGCTGCAGTGGCGTCGGGCGAGCGATTCGATCTCCGCCGTATTCGGGTGCACGGAGTCTGATCAGGCGGGCGTAACCTGCCGACCGAGCCGGGCGGCGGCTTCGGGGAATAGGCGTAGCGCGTTGCCGCCGATGGCTTTGAGTTGATCGCGCGGCAGTCCCTCGAAGTGCGCCAGGGCATGTCTGTTGGCTTCCAGCGTTGCCTCCGTGCTGCATGGCACGCCGCTGTCGGAGCCGTAGACGATGTGGTCTGGGGTGGTCATGGCCAGAGCCGCGGCGAGAGAGTGCGCGGTGCCGGTGGCGGCGGTGTCCAGATACAGGCCGGCAAGGTGCTCCCGGATCTCGCGGGGGTCGAGCTGGTTCGGGTTCGGCACCCAGGCTTCCGTGCCCAGCAGTCGCAGCCGTCCGGACAGGGCGGGCAGCGCGCCGCCGCAGTGGGCGACGATCAGCCGCATGTTCGGGAATCTGCGGAAGATGCCCGCGTAGAGCATGTCGACGATGGTGCGCGCGGTTTCGAAGGCGACTTCCAGCAGCGGGCTGGGGCGGCCCAGGGACGCGGGAGCGTAAGCGTCTGGGTGGGCGAACACGGTCGCGCGCCGGCGATCGAGTTCGGCCCACACTGGTTCCAGGCTTGCGTCGCCGAGGGAGATGCCGTTGTAGTTGCAGGTCACCGCGAATCCGTCCGCCGACAAGTCGCGGGAGGCGCGCTCGATTTCGGCGAGTGCGACGGGCGGGTCGTCGGTGGGCAGAGCGGCGAGCAGACCGAACCTCGTCGGGTGATCCGACACGAGGGACGCGCCGTAGTCGTTAGACGCGCGAAGGGCGTCCGGCGTCTTCGGGATGTTGCTGAGGAACTGCATCGTGACGCCGGTGCGATTCATGTAGTCCAACGCCCCGTCCACAGTCCAGTGGTAGGGCGCTGGCGCGAGGAATTGCGCCTCCCGCATCGACCGCCATCGTGCTTCCCGTTCTTCGGGGGTGGTGGGCGGGGTGAAATGCGCGTGTACATCGATCAAATCGGACATCGTCACGAGTAATCCTTTGCCTGGGAGGTGGCGTACTGACCACGGGATCGATGGTCCGCCCTCATTCACAACAAAGGAAGCAAATACTCTCCATATGGAGTATAGAGTGAAGCGATAACGCACCATCGCCCGTCGGAGTTCACCGTGGTTTCTGAGTCGGCTGAGTTGCACAGCCTGGACAACAATCACCTGCACGCATTGCATGCGCTGCTGACCGAGCGCACGGTCACTGGTGCGGCACACCGTCTGGGCCGTACCCAGCCGACGTTGTCGGTCGCGCTGGCCCGGTTGCGCCGCCATTTCTCCGATGATCTGCTGACCCGGGTCGGGAATCATTACCAGCTCACCCCGTTCGCGGAGCAGTTGCGGCCGCTGGTCAGTGTGGCCGTGGCCGCGGTCGAGCGAGTGTTCTCGGCGGAGCCGGAATTCGATCCGGCGAATTCCAGCCGGGTTTTCACCATCGTTTCCTCGGACTACGGAATCAGCGTCGTCGGTGCGTATCTGGTGGGGTTGCTGGAAAAGCGGGCGCCCGGCGCGGGGGTTCGCTTCGAGGCGGTGACCCCGGAAGCGCTGAGCCGGGACCCGGATTTCTACCGGACTGTGGACGGCGTTTTCATGCCCCACGGGTACATCGATCTGCCGCAGTCGATGGATCTGTTCCAGGACCAGTGGGTCTGCGTCGTCGCTGCCGGCAACCAGGAAGTCGGAGACCGGCTGACCATGGACGATCTGCGTCGCCTGCCCTGGGTCACCACCTTCGGCGACCCGTTGGGGCGGACGCCGGCGTGGCGGCAGATGGAACTTCTCGGCGTGACGCCCCGCGTGTGCGCGACCGCGGAGTCCTTCCTTCCTATGCTGCAACTTGTTCGCCGTAGCGGTGGTCTCGCGCTGATGCAACGCAAGCTCGCCGCCGGGATGGCCGAGGCGGCGGGGGTGCGGATTCTGCCCTGCCCGTTCGACGCGGTACCCATCGTCGAGGCGTTCTGGTGGCATCCGATGCACGATCCGGATTCCGGACATGCCTGGTTGCGTGGTCTCCTCGCGGAGGCGAGCGCCCTGATCACCTCAACGTGACCGCCGGGCGGCGAATCAGGAATCGTTCGCGTCGATGACTTCCAGGGACGGTGCCCAGCGCGGGATCTCCGCGGTGCCGGAGGGCAGCCGGAGGCTCTTGCTGTAGCCGAACTCGTGCAGCGTTTCCAGAGCGTGTTCGCGGCCGTAGCCGCTGGCACCCACCCCGCCGAACGGGGTCCCGGTGAACGCGCGGTGGTAGTGGTTGACGAACACCATGCCCGCGCGGATCGCCCGGCTGACCCGCAGAGCGCGCTCGGAATCGCGGGTGAACACCCCGGCCACCAGGCCGAAGTCCGTGCCGTTGGCGATGGTGATCGCTTCCGCCTCGTCGCGGAACGGGATCAAGCACACGACCGGGCCGAAGATCTCCTCCTTGGCGATGCGCATGTCCGGGGTCACGCCGGTGAACAGGGTCGGCGGTGCGTAAAACCCGTCCGCCAGGCCCGGATCGGCGGGCAGCGCCGCCTGTGCCGCGATCGTCGCGCCTTCGGCCACACCGATGTCGAGGTAGTCCAGCACCCGCTGGCGCTGTGCCGGTGTCACCATTGGACCCACGTGGGTGCCCGCGTCGGCGCCATTGCCGACTTTCAGCCGTTTCACAGCGGCGGCGTAACGCCGGGCGACCTCGTCGTAGAGATCGGCGTGCACGAGGACACGGGACGCGGCGGTGCAGGCTTCGCCCTGGTTGAAAAAGCCACCCTCCACCGCCCAGGGCAGCGCCGAGTCCAGGTCGGCGTCGTCGAAGAGCACCAGTGCGTTCTTGCCGCCGAGTTCCATCAGGGTGGGCGTCAGGTTGTCCGCGGCCGTCTTGATCACTGCGGTCCCGGTGGCGGGGGCTCCGGTGAAGGAGATCTTGCCGACCAGCTTGTGTCCGGCCAATGCGGCACCGATCTTGCCGGTGCCCGGGACGACGTGCACGACGTCGTCCGGAAGCACGGACTGCGCCAGTTCCACGACGCGCAGCACCGACAGCGGCGCCTGCTCGGGCGGCTTGATGACCACGGCGTTTCCTGCCGCGAGCGCGGGGGCGAGCTTGCCGGCGGCGTGCAGCGGCGGCCAGTTGAACGGCACGATGGCACCGATGACGCCATAGGGTTCCAGCACGGTGACGTCCAGAATGCTGCCCGCGTCGCGCACCTGGTTGGGCATGGCTTCACAGAGACTGGCGAACAGTTCGAAGATCGCGACAGCGGCTTCCACATCGAACTCGCGCGCTTGGGACACCGGTTTGCCATTGTCACTGGACTCCAGCGCAGCGATCTCGTCGCCATGCTCGCGCACCGCCTGGGCGATCTTCCACAGCCACCGCCCGCGCTCCCGTGGCGTGCGGGCTTTCCACCCGCCCTGCGCCTCATCCGCGGCACGGACCGCCTGATCCACCTGGTGCACACCGGCGCCCTGGATCACCACGACCGGCTTCCCGGTGGCCGGATTGTCCACAGTGAACTGATCAGCGTCGTCCTCCGACGACCACCGGGTGCGCAGCACCTGACCGGGTCCGTATGTCATGGGCACGAAATCCTCCTTGTCCAACGGGTGATCGCCCACCGGTTACCGGCGGCCGGGCGCAGGGTTTCCGGGCGACGGGGCGGAACGCGGCAGCAGGTTGAGGTTCGCCGCGTTCCGACCTCTGATGGCCGCGGCGACGATGGGGTCGGACACCGCCTCGTTCACCCGCCGCACGGGGTCGTCGACGCCCATGTCGAATGGGTAATCGGACCCGAGCACGAGCTGGGTGGGGCCTGCCGCACGGATCAGGGCGTGCAGCGACTCCGGGGTGTACACCAGCGAGTCGAACCACATCCGGCGCAGGTACGTGCTCGGCAACTCACGACATCCGCTGGCTTCGGGACGGTTGAGCCAGGCGTGGTCATTGCGCCCGAGACAAGCTGGCAGATATCCGCCGCCATGCGCGATAAGCAGACGCAGCCGGGGAAACCGATCCAGCACACCGCCGAAGATCAAGTGCGACACAGCGACCGCGTGCTCCACCAGTTGCCCGACGGAATTCGACAGATACCAACGGTCCAAGCGCGCGTCGAGGGTGCAACCCCAGGGGTGAACGAAGATGACGGCTTCGAGCTCTTCGGCGCGTTTCCACAGCGGGTCCAGCCTGGGATCGGACAGCTCGATCGTCCCGTCCGGCTGATCCGGTGCGTGGGAGGAAATCTCGACGCCGCGCAGTCCGCTGCGCACAGCGTGCTCCAAGGCGGCTACGGCGACCCCGGGATGCCGCAGCGGAGCAACTCCCAGACCGCATAACCGGTCCGGGTAGACCGCGCAGTGCGTCCGGATGCCTTCGTTGGTGGCCTGGGCCAGCTCCCACGCCAGCGCGGAATCCGCCCAGGAATGGTGTTGCGTTGGCGAGACCGAGACGACCTGAACTTCAACCTGGGTCTCGGTCATCACCTCGATCCGGGTGCGCGGATCGATCAGCCGCTCCCGCCGCTCAGCGAAACGACGCTTGCTCACCGCGCTCGATTCCCGGCCCGCGCGCAACTCTTCCAGGTCCGCATACGCCGCGTATCCCGGACGATTCCGCACGAGCGCCTCGACTTCCGGCAGCCAGGCGTGCGCATGCACGTCCACGGTCGGAAACACGGAACTGCTTACCTCGCCGGGCATGGAGCGCCTTTCACCATTGCACTGTCACGCAGTCGATGCTCGGCGTTCCACCCGCGGTAAAGGAAGCCAATTTTCACGATAGGCGGTATAGATCAGTGCGATGGCGCGCTGTCCGAGACCGGATCCCTGGCCTACGGCTCAGCCAAGACCGTCCAGGAACGGTCGGTGTGCGTTCTGGAAAGCCCAGCCGTAGTACCGATCCCAGTTCACCGACCATGTCATCAACCCCCGCAGCGCTGGCGACGGGCCACCGCGCAAGGTGTACGACCCGCAGCCGGTTCCGTGGGCCAGGCAGGTCACGGCGGTTTGGACTTCCGCCGGGGACACGTAGCCGTTGCCTGCGCTGACCGCCGCGGGCAGGCCGACGGCGATTTGGTCTTCTCGGAGGCCCGGGAAGGTCTGGCCGGTGTTCGCGACTTTGAAACCGGACTTCAGCATGTCGGTCATGGCGATCAGGAAGTCCGCGCCGCCCATGGTGTGGTACTGGTTGTCCAATCCCATGACTGGGCCGGAGTTGTAGTCCTGGACATGCAGGACCGTCAGCGAATCGCGCAAGGCGTAGATCACCGGCAGGTACGCACCGGTTCGGCTGTCGCCACCGCCGGCACCGCCGTAGAACTGGTAGCCCACCTGGACGAAGAACGTTTCTGGGGCCATCGTCAGGACGAATTTGGCTCCGTAGCGAGCTTTCAACGTTTTCAGGGCCGAGATCAGGTTGACGATCACCGGGGTGGTCGGGTTGTGGAAGTCCGTGTCGCCCGAGTTCAGGGACAGGGACTGGCTTTCGAAGTCGACGTCCAGACCGTCAAGGCCGTATTTGTCGATGATCGCCGCGACTGAGTTGACGAAGTTGTCGCGGGCGGCGGTGGTGGTGAGCTGGACTTCGCCGTTTTGGCCGCCGATCGAGATCAGGACCTTCTTGCCTTGTGCCTGCTTCGCGCGGATCGCGGCGATGAAGTCCGCGTCGCTTTCTACCCCGGGGCATTCGGTAACCGAGCAGCGGTTGAAGCGGATGTCGCCGGAAGTTATCGACGTGGGTTCGGCGAAGGCCAGGTCGATGATGTCCCACGCGGCGGGGACGTCGGCGAGTTTCAGGTAGCCCGAGCCGTTCGCGAAGCTTGCGTGGACGTAGCCGATCAGCGCGTGTTTGGGCAGGCCGGTGCTGGTGCAGCCGCCGGTCGTGGCGGAAACCGCTGGGGTGTGGGCGGATTCGGCCTGGTCGTTGTAGGAGGTGATCGAGTAGCTGTGCGAGGTGCAGGGGGTCAGACCGGAGAGCGTCGTGGTGGTTCCGGTGACGGTGGCGCGCAGGGTGTTGTCTTCGTAGACGCGGTAGCCGGTCACGGTGCCTGCGGCCGCGGTCCAGTTCAGGGCGATTGACGTGTTGGTGACGGTGCCGACGGTTGGCGTGCCTGGGACGCCGGGGGCACCCGGGGTGTCGCCGCCGGGGCCGTCGAGGACTACGTCGTCGGCGTAGTACGTGCCGGCGCCGTACCAGCCGTGCAGGTACAGCTCGGCGGACGTCTGGGTCGCGGTGGTGGTGAAGGACAGCGAGAGCTGGCTGTAGGCGGAGGCGTTGGTCCAAGTGGACGTGCCGCCGGTGACGCCTAGGTAGACCGGGGAGCCTTGGACCCAGGCGGAAACCGTGTAGGTCGTGTTCGGGCGCACGGAGACCGTTTGGGTGCATTGGCCCTGGTCAGAGGCACCGGGGGTGACGGCTAGGGCGTAGCTGCCCGAGTGCACTGGCGTCTTCACGGCCGCGCCTGCTGGGCAGGTCCAGCCGGCGGTCGAACCGGCTTCGAAACCGGGGTTGGCGAGCAGGTTCGCCGCCTGCGCTGGCCCGCCGACGACCAGTCCGGCTGCGGCTAGCAGGAGCACGACGAGGAAACGAGCACGCTTCATTGCGGTTCCTCCGGTCCGATGCGACCCCCTGGGCACATATTGTCTAGACCACTCGCGGAGTTGTCCAGACCTATTGGGGCGACGAAAGTCGGCTTTCCGGTGAACTAGGCCGTGCTGTCCGGCATCAGTGCGCGGAGCAGTTCGTGCAGGGATTCCTGCTGGACCGGGCTGAGCGGCGTCAGCGGGGAGCGCGCGTCCAGGTGGCGCAGTGCTTCGGTGCGGCGGCGTTTGCCTGCCGGGGTCAGCACGATCTGCTTGGCCCGGCGGTCCGCGGGGTGCGGCTGACGCTGGATGAGGTCCTGCTCTTCGAGCCGGTCCAGGACGAAGGTGGCGTTCGACGCTTCGCACACCATTCGGGTGGCCAGCTCGCGCGCGGTGATCGGCTCGGACAGTTCGCGCAACGCGATCACTTGGCTCGGCGTCAGGCCCATCTGCTCCGCCACGCGACGCACGTGGACGTCCAGCGTGTGCGCGAGGTGGTGGACCAGTTTGCATACGTCGCGGTCCACGCCCGGAGTCCCTGCCATGCACCCGAGTCTAGCGGAACTGATTCGAGCTGTGATAGTTCTAGTTCGAATCATTCGAACTAGAACTACTGTGGGGTGCCGTGCCGCTCTCGGTGTTTTCCTTGCTGCTCGTTGTCTTCAGCCTCACCACCGGCGAGTTCGTGATCGCCGGCATCCTGCCCGACGTCGCCGCCGGGTTGTCGGTCTCGGTCGGGTCGGCCGGGCTGCTCGTCACCGCCTACGCGATCGGGATGATCGTCGGCGGGCCGCTGGTCACGTTGGCTACCGCGCGGGTCGCGCGCAAACCGCTCATCGCCGGGCTGATCGTGGTGTCCATGGCCGGCAATCTCGGGTCGGCGCTCGCTCCGGGCTACGCGCTCGCGGTGGTGTCGCGGTTCGTCGCCGGGCTGGTGGTGGCGACGTTCTTCGCGGTCGCGATCGCGACTGTCGTGTCGATGGCTCCGCCGGGAAAGGCGGTTTCGACCATCGCAAAGGTGACCATGGGGCTGAACCTGGGCATCGTCGCGGGCAGTCCGCTCGGCACGGTTCTCGGCCATCATCTTGGCTGGCGGGCGACGTTCGGGGCGGTGGCCGTGGTCAGCGGGATCGCGTTGTTGCTCGTGCTGCGGTTCGTTCCGGCCCAGCCCGCGACCGGGTCGGTGCGCGGGGAGTTGCGGGTACTGGCTGATCGCAACGTCTGGCAGGCGATCGGCCTGACCGTGCTCGGCAACGTGGGCGTGGTGACCGTTTTTACGTATATCGCGCCATTGCTCACCGACGTCAGTGGATTCAGCAGCGAGCTGCTTCCGGTGCTGCTGGTTCTTTACGGAATCGGCGCGGTCGCGGGCAACTACCTCGGCGGGCGGTGGGCGGACCGGGCACTGCTGCCGTCGCTGGCCTGGATGCTCGCCGCGCTAGTGGTGGCGCTGGCGGCGGCGTGGCTGGGCAGCCCGGTCAAACCGGTGATGATCGGGTTGGTGTTCGTGCTCGGAATGCTTGCCTTCGGGATCGTCCCGGGAATGCAGGCGCGGGTGATCGCCGCGGGCAGCAGCGTTCCGACGTTGGCGGTAGCGGTCAACGCGTCCGGGTTCCAGCTGGCCGCCGCGGTCGCGGGGCTGCTGGGCGGGCAGGTGATCGCCCGTGCGCCGCAGTCGATTTATCTGCTGGCCGCGGTCCTCACCGTGATTGGCCTCGGCATCGCGCTGTACGCGCTGCGCCGGGAGCGACTGAGTACCGACTCGCGTCGGTAATTCCCCACGATCTTCGGCGTTACAGTGGCCAGGCGAGAGGGGTTGCGGCCGGAGGAGTCATGGAGCTGGAACTGCGCCACCTGCGCGCGCTCGTGGCCATCGCCGACGCGCACAGTCTCGTTCGCGCGGCCAAGGCGTTGCACGTTTCTCAACCGGCGTTGTCCGGGTTGCTGCGGCGGGTCGAACGGTCGGTCGGCGGGAGTTTGTTCGCGCGCTCGCCGACGGGATGCGTGCCGACCGCGCTCGGGGAGGACGTCGTCGCGGACGCGCGGGCGGTGCTGGCGGGGATGTCGGCGTTGACCGAGCGGGCTGGGGCGCGGCGGGAAGCGGCTGGGGCGGTTCGCCTCGGCGGGTACAGCGGGTTTCTGCATCTCGCGTTGGCGAGGTGGTTGCGGGATCAGCCGTGGTGTCCCGCGGTCCGGGTGCACGAGGAGCAGGACGAGGCTCGGACGTTGGCGGCGCTCGCGGACGGGGACCTCGATCTCGCATTGGTTTACCTTGCGCCGCTTCCGGATCGGATCGTTCCGGACGGCGTCGAGAGTGTCGTCGTGCAGGCGCGGGAGCCGGTTTTCGTGATTCTGGCCGAAGCGCATCCGCTGGCTTCCCGCGCGGAGATCCCGCTGGCGGAGCTCGCCGGGTATCCCTGGGCGGACGATCCGCCGTGGACGACCCGGTGGTCGGCGTACTTACAGGAGGTCTGCCGACAACGCGGGGTCGTGCTCGATCAGCCGCACCGGCCGCAGTGTCTGGCTACTTTGCTGGATCTGGTGCGCGAGGGCATGGCGGTCGCGCCGGCGTTGGCGACTCGGGAGGACCGGCAGGACGGGATCGTCGTGCGGGCGATCGAGGACGCGCCGCTGTGGCAGGAGCTGCGGTTGTGTTACCGGGCAGGCACGGCGGTCGCGGACCGGGCCGGCGAGATATCTCAGAAGGTGGCCCGTGATTACGCCAACCGGCAGGGGTGCAGTGCCGCGTTCGACCGCTGGTGGCACGCACTCCTGCCGGCCGGGGCCTAGACGGTGACGCGCCAGTTGCTGTTCGGCGTCGGCACCTCGAAGTTCAGCGACGAACAACTGTAGTCGCTGGGGTTCGGGTTGGCGGTCGGCTGCAACGGCGAGTTCGACTCCGTCGCCGGGGTCCACTGGCCGCCGATGCGCAACTGCAACTGGCTGGATTCGAAGACCTTGCCCTTGGCGTCCGAACAGTAGTAAGCCTGGCCGGTCGACGGGTCGACGGTCGAGTACAGCTCGAAGATGTCCCAGCCCTCGTTGAGGGTGCTCTGGTCGCTGCCGCTTTGCGAGAACAGGTCGTCCCACTTGCCGGTCTTCACGTTGTAGAGCGACGCCGTCCAGCTGTTGGCGCTCGCGTCGGCCTGGACTTCCTGGACGGTGAACGCCGGGTGTCCGTCCACTGTGGACGTGTAATTGGAAAGGAACGAGCTGTCCAGCGGGACGACCTTGGCCGGGCCGACCGTCCCGCACCAGTCCCAAGCCCAGACCTGACCGCCTTGGTCGAGTCCGTACGCCGTGACGACCTCGATGCAGGAATGGCCGGTGGGCTTGACCGTCGGGGCGTAGACGACGTCCGCGCTGTTCGAGAGTCGCAGGTCCGGGACGACACTGTGTGTGACGAGAATTCCGTCCGCGCCGCTGGACAATTGCGGTTCGGGACCCCAGAAAGTGTGCTGCTGCGCGTCGATCCGCGGTTTGACGGAGCGGCCGGCTTTTTCGCGGCGCAGCTTGAGGAATTTGTCCGCGGCGGTCCCGGCGGCGGCTTTCGCGGCGGCCCCGGTCAGCCCGGGCACCACCCCGCTGCCCGGTGCCGCGGAAACCGGCGGGCTGCCGGCGACGACGGCCGCGGCCGCCAGGGCGGAAGTGAGCAGGGCAAAGAGTTTCCGCATCGATGCATCTCCTCGTCGTGAGCGAAGGAAACGCGCGGAGGGAAAAGGGTGTCCGTCCGCGGGACACGGATGTTAAGTCGGAATTTTTGGTGCTAGGCACCGACTTTCGACGGTGTGTTCCGATAAACGCAGCTCAGTGCGGGCATAGGTTTTCCCCTACGCCCGGGGTTATACCGCCAAGTGGAGCAATCAGCGGGTCTTGGCGCGGACGCGGATGCGCTCCCCCTGCTTGCCGAACATGCTGAGGATTTCGACCGGGCCCTCGCCGGTGCTGCCGAACCAATGCGGGATCCGGGTGTCGAATTCGGCGACCTCGCCTGCTTTGAGGACGACGTCGTGGTCGCCGAGAACGAGCCTGCCCTTGCCGCTGAGCACGCAGAACCACTCGTGGCCGGGATGCGTGCGCGGATCGGGTTCGCACTGGGCGGCGTCGAAGATCATCTTGAGCGACTGGAACTGCCCGGGCTGCTGGGTGAGCGGCACGACGGTCCGGTCGCTGCGAGTGACCGGCTGCAGCGGGGCGGTGCCGACCAGTTCGTCCAGCGGGACCCGGTGCGCCCGGGCGATGGGCAGCAGCAGTTCGAGGGTGGCCTTGCGCTGGCCGGATTCGAGACGGGAGAGGGTGCTGATCGAGATGCCGGTCGCGTTCGACAGTTCGTCCAGGGTGCGGTTGCGTTGCCGCCGGAAGTGGCGGAGCCGGGGTCCGACCGCTGCGATGATGTCCTCCACGCCAGCCAGCATGACACTCCTGGCCGCGGGATTGAACGCAATTAGACCAACGGCTACCCGCGATCGACCGCGGACGGATGTTTCGCCGGTTCGGCCGCCCTAGCGTGGTGCGGGTGACCGGGCAGGCAGCCGTCCCCGCACCCGCGGTCGTGGGGGCTGCGGTGTTCAGGGCGGCGCGCCTGGTCTTCAACCGCGGGTCAACGGACCGAATCCAGCGCCGCGTTCACGAACGAAGCCACCTGCGGCCGCCGGTCCTGCTCGTTCCACGCGAGCACCAGCTGACTGGGCGGAGCGTCCGCGATCGGCACGCAGACCACGCCCGGCGGGACCTGGTCGACCAGCGACCGCGGCAGTACGCCGACCATCCGTTCCAGCGAGATGAGGTGCAGCAACTGGACCACGTCAGCCACCTCCGGGCCGGTTCCCTCGACGCCGGGCACGCCCTTCCACGACGGCAGCGTTTCTCCGTCCAAATCGGACAGCCGGACCGACGGCTGCTGAGCCAGCCGGTGTGTGCTGGGGACGATGGCGACGCGATCCTCGGCGTGGAGGGTTTCGTGGGCAAGCCCGGTCAGGTCGTCGAACGGGACGAACAGGAGGCCGACGTCCGCGCGGCCGCTGAGGAGGAAGTCGGCGCGGTCGGCGGGGCCGCTGAAGAGGATGTCGACCTGGTGGGCGTCGGGATGGTGGGAGTATTCGGCGAGGATTCCGGACAGCAGTCCGGCGTCGCCGCCCGGTTTGAGCACCAGGCGCAGGTGGCTTTCGCCGGCGCGGCGGGCGTTGCGGGCGGCGGCGCTGACCGCGTTGAGCGCGTGCCGTCCGTGTTCCTGGAGCGCCTCGCCGGCCGCGGTCAGTTCGACGTGGCGGCTCGAGCGGGCGAACAACTGCACGCCGAGCCGGGTTTCGATGCGTTGGATCGCCTTCGAGAGCGCCGGCTGGGCGATCGACAGCCGTACCGCGGCCCGGCCGAAGTGCAGCTCGCTGGCGACTGCCAGGAAGTACTCGAGTTCGCGCGTCTCCAGTTCAGCCATGCCTCCAGGTTATCGCCAAATAGCGAATCGGTCTTGGACGTCCGGGCGGAACCGGGGCAAAACTTGAAGCATGATCACGCACACGATGATTGTTTCGTTCGACCAGCCGCTACCCGATGGCGAGCTGGATCAGTACCTCAGCGATATCAAACAGGCCATGCTGGCGACCGGGTTCGCCGAGTCGGTCGAAACTCGCCGCCACCTGCCGATCCCCGGGGAAGACGCCATCCCGGCGCTGATCGCGACGGCGATCGTCCAGGTCACCCTCGCCGACCTCGGCACGCTGGCCAAGAGCTTCACCGCACCTGAGCTGCACGAGGTGATCGAGAAGTGGCAGGCGCGGCATTCGTATCGCGTGGCCTGGGCGAACCACGAGTCGCTGTCGTGAGCCGGCGACGCGGGCTCGTCACCGGGGCGGGCAGCGGGATCGGCCGCGCGGCGGCGATCGAGTTCGCGCGCACCGGGGCAGCGGTGGCCGTCCTGGACATCGACGCGGCGGCCGCGGCGGAAACCGTCGAGTTGATCAAGAAGGACGGCGGGGAAGCGCTGGCTGTCCAGGTCGACATCGGCGACGAGTCTTCAGTGCAGGCCGCGGTGAAGCAGACGGTCGAGGCGTACGGCGGGCTCGACTTCGCGGTGAACAACGCCGGGTTGTCGTCGCACAAACGCGTTGACCAGTTGACGCTCGCCGAGTTCGAGCGCGTCGTGCAGGTGAATCTGTCCGGGACCTTTCTCTGCATGAAGTACGAACTGCCGCACCTGAAGGGCGGCGCGATCGTGAACGTCGCGTCCAACGGCGGGTTGTACGCGATCCCGAACGCGCCGGCTTACGTCGCGTCGAAGCACGGGATTGTGGGCCTGACCAAGGTCGCGGCGGTCGACTACGCGGCGGACGGCATTCGCGTCAACGCGGTGTGCCCGGGGCCGACGCGGACGCCGGGGTTCGACAAGTGGGCTGGCGACCCCGGCATGATCGCCCGGCAGGAAGCGATCACTCCGCTCGGCAGGCTGGCGACTCCCGAAGAAGCCGCCGCGGCCGTGGTCTGGCTTTGTTCGGACGCCGCGTCGTACATCACCGGGACGACGTTGTCCGTCGATGGCGGGCGACGGGCCTAGAGTTCGTCGGCCAGGATCTTGGCGGTTTCCGCCGGGGATTCGACGGGGAAGTGGTGGCTGCCGAGGTCGACCAGTTCGATCCGGATCCGGTCGCTGTAGCGGTCGATCGCCTCCTTGGCGATGATCGAGCGCACGGCGAACAGCACGACCGGCTGGGCGATCTCGCGCAGCGCCGCGTCCATGTCCCAGCGTGCGAGGCCTTCGAGCGCGTGCAGACCGGCGGGCTGACGTACGGAGCCCATCTTGTTGATATACGAGTCCACTAAGGACGGATCGGTGCCTTCTGGCGAACCGGCTTCGACCATTCCTCGCATCGCTCCGGTGAAGTCCTCGCGGAACGGCTGCAGCAACGCTTGGGCGTCCTCCTCGCTCTGCGCGGGGAACAAGCCCAAGTAGTGCAACGCATCGAGCGCGATCACCCGGGTGATCGTGTCCGGAAGCAGCCGGGCGGTCTCGACCGCGACCGCTCCGCCAAGCGAATGCCCGGCTACGACAGTGGATTCGACCGACTCGGCGGCCAGTACGGCGGCTACGTCGCGAGCAAATTCCTCGATGGTCCAAGTGTCGCGAGACGACCGTGAGTCGCCGTGTTCCGCGAGATCGACGGCCAGCACGCGGACCTCGGGCGGGAGGTGTTTGACGATCGTGTCGAAATCCCCGCGGTCGCAGCCCCAGCCGTGGATGAGCGTCAGTGCGGGTCCGTCGGCAGAACCGGTTGCGGTGTAATGGATTCTCGTGCCGTCGGGGCGGGTGGTTTCGTGATTCACGGGTAGTCCCTCAGAAAGCGCGGTGGTAGCGGACGGGCCAGGCGTCTTTGGGCTGGTTGCGCAGGGCGAGGTACGGGTCGCGCAGCAGTGATCGCCCCATCAGCACGGCATCGGCCTTGCCCTCGCGGATGATCCGGCCCGCGGCCGCCAAGTCCGTGATCTGTCCGACCGGCGCGACCGCCAGCCCGGACGCTTCCTTGAGCGCGGCGGCGAACTCGACGTTCACGCCTTCCCGGTTCGGCGGCCGGGCGCCTCGATCGCGCACGAGCACGCCGGAGGTCACGTCGAGCAGGTCGATCCCGATCGCCGCCAGTTCCTTGGCGAACGCCGCGGCGTCGTCGAGCGCGATGCTGTCCTCGACCCAGTCGGTGGCGGTGATGCGGACGAACACCGGTTTTTCCTGCGGGAACGCCTCCCGCACGGCGCGGGCCACGCGCAGCGGGAAGCGCATCCGGTTCCGCGGGCTTCCGCCGTACTCGTCGGTGCGCTGATTGGACAGCGGCGACAGGAACTGGTGCAGCAGATAGCCGTGCGAGGCGTGGATTTCGACAGCCTGGTAACCGGCCAGCTCGGCCATCCGGGTCGCGTGCGCGAAGTCCTCGACGACCTGGTCCAGGTCAGCCGCGGTCGCCGGGCGGGGCATCGCCAGGTCGCCGAACGGGATCGCCGACGGCGCGATCAGCTCCCAGCCGCCGTCGGCGACCGGCACCGGTCCGTTCTGCCCGTCACCGACCCACGGGACCTGGTGCGATCCCTTGCGGCCGACGGCGTTCAGCTGCACCGCGGGCACCGCGCCGTGGCCGGCGACGAACGAGGTCAGCTTCCGGTGCGCGAGCGCCTGTTCCTCGTTCCAAAGCCCGAGGTCGGCCGCGGTGCACCGGTTGCCTGGGCTGATCGCGGTGGCCTCGACCATGACCAGCCCGACGCCGCCGATCGCGCGGGGGCCGTAGTGCGCCAGATGCCATTCGGTCGGCAGCCCGTCCGGGCCCGCCGCGTACTGCGCCATCGGGGACATCCAGACGCGGTTGCGGAAGATGACGTCGCGCAAGCGCAACGGGGTCGTCTCCGGGAACTCACTCATGCCACAACACGGTACGCATCATTCCGCAATGCGGCACGCTCCGTGTCAGCTTTCGGCGAGCAGGCGGCTGACCTCGGCCGCCGCGGCCACGACCAGCGGCGCGAAGGTCTTCTCCTGGGCGCGGGAGTAGCGCGTGTCGGGAATCGCGAGGGTGATCGTCGCCACTGGCCGTCCGGCCGGGTCCGTGATGGCCGCGCCAATCGACGACACCTGCGGGCGGTACCACGACGAGGACCCGTTGAGCGCGTACCCGCGTTTCGCGGTCAAGGCGATGTCGCGGCGGAGGGCGACGAAATCCGGTGCCGGGTTCTGGGCGAACTCGGGAAGTTCGTGGGTGAACAGCTCCTCGACCTCGGATTCGTCGAGCCGCGCCATGATCGCCGTGCCGCCGGAGGTGGCCAGCAGCGGGACACGCGTGCCGACATCCAGCACGACCCGCACGACCTGGTCGGTGTGCTGAGTGGCGATGACGACGAGGTTGTCGCCGTCGCGTTCGGCCAGCATGACGGTCTCGTTCGTCTCCGCGGCGAGCCGTTTGACGACCGGGTCGGCCAGCTCCTTGAGGTCCGGCTTCCCGCAGTCGCGCAGACCGAGCGCCAGCACGCGCGGCGCGACACCCCAGCGCGAGCGTTCGGCGTCCACGACTTTCAGCCATCCTGCCTGCTGAAGCGTGATCAGCCCGCGCTGCACGGTGCTCTTCGGGATCTCCGTGCACCGCGCCAGCTCCGAGACGCCGATGGGCTGTCGCTGGGCGACTTCCTCGAAGACTCGCAGCGTGCTGAGGACGCTGTTCATCGTCCGGACCCCGCTGGCTGGCTTCTCGGGCTCTTCGTCGTGCATGTGCCTCATCGTGGCACAGCGATACGATGAAGCCTCGCGGCGCAGGGGGAGGAAGCATGACGGAACCGTGGCAGTGGAGCGAGCAAACCTGGCGGGGTCACGTCGAGCGCGTGCGTGCCGGGCGGCCGCTGCGGCCGGACTCCTGGCCGGGCGGGGCGCGAGTGGCCGTGGCGTTGTCGTTCGACTCCGACCACGAGACGATCTCGTTGCGCGACGGCCACGTGCTGCCGGGCAAGCTCTCGCAAGGCGAGTACGGCTCGCGGGTCGGCGTGCCGCGGGTGTTGAAGCTGCTTGAGCGGTTCGGGGTGCCGTCGACGTTCTTCATGCCCGCGGTGTCGGCGTTGCTGCACGACGGCGAGGCACAGTCCTATGTGGATGCTGGGCACGAAGTCGCGTTGCACGGCTGGATCCACGAAAGCAACGCCCAACTGCCGCCCACCGCTGAACGTGACCTCACCTTCCGGGCCGCCGACACGCTGGAGCGGCTCACCGGCACGCGTCCGGTCGGCATCCGCACGCCGTCCTGGGACTTCTCCGAAAGTTCCCTCGCGATCATCCGCGAACTGGGCCTCGCCTACGACTCCTCGTTGATGGCGGACAACGGCTGCTACGAGATCCTCGCCGACGGCGAACCGACTGGCATCGTCGAGCTTCCGGTGGAATGGATCCGCGACGACGCGCCGTACTTCACGATGAACCGCTTCGGCTCGCAGCGTCCGTACACCCCGCCGCGGGAAGTGCTGCCGATCTGGCGTGACGAGTTCGACCTAGCCTTGGCCGAGGGCGGCCTTTTCCAACTCACCATGCACCCGCACATCATCGGACATCGTTCCCGCATCACGATTCTCACCGAGCTGCTGGAGCACATCGCTTCGCACGACGGGGTTTGGTTCGCGACGCACGCGCAGGTCGTCGACTACGTGTCATCGCCGATGGATGACAGCCACGACAATCCCGACGGCCGCGGCTAACGCTCCAGCCAGGACGAACGTCGTCCCCATCCCGACGGCGTCGATCACCGGCTGCGCGATCAGCGGCGACGAGAATTGGCCGAGGAACAACGCGGAGGTCAGCAACCCCAGCGCCCTGGTTCGCACCCCAGGGGAGGCGGTGGAGACCAGCCAGCCGTTCACGGTCGGGTTCTGCAGCCCAATGCCAAGTCCGACCACGACCATGCCCAGCGCGGCTGTCCACAATGCACTCGCGGTACCGAGGACGACCAGCCCGACGGCGAACGCGGCGAACATCGCGATGGCCAGCGCGGGGAAGGACCAACGGGCCCGCAGCCGGCGGAAGTTCAGGCCCACCAAGGTCATCACCAGATTGACCGCGGCGATCAAGGCTCCCGCGACTGCCGGTCCGGCGCCGCCGACTTCGGCCAGCCAGAACGGTGCCTGTGTCGGAACGGTGTAGAAGACCACGACGCCGATGAAGATCAACGCGTACAACCCGAGCAACCTTGGCTGCCACGGCGACGCGGCCGTGGTGGTGTCCGCCGGATCGGTCGGCTGGACGGGCGCGTCCGGCACGAATCGCAGCACGAGCACCAGCATCGGAATCGCGAGCAGGTAGATGGCGAACGGACCGCGCCAGTCAAGCGCGGCCAGCAAGCCGCCGAGCAGCAGCGCGACGACGCCGCCGAAACCCATTGCCGCGCCTTGCAATCCGAGCACGCGGCCGTGTTCCTCGGGGTCGTGATGGTCGGCGATCAACGCGGTGGACGTGGTCATGATCCCGGCGATGCCGATGCCGAGCACGGCCCGTCCGACGAGCAGTGCGGGGAGCGAGTCCAGCAGCAGACCGGACCCGCCGCCGACGGTGTACAGGGCGAGGCAGGCGAGCAGCAGCGGCACACGTCCGGTCCGGCCGCTCAGCTTGGCGAGCAACGGCGCGGAGACCATGATCGCCAGCCCCGGCAACGTCAGCACCAGCCGGACGAGAAGTTCCGCGTGCGGTTCCGCGGCGAAGTGCTGCTGCATGCCTGGCAACGCGGGTGTGATCGTGGCACTGGCCATGATGGTCATGGTGCTGACGCCGAGCAACGTCGCCAGCAGAGATCTCGGTGGGCGCCGCACTCCGGCGTCAGTCGTCTCGGTCACGACGCCGAAGGTAGAACTTCAACTTAACTTGAAGTCAAGGTCAGGACCGCGTGCCGGGTATGCCTAGCCCTACCTCCGAGACTACGGGCAAGCTGATCGAAACCGGGCAGCGCGCTGGCTAATCTGGATCTCGTGGCTACCGTCTCGACAACCGCGAAACCGCGTACTGTGCTGGATGCTTTGTCGCATCGGACATTCCTGATCTCCTCCTGGCCGTGGCGGGCGCTGCTGTACGGGCTCAGCACCGGCCCGATGACGCTGCTGTTCGGTCTTCCGTTCGGGTTCTGCCTGCTTCCGCTCGCGGTGCTGGTCAGCCGGGTCGTGCAAGGACAGACCTCCGATCTGGGGCTGGTCGCGGCGTTCTCGGTGTTCGGCATGCTGCTGTTCCTGAGCGCGGGCCCGGCGTGGGCAGCGGTGGTTGCCGGGGTCGAAAGGCAGCGGTTGCGCATGGTCGACCTCAACCCGGTCACAGTCCCCTTTGGACCGATCAGTGAACCGGGCTGGTGGCCCCGAATGCGGACGCGCTACACCGAACCGGCGGCGTGGCGTGAACTCGGGTACGCGGTGCTGTTGTGCACCGCGATTCCCGCGCTGTACTCGGTGGCTGGCATGGTCGCGTTGTTCGCGGCCGTTCTGGTGGCGAGTCCGCTGCTCGTCAACGAGAACGATACGATTTCCGTTGGCTTCACTGAGGTTTCCACCCCGGGCGGTGCGGTGCCGTACGCGTTGGCTGGGGTGGTGCTGCTCGTTCTGTCCGGCTATCTGCTCTCCGGGTTCGCTGGCCTGCACGCGATGCTGGCGCGTTCGCTGCTCACCGACGGGGCAGCCGAGAAGCTCCGCGGCGAGCTGACCGAGGTGTCGCAATCCCGCACGCGGCTGCTGTCGGCGTTCGACGCGGAACGCAAACGCATCGAACGCGATCTGCACGACGGCGCGCAGCAGCGGCTGGTCGGGCTGAGCCTGCAGCTCGGGCTCGCGAAGGTCGATCTGCCACCGGATTCCGCGGCGGCGAAGGCGGTGTCGGACGCGCATGACCAGGCCAAGAAGCTGATGGTCGAGTTGCGCGAGCTGATCAACGGAATCCATCCGCGTGCGCTCGCTGAACTCGGCTTGCCCGCCGCGTTGGAGGAGCTCGCCGACGGATGCGCGGTGCCGGTCACCGTGGACGTGGCGGTGCCGGTGCGGTTGCCGGAGTCGGTGGAGTCCACGGCGTACTTCGTGGTGGCCGAGTCGCTGACCAATGTCGCCAAGCACTCCGCGGCCAGTTGCGCCTCGGTGACCGCCGGAATTGTCGGTCGGGTGCTTACCATTGAGGTATGGGACAACGGAGCGGGCGGTGCTGAGCCGTCGCGCGGCACGGGGATCACCGGCTTGAGCGACCGGGTCGCCGTGCTGGGCGGCCGGATGTGGGTGCGCAGTCCGGTCGGCGGGCCGACCGTCGTGCGAGTGGAGCTGCCGTGCTGAGGGGAGAGCCGATGCGGGTCGTCCTCGCCGAAGACGAGGTGCTGCTGCGCGAGGGATTGTGCGGGTTGCTGGAGCGGTTCGGTTTCGAGGTCGTCGCCGCGGTCGGTGATGCCGAGGGGTTGCACGCCGCGGTGCGCGAGCACGGACCGGATCTGGTGCTCACCGACATCCGGATGCCGCCCGGCCATTCCGACGAGGGCCTGCGCGCCGCGGTCGAGCTGCGGCGCACGCGGCCGGAGCTGGCTGTGGTGGTGCTGAGCCAATACGTCGAACACCACCACGCGGCCGAGCTGCTCGACTCCGCCGAGGGGCGCGGGGTCGGCTACCTGCTGAAGGACCGGGTGGTCGACGTCGAGGAATTCGTCGCGACGCTGCGCCAGGTCGTCGACGGCGGAACGGCGGTGGATCCGCAGGTGGTGCGCCAGTTGCTGCGCCGCCGGGCCGACCCGCTCGCCCGGCTGTCGGCGCGGGAAAGGGAGGTCCTGTCGCTGATCGCCGAGGGGCACTCGAACGCGTCGATCGCCCGGCGGCTGGTGGTGTCCGACGCCGCGGTGGGCAAGCACGTCGGAAGCATCCTGTCGAAACTCGACCTCCCGCCGACGGACGACGGGAACCGTCGAGTGCTGGCGGTGCTGGCCTTTCTTCGCGGTAACGGCTGAGGCGGTGCGAGCGCAGGTCGAGCTCGCACCGCTGGGCTTATGCCGCGTTCACCACTGCGGTGAGGCTGGCCGCGAGCACCGAACGGTCGCGCCCGGCTGTCCATTGTGTACCGCTGTCAGTGCGATATTCCAGCAGAGTCAACGCTTCGCTGTCGTTGCCGGAGCCGATGCTCGTCTGGTGCAGGGCCACGATGTCCACCTTCCGCCCGTGCTCGCCGAGCGCCGCGGTGAGCGCTTCGACCGGCCCGGTTCCGGTGTGCGTGCTGGTGTGCTCGATCCCGTCGACGCGCAGAGTGATGCTGGTGTGCTCGTCGGCTGAGTTTTCGAAGCGGGACAACGTGATCGTCGGGTTCGGCTGCAGGTAGGCGGCTTCGAAGAGCTGCCACAGTTCGGTCGCGGTCACCTCGTGTCCGGAGCCGTCGGTGTGGCCTTGGACGCGGCGCGCGAAGTCGATCTGCAGCCGCCGCGGCAGCGTGATGCCGTACTCGTTTTCCAGCAGATAGGCGATTCCGCCCTTGCCGGACTGCGAGTTCACCCGGATCACGGCGGCGTAGTCGCGGCCGAGGTCGGCGGGGTCGATCGGCAGGTACGGGACGCGCCAGTCCAGATCGCGGGCGGGCACGCCGGTTTCCGCGGCGCGTGCGTGATGTTCGGCGAAGCCCTTCTTGATCGCGTCCTGATGGGTGCCGCTGAACGCGGTGTGCACGAGGTCGCCGACGTACGGATGCCGCGCGTGGACCTCGATCCGGTTGCAGTACTCGACGGTGCGGCGGATCTCGTCGATGTCCGAGAAGTCGATCATCGGGTCGACGCCCTGTGCGTGCAGGTTCAGCGCGAGCGTCGCCAAGTCGACGTTCCCGGTGCGCTCGCCATTGCCGAAAATGCAGCCCTCGACGCGCTCGGCCCCGGCCAGCACGGCGAGTTCGGCGCAGGCGACGCCGGTGCCGCGGTCGTTGTGCGGGTGCACGGACAGGATCACCGAATCGCGGCGCGCGAGGTTGCGGTGCATGTACTCGATCTGGTCGGCGTACACGTTGGGCGTCGCGATCTCGACGGTCGCCGGCAGGTTCAGGATCACCGGACGGTCCGGGCTCGCCTGCCAGGTTTCGGTGACCGCGTCGCAGACTTCCAGGACGTAGTCGGGTTCGGTGAGGTTGAAGACCTCGGGGGAGAACTCGAAGCGGATGTTCGGCCGGTCGCCGGCCGCGCGCAGAACGTCGCGGGCGCCGTCGAGGATCAGTTCTTTCAGCGACGCTCGGTCGTGGCCGAGGACCACTGTGCGCCAGGTCGGCGCGGTGGCGGTGTACAGGTGGATCACGACGTCGTTGCGGATGCCGCGGACGGACTCGACGGTGCGCTCGATCAGGTCGCGCCGCGCCGGGGTGAACACGACGATGGTGACGTCTTCCGGGGCCAGATCGGTGTCCGCGAGCAGCCGGACGAAGTCGTAGTCGGTCTGCGACGCGGACGGGTAGCCGACCTCGATTTCCTTGTACCCCATGCTGATCATCAGTTCGAAGAACCGGCGTTTGCGCGCCGGGTCCATCGGTTCGGCCAGCGCCTGGTTGCCGTCGCGCAGGTCGACCGGCACCCAGAGCGGGGCTTGGGTGATCCGGTTGCCGGGCCAGGCGCGGCCGGTGTTGGGGACGTCGACGCGCTGGTAGACGTCGCGGTAGCGGTACGACGGCATGCGAGAGGGTCGCTGCCGGTTCCAAACGGTGTTCATCTGCGGTCCTTCAAGTGGTCGGGAGCCGACCGGCGCGCGTGCTTGCCCCACGGCGGGGGGCCGGTCCGGTCAGGCCCCGCCGTGGCGGCGAAGGAGAAGGAAGCGCGTGAACATCGAGGCGGAGCGTACCACAACTCCTCAGACAAGTAGCGGGGTCGAGGCAACCCGCCGCGGCGGGCGGCGCGAGCGCTTAGGATTGGCCCGTGGAGCTGGAATTCGTGCGGACCTTCGTCGCCGTCGTGGACGGAGGGCAGTTCCAGGAAGCGGCCGCGGAGCTGGGGATCACGCAGCAAGCAGTGTCCAAACGCGTCGGCGCGCTGGAACGCGAACTAGGGGTGCAGTTGTTCACCCGCACCGCGCGCGGGGCCCGGTTGAGCACCGACGGCGAGGCGTTCCTGCCACACGCCCGGGTGCTGCTCGACGCCGAGAAAAGCGCACTCGCCGCGGTGCGTCCGGAGCAGCGGCCGTTGCGGGTGGACGTGCTGAACCGGCGGACCAAGTCGGCGCAGCTGGCGCTGAGCTTCCACCGGGCGTTCCCGGAGGTGGAGCTGGAGATCGTGACCACCGGCGCCGAGTTGAGCTTTGACGCCGCCGTCGCTGCGGTCGCGGCTGGTTCGGTCGACGCGGCGTTCCGCGGGGTGCCGAAGCGCGACCTGCCGGGCGGCGTGACGAGCGGGGTGGTGGACTACGACGCGCACGAGCTGCTGGTCGGCCCGCACCACCCGTTCGCCGACCTGCCGTCGGTGCCGATCGCGAAACTCGTCGGCCATCGGATCTGGATGCCGGGGCTGTCGGCGAGCATGGAATGGGGCGCGTACTACGCGGAGCTGGCCGAGGCGTTCGGCCTGACCATCGACGTGTCCGGCCCGGTCTTCGGCAACGAAACGATGCTGGACGAACTGGCGACCTCGCCGGACCTGGCGACGTTCGTGGGCGCTGGCTCGCGCTACTTCTGGCCGGACGAGTACGACCTCCGCCGCGTGCTGGTGGTCGACCCGACGCCGGTGTACCCGATGTCGCTGCTGTGGCGGCGCGAGCCCGCGCATCCGGACGTGCGGAAGCTGCGCGATCACCTGGTGACCGGGCAGGAACCAGGGGACGGGGTTTGGCTGCCTGGCTGGGAGCAGGAGTAGTCAGAGCGGGTGCTCGTACCAGACGTTCGGTTCGACGTACACGCCCAGATCCTGTTCCGTCGACGCCAGTACCGGGGCGATTCCGCCGGGCACGACGGTGTGTCCGTCTTCGAGCCGGATGCCGGTCCACTGCGCCCACTGCGCGAGCGTGCCGGTGACGGTCATCGCGAACGGTGCGATCTTCCGGAACTTCCCGCCCAGCCGCTCGTGACTGCGCAGCCAGGGATCGGTGCCCCGGCCGAGATAGTCCACAATGGACTCCAACGGCGGTTTTCCGGTGGGCCGCACCGGCACGACCAGCCGGGAAAGCCCAGCCCGGCGCGCCCGGTTCTGCAACTCCACGAGCGCTTGCGCGGCGATCCCTTGCCCGCGCGCGGATTCCGCGACGTACACCTCCAGTGCGACCAGCGTGGTGGGTGCCCGTCCGTCGAGGTGGTCTTCGGCGGCCCAGACGAGAGCACCGTCCCAGCCGTGGTCGGGCAGTTCAGTTCGCTCTGGGGTGGGGAAGGCGACGGGAATCGCCGCCGCTCGCGCTACCGGTACGTCGTCGTCGAGGAGGACCAGGAAGAACTCCGGGGCGATCCGCCTCGAGCTCGCCAGCCCGGCGGTGAGGCCCTGGCCGAGGAACTCCCCGCCGACGAATCCCAGCTGGAGCGCGGGAACGCGCAGCTCCGGCCGGGCGGCGAGGTCTTCGATGCGGAGCACGACGCCCTCCAGGTCAGCGCACCGGAAGCGCTGACCGCCGCCTTCCCAGCGCCGCCGGGTCGAGATTCGCCCGGGTCCCGGCCCGGTGCCCCTCCCGGTATCCGGACCCCGACAACCGTCGCGGGGCCGCCGAGCGCAGGTCGCCGTACTCGCGGTCGAAGGCCTGCTGCACCAGCGCCGTCCGGTCCCGCACCACCAGTTCCGCCGACTTCCCGCCGGCGACATCGGAGTACGTCCGCGCGGCGTTTTCTTCCGCCGCGGTCAGCCGTTCGTGCACCGCGCGCGCGAAACCGTGCAGCCACGTCCGCCGGTACGCCGCCAGCGATTCGCGGAACACCCGTTCCTCCGGCCGCACCCGCGTGAGCTGCGTGCTCGCCTGCAGCAACAGGCTGGTGAACAGCAGCTCGACCCGCGCGAGGTCGGTGCGGAAGCCGAACACGGTGACCTCTTCGACCCCTTGGCCGACCCGGTGCAGCAAGGTCCGGCAGCGCAACGGGTACGCGATGCTGGTGAGCAGGCTGGCTTTGTCACGGCTGTACGGATTGGAGATCGGCAGCTTCAGCACCGTGATGTCGTCGCCGCTTTGCCCGGACGCGGCGAGCATCGCGTTGTCGATCCCGTGCCGCGCGATCAGCTGCGCCGCTTTGGTGTTGTACAGCTCGGCTTCGGCGGGCGTGACGGCCGGGTCCTCGGCCTTGGCCAGCAGCTTCCGCACGCGCTCCAGCAACGTGTCGTGGTCGGGCATGACCCCCCTCTCCAGCAGGCGCGGCCCGTGCGGACCGGCATGGGGTGCACGGTAGGCGTGGGGTACGACAATATTCGATCAGATGTTCGGGAGTGACACTGGGCGCCCGGTTCGTCGCAGCCGTGGTCGGCTCGGGTCCGAACGGCCTGGTCGCGGCTGTCAGCCGAGGATTACTGTCCACATTGGAGGGACGAAAGCCGGGGAGAACGCGTGCTGCGCCGCGAATTCGGCTACCGCCCTGGCCGGACCAATCCGGTTTCGTAAGCGACGACGACCGCCTGCGCCCGGCTGGAGATGCCGAGTTTGGGCATCAGCCGGTTGAGGTGCGTCTTCACCGTCGCCTCGCTGACCAGCAGCCGGGCCGCGATCTCCGCGTTCGGCATCCCCGTGCCGACCAGCCGGAGCACCTCCCGTTCGCGTTCGGTCAGCCCGCTCAGTTCCGGCGCGGGCTCCGCGGGCGGCGCGCTCGTGTAAGCCTCGACCAGCCGCCGCGTGATCGTCGGGCCGAACAGCATGTCCCCGCGCGCCACCGCCTGGATGCCGGAGATCAGCGTCTCCGGCGGGCTGTCCTTGAGCAGGAATCCGGCCGCGCCGGCCCGCAGCGCGCGGTACACGTATTCGTCGAGGTCGAAGACGGTCAGGATCAGTACGCGCGGGTGGTCCGGCCCGGCGAGGATGCGGGCGGTGGCCGACACGCCGTCGAGACCGGGCAGCCGGATGTCCATCAGGATCACCTCGGGCCGCAGCCGCGCCGCCTCGTGCACGGCCTCGATCCCGTCGCGCGCCTCGCCGACGACCTCGACGCCCGGCGCGGCGTTGAGCAGCGCGACGAGCCCGGCGCGGACGAGATCCTGGTCGTCCACCACGAGCACACTGGTCACTTCGGTTCTCCGCCGGTCCGGTCCGAGTACGGGAGGGTCAGCACCACCTCGAACCCCGCCGGTTCGCGAGGCCCGATTTCGATCTCGCCACCGTACATACGCGCCCGCTCCCGCATGCCGACGAGGCCGTGACCGGCGGGATTGCCGTCGGTGCGCGGTCCGCCGCCGGAGTCGGCGACGCTCAGCCGCAGTGCGTCGGACAGGTACTCGACGTCCAGCGTCGCGAAAGATTCCGGCGTGTGCTTCAGGACGTTCGTCAGCGCTTCCTGCGCGACCCGGTACGCGCACAGCTGCTGCCCCGACGGCAACGTCCGCGGCGTTCCGGCGACCCGCATCCGCACGGTCAGCCCGGCCTCGCGGACCCGGCTGACCAGCGAGGGAAGCTCTTCGAGACCCGGCTGTGGACGGTATTCGCCCGGCTCGTGGTGCGGCGGCCGCAGCACGCTGAGCAGGCGGCGGAGTTCGTCCAGCGCCTCGGTGGTCGTGCCGGTGATCGTGTCGAGCGCGCCGCGAGCGGTGTCCGGCGCGGACTCGAAGACGTACCGCGCGAGGTTGGCCTGCACGGAGATCACCGACAGATGGTGCGAGACAACGTCGTGCAGCTCGCGGGCGATGCGCAGCCGCTCCTCGACGACCGCCAGTTCGGCGCGGTCGGCCCGTTCCGCGGTTGCGTGCAGGGCGAGCCCGCGGAGGTAGACCGAGTGTCCAATAAGGACGGTCGCGGACGCTTGCAGCACCGCGATCACCGTGTCGCCGATCGGGTTCGAACTGTCGCCGACGAGCATCGTGACTTCGAACCCGGCCACCGCGAACAGCGACGGCGGCCAGGCTTGCCGGACCGGATAGCGCGCCCACACCGTGTACGCGGCGATCAGCAGGTCAGGACGGCCGAGCGTCGCGCGGTACCCGGCCAGCGCGAACGCGCCGACCAGCAGGGTCACCGCGAGCAGCACGGTGATCGGGTAGCGCCGGCGGACCACCAGCGGCACCGCGCCCGCCGCGGCGAGCAGCAGCCCGAACAGCCCCGGCCGGTCGCCGAGGGAGCCGTGGTGGACCGCCGCTCCGGCAAACAGGAATAGTCCGACCGCGGCTGCCAGCAGCGAATCCGTGCACAGCGGCCGCGCCCGCAGGATCCGCATCACGCGCCCGAAACTACCTGCCTGACCGGCGGTTTCCCAATTCCGTACCGCGATCGCGGCAGGCCGCCTACCGCCAGGGTTTACCCGAGGCTGCGGCGAAGGGCGGATTCCGCGGACGTGATCGAGCGGTTACGGTCGTTTTTGAATGGTCATCCATTCCCGCTGTTCGGCGGAGAGCCAGGGGTGGGGAGGATTCCGGGCTCTCCGCTGAGCTTCACCCCAGATACGCGTCGAGCGTCACCGCCAACGCCGATTCCGGCGAAGGCGCGAAGCTGGCTCCGGCCAGCCCACCCCACAACCACAGCTGCGCGAGACCGTGCAACGCGGCCCACAGCGACGCCGCGACCAGCCGAGGATCCGTACCCGGACGCAGTCGATCGTCGTCCGCTTCGGCGCGGTCGAGCCGCACTAACTCGGCGAAGGTGTCGAAGACGGCGCTGCTGGCCGCGACCAGCCCTGGCTCCTCCGGGTCGATGAGGTCGCGACGGAACATCAGCTCGAACATGGCGGGGTTCGCTACCGCGAAGTCGACGTACGCGTGACAGGCGGCCGTGACGCGTTCGCGCGGGGTGCCCTCGGGCAACTGTGCGCCGCGATGGAGCAGCTGTGTGAAGCCAAGCGTCGCTACGGCGGACAGCAACTCCGCGCGTCCCGAGAAGTGGCGAAGCGGCGCACCGTGCGACACGCCTGCCGCCTTCGCGATACCGCGCAACGTCACGGCCTCGACGCCGGAGCCGACGAGCAGATCCGCTGCGGTGCGGATCAACCGCTGTCGCGCGCTCATACCTGAGCTTCGGAGAAGGCCACCGGCAGCAGCTCCGGACGCTTCGGCAGGAAGCCGTCGCCAGGGGACCGGCCGGTGAGCCGGTTGCGCAGCCGCGTAATCCCCACCGGGAGCACCTCCTGCCACAGCCAGCGCAGGTCGGCGATCGCACTGCCCTGGGCCGGAGCGCCGGGAAGCGGCTCCAGCCAACTGCCGTCATGCGCGACGCCGAGCCGGTCGAGCACGTGCCCGGCGACGCGCAGATGTCCGGCCTGCGACAGGTGCAGCCGGTCCGGCCCGAAGTAGCGCGAATCGTGCGCGGCCTGGTCCGGCCACAGGTCGACGAGCTTCGCGCCGTAGCTCACCGAAGCCTCGCGGATGGCGTCGTTGAGCGCGGTGACCCGCGGTCGCATCCGCCCGCCGAGCGGCATGCGATGCGCGATGTCGCTCAAGGTGAAGGTGACGACGGTGGGCGCGATCTGGATGCACTGCCGGATCGCGGTGTCGACGCGCCGAGCGACCGTGCGAGCGTCCCAGCCGCGGCTCATCACGTCATTGCCGCCGCCGAACAACGCGATCAGATCCGGTTCGTGCCGCTCGGCCGCGGGCAGCTGCTCCGCGGCGATCTGGTCCAGCCGCCGCCCGCGAACGGCAAGATTGGCGTAGCGAAACGCGGTTTCGTCGCGCGCGAGCCGCCCGGCGACGTAATCCGCCCACCCGCGGTACCGGCTGTGATCCGGGTAGGGATCGTCCAGCCCCTCCGCGCAGCTGTCGCCGACGGCGACGAACGTGTGGAAACCCATTCCGCTCTCCGTAACCCCTGGTTCACCTTGTAGACACTGTCTATCAAAGTAGGTAGACGGTGTCTACCTCAGGGGCGCCCGACTTTCGGGTCTGCAGCGCGCTGCGGTCGCGCCCTTAGCGTGGGTTTGGTCTAGACCTCTCATGAGAGGAACCCGCGATGAAGTTTTCCCGCTCCGCCGTCAAAGTCGGGATACTGACCGCCGTGCTCGGGACGGTTTCGGTGTTCACCGCCGTTCCCGCCCTCGCGCACGGTTCGATGGGCAACCCGATCAGCCGGATCATGCAGTGTTTCCAGGAGGGTCCGGAGAATCCGCAGTCCGCCGCGTGCAAGGCCGCCATCGCGGTCGGCGACAGCTGGCCGATCTACGACTGGGACGAGGTCAACATCGGCGACGCCAGCGGCCGCAGCCGCGAGATCATTCCGGACGGCAAGCTGTGCAGCGCCGGCCGGGACAAGTACAAGGGGCTCGACCTCGCCCGCGACGACTGGCCGGCGACCACGTTGCCGAGCAGCGGCCCGTACACCTTCCAGTACCAGCTGACCGCCGCGCACGAGGGCACCTTCGAGCTGTACGTCACCAAGCCGGGCTACGACCCGACGAAACCGCTCAAGTGGTCCGATCTGGAAGACACTCCGTTCTACAAGCAGGACAACCCGCCGATCGCGGGCAACGCCTATCAGCTCCAGGCGAACATCCCCGGCGGGCGCACCGGCCGGCACTTGATTTACTCGATCTGGCAACGCCATTGGCCCGATTCCGGCGAGGCCTTCTACTCCTGCTCGGACGTGATCTTCCGCTGATCGCGGGGCCCGGCAGGGGCAGCGAAGACCTCTGCCGGGCAAGCTGCTCGAGCGTTTTTGTCGGTGTGCCGCGCCATCATGACGGAGTGACGGCATGGAAAGATCGACTCAGCGCTCTCGCTCAGGATCGGCTGCCCGCTGAGGTGGCGGCGAAATGGATCGAGCTGTTTCAACCCGGAATCCGGCTGGTGTCCCGCGGCACCGGTCCACGGGTGGGGCAGCTCGGCGGAAACCCGGCGTTGCCGGAAGCGGTGGAATGGCCTGCCTGGGCGGACCATGGGCCGCTGACGTTCGTCGCCGCGGTGGACTGCGCGACGCTGCCGCGCGAGTTCGTGACCATCCCGCTGCCGGAGGCCGGAACGCTGTTGTTCTTCTGCTTCGACGGCCGCTACACCCCCGATCGCTACCAGCACGATCTGCCCCGCGATGCCGACGGGTACCGAGTGCTCTTCGTGCCCGCAGGCACTCCCGTCGCCGAACGAACGCCCCCGTCCGGCCTCGATCCGTACCCGCGCCGGGACGTTTTCGCGGAAATCGTGGCCACTGCCCCGGAACGAGAGCACTTCCTGCTGGACCGCACCACGATCGCGAGCGGAGAGTCCCTGGCCGAAGCGGTCAAGACGGTCCTCGGTCCTGGGCGGGCAGGCACGGATGTGTTCGGGGAGATGACGTGGGAAGTCGCCCAGGGCACGCGGCGGCATCAGGTCGGTGGCCTTGCCGCACCAGTCCAGGGTGCCGTGGAGAACGAGATCGCGGCGGAAGTGCTCGAGGGCGGGTGGGAAGATCCGCGGCACAAAGAGGAAGCGGCCCGCTGGGTGCTGCTCGCCCAGTTCGACAGCGCCGAGGAAACCGACATGATGTGGGGCGACGTCGGAATGTTGTACTGGCTCATCCGGCCCGAGGATTTGAAGGCAGGCCGGTTCGACGCTGCCCGCTGCTTGATGCAGTGCGGCTGACAAGCCCGAATGGAACGGACCATGAAGATCTTGGTGGTGGGCGGCAGCGGTCTGCTGGGCCAGCATGTGCTCGACGAACTGCGGAACCGCGGGCACGAGACGACCGCCGTCGCGCGTACGGCACGTGCAGGCGTCGACCGGACGCTCGACGTCTCGAAGGCTTCGCACGCGGAGCTGCGCGAAGCGCTAGACGGACACGACGGTGTCGTCTTCGCCGGCGGCATGGACGACCGCGCGGTTGGACGCGGACCGGTCGAGCCGCGGCTGCGCGCGGGCAATGTCGCACCTGTCGCCGCGTTGTTGCGCGCGGCGCGCGAAGCAGGCTGTACGCGCGCGGCGGTGCTTGGGTCGTACTACACGTACTTTGACCGCGTACATCCTGAGTGGGGGTTGGCCGCGAAGCATCCGTACGTGCGCAGTCGGCTGGAGCAGGCTCGCGTCGCGCGCGAAACGGCTGGGCCGGGGTTGCCGGTGGCGGTGATCGAGGTGCCGTTTGTCTTCGGCGTTGCGGAGGACCGGGTGCCGCAGTGGTCGGTGCCGATCGTCAAGTGGGTCCGTTCCAACTCGCCGCTCTTCGCGCCGCCAGGCGGGACCGCGGCGACGAGTGCGCGCGGCGTCGGCGTCGCGACGGTGGACGCGCTGGAGCAAGCATCGGGCGCGGATGTCCCGGTAGCAGAGGAAAATCTCCAGTGGACGGACATGTTCGCCCGGCTGGCGGCAGCAGCGGGGCGACCCCGCCGGGTCCGGCCCATGCCCTCCTGGCCGGTGCGCGGTGCGTTCAAGCTCGGCGGATTTCTCAACGGGCTGAGCGGGAAGCAACCGGGGCTGACAGTGCAGCACATGGACGGCTTGTTGTTGCGGGAGTTGTATTTGGAGCTGAATTACCCGGCTCCGGTGGACGAGGCGATCAGGGAGACTGCTGTGGCACGGTAAGAATCAACCCAGCCGGGCCCGATGCGTCCGCACCGCCGCCAACCGCGGATCCGACGGTTCGAGCACCGAGGCCAGCGCGTCCAGGATCGCCAGATCATCGGCACCACAGGAGGTTTCCCAGAACGCCCACAACGTGTCCGCGTCCCGGCTGTTCAACGCGAGCTGCCGGACCTGCGCGCTGATCGACTCGCGTTCCTCCAGGATCGCGGGCGATTCCGACTCCGCGAGCAGCGGGCCCTGGAACGACCGGACCGCCGCCGCGGCGTCCCCGGCGCGCAGAGCTGCTTTGGCGCGCAGGAAATCCGCGTCCACCGTGGCCGCGAGGCGGTACGGGCGCGTCTGCAGCACCCCGGTGCCGAGCTGGGTGCGCAACCGGTGGATCTCGGCGCGCACGGTCACCGGATTGCCGGTCTCGCCGTACAGCTGCAGCGCCAGCTTCTCCGCCGACAAACCGCGCGGCTGAAGCGCAAGCAGGGTCAGCAATTCGGCGTGCCGCAGGGTGAACGGGATGTCCCGACCGTCCACAGTGGTCGATCCCGGGCCATCGGTGAGGTACTCGAGCGACAACTTCCGCCGGGTCGCGGAGCCGGACGTGGCGATCCGCAGCAGGTAGCCCTCGTCGAGCGGGTCGACGGTGGCGATCCGGCCGTCCGGGAGCGTCACGGTGCCGCCGCCTTTCCGTACCTCCACAGCGGACGGAAGGGTGCACGCCTCGGCGGCCAGCACCCGCCCGCCCGCCGAAAGGAGCGCGCCGGGGCGTCCGCGCAACGACGCCAGGTGCGGCATGTTCGCCCGCCGCACCTTCTCGTCGCGGACCGCCAGCTGGGCTCGCAGCCGTCCCTCGGCGAGCTGCGCGGTGGCCGTGACCAGCGACAACATCGCCGGATGCACCGTGCGCAGAGGTCCGCTGACGTCGATCGAGCCGAGCAACGCCCCGGTGTCCGGATCGCGTACGGGAGCCGCCGCGCAGGTCCACGTGTGATAGCGGCGGACGAGGTGTTCGGCGGAGTAGATCTGCACCGGCTGCCCGGTCGCGAGCGTGGTGCCCATCGCGTTCGTGCCGATCGCCTCTTCGCTCCACCGCGTGCCCTCGGTGAGCGCGACCTGGTCGGCGCGCAGCAGCACGCCGGTCGCGCCCTCCCGCCACAGGATGAGCCCGTTCGCGTCGGTCACGATCATCATGTGCTCGGCGTCGTCGGCGATGCTCACCAGCATCTCGCGCAACAGCGGCAGCACCGGGGCCAGCGGATGCTCCGCGCGCAGGTCGGAGAGCTCGTCCGCCTCGCAGATCAGCGGGGCCTCGCCGGCGTCCGGGTCGACGCGCGCGGCCAGCGAGCGTTCCCACGACGCCGACACCACCGAGCGCGGCGAACGCGGCGAGGTGGACCCGGACAGCACCGCCTCGCGGACATGCCGGAGCAGCCGCGCGTACGACTCCGGATCGCGCAACAGGTCGGGTTCGGGCGCCTCTGCCACGTCAACGAGAGTAGAGACCCTGGTCACAAGGCTGCAACGTCGGCGCAACGTTGCCCGGCCTACGGTCGCCGCCGACCGTCACCGACCAGCAACGAGGCAGGGCAAGATGGCCGTATACGCCGCACCGAACACCGACGGCTCCGTCGTCGACTACGAGACCCGCTACGACCACTACATCGGCGGCGAATACGTCGCGCCGGCCGGCGGGCAGTACTTCGAGAACCCGACCCCGGTGACCGGGAAGACCTTCACTGAGATCGCCCGCGGGACGGCGGCCGACATCGACCGGGCGCTCGACGCGGCCGAGGGCGCCGCGCCCGCGTGGGGCCGCACCTCGCCCGAGGAGCGCGCGAACATTCTGCTCAAGATCGCCGATCGGATGGAGCAGAACCTCGAGAAGATCGCGGTCGCCGAGTCCTGGGAGAACGGCAAGCCGGTCCGCGAGACCCTCGCCGCGGACATCCCGCTCGCGATCGACCACTTCCGCTACTTCGCCGGCGCGCTGCGCGCCCAGGAAGGCGGCATCTCGCAGATCGACGACAACACCGTCGCCTATCACTTCCACGAGCCGCTGGGCGTCGTCGCGCAGATCATCCCGTGGAACTTCCCGCTGCTGATGGCGGTCTGGAAGCTCGCTCCGGCGCTGGCCGCGGGCAACGCGATCGTGCTGAAGCCCGCCGAGCAGACCCCGGCGTCGATCCACCTGCTGCTGTCGATCATCGGCGACCTGATCCCGCCGGGCGTGCTGAACATCGTCAACGGCTTCGGCGTCGAGGCGGGCAAACCGCTCGCGTCGAGCAACCGCGTGCGCAAGGTCGCGTTCACCGGCGAGACCACCACCGGGCGGCTGATCCTGCAGTACGCCAGCGAAAACATCATCCCGGTCACGGTCGAACTGGGCGGCAAGAGCCCGAACATCTTCTTCGACGACGTCGCCGCGGCCAACGACGCGTTCTACGACAAGGCGCAGGAGGGCTTCGCGCTCTTCGCGCTGAACCAGGGCGAGGTCTGCACCTGCCCGTCGCGCGCGCTGATCCAGTCCGGCATCTACGACCGGTTCCTCGGTGACGCGGTCGAGCGCGTGAAGAAGATCAAGCAGGGCAACCCGCTCGACACCGAGACGATGATCGGCGCGCAGGCCTCGAACGACCAGCTCGAGAAAATCCTGTCCTACATCGACATCGGCAAGCAGGAGGGCGCGAAGGTCCTGACCGGCGGCGCGCAGTCCGACCTCGGCGGCGACCTGTCCGGCGGCTACTACGTGCAGCCGACGGTGTTCGAGGGCGACAACAAGATGCGCATCTTCCAGGAGGAGATCTTCGGCCCGGTGGTGTCCGTGGCGAAGTTCGACGACTACGACGACGCGCTGAAGATCGCCAACGACACCCTGTACGGCCTCGGTGCCGGCGTCTGGTCCCGCGACGGCAACACCGCCTACCGCGCGGGCCGCGACATCCAGGCCGGCCGCGTGTGGGTGAACAACTACCACGCCTACCCGGCACACGCGGCCTTCGGCGGCTACAAGGCGTCCGGCATCGGCCGCGAGAACCACAAGATGATGCTGGACCACTACCAGCAGACGAAGAACATGCTGGTCTCCTACTCCGACCAGGCGCTGGGCTTCTTCTGATGCCGCAGCGGGTGGACCTGACCCCAGCCGCCGCCGACCTCCTGCGGCGGCTGGTGCCAGTCCACGGACCGGTGATGTTCCACCAGTCCGGCGGATGCTGCGACGGCAGCGCCCCGATGTGCTACCCGGCCGGCGAATTCCGGGTCGGAGCTCGCGACGTCCATCTGGGCGACCTGACGGTGGAGGGCATCGACGCGGTGCCGGTGTGGATGTCCGGTCCGCAGTTCGAGTACTGGCGGCATACGCACCTGACGATCGACGTGGTGCCGGGACGGGGGAGCGGGTTCTCCTTGGAGGCTCCGGAGGGAGTGCGGTTCCTGATCCGGTCCCGGTTGCTCAGCGACGAGGAGTCGGCTGAGCTGAACGGATAACCGGACAGGTCCGCTACGGCGGCACCCGGTGAGTGTTTCCCGCTCACCGGGTGCCGCCGTTTGTTTGTTGACGGCTGGTTGAGCGCACCATTAAGCTTCCTTGTGGTTCGGGGGTTGACTGATTTCTGCGAGAAGAAGTGTGCTGTTGTCGTTCTTCTCGCCCTGGTGGCGGCCGGGTGTAGCGGGCCGCCGGATCCTCGGGCGTATCCCGGCAGCGAGGACGGAGTGAGCTGGGAAGAGGCTGCTGCGCGGTACGCGATCGCGTTGCCGTCGTGTCCGACCAAGGCTTTCCGGTTCGACGTGCAGCCCCGGCTTCGGGACCATCTGGTGTTCACTTTCGTGGCATCGAAGTCCTGCGTGGACGGCTTTTTGACGAAGTACGGTGCGGACCCTGCTCACCCGGGGCTGAAATGGCCTCGGGACGACAACTTTCCGCCGTTCGGAGCGGACAAGTCGGAGCGATACGGCTGGACCTATGACTTGAAGCAGCGCTCCGCTCTGTACCACGGTTTCCGGACACCGAATGGCTCGTCGTTCTGGGTGTTCGTCAAACAGGGTGCCGAGGAGACGGTGTACGCCTATAGTCTGACGACCGGTTACCCGAACTAGTAATCGTCGCAGGGAAAATGACAAAGAAATCGATAGCCGCGATTCTCTTTTCCGTCGCGGTAGTCGCCGGATGCGGTGGCCAGCGGGACCCGCGGGCGTATCCGGGCAGTGAGGACGGCGTCAGCTGGGAAGAGGCCTCCGCCAGGTTCCAGATGACGCTGCCGTCCTGTCCGGTCAAGGAGTTCCATTTCGACGTCCAGCCCAGGCTCACCGAACGGCTCGCGTTCGCCTTCGTCGCGTCGAAGTCCTGCGTGGACAAGTTCCTGAAGCAGTACGGCGATGATCCGGCGAACCCGACCCGCAAGTGGCCGGTCAGCGACCCCGAGCCGCGGCCTCCGTTCGACGCGGACGAGATGCGGCAGTTCGGCTGGACCTACGATCCCAAGGCGAAGGCTGACCTGTACACCCGCCTCGAGACGCCGTACCACGCGAAATTTGCGGTATTCGTGAAGCCGGGCATCGAGGAGACGGTCTACGCGCGCAGTCTGACCTCTGGCTTCCCGGACCCGTCGAAATAGTCGGGACCCCTTGCTAGGTTCATCCCATGCTGTCGCTGAAAGACGTCTACGCAGGCGAGCCGACCGTCCTCGGCCACCAGCGGGACCAGCCCGTTCTGAGCGCCATCCGGAAAACCCGGGTCGCCACTCAAGAGCTGGCACTGTCCGAACTCAACCTCTCCGGGGACCGTCAGGCCGACCTTTCGGTGCACGGCGGGCCCGAAAAAGCCGTCTACGTCTACCCGATCGAGCACTACCCGGTGTGGACCTCCGAGGGGTACTCCGTGGCGCACGGTGACTTCGGCGAGAACCTGTCCGTCGAAGGCGCGCTCGAGACCGACGCGCGGATCGGCGACGTCTGGGCCTGGGGCGACGCGCTCGTACAGATCGCCCAGCCGCGGCATCCGTGTTTCAAGCTCGCGATGCGGACCGGGCGCAAGGACGTCGTTCCCGCGATGATCAGCACGAATCGCTGCGGCTGGTACCTGCGCGTGCTGCGCCCGGGCACGGTCCCGACGGCCGGTCCGCTCGAGGTCGTGGAGCGGGCCGAGGGGCCGACCGTCGCGGAGACCTTCCTGGTCACCTCGGCGAACTACGCGCAGTTGCCCGACCCGGCGCCGATGCTGGAGCTGGCCGAGCGCGTGCTGACGTCGACCGCGCTGCCCGAAAGCTATCGCAACGGCATTAAGTCCAAAGTGGACCGGGCGAAGGGGTTACTTCCAGTCGACCTGGGGTGAGCGGTAGAAGTCGATTCCCTGCGCCTCCCAGCGCGGCGCCTGCTTGGCGATGCGGTCCCGGTAGCCGTCCCAGGTCCGGGACGCTCGCGGCGACCAGCCGATTTCCGCGACGCCGGGCAGGCGCGGGAAGGCCATGTACTCGATGTCGTCATTGGTCCGGATGGTTTCCGTCCACAGTGGAGCTTCGACCCCGGCCACGGACTTCTCCTCGACCCCGGGAACGAGCGTCGCCGGGTCCCATTCGTAGGCGTCGCGGACTTCGACCAGACCGGCCCAATCCTGGCCCAGTTTCGTCGATTCCGTGTACTTCATGTCGAGATACGCATGGTTGGCGGGCGACATGACGAACTTGTTCCCGCGCGCCGCGGCGGCGGCCACGTCCTCGTTCGGGCCGCCCTGGTCCCAGTACTGCGGCACGGCGGACGTCGGCAACGGAGTCTTCGCGATTTCGTGCCAGCCGGTGATCAGCTTGCCGTACTTCGCGACCATCGGGCTTACCTTCTCGTAGAAGGTTTTGTAGTCCGCGGCGGGCGTCGAATGTGCTTCGTCGCCGCCGATGCCGATGTACTTTCCGGGCGTGATCGCGGCGAGTTCGCGGATCACGTCCTCCACGAATCGGTACGTGGTGGGCGAATTGATGCACAGCGAGCTGTAACCGACCTCGATGTCGGTGCGCGGCGGGACCGCGACGCCGTCGCAGTTCAGCTCCGCGTAGACCGACTGGGCTGCGTTGGTGTGCCCGGGCATGTCGATCTCCGGCACGACCGTCACGTGCCGGCTCGCGGCGTAGGCGACGATGTCGCGGTACTGCTCCTGCGTGTAGTAACCGCCCGGGTCGCCGTAGGCCGCGGTCTTGCCGCCTTCGGTCGCCAGGCGCGGCCAGCTCTTGATCTCGATGCGCCAGCCCTGGTCGTCGCTGAGGTGCAGGTGCAGCGTGTTGATCTTGTACTGGACGATCTGGTCGATGTACTTCTTCACCTGCGCCGGCGTGAAGAAATGCCGCGCGACGTCGAGCATCGCGCCGCGGTGGGCGAAGCGCGGGTAGTCGAGGACGCTGCCGCCCGCGATCGTCCACGCGCGGTGCTGCACGGTCTTCGCCTCGATCGCCGACGGCAGCAGTTGCCGCAGCGACTGGACGCCGGTGAACAGCCCGGCGGAGGTGTTGGCACGCAGCCGGACGCCGTTCTTCGTGACGTCGATCTGGTACCCCTCGTCGCCGACGCGCGGGTCGGCGTGGCCGAGGTCGAGCGAGATCGCGGACAGCCCCGGACTCACCGGGACGACCGGCAGCGGAAACCCGGTCGCGGGCCGCAGCAGGCCGCGCAGGTACCCGGCGACGTCGCCGGTGCCGTGCCCGGCGCGGATCACCGTCAGCGGCGTGAGCCGGAAGGTAGCGTCCGCCTTCGCCACGGCATGCACCGGGACCGGCACGAGGTCGGTGACCTGCCGTTCACTGGACGCGGGACTCGCCGCGGCCGGCCCGGGCACTCCCACCGCGGCGAGCCCGAGCACGGTCACCCCAAGCACGGCCCTGGACAGGGTCTTCCTCACGGCATACCTCCGGTCGCGTCGCGGAGAAGGCGGACTCCAAGAGGTATAGACCACTCCGGGCGGACTGACAACGCCCGAAAGGGTCGGCTGGCACTTGATGTCCCGTTCGCCGGGATGCTCCGGTGCCCCAATGCCGCATTGGGTGCGCTGGACGCACCGAACGCCGCATTGGGTGCGTCGCATGCACCCAATGCCGCATTGGGGCCGGTCCTCAGGGCCGCAGAATCGCCCGCAACGCGTCGAGCACCGACGGGTCCTCGATAGTCGACGGAATCACCTCGTCGCGTCCGTCGGCGATCCCGCGCATCGTCTTGCGCAGGATCTTCCCCGAGCGCGTCTTCGGCAACGCGCTGACCACCGACACGTCCCGGAACGCCGCCACCGGCCCGATGTCCCGGCGAACCAGCGCCACCAGCTCGTCCCGCAACTGCTCCTCCGGCACCTCCACCCCGGACTTCAGCACGACGAAACCACGCGGCACCTGCCCCTTCAACTGGTCCGCGACCCCGATCACCGCGCACTCCGCGACCGCCGGGTGCGAGGCCAGCACGGCTTCCATCGAGCCGGTCGACAGCCGGTGTCCGGCCACGTTGATCACGTCGTCGGTGCGGCCCATGACGAACAGGTAGCCGTCCTCGTCGAGGTAGCCCGAATCGCCGGTCAGGTAGTAGCCGGGGTAGCGCGACAGATACGCCTCGCGGTAGCGCTCGTCGTCGCCCCACAGAGTCGGCAGCGAGCCCGGCGGCAGCGGCAGTTTCAGCGTGATCGCGCCCTCGCGGCCCGCCGGGAGTTCTTCGCCTGCCTGGTCGAGGATGCGCACGTCCCAGCCGGGCACCGGTTTCGTCGCCGACCCGGGTTTGACCGGCATCGGTTCGAGCCCGCGCGGGTTCGCCGCGATCGGCCAGCCGGTTTCGGTCTGCCACCAGTGGTCGACGACCGGCGTGCCGAGGATGTCGTGTGCCCAGTGGTAGGTCTCCGGGTCGAGCCGCTCGCCCGCCATGAACAGGGTGCGGAACCGGGACAGGTCGTACTTCTTGAGCTCGTCCGCGTCCGGGTCCACCTTCTTGACCGCGCGCAACGCCGTCGGCGCGGTGAACAGCGCCTGGACGCCGTGCTCGGAGATGACCCGCCAGAACGCGCCCGCGTCCGGGGTCCCGACGGGTTTTCCTTCGTACAGCACGGTTGTCGCGCCGACCAGGAGCGGCGCGTAGACGATGTACGAATGCCCGACGACCCAGCCGACGTCGGAAGCCGTCCACCAGACATCCCCGGCGTGGACGTCGTACAGCGCGCCCATCGACCACGCCAGCGCGACCGCGTGCCCGCCCGCGTCGCGGACCACGCCCTTCGGCCGCCCGGTGGTGCCGGACGTGTAGAGGATGTACAGCGGGTCGGTCGCCTTCACCGGAACCGGGTCGACCGGGTCGGCGTCGGTGACGAGTTCGGTCCAGTCGAGGTCGGCGCCGGACAGTTCCGCGCGTGCCTGCTCGCGCTGGAACACCACGACGTGCTCCGGCTGGTGCTCGGTGGTCTCGAGAGCGGCGTCGATGATCGGCTTGTACTCGACGACCCGCGTCGGCTCGATCCCGCACGACGCGGCGAGGATCAGTTTCGGCTTGGCGTCCTCGATCCGCGCGGCCAGTTCCTTCGGCGCGAACCCGCCGAACACCACGGAGTGCACCGCGCCGATCCGCGCGCAGGCGAGCATCGCGATGACGGCCTGCGGGATCATCGGCAGGTAAAGGATCACGCGGTCGCCGCGGGTCACCCCGAGCGACGCGAGCGCGCCGGCGAAGGTCGCGACCTCGTCCCGCAACTCGGCGTAGGTGTAGCGGCGTTTGCGGCCGGTGACCGGCGAGTCCCAGATCAGCGCGTCCTGCGCGCCGCGGCCGCCGTCCGCGTGCCGGTCGAGCGCGTTGTAGGAGGTGTTCAGCTCGCCGTCGGGATACCAGCGGTAGAACGGCGCGGCGGACGAGTCGAGCGCGCGGGTGGGCCGCTGCGTCCAGTCGATCGCCCGGGCCGCTTCGAGCCAGAACCGCTCGGGGTCGTCCAGACTGCGTCGATACGTCTCGGTGTACGCGCCCACGAGGTCTCCTTTGACTTCCGACGGCCGAATCTGCCCTCATGATGGCCTTTCCCCCGGCGGAACGCAGGTCAGCGAGGTCAGGCGAGAACGATGCAGTGGATCACGATCCCGGCGCGACCCGGCAACCCCGCGAAGGCCGTGTGCGTCCTAAGCTGGACCGTGGGGAACAGCCGCGCAGCGGCACTAAGACGACACTGACAGTGAGGGGAACCAGCCGGTGAGCGGAATCGCGAGCGCGCTGCTCTCGCTCGCGCACACCTTGTTCGGCCCGGGGTTCTGCCCCGGCGACTGGGTGTGGGCGACGACCACAGCGGGTGCGCTCGTCGCGCTCTTCCCGGCGGCCGGTGCGCTGATCGTGGCGATCGTCCGCAAGGGGACCGGCAACCGGTACGACGCGACGACGCTCACCGTGTTCGGGCTCATCGGCGTGGTCAGCGTGCTGGTGCTGCCGTGGCTGATGGCCTCGGGCATCTCGGAGACCTTCCGCGCGGCCAACGCAGGCGGCGTAAGCGGGCTGTCCGCTTCCGAAACCGCCAAGCTGAGCACGAACTACTGCTCGTTCATCGGCGTGCAGAAGACCTACCTGGGCGGCGGGCCGAACGTCTTCGAGACGCTCTTCTACCCGCGCGGCCTCAAGCTGTCGTACGCGCTGTACCTGCTCGCTTTCACCGTGCTGCCGGTCGGCTCGCTGCTGTTCGTGATGCTGCAGGCGCGCACCGCGTTCCGCCGCGGGCCGAAGTGGCCGTCGCGGTTCTTCTGGATTCCCTTCGTGGTCATGGCGGTCGCGAGCTCGGGCATGTCGGCCAACACCGCCGTGCACTTCTGGCTCGGGTTCCTGCCGTTCAGCATCCTGGGACTGATCCCGGTCGCGCTGGTCGGCCCGCCGCCGTGGTCGGTGATCAACCGGCCGGAGCCGCGCCGCGACGAACCGCCCGCCGCGCCGCCTCCGCCGCGCCGGGAACAGCTGCCGCCGCCTCCGCCGCCGCAGAACAAGCAGTACCCGGCCACCGCACTGGCGTCCGCTCCGGAGCCGCCGCCCGCCGGGATGCTGGCCGCCGCGCCCGGCGCGATCCCGCCGCCGCCCGGTTCACGCAACGCGGGCAGCAGCCGGTACCGGCGCGTCCGCCAGCTCGGGCACGGCGGGTTCGGCACGGTCTGGGAAGCCGTCGACACGCAGCTCAACCGCACTGTCGCGCTCAAGATCGCGCACGCGCCCGACCGCGACACCGAGGAGCGCATGCAGCGCGAGGCGCGGGCGCTGGCCGTGGTGAACCACCCCAACTGCGTCCGCGTGTACGACCTGGTCGAGGAGCCGGACGGGCTCGCGCTCGTCATGGAGTACCTGCAGGGCCGTCCGCTCGCCGAGGTGGTCGACGGACAGGGCCCGATCGACGACGTCGCCGCAGGCCGGCTGTGGTCCACGATGGCGGGCGCGCTGGTCGCGGCGCACGAGCGGGGCGTGCTGCACCGCGACGTGAAGCCGTCCAACGTCATCCTCGACCCGGCGGGCATCGCGCACCTCATCGACTTCGGCATCGCCCGCAGCCAGGGCGACTCCAAGATGACCGCCACCGGGATGATGATCGGCACGCCCGACTTCGTCGCCCCGGAGCAGGCGATGGGTTCCCCGGCGAGCCCGGCGTCGGACGCCTGGCAGCTCGCCGCCACGGTCAGCTACGCACTGTCCGGCCAGCCGCCGCGCGGCACCCGCGAGACGCCGATGGCCGCGCTGATGGCCGCGGCGCGGGCCGATCCGGTCACGCACCTGCCGCAGCGTTCGGTGCACGCCCGGATCCTGGCGGCGTCGCTGGACCCGGAGCCGCGCCGCCGCCCGACACTGAACTCGGTGCGGCGCGAGGTCGACGGCTGGCTGAGCAGGCAGGGCAAGGCACTGGACGGGCCGGTCACGCAGATCGTGCCGCGCCGGTCGTCCCGCTGAGTCTCGTGAGCGGCTAAGCCGGTTCTAACCGGCGCAGCCGCTCACGACGGCTTCCCCGCGGAAAACTCCAGCCGCTTGCGCTCGATCCCCACCCGCACCTGCTCAAACCCGGCCGCCGCCAGCCGCCTCGGCAGCGTGCCCGCGTCGAGGACGTTCATCGTGTCCCCAATGTGCAGCAGACGGAATCCGAAGCTGAGCTGGCTGTCCACGCCGCAATAGGTGCCGCCGGGCCGCAGCACCCGGAACGCCTCCGCGAAGATCCGGTCCTGCAGCTCGCCGGTCGGCACGTGGTGCAACATCGTGAAGCACACGACCCCGGAGAACCGGCCGTCCTCGAACGGCATTTCCGCACCGCTGCCCTCGATGATGTCCGCCCGGTCCCCGTATTTCTCCCGCAACAGCCGGGTCGACGCCGGGTCGATTTCCAGCGCGGTCAGTCGAGGGAGAGCGTCGATCAACACCCTCGTGGTGGCCCCGAAAACCGGTCCGATCTCGAGCACGTCATCGCCCAGTTCGAAGCGGGCGAGCCAGTCCGGCAGCACCTCGGCGACCGCGGCGGTCCATTTTTCCGAGCTGCAGAGCTTGCGGTGCATCAGGTTCATCGGCATGGCCCCGACGCTAGGGACGAGCCTGGCTGACCGGAAGACGATAGGCTGTCTCCTCATGTCGCAGTACGGTCAAACCGGCGCGATGCTGCTCGGCGACCTCCCGATCGCGCCCGGAGCCTGGTTCCCCTGGCACGAACATCCGGCGCACCAGCTCGTCTGGGCTGCGCGCGGGGTCGCCGCGGTGATGGTCGGCGACGCGCAGTGGGTGCTGCCGTCCACGCGCGCGCTCTGGATTCCGGCCGGCCTCCGGCATCGCACCGGCGCGGCCGGGAACGTCGAACTGCGCGGCATCTACGCCGATCCCGAGCAGTGCCCGGTCGACTGGCCGTCCCCGCGAATCGTCATCGTCCGGCCGTTGCTGCGGGAGCTGCTGGAGCACCTGTCCGCGGACGGAATCAGCGACGCCGCCCGACGCCGCGCCGAAGCCGTCGCGTTCGATCTGCTGGAGCCGATGGACGTAGCGCCGATCGTGGTCCCCGCACCCGCCGATCCCCGAGCGCGGGACGTCGCCGACGCGGTGCTCGCCGATCCCGCAGACTCGCGGAGCCTGGCCGAGCTGGGCCGCGAAGTCGGCGCGAGCGAGCGGACGCTGGCCCGCGCGTTCGTCCGCGACTGCCGGATGACGTTCGGGACCTGGCGCACGCAAGCCCGCCTGCGCGCGGCGTTGCCGTTGCTGGCGCGGGGAACGCCGATGACGACCGTCGCGCACCGGGTCGGGCGACGGCCAGCGCGTTCGTCGCCGCCTTCCGCCGGGCGGTGGGGGTGCCGCCGGGCGCTTACTTCAGCGCCACGAAGGCAGCCACATTTCCGCCTGCCAATGGGCGTTCGTGATCGGGATTCCGTTGAGGATCGGCCACAGCCAGGCGAAGTTCGCGACCACCAGCCCGACGTAGAGCGACACGACGAGCAGACCGGTGCCCCGGCGTTCGAATCCGCGTTTGGCGCTGCCGAGGATCTGCCCGAGCGCCAGCACCAGCCCGAGCACGAGGAACGGGGCCATCGGCGTGGCGTAGAAGAAGTACATCTGCCGGTCGATGTTGGTGAACCAGGGCAGGTAGCCGGCGAAGTAGCCGGTGAGCACGGCGGCGTAGCGCCAGTCCGCGCGGAAGAACCAGCGCCACAGGCCCCAGCCGAGCATCGGGACGGCCAGCCACCACATCGCGGGCGTGCCGATCAGCATCGTCGCGCCGAGGCAGCGCGATTCGCCGCAGCCGGTGACGTCGCCGTCGTAGTAGTAGAGCATCGGCCGCAGGCCCATCGGCCACGTCCACGGCTTCGACTCCCACGGATGCGGATTGTCCTTGGGCGTCAGCAGGGTCTCGTGGAAGTGCAGGACGTTGGCGGTGTAGTCGCCGAGCGAGCGCAGCGCGGGCGGGATCCAGCCGAACATGCCCGGGTCGAGGTTCTTGATCTCGGTGTAGTGCCGGTCGGTCGCGGTCTCGCTGGCGAACCACGCCCAGTACGCCGCCAGGTACATCAGCACCGGCACGACCAGGATCGCCCACAGCGCGGGCGCGACGTCGCGCCGGATCGTCCCGACCCACGGCCGCTGCACGCCCGCCGCGCGCCGGGCCGCGACGTCGAAGAACACGGTGAGCAGGCCGAACGCCGCGATGTAGTACAGCGCCGACCATTTGACACCGAAGGTCAGGCCGATCATCAGCCCGGCCGCGAACCGCCACCACCGGAAGCCGAGCTTCGGCCCCCACTGCGATTCGCCGATCCAGCCCTCGCGCACCGCGACGGCCAGCCGTTGCCGCACCTGGTCGCGGTCGCAGAGCACGCAGGCGAACGCGGCGAGCACGAAGAACGCGATGAAGATGTCCAGCATCCCCATCCGCGACTGCAGGTGCAGCACGCCGTCGCAGATCACCAGCACGCCCGCGATGCCGCCGAGCAGCGTCGAGCGGGTCAGCCGGCGCGCGACGCGCACGGTGAGCAGCACGATCAACGTGCCTGCCACCGCCGACATCAGCCGCCAGCCCCAGCCGTTGTAGCCGAAGAGCCACTCGCCGAAGGCGATGAAGTCCTTGGCCAGCGGCGGGTGCACGATCAGCTCGTACCCGGCGTTGTCCTCGTACCCGCCGTTGCGCAGCATCTGCGCGGCCTGGGGCACGTAGTGCTTCTCGTCGAAGACGGGACTGCCGTGGTCAGTGGGCAGGCCAAGGTTCTGCAGCCGGACGACGCCGCCGATCACGGTCAGCACGATCGTGACGATCCAGCCGCGCAGCCGGTCGGCGGGCATGGCCCGGCCGAGCAGGGTGGCTTCGCGGTCGGTCGGGGGACGGCGCGCGTCGACCGGGTCCGGCCGCACGCTCTCGTCGTCGGCACGGGTCAGCAGCGCGGTCACGGGGCCCGATAGTACGGCCTGATCCACCGGTGGCGTCTGGTTAGGCTGACTGCCATGACTTCTGCGCCCGGACGGCTCGTCCTCGCCGCCACCCCGCTGGGCGATCCCGGCGACGCGTCCGCCCGGCTGATCGAGGCGCTGGGCTCGGCGGACGTGATCGCGGCCGAGGACACCCGGCGCCTGCGCGGGCTCACTTCCGCGCTCGGCGTGTCGCCAACCGGGCGGGTGGTCAGCTTCTACGAGGACGTCGAGACCGCCCGGCTGCCGAAGCTGCTGGAGGCACTGCACGGGGGCGAGACGGTGCTGGTGGTGACCGACGCCGGGATGCCGAGCGTGTCCGATCCGGGCTTCCGTCTCGTGGCCGCCTGCGTCGAGGAGGACCTGCCGATCACCTGCCTCCCCGGCCCGTCGGCGGTGACGACGGCGCTCGCGTTGTCCGGGCTGCCGTGCGACCGGTTCTGCTTCGAGGGCTTCGCGCCGCGCAAGCCTGGCGAGCGGTCGAAGTGGTTCGCGGAGTTGGCGAGCGAACGCCGGACTGTCGTGTTCTTCGAATCGCCGCACCGGATCGCTTCGCTGCTGTCCGACGCTGCCGCCGCCCTGGGCGGTTCGCGGCGGGCCGCGGTGTGCCGGGAGCTGACGAAGACGTACGAAGAGGTCAAACGCGGCACACTCGCGGAACTTGCCGAGTGGGCAGCGGACGGGGTGCGCGGCGAGATCTCGGTGGTGCTGGAGGGGGCGGCACCTCGGCAGACATCGGTGTCGGATTTGGTGCCGGAGGTGGCGGAGCGGGTCGCTTCGGGGGAGCGGTTGAAGACCGTGGCGGCCGAGGTAGCGGGTGCGGCTGGGGTGTCTACGAAGGAGCTTTACGCGGCGGTGCTCGCGGCTCGGAAGTGAGTCAGCTCCTCCGGGCGTTTCGGACGCCGTCTGTGAGCACTGCGTGGTCTTCCAGCAGGACGTCGTCGAGAATTTCCTTGGCGCCGACGAGGAACTCGGCGACGGTGGACCGGGCGGAGTCCCGATCCACAGTGCGCCGGGCTCCGCAGGACTTGGTGTTTGTAGTCATTGCCGCGAATCGCCAGGCGCTGTCCGCCGGAGCTGAAGGCCGGGCCGTTGGATTCCGGAATCAGCGCCCGGTCGAGGAACCGCAGCCGGTCGCCGGTGCGGAAGAAGAGAACGCCGGATGCGCGACGATGCCGGTGCCGAGATCGATGACGTCCGAACAGTGGTAGCGCTCGGGTGGGGTCGGTGAGGTCCACAGCGACTGGCCGTCCGGGCTGAACGCCACGTCGAGAGAGACGGCGACATCCAGCACGGAGGTGCCGTTCCGGGTCCAGCGCACCGTTTCCCCGCTGCCGGACACGACCAGTTCCGGTCGCTCCGGATGCCAGGCGACGACGGGCCAGCGGTCGAACTTCCCGTACTCCGCGGAATCCGCGCCCACCGCGCCGATTTCGCGAAGCACTTTCTCGGCGTAGTAGAGATGCACCGCGGGCCGCTCCTGGTCGATCTCTGCGACGAGCGGCAGTTTCGGATGAGATACCAGGTTGCCGATCGAGGCGGCGGGGATCCGGGCGATGGCCTGGACAGCAGTCACCAGAAGACTTTAGCGACTGCGCAACAGCATTTTCGCTGCTATTAAGGCCTTCTCCGCGTCCGGCTCCTCGCCGGTGATCGCGTCGGTATAGATGAACGACTCGCCGACCCGCACCAGCAGATACGCCAGATCCGCCACCGGCAACGGAGACTCCAGCCGCCCGGCCGCGACCTCGTCGGACAGCAACGCCTGCACCTTCTCGATGGTCCGCGACTGCACCAGACTCGCCTTGGTCGTCAGCAACCGCAGCGCGCGTTCGGGCTCCCGGCGCAGGAAAGCGCGAAAGGGCGAGGAAGCGTTGACCGTCCGCACGAACGCCCCGATCGCCTCCGCGACGCCGTCCCCACCGCGGCCCGCATAACTGACGTTATCCAGCACCGAGGACGTCTCTGCCCACAGGATTTCGCTCAGCAGGTGGTCGCGGCTGCCGACCCAGCGGTGCAGGGTGGCGCGGCTGACGCCGAGGTCAGCGGCCAGGTCGCGCATGTCGACGCGGTCTCCGGCGAGGAACCGGGCGCGGGCGAGGCGGAAGGCCGCGACGGCGTCGGGTCGCGAGGTTCGGGTGGACAGTGGCGTGTCGATGAGTGAGACGTTAGCAGAAAGTGTTCCATCGATGAGACATATGGCAGAATGTCTCACGAAGAGCGAGAGGAGCCGCGAAGATGCGTGCTGTGCAGGTGACCGAGTTCGGCGGTCCCGAGGTGCTGAAGCCGGTCGAGCTGCCCGATCCGGTGGCCGGGCCGGGGCAGGTGCTGATCGAGGTCGACCGCGTCGGGCTGAATTACGCGGATACGCATCAGGCGGAGAACTCGTATCTCGCCCCGAGCAAACTGCCGCTCGTGCCGGGCGGCGAGGTCGTCGGGCGCACGGCGGACGGCAAGCGCGTGGTCGCGCTGCTCAACGACGGCGGCGGGTACGCCGAGCGCGTCGCGGCCGACGAAGCCATGACGTTCCCGGTGCCGGACGGCGTCGACGACCTGAACGCGCTTTCCATGCTGGTCCAGGGCGCGACCGCGTGGATCATGCTGCGCAAGAACGCCCACCTCGAGCCCGGCGAGACCGTGGTCGTGCACGCCGCGGCCGGCGGGGTCGGGTCGATCGCGGTGCAGCTGGCGAACGCGTGGGGCGCGGGCCGCGTCATCGCGACCGCGAGCAGCGAGGAAAAGCGCGAGCTGGCGATCGAACTCGGCGCGGACGTCGCGGTCGATTCGCGTGCCGAGAACATGACCGAAGTCCTGCGGGAAGCCAACGGCGGCAAGCGGGTCGACATCGTTCTCGACATGGTCGGCGGCACGACGACCGACCAGAGCATCGCCGCGCTCGCCCCGTTCGGCCGTCTGGTGTTCTACGGGATGGCCGGCCGCCGCTCGCCGAAGCCGATCGAGTTGCGCAATCTGCTCGGCCACAGCACGACCGTCGCCGGGATGTGGCTGCCGCACGTGTTCCGCTTGCCGGGCAACGTTTTCGGCACCGCGCTGGCCGATCTGTTCACCATGGTGCTGGACGGGAAGCTCCGCGCGATCGCGGGCGGCGAGTACGCGCTGGCGGACGCCCGGAAGGCCCACGAAGCGCTGCGTTCCCGTGGCACGACTGGAAAACTGCTGCTCGACCCGCGGCGCTAGCACTCCCGGGGGCTGGCGAGCAAGGACTCCAACGGCGCCGCTTTGTGCAGGCACTCCTGCCACTCCGCGGCGCTGTCCGAGTCCGCCGTGATCCCGCCGCCGACCCCCAGCGCGATCCGGCCTTCGGCGATCTCGAAGGTCCGGATCGCCACGTTCAGCTCCAGCCCCGCCAACGGCGACAGCAACCCGACCGCGCCGGTGTACACGCCGCGCGCGGCCGGTTCCAGCTCGGCGATCAGGTCCAGCGCCCGGATCTTCGGCGCCCCGGTAACCGACCCCGGCGGGAACGTCGCCGCTAGCAGCCCGGCATCGGTGATGCCGTCCGCGAGCGCACCCTCCACAGTGGACGCCAGATGCCACACTCCGGGAGCCGGGTGCACCGCGAGCAGTTCCGGCACCACGACGCTGCCGACCTCGCACACCCGCCCGAGGTCGTTGCGCACCAGGTCGGTGATCATCACGTTCTCCGCGACGTCCTTCGCCGACTGCCGCAACCGCGATGCGTTCCCGTCGTCGGCCGGGCCGCGACGGGGCAGCGTGCCCTTGATCGGCGACGACCGCACGCGGCGGCCGTGGCGTTCCAAGAACAGCTCCGGCGACAGCGAAACCACCGAACCCCATTCACCGGTGACGTAAGCCGCCCGCTGCGGAGCCAGCCGCCGCACTCCCTCGGCGAACAGCGCGGCGGGCGAGCCCTCGAACGTCCCGGTGAACCGCGAGCAGACGTTCGCCTGGAAGAGTTCGCCCGCCTCGATCTCGTGCACGCACGCCTTCACTGCCTGCTCGTGCCCGGACGGCCGGTCCAGCGCACTAGCGGACCACGACAACTCCGCGGATCCGGCCAACGCACGTTCCACCACGGCGAGCTGTGCGTCCGCGTCGCCTTCGATCGACTCGAACCAACACGCTCCCGCCGCGTCCCAGCGCAGCACGTGATCCGCCCAGCCCCAGGCCGACGCCGGAACCCCGGTGGAGCGGCCCGACGGATCCGCCTGGTCGTAAGCCAGAAATCCGAACCACCCGCCGCCGATCCGGCCTGAGGGTCCCGAGGCGGAAAAAGCCGACGGGAACGGTCGCGGAGTCACCGACACGAACGGCGCCACCACCGCGCGCGATCCGCACCAGTTCCCGCACACCGCGGCGGGTTCGGGCAGGCCGTGGGCCCGGGCGTACGCGGACAGCAGAACGAGCGCCCGAGAAGGGGTCAGGTCGGTCCGCAGCCGCTGGAAACGCATCGCGCCATTGTGCCGGAAACCGGCGGTGACCAGCGGAGAAGGTGATCAGAGCAGCACATCGGACAGGGCGAACGGATACACCACCGCGTCCTGCGCCACGGGTCCGTCGACTCCGGGCACGTCCGGCGCGAAGGCGTGCTGGTGCAGCCCGAGCCGAGAATGGAACCAACCGGGCCGTCCGGGGATGCCGTTGTGCCGCACGAGCCAGAGCACGACCTCGGAATCGGCCCAGCGGTCCGGGTGCAGCCGGTGCGCCCAGCAGTCGTGCCCGGCGTACACGAGCACCCGGCTGATCTTCGCGGCGTGCCGCACGTGCTTGATCCACGCCTTCACGAACCGGTCGTCGACGCTCTGCGCGTCCACCTCCAGCGCGGGGGCGAGCGATCCGGGCGCGAACGCGCCGAGCCTGCTCGCCGTCCGGACGAAATGGTCGGCCTGGTCGTGCACCGCGCCGGGCCGGGCGTAGTGCCGGGCCCCGGTGTGGATGCCCGCGTGCTGGGCCGCGGCGAGCATCCGCTCCGCGCCCGGATCGCTCCAGTTGACGTTTTCACTGATCGTGACCGAGGCGAACCGCACGTCGGCGCCGCGCACCGCCGTCCAGTCGAGCACCTGCTCGCGATGAGTGAGCGTGAGTCCGCGCCCACTCTCCGGTTCCGCCACCTCGCACCCCTGACAAGCCCCACGACGGGTGAAAGGCCACCCTACGTCCGGAATTCCGGAGCGGGGTGACCTTTCCCGGCGTGTCGATGGGCTTTGATCAGGCGTTTTCCCGTTGGAAGGTGCGCGTTCCCCACCAAATCGCCAAAACGGCCATGACCAGTACGACCACGCTGCCGGTGAACAGCGCGTCCATCGAGAAGTCGCCGCGGAAGCTGTTGCGCTCCACGTCGACCACGTGCCGGAATGGGTTGATCTGCGAGATCGTGTACAGCCACTTCGGAGCCAGTCCGGCGGTGATCGGGATGAGGATCCCGGACAGCAGCAGCAACGGCATGAGCACCGCGTTGAGCAGCGCCGGGAACGACTCCTCGCTCTTGAGCGTGAGCGCCAGCGCGTAGGAGCACGACGCCAGCGTGAGCGCGAGCAGGAACACGATCGCGAGGCTCAGCAGCACGCCGCTGAACGGCGCGTTCAGGTCGAACACCAGGTAGGCGAGCAGGATGATCAGCACCGATTGCACGGTCGCCTGCAACGCGTTCGCCAGCACCTTCCCGAGCAGCAGCGCGGCCCGGTGCACCGGGGTGACGCGCAGCCGCTCGACCACGCCGGACCGGAACTCGGCCAGCAACCCGAAGCCCACGAACGAACTGCCGAACAGCGCCAGCTGCGCGATCAGCGCGGGCGTGAGCACCATCCAGCCGTCGACCTCGGACATCCCCTGCGCGCTGAGCGACTTCACCAGCAGCGGGCCGAAGAAGAACAGGTACAGCAGCGGCTGGGCGAGCCCGATCAGCAGCCACGCCGGATTCCGCAGCGCGGCCGCCATGTCGCGGCGGAAGATCAGCCAGGTGTCACGCAGCATCGGACACCTCCGGTCCCGCCGGCGCGGGCTGTTCGGCCTCGCGCAGGGAGCGTCCGGTGAGCGCGAGGAACACGTCGTCCAAGGTCGGTCGCGTGACCTGCATCGAGGTCGTCGCGATTTCCTTGGCGTCGAGCGCGCGCAGCAGCTCCGGCATCGCGGTGTCGCCGCGCGGCACCCGGAACCGGATCGAGCCCTCGCGCACCGCGAACTCGTGCGCGCCGGGCAGCTGCCGAGCCAGGTCCGCGGCGGCCGCGGCGGATTCCGGATCGACCTCGATCGCGACGCCGTCGCCGGAGACCTGCTCCTTGAGCTCGTCCGGATGCCCGTCGGCGACGATCCGGCCGTCGTCGATCACGATCAGCCGGTCGGCCAGCGCGTCCGCCTCGTCGAGGTAATGCGTGGTCAGGAAGATCGTGACGCCCTGCTCGGCGCGCAACCGCCGGATGTGCTCCCACAGGTTCGCCCGGCTCTGCGGGTCGAGCCCGGTGGACGGTTCGTCCAGGAAGACCAGGCCGGGCGAGTGGATCAGCCCCAGCGCGATGTCGAGCCTGCGCCGCTGCCCCCCGGACAGCGTCTTCGTGGCGCGTTCCTCGAGCCCGGTCAGGTCGAGCTGGCCGGCGAGCACCTTGCCGCGCGCGATCGCGTCGGCCTTGCTCATCCGGTACAGCCTGCCCTGCAGCTCCAGCTCTTCGCCGACGCGTGATTCGGGCGCGGTCCCGCCGCCCTGGGCGACGTACCCGATGTTGCGGCGCACCCCCGCCGCGTCGGTGAGCAGGTCGTGCCCGCCGACGGTCGCCGTGCCCGCGGTCGGTTTCAGCAAGGTGGTGAGCATGCGCAGCGTGGTGGTCTTGCCCGCCCCGTTCGGGCCGAGGAACCCGACCAGCTCGCCCGCCTCGACGTCGAGGTCGACCCCCTTCACCGCGTGCACCTCGCCACCGGCTCGGCCCTTGCGGCGGAACCGCCGCTCGAGTCCGCGTGCCGTGATCATGGAAACCCCTCTCCTCCCAAGAAGATCAACTAGTCAAGCTTGACTAGTTGACGCGCACACTGTGCCCGAGCAAGAGCGAGTTAGTCAAATTTGATTACTGGGCCGGCTGGCCGAACGCCGAGCCCGGATCGTCGGCCATCACGTATTCGCCCGCCTCGAGCCGGGTGATCAGCCCGGTGAGCCATTCCCGGCTGGCTTTGGCGATCCCGCCCCACAGCCGGAACAGTTCGGACACGTGCGGCGGCTTGTTCCAGGTGTCGTCTTCAAGGCCCAGCCGAGACCGGCGCTCCTCGGCCTCGAAGTGGATCAGGTTCTGCCGGAGCAGGCTGATCACGTTCCTGCGGGGAAGCGCGGGCATCAGGCTGATCGCCGCGCACAGCTCAGCGTTGCTCGCGCTCGGATCGGACAAGCCCTTCGCCAGCAGCGTCTGGAACTCCTGCTCGCCGTCCGGGGTGAGCCGGTAGGCGACCCGGTCCGGACCGCCGTCGCCCGGTTCGACGTCGATCTTCTCCAGCAGGTCCTCGGCGGTCATCTTCTTGAGCGCGTGGTAGATCGAACCGGGCTGGACGTTCGCCCACTTGTCCGCCGACCACGACAGCAGTTCGCGGCGCACCTGGTAGCCGTGCGCGCGGCCGAACATCCGCACGACCCCGAGCACCAGCAGACGCGTCGCCGACACCGGCTCTCCCTTCCCCGACCGCCAGGAAACGCCCTGGAGCGCATCCGTAGGCTAAACAGGTATGAGCACCCCTGTGTTGACCGCGGTGGCCTGGCCCTACGCCAACGGCCCCCGCCACATCGGCCACGTGTCCGGATTCGGCGTCCCGTCCGACGTCTTCTCCCGCTACCAGCGAATGGCCGGCAACCGGGTGCTCATGGTGTCCGGGACCGACGAACACGGCACGCCGATCACCGTCCAGGCGGACAAAGAGGGGATGACCCCGCAGCAGACCGCGGACAAGTACACCCGCCAGATCGACGAGGACCTGCGCGGCCTCGGCCTCTCCTACGACCTGTTCACCCGCACCACCACCGGCAACCACGCCGCGGTCACGCAGGAGATCTTCCTCGCGCTCAACCGCAACGGCTACGTCGTCCCGAAGACCACCCGCGGCGCGATCAGCCCGTCCACCGGCCGCACGCTGCCCGACCGCTACATCGAGGGCACCTGCCCGATCTGCGGTTACGACGGCGCGCGCGGCGACCAGTGCGACAACTGCGGCAACCAGCTCGACGCCGCCGAGCTGATCAACCCGAAGTCGCGGATCAACGGCGAGACGCCGAAGTTCGTCGAGACCGAGCACTACTTCCTCGACCTGCCCGCGTTCACCCAGACCCTCGGCGACTGGCTGGGCACCAAGACCGACTGGCGCCCGAACGTCCTCAACTTCACCAAGAACCTGATCGACGACATGCGCCCGCGGCCGATCACCCGCGACCTCGACTGGGGCGTGAAGATCCCGCTGGACGGGTGGCGCGACCAGCCGCTCAAGCGGTTCTACGTGTGGTTCGACGCGGTCATCGGCTACTTCTCCGCCAGCGTCGAATGGGCGCGCCGCAATGGCACGCCGGACGCCTGGCAGGAGTGGTGGGCCAACCCCGACGCGCGCGCCTACTACTTCATGGGCAAGGACAACATCACCTTCCACGCCCAGATCTGGCCCGCGCTGCTGCTCGGCCAGAACGGCGACGGCGACCGCGGCGGCGAGCCCGGCAAGTACGGCAAGCTGCACCTGCCGGACGAGATCGTGTCCAGCGAGTTCCTGACCATGAGCGGGTCGAAGTTCTCGACCTCTCGGGGCACGGTCATCTACGTGCACGACTTCCTGCGCGAGTTCGGGCCGGACGCGCTGCGGTACTTCATCTCGGTGGCCGGGCCGGAGACTCAGGACACGGACTTCACGTGGGACGAGTTCGTGCGGCGGACCAACTTCGAGCTGGCCAACGAGTGGGGGAACCTCGTCAACCGGTCGATCTCGATGGCGCACAAGAACAATGGGGCTATTCCGGCTCCGACCGCGCCTGCGCCTGCGGATGAGGAGTTGAAGTCCTTGTCTCGGCAGGCGTTTGAGACGGCTGGCGGGCATCTTGCTCGGTCGCGGTTCAAGCTGGCTGCGGCTGAGGCGATGCGGGTGGTTACGGCGGCTAACCGGTATCTGTCGGATCAGGAGCCTTGGAAGCTCAAGGACGATCCGGATCGGCGGGATGCGGTGTTGCATACGGCGTTGCAGGTGGTTAGTGACGCTAATACGTTGCTGACGCCGTTCCTGCCGCACTCGGCGCAGAAGGTGCATGAGGCGCTGGGCGGGACTGGGGTTTGGGCTGCGCAGCCTGAGCTGCAGGAGGTTCCGGATCTTGATGTGCCGGATCGGGTTAATCCGATTTTGACCGGGGATTATGCCGGGGAGCAGGCTCGGTGGGAGTCGAAGCCGGTTGAGGTCGGGCGGCCGTTGGCGAAGCCGACGCCGTTGTTTACGAAGCTGGATCCGAAGTTGGGGGAGACTGGGCCTGAGTGGGCTCCGATTGTTACTGACTGACTGGGGGGGCTCGTCGCCTGGCGGCGACATTGCCGTGGTGGTTGCGTGGGGCACCCCGAAGCTTGATTGTGCTGACGGTTCGGGGGTGCTTGTCAAGGCGGGAAAGATGCCTTGACAAGCACCCCCGAACCGCAGGGAGGCTTCGTATCGGGGTGCGGGGGAGGGGCTGGGTGCCTCGATGGTTGGGTGCATCGGCTGCGGGGTGGGCTGGGTGCCTCGATCGTTGGGTGCGCTGGCTGCGGTGGTGCGTGTGGTGGGGCTAGCGCCCCAATGCCACATTGGGTGCGTCGGATGCACCCAATGTGGCGTTCGGTGCGTGGGATGCACCCAATGCCGCATTGGGGCGGCATCCCGGGCGGCTGCGGCCAGCGGATGGTCCGTGAAGGGCCCCTTGAGGGAATCCAGGTCCGTGAAGGGGCCCCTCACACCCGGTGGTGGGTCGTGAGGGGAACCCTGAGGGAGTCAGAGTCAATGAGGGTGGCCCTCACGTACTCCGTGGTGGGCGCCGCGCCCGGGGAGGGGGTCCAGTCGGCGGGACGGCGGCGTCTTCTCGTGGCGGATGATAGGAATGGCCGGTGACCCAACCGAACTTGATCGACGCCGCCGCGGACGAGGCTGTCACGCTTACCAGCGAGCTGATCCGCATCGACACCACCAATACCGGCGACCCCGAAACCCTCGTGGGCGAGCGGGTCGCGGCTGAGTACGTCGCGGAGAAGCTGACTGACGCCGGGTACGAGATCACCTACGTCGAGTCTGGCGGCAAGGACCGGCACAACGTCATCGTGCGGCTGCCGGGGGCCGACCCCAGCCGCGGGGCGTTGCTGATTCACGGGCACCTCGACGTCGTCCCCGCGGACCCGGCCGAGTGGTCGGTGCATCCGTTCTCCGGTGCGGTCCAGGACGGGTACGTGTGGGGGCGCGGCGCGGTCGACATGAAGGACATGGTCGGCATGACGCTGGCCCTCGCGCGGCACTACAAGATCAACAATATCGTGCCCCCTCGCGACCTCGTGTTCCTGTTCGTCGCGGACGAGGAGGCGGGCGGCAAGTACGGGGCGCAGTGGCTGGTGGAGAACCGGCCCGAGCTGTTCGAGGGCGTCACCGAGGCGATCAGCGAGGTCGGCGGGTTCTCGATCACGTTGAAGGACAACGTCCGCGCGTACGTGATCGAGACGGCCGAGAAGGGCATCCGCTGGATGAAGCTGCGCGTGCGCGGCACGGCGGGCCACGGGTCGATGATTCATCGCGACAACGCGGTCACCAAGCTGTCCGAAGCCGTCGCGAAGCTGGGGCAGCACCAGTTTCCGTTGGTGCTGACCGATTCCGTGCGCGAATTCCTCGCCGGGGTCACCGAGATCACCGGCTGGGACTTCCCCGAGGACGACATCGAGGGCGCGGTCGCCAAGCTCGGCAACATCTCCCGGATGATCGGCGCGACCCTGCGCGACACCGCGAACCCGACGATGCTCACCGCGGGCTACAAGTCGAACGTGATCCCTTCGGTGGCCGAGGCTGCGGTCGACTGCCGGATCCTGCCGGGGCGGCTCGAGGCGTTCGACCGGGAGCTGGACGAGCTGCTCGGGCCGGACATCGAGAAGGAGTGGATGGAGCTGCCGCCGGTCGAGACGACGTTCGACGGCGCGCTCGTCGACGCCATGACCGCTGCGGTGCTCGCCGAGGACCCGGGCGCGCGGACCCTGCCGTACATGCTCTCCGGCGGCACCGACGCGAAGTCCTTCCAGCAGCTCGGCATTCGCAACTTCGGCTTCGCGCCGCTGAAACTGCCCGCCGACCTGGACTTCTCCGGGCTCTTCCACGGCGTGGACGAACGCGTCCCGGTCGACGCGCTGAAGTTCGGCGTCCGCGTGCTGGACCGGTTCCTCCGCTCCTCCTGATGTCCGGGTTCCGGCTCGCCGACGGCACGCCCCTGCACCTCGTGCGCAGGGGCGATCCGGCGGCGGCCGTGACCGTCGTGCTGCTGCACGGCTACGCGCTCGACCAGCGCAGCTGGGGCCGGATCGCCCCGGTGCTGCCGGACGCGGTCGAACATCCGCTCGCGGTGGTCAGCTACGACCACCGCGGGCACGGCGAATCCGGCCGGGCCGCGCGCGGCACCGCGACGATGGGCCAGCTCGCCGACGACCTCGCCGAGGTGATCGAGCAAGCCGTCCCGCACGGACGCGTCGTGCTCGTCGGCCACGACATGGGCGGGCTCGCGGTCATGTCATTGACCCAGCGGCATCCGGAGCTGTTCGCCGAGCGTGCCGGCGGGCTGGTGCTGCTGTCGACGTCGTCCGGGCGGCTGGCCACCGAGGCGTCGGCCGCCTGGCCCAACGCGGTCGGCAAGCTCGCGCAGGACCTCGAAATGGTGCTCGGCGCGAAGCTGTACGGCGTGTTCCGCGAGCACACCAGCCGCGCGGTGAGCGCCGGGCTGCGCTGGTGGCTGTTCGGCGACGATCCCGACCCGGACCTGGTCGAGCTGACTGTGAAGATGATTCGCGGCAACTGGCCGCACACCGTCGCGCAGTTCCGGCCCGCGCTCGATGCCTACGCGCGCGAAGCCGCGTTGTCGCTGGCCGGCGACCTGCCGGTGACGGCGATCGTGGGGGAGCGGGACCGGATCGTCGCGCCCGCCGACGTCGAGCAGTTCGTGCGCGGGCTGGCCCAGGGCTATGCCGTGGTGCTGCCCGGCGTCGGGCACGTCGTGCCGCTGGAGGCCGCGGCGCAGGTGGTGCCGCGGATCGCCTCGGTGGTGCACGAGGTCTACCGACAACAAAACCTGTCTTGACAATCTGAGTATTCAGCCGCGACGATGGGCGCATGTTTCCCGTTGCGGTGATCGAGGACGCGGCCGCGGCCGAGGTGTCGCTGGACCCGGTCCGGGCCCGGCTGCTCGCCGAACTGGCGCAGCCCGCCTCGGCGACGATGCTGGCCGCCCGCGTCGACCTGCCGAGGCAGAAGGTCAACTACCACCTGCGCGCACTGGAAAAGCACGGCCTCGTGGAGCTGGTCGAGGAACGGCGCAAGGGCAACGTCACGGAACGGATGATGCGGGCGACCGCGGCGTCGTACGTGATCTCGCCGTCCGCGCTCGCGGCCGTGCAGCCCGATCCGGCGCAGTCGCCGGACCGGCTCTCCGCGCGCTGGCTGCTGGCGGTCGCCGGACGGCTGGTGCGCGACGTCGGGATCCTGATCACCGGTGCGGCGAAAGCGAAGAAACGCGTCGCCACCTTCGCGCTCGACGGCGAGGTCCGGTTCGCTTCGGCGGCCGACCGGGCGGCGTTCGCGGAAGAGCTGGCGACGGCGGTGACCACGCTGGTCGGGAAGTACCACGACGAGAAAGCCGAGAACGGCCGAGCGCACCGGGTGGTCCTGGCGGTGCACCCGAGCGTGCCGATGGGGGAGGAAACCGAGCATGGGTAAGGAATTCCGGGAGATCGACGTCGCCGAGGTCCCGGCCGAACCGGAACAGGTCTGGGCGGCGATCGCGACCGGGCCGGGCATCGACTCGTGGTTCATGGGCCGCAACGAGGTCGAAGGCGGGGTCGGCGGCGCGGTGCGCGGGGCGTTCGCGGCCTACGAACCGACGCACGCGATCACCGCCTGGGATCCGCCGAACCGGCTGGCCTACGGCGGCGAACCGGATCCGGACGGACGGCGGATCGCTTACGAATTCCTCGTCGAGGGCCGCGAGGGCGGCAGTTCGGTGATCCGTTGTGTCACCAGCGGCTTCCTGCCCGGCGACGACTGGGCGGACGAGTTCGAGGCCATGCAGGCGGGCGGCGCGCTGTTCTTCCGCAACCTGGTGGAGTTCGTGCAGCACTTCCCGGGCCGGACGGCGAAACCGGTCACCGCCTTCGGGACGACGGCCGTCGCGGACTGGCCTGCATTGTGGGCTGCGCTGGCGAAGGAAGTGGGCGTCGGACAGCTGACTGTCGGGGCAAAGGTCCGGCTGGTCGGTTCGGAAGGCGTGGTGTACGCGGTGAACGACCAGACCGTCGGGATTCGTACCGCAGAGGGCCTTTTCTGCTTCATGCAAGGCTTCCGCGGACCACTGGTGGCGACGCACCACATCGTCGCGCCGGACGTCGACGTGGCGGCGGAGGAAGCCAAGTGGACGGAGTGGATGGCCGCGCTCGGCTGAGCCGTGTCGAAAACCGGGGCGGCCCGTTCGTCATCCGGTCGAGAGCGTTTTCCGGCCAGGAGGAGAAACCGTGCAGTACGCGATGCTGATCTGCGGCGACGACCGCGAATGGGCCGCCTTGTCCCCGGCCGACGAGGACGACCAGATGAAGCAGATCTACGCGTGGTTCGAGCGCTGGCAGCCGTCCGGCAAGGTCGGGAACGGCGTCGAACTGCAGCCGCGGGAGACGGCGAGGACGATCCGGGCCGGGGCGAACGGGAAACCGGTGGTCACCGACGGGCCGTACGTGGAGCTGAAGGAGATCGTCGGTTCGGTGATCTTGCTGGAGTGTGCCGACATCGACGAGGCGGTCGAGGTCGCGGCGAGCTGGCCGCTGGGACCGGGCGTGAGCGCGGTGGAGGTCCGGCCGGTGATGAGCCGAGAAGAAGAGTGAGCCTCACTCGCCCGCGTAGCTGCTGAAGGTCCAGACCTGGCCTTCGGGATCGGCGCACGAGTACTCGCGCACCCCGGCCGGGGAATCGTGCACCGGGTTGAGGATTCGCGCGCCGGCGGCCTCGGCCCGGGCCTGGTGGTCGTCGAGCGTGCTGTCTGGCACCCAGACGCACAACGCGTGGCTGGTGCCGCCCAGCGCGAGCGGGCTGTGCATGCCGTACTGGCCGCCCTCGTGGTCCCGGCTGAGGAAGATCAGGCTCGCGCCCGCGCGGACCTGGGCGTGCTCGACGCCGTTCCCTGCCTCGACCACGAAATGCGACTCGAATCCGAAGGCCTCGGCGAGAAATTCGATCGCGGCTTTCGGATCGGCGTAGGTGAGGTTGGGGTACACGGTCTGCAGCGGAGTGTCGACCATGTGCGTCAGACTAGCCTGCTAAATCGGCTACGCGTCGCGCCATCAGCTCGCGCTCGGCCGGGTTCGAGGCCAGTTCCAGTGCCCGCTTCGCCGACGTCAGCGCCTCGTCCGTCCGGTCGAGCGCGGCGAGCAGATCGGCCCGGGCTGCGTGCCACAGGTGGTAGCTGGACAGCTGGTCTTCGAGCGCGTCGACCTCGCCGAGCGCCGGAGCCGGGCCGATGGCGTATCGCGTGGCGACCGCCCGGTTCAGCAGGACGACGGGCGACGGGTCCAGTGCGTAAAGCCGGTCGTACATCGCGCGGACGCCCACCCAGTCGGTCTCCGCGAAACTCCTTGCGACAGCGTGCATCGCGGCGATGCCAGCCCGGGTTTGATAAGGCCCGGGCTGGCCAAGCCGCACCGCCTCGCGCAACCGCAGCACCGCACGCTGAATCGTCGGCCCGTCCCACAACCGGCGATCCTGCTGCTCCAGTACCACAATCCGCCCCTGTGCGTCGAACCGCGCCGCGACGCGCGCGTGCTGCAACTCCAGCAACGCGGCCAGCCCGGCGACCTCCGGTTCCCGAGGCAGCGAGTCGGCGAGCTGCCGGGCGAGTTCGACGCCCTCGCGCGCCAATTCCTGCCGCTGCGCCGAATCTCCGCTGGAGAGATAGCCCTCGTTGAACACCAAATAGACCACCGCGAGGACAGCGGGCAGCCGGTCGGCGTACTCGTGCGGCTGCGGCGGTTCGAATCCGATGCCGCGTTCCCGCAACAGCCGTTTGGCCCGCGAAAGCCGTTGCGCCATCGTCGGCACCGGCACTAGGAACGCGGCGGCGATCTCGGCGGTGGTCAGCCCGCCCGCAGCGTACAGCGTCAGCGCGACCTGTGCCGGTTCCGGCAGATCCGGGTGGCAGCAAGCGAAAATCATCGCCAGCCGGTCGTCGCTGCCCGGTTCCGGAGGCGGTTCCGCCGCTGCCCGGACGGCCTTCTCCTGGCCGACCACGTCCCGGCGGAGCCGGTCGATCGCCTTGCGCCACCCGGTAGTCACGAGCCATCCGGTGGGACTGGACGGCACCCCTTCGCCGGGCCAGCGTTTGAGCGCCTCGGCGATCGCTTCCGACAGCGCTTCCTCAGCGCGATCGAAGTCGCCGAGCCGACGGCTGAGCGCACCCAGCATGCTGGCGGCGTCGGAACGCCAGATGCGCTCGGTCAGCTCGGCGACGTCGTTCACGAGGGTTCAGGCGCGGACGTACCGCAGCAGGGCGACGCCGCTCTCGAAGGTCCGGCTGTCCGCCATCCGGTAGCTGTCCACGGAGAACCCGGCGTCGAACAGCGGCGCGCCGGAGCCGATGACCACCGGGTACAGCTTCAGGTGCAACTCGTCCACTTCGTCGCGCAGCGCTCCGGCCAGCGCGCCTCCGCCGACGAGCCAGATGTCCTTGCCGTCTTCCTTCTTCAGCTCGCGGATCTTCTCCGCCGGGTCGGTGTTGACCACCTGCACAGCTGGGCCGGGTGCCTCGGTCATCGTGCGGGAGAAGACGTAGTGCCGCAGGTGCGTGTACGCGTCCGGAACGCCGAGGTCGACGCCCATCTGGTAGGAAACCCGGCCTTCGACCACCGTGTCGAAATGCCGGTGCGGGACGTCCTCGATGCCGAGCACGGACCGGAGGTGCGTCGGCACCATTTCCGGATACTCGCGCAGCAGCGGCTCGGCGTGGTCGCCCTCGAACTGGAATACCGAGCCGGTCGGGTCCTCCCGGGTCGGAGCCGCGATGAAGCCGTCGAGGGTGGACGCGACCAGATAGACCAACTTGCGCATAACGGACAGTCAAGCAGGTCAGGTCGCGAGCCCCGTCGAGTGGTCGGCCGCCGTGCGCTTGCGCCGCAACCAGATGCGGCGCGTCCCGTCGGCGTACAGCCGGACCGTGCGCAGTTCCCAGCCCGCGAACTCCGCGTGGATGGAGAGCTGGATCATCGCCGCGCGCCGGGACACCGCCGGGGGGAGGCGCAGGCGGCGATACTCCCAATCCCCTTCGACCACCGCCTCGTCGACTGTCGTCATGGCTGGATCACCTGGGTCCCTTCTCCGGCGGCCGAGCCGACGAACACGCGGCCGCTCTGGTCGTCGACGCCCACCGTGTCCGGCTGGCGCACGGTCGGGAATCGGTACTTCTCGACAGGCTCTCCGCCGCGGACGTCGTAGCCGACGACCTCGTTGCGGGCGGTCAGGGTGACCCACGCCAGGCTGCGCTTCGCGTCGTAGGCGAGGCCGTACGCGCCACCGGGCACCGGGTAGCGCTGGCGGAGGATCAGCGGGTTGGTCGAGAACGCGAGCAGCGCGCCCGCGCGGGCGTCGGTGACCAGGACGCGGCCGTAGGAGTCGGCGACCGCGTTGGCGGCGCCGTCGCCCGCGCGCAGGCCCTCGTCCATGGTTCCGGCCTGCACGTCCACGCTGAACACGGCAGTGCGCAGCCGGTCGAGGACGACGACGCCGTTGCCGGTGTTGACCACGTCGTCGGCGCTGTAGAGCTGACCGGTGATGGTCTTCGCGACCGAGCCGTTCGCCAGCACCTCGACGGCCTTGCGGTCGCGGACCGCGACGAGTGTGTCCGGCCCGTCGGCGACCCCGGCGGCCGGCTGCCCGGCGACCTTCTCGGCGGTCATCTGCCCGCTCGGCAGCGCGACGCGGGCGAGCACGCCCTTGCCCGGGATTCCGGCGAGCGCCTGGCCCCCGGACACGCTGAGCGATTCCGCCGGACCGGGCAGCGCGACGGTCTTCTTCGGCGCGCCGAGCGAGGCGAGATCGTAAATCCGCAGCTCAGCGGGCTGTTTGAGGGCGACGACGAGGGTGTGGCTCTGCTGGTCGGCCGCGATCGCCGACACCACCGGCATCGGCAGCACCTGCCCGGCGGGCGGCACCGCGCGAGCGGGGGAGGCGGCGGGTTTCGCGGCCGTCGGATTGGCCACGACCTGCAGGTTGTCCTTCGGCTGCTCCGAGGACGAGCAGGCGGACAGCGCGAGCGCACCGGCCAGCGGGATCGCGATCCGCGACGCGGCGGTGAGCCGACGCACCTTGAAACCTCCACCAAAGCTCCGGCGAACGGGTCCCTCCAGCATCCTCCAGGAACGCCGACGCGTCACGCCCGTGTCACCGACCCGACACCTGCGGCTCACCGGGTGCCTCGTTCCGGATAGCCGAATTCGATGTCGCTGACGTCGTCGAGCGCGCTTCGGATGGCAGGCGGGAGCGTGAGCTCTTCGGCGGCGAGCGACCCGGTGAGCTGGCCGGTGTCGCGCGCGCCGACGACCGGTGCGGCCACTCCGGGCCGGTCCCGGACCCAGGCCAGCGCCACCGCGAGCGGCGACGTGCCGAGCCCTTCGGCGGCGGTCACGACTGCCTGCACGATCCGCGCGGCACGTTCGGTGCGGTGGTGCTCGACGTATCCGGCGTACTCGGCGGACGCGCCGCGCGAGTCGGCGGGCGTGCCGGTGCGGTACTTCCCGGTGAGGACGCCGCGGCCGAGCGGAGCCCACGGAAGGACGCCGATCCCGTGGTGCGTCGCGGCCGGGACGACTTCGCGTTCGATGCCGCGTTCCAGCAGCGAGTACTCGAACTGCCCGGACACGAGCGGCACCGCGGCGAGCGAGGCGGCGGTGGCGAGCTGCCAGCCCGCATAGTTGGAGACGCCGACGTAGCGGACCTTGCCGCTCGTCACCGCGTAATCGAGCGCGGAGAGCGTTTCCTCGATCGGCACGCCGGAATCCCACGCGTGCAGCTGCCACAGGTCGATGTGGTCGGTGCGCAGCCGTTGCAGCGACCCTTCGAGCGCGGACAGCAGCGCACCGCGCGAAGCGCCGCCGCCGAACGGGCCGTCGGTGCGGCGGGCGACAGTCTTGGTGGCCAGCACGACGTCCTCGCGCGGCACCAGGTCCGACAGCAGTTCGCCGAGCATCCGCTCGGCCTCGCCGCCGGCGTAGAGGTCGGCGGTGTCCACGAGCGTGCCGCCCGCGTCCACGAACGCGACCAGCTGGCTGGCCGCCTCGTCCGGATCGGTGTCGCCGCCCCACGTCATGGTGCCGAGGGCCATCCGCGATATCCGCAGTCCCGACCGGCCGAGCTGTCGCTTTTCCACGACCGCCGAGCCTAGTGGGCGCGCCCGCCGCGACCCGGGCAAGGTGACCCCCGTGTCGGACCGGCGCCCTCGGGGTGGTCCTCAGGAACCACCCGATAGGTTCCCGACCGTGCGAATCGGACTGCGCCCCGTGCGGGCGGGCGAACCGGCGGGAGCGGCCTGATGGGATGGTTCGAGGCCCTGGTCCTGGGGCTGGTGCAGGGGCTCACCGAGTTCCTGCCGATCTCCTCGAGCGCGCACGTGCGGATCGTCGCCGCGCTGGCGGGCTGGGGCGATCCGGGCGCGGCGTTCACCGCGGTCACCCAGATCGGGACCGAGCTGGCAGTGATCCTCTACTTCGGGCCGAAGATCGGCCGGATCCTGCGCGCCTGGTTCTTCTCGCTTTACCGCCCGGACTGGCGGCGCGACCCGGACGCGCGGCTGGGCTGGCTGATCATCGTCGGCTCGCTGCCGATCGTCGTGCTCGGCCTGCTGCTGCAGGACGAGATCGACCGGGCGTTCCGCGACCTGCGGATCACCGCGACGACGCTCATCGTGTTCGGCCTGATCCTGCTGTTCGCCGACCGGACCGCGAAACAGCAGCGGACGCTGGACCACCTGAACGTGCCGCACGGCCTGGCGTACGGCTTCGCGCAGGCGCTCGCGCTGATCCCGGGCGTCTCGCGCTCGGGCGGCACGACGAGCGCCGGCCTGCTGATGGGCTACACCCGCTCGGAAGCCGCGGAGTACTCGTTCCTGCTCGCGGTGCCCGCGGTGTTCGGCTCGGGGCTGTACAAGCTGACCGACATCGGCAAGAACGGCGAGAACGCGCAGTGGGGGCCGACGATCCTGGCCACGCTGGTCGCCTTCGGCGTCGGCTACCTGGTGATCGCGTGGCTGATGGCCTACATCAAGAAGCGCAGCTTCGTGCCCTTCGTGATCTACCGCGTCGTGCTCGGCGTGGTGCTGTTCGGGCTGGTCTTCGGCGGCGTGCTGGACCCGAACGCGGGACCCGCGGGCGGCTGAACCGGCGGATCACCGGTTAGGGTGGCGTCGTGAGTACGGTCATCTTGCTGCGGCACGGGAAGTCCACGGCCAACGGCTCGGGCGTCCTCGCCGGGCGCACGCCGAAGGTCGGGCTGGACGACACCGGCCGGGCACAGGCCGACGCCCTCGTCGAGCGTTTCGCCGGGGTGCCGGTCGCCGAGCTGGTCGTGTCGCCGATGCTGCGCTGCAAGCAGACCGTCGCGCCGCTGGCCGCCGCGCAGGGCCTGACGAAGGTCGTGGAGCCGCGGCTGTCCGAAGTGGACTACGGCGAGTGGACCGGCCGGGAACTCAAGAACCTCGTCAAGGAACCGTTGTGGCGCGTGGTGCAGGCGCACCCGTCGGCGGCGGTCTTCCCGGGCGGGGAAGGGCTCGCCGAGATGCAGGCGCGCGCGGTGGCCGCGATCCGCGCGCACGACGCCCGGATCACCGCCGAGCACGGCGACCACGCGGTGTGGGTGGTGTGCAGCCACGGCGACGTGATCAAGTCGATCCTGGCCGACGCGCTCGGCCAGCACCTCGACGCGTTCCAGCGGATCGTCGTGGACCCGGCCGCGGTGTCGGTCGTGCGCTACACCGAAACGCGGCCGTTCGTGCTCCGGGTGAACGAGCACGGCGGCGACCTGGCCGGGATCGTGCCGCCGCCGCCGAAGAAGAAGCGCGGCCGCGGCAAGAAGGCTTCGAGCGACGCCGTCGTGGGCGGAAGCACGGGCCGCTGACGATCGACAGTCCTTCCGTCGGATGCCGGACCCCGTAGGGTGGGCGGCACCACGTGGAGAACCCTGTGGAGAACCAGGAGCGCAAACCCGAATGATTTCCCCGGACAACCCGTTCGCCGTCCCCAGCGACCTGCCCTACGAGCTGCCGCCGTTCGACCGGATCGCCGACGAGCACTACCGGCCCGCCTTCGAAGCCGGCCTCGCCGAGCACGCCGCCGACGTGGAGCGGATCGCCGACGACCCGGCCGAGCCGACCTTCGAAAACACGATCGCGGCGCTGGAGCGGGCCGGTGCGCTGCTGACCCGGGTGTCCGGCACGTTCTTCAACATCTCGAGCTCGAACGCGACCGAAGAGGTCCAGGAGATCCAGGCCGAGCTGGCTCCGAAGCTGGCCGCGCACGAGGACGCGATCCACCTGAACCCGCGGCTGTTCGCCCGCATCGACGCGCTGTACCAGAAGCGTGCGGAGCTGGGCTTGAACGCGGAGGAGCTGCGGCTGCTGGAGCGCCGGTACACCGACTTCAGCCGTGCGGGCGCCGGGCTGCCCGAGGAGGACCAGGCGAAGCTGCGCGCGCTGAACGAGCAGCTTTCGACGCTGCAGACCCGTTTTTCGCAGAACCTGCTGCGGGACACCAATGATCTCGCGGTCGTGCTCGACGACGCCGCGGAGTTGGCCGGGCTCGGCGAAAGCGCGATCGCGGCGGCGGCGCAGACGGCAGCCGAACGCGGTCTCGAGGGCAAGTACGTCCTGACCCTGACGCTGCCCACCGCGCAGGCGGCCGTGGCGTCGCTGGAAAACCGCGCGGTGCGCGAGCGCGTCTTCACCGCTTCGGTGTCGCGGGGCAACCGCGGCAACGAGTACGACAACAACGCCATCGTCGAGGAGATCACCCGGCTGCGGGCCGAGCGGGCGGCGCTGCTGGGCTACCCGAACCACGCGGCGTACGTGATCGCGGACGAGACGGCCAAGACTGTCGAGGCGGCAGGCGGGCTGCTGGAGCGGCTCGCGCCGGTGGCAGTCGCGAACGCGCGCACCGAAGCCGCGGAACTGCAGAAGCTGCTGGAAGCGGACGTGCCGGGCGCGACGCTGCAGCCGTGGGACTGGGCGTTCTACGCGTCGAAGGTGGAGCGCGAGCGGTTCCAGCTGGACACCGCGGCGCTGCGGCCGTACTTCGAGCTGGACCGGGTGCTGCACGACGGCGTGTTCGTGGCCGCGAACCGGTTGTACGGCTTGACTTTCACCGAGCGGAACGACCTGCCGAAGTACCACCCGCAGGTGCGGATCTTCGAGGTCTTCGACGCCGACGGCAGCGGGCTCGGCCTGTTCCTGATGGACTACTACACCCGCGACTCCAAGCGCGGCGGCGCGTGGATGAACAACTTCGTGGACCAGTCGCGGCTGCTCGGGCGGCGCACGGTCGTGGTCAACGTGCTGAACGTGACCAAGCCGCGCGAGGGGGAGCCGACCCTGCTCTCGCTCGACGAGGTGCGCACCGCGTTCCACGAGTTCGGGCACGCGCTGCACTCGCTGCTGTCCGGCGTCGAGTTCCCGACGTTCACCGGCACCAACGTGCCGCGCGACTTCGTCGAGTACCCGTCGCAGGTCAACGAGATGTGGATGCTGTGGCCGGAAATCCTGGCCAACTACGCCAAGCACCACGAGACGGGGGAGCCGCTGCCCGCCGGGCAGGTCGAGCTGCTGGAGGCCGCGCAGCAGTACGGCGAAGGCTTCCGCACGACCGAGTACCTCGCCGCGGCGCTGCTCGACCTGGCGTGGCACAAGCTCGGCCCGGACGACCGGGTGGAGGACGTGCAGCGGTTCGAGGCCGCGGCGCTCGAAAAGGCGGGCGTGGCACTGGAAAGCGTCCCGCCGCGCTACCGGACGACGTACTTCAACCACGTCTTCTCGGGCGGCTACAGCGCCGGGTACTACTCCTACATCTGGAGCGAGGTGCTCGACGCGGACACCGTCGAGTGGTTCACCGAGAACGGCGGCCTCAAGCGGGAGAACGGCGACCACTTCCGGTCGACCCTGCTGGGCCTCGGCGGCAGCGTCGACCCGATGGAGGCCTTCGCGACCTTCCGCGGCCGCGCACCGGAGATCGAGCCGCTGCTGAAGCGCCGGGGGCTCGCGGGCGCGTAAGCTGGGTGTATAACGACCTATACGGCGGGGCTGGGGAGACCGGCCCCGCCGTTGGCGTTTTAGGGGAGAGGTTCAGCCGACGGCGATGTTCGGCAACCACAGCGCGAGCAGCACGGCGAACGTGACGGCACCCGCGCCGATGGCGATCGGCCAGGAGTGCCGGATCGGCCAGGTGCGCGGGCCGACTCCCACGAGGAACGCGATTCCCCCGGCGATCAGTGCCGGGGGAAAGACGGCATCTGCCCGGGTGTCGGCGTGCGTCGCGCCGCTCAGGGTGATCATCGTGACCAGGACGGCCATCGCCACGCCAAAAGCGGACGCGACGGTCCCGGCGATGATTCGCGGCCGGTTCGTCGGCTGCCCCGGCGGCCCAGGTGCCGGATCGACCGGCTGCTGAACGGTCTCCGCCCGGGTTTCGCGCCGCGGCGAGACCGCTTCCGCCGCCAGTTCCCGGGCTTCGGCGAAGGACGGGCGGCGGGCGGGGTCTTTCTCCAGCAGGCGGGTGATCAGCTCGGCCAGCGGACCCGCGCGCCGGGGCGGCGGGGGCTGGTGGAACAGGATCGCGGCCATCGTCGCCTTGGCGGTGTCCCGGGCGAACGGGGAGACGCCCTCGACGGCGTGGTACAGCGTCGCACCCAGGGAGAACAGGTCGCTGACGGCACCGTTGCCGCGGTCTTCGAGCCGTTCCGGGGCGGTGTATTCGACCGAGCCGACGAACATCCCGGTGGAGGTCAGCTGGGTGTCGGCGTCGTGGGCGGCGATCCCGAAATCGGTGAGCAGCACCTCGCCGCGTTCGGTCAGCAGCACGTTGGCGGGCTTGACGTCGCGGTGCGCGATGTCCGCGTCGTGGGCGGCGGCGAGCGCCTCGATCAGCGCCGCCGCGACGGGGGCCGCTTGTGCGGGGGAGAGCGACCCGGCGGCGATACGGTCGGCCAGCGACTGGCCCTCGACCAGGCGCATCACGATCCACGGCACCCCGTCCTCGGCCACGACGTCGTGGACGGCCACGATGTGCGGGTGGTCGCGGAGCCGGGCGGCGTGCCGGGCCTCGCGCTCGGCCCGCTTGAGGCGGCCGGCCCGCTCCGCCTCGCTCGACGACGGCGGCAGCCGCAGCTCCTTCACCGCGACGGCCACGCCGAGGGTTTCGTCCCTGGCCCGCCACACCCGGCCGAAACCGCCGGACCCGAGTTCGCTGATCAGGCGGTAACGGCCGCCGATCACCGCGTCCGGTCGTCCCTCGGCCATGCCCACCGTCCTTCTCCTCGCGCCGTTCGCGGCCACGCCAGCGTAGAGAAGGCAGGCGCGTTCCGGGGGCGAACGGCCGTTTCTTCGCGGCCGAGCGCGCTGACCTGCGCCAAAGCGGAACCCTGCTCCTCGCGCAACCAGCTCTTCGTCGGATCGGCGCAATCCGAGAGCCGACTGTCAGTGGATCCGACGAAGCCGCGGAGGGGGTGCATGACCACACAATGCGGCGTCGCCGAATCAAGGAGGATCCGACGGTGAGCATTCCGAGTTCCGCGCCGGTCGTGCGGCGGACCGAACGGACCACGTTGGCGCTGCTGGTCGGCGTCTTCATCATCGACTACATCGACCGCGTCATGATCGCGGTCGCGCTGCCGCTGATCGGCGCGGAGTTCGGGCTGTCCAAGACCACGCAGGGGCTGGTCGTGTCCGCGTTCGCGATCGCCTACCTGGTCGGGCAGATGCCGGGCGGGCTGCTCGCGGACCGCGTGGGTGCGCGGCCGTTGCTGGTGATCTCGCTGGTGGCCTGGTCGGTGTTCACCGCCGCCACCGGGTTCGCGCCCGGGCTGGTCGTGCTGCTGGTGCTGCGCGCGGCGTTCGGGTTCGCGCAGGCGTTGTTCCCCGGGGCGGCGTTCAAGGCGCTGGCCGAGCGCACGACGCAGGAAGGCCGCAGCCGCGGCGCGGGACTGCTGCTGGCGTCCAACTCGGTCGGGGCCGGGCTCGGGCCGCTGCTGGTCGCGCCGCTCGTGGTCGCCGCGGGCTGGCGGCACACGTTCTGGATCGTCGCGGTGGCCGGGCTGATCGTCGGCCTGGCGCTGTGGCGGCTGCTGCCTCCGCCGCTGCCGCGCGAGCTGACCGAACCCGAGGCGCGCGTCGCCCCGGTGAAGGTGCCGGTGTCGCAGGTGCTGCGGAACCGGCTGGTGATCCGGTGCGCGGCGATGTTCGCCTGCTTCAACATGCTCGCCTACGGGATGATCACCTGGGTCCCGTCGTACCTGGTCGAGACCAAGGGGCTGTCGCTGGTCGCGGCGGGGATCTCGGCGGCGATCCCGCAGTTGGTGAGCGCGGCGGCGGTGCTGATCGGCGGCTGGCTGATGAGCCGGTACTTCGACCGCCGGCCGCGCTGGCTCGTGGTGCCCGCGCTCGTCGCCGCGGCCGGGGTGCTCGTCGCGATGCTGCTGTCGGATTCGGCGACCGGGTTCACCGTGCTGCAGACCGTCGCGATGTTCATCAGCGGCCTCGCCTCGATCGGCATCGTCGGGCTGCCGCTGCGGGTGCTGCCGCGCGACCTGGTCGGCGCGGGGATGGGCCTGGTCAACACCGGCGGCCAGCTCGCCGGCGTGCTCGCACCGCTCGTGATGGGCTGGCTCGCGGACCGGTTCGGGTTCGCCGCCGCGTTCGGCTTCCTGGCGGTGTCGACGCTGGCCGCGGCGGCGATTTCGCTGACCACCCGCTCGACCAAGCTCTCGCTCGGCGCGCCGGTCCCGGCGAAGGAGCAGGTGGGCTGAGGCGGGTCTCGTGGATGCTCATGCCGGTGAGAACCGGCATGAGCACTCACGAGCGCCGGGGCTGCGGGCACACCGGACCACTGACCTCGGGTGGCGCCCGACGATCCGACCCGGCCGTTCGGCCGCATTAGTGGTCTAGACCTTGACGGGTGACTGGTCCAGTCCAATTCTGAGAAGGTTCCGGCCGTGCGCCGCCGCCGCACGGCCCCTTTTTCGGCACTGGAGCCCGCATGCGACGAAGAAGTCACTTGTCACGATTGTCCGCTGTCCTGGCCGCCGCGGCGGCTCCGCTCGGAGTGCTGGTCGCCACCGCGGCGCCCGCGCACGCCGCGACCCCGTTGCCGAACCACGTGTTCGCGCCCTACTTCGAATCCTGGAACGGCCAGAGCCCGGCCGCGATGGCCCAGGAAGCGGGCGTCAAGCACCTGACGATGGCGTTCCTGCAGACCGCGTCCTCGGGTTCGTGCACCGTCCTCTGGAACGGCGACGCCAGCATGCCGGTGTCGGACTCGACGTTCGGGGCGGACTTCCGCACCATCCGCTCGCGCGGCGGGGACGTGATCCCGTCGTTCGGCGGATACACCGCGGACCACAACGCCACCGAGATCGCCGACAGCTGCACGAACGTCGACCAGATCGCGGCCGCGTACGAATCGCTGATCACCACCTACGACGTGCCGCGCCTGGACATGGACATCGAGGACAACTCGCTGACCAACTCCGCGGGCATCGACCGCCGGAACAAGGCGATCAAGAAGGTCCAGGACTGGGCCGCGGCCAACGGGCGCCAGCTCCAGATCTCCTACACGCTGCCGACCACCACGAGCGGTCTCACCAGCGCGCTGGACGTGCTGCGGAACGCGGTGTCCAACGGGGCCAAGGTCGACGTGGTCAACCTGATGACCTTCGACTACTACGACAACGCCACGCACAACATGGCCCAGGACACCCAAACGGCGGCGGCCGGGCTGGTCTCGCAGCTCGCGTCGCTGTATCCGGGCAAGACGCAGGAACAGCTGTGGGGGATGGTCGGCATCACCGAGATGCCGGGCATCGACGACTTCGGCGCCGCGGAAACGTTCACCACAGCCGACGCGGTCACCGTCTACAACTGGGCGGTGTCCAAGGGCATCAACATGCTGTCGTTCTGGGCGCTGCAGCGCGACAACGGCACCTGTCCCGGCACCGGCGCACAGGACACCTGCTCCGGCATCCCGCAGGACAAGTGGTACTTCAGCCACACGTTCGCCCCGTTCACCGGCGGAACTCCGTTGCCGGGCAACGACTTCTCGGTGACCGCGAGCCCGGCCTCGGCTTCGGTCGACCCGGGCGGTTCGGCCGCCGGCAAGGTGGCCACCGCGGTGACTTCCGGTACGGCGCAACAGGTTTCGCTTTCAGTGAGCGGCGCGCCCGGCGGCGTGACCGCGTCGGTCAGCCCGACGACGGTCAAGGCGGGGGAGAGCGCGAACCTGTCGATCACCACGACCGCCGCGACTCAGCCGGGCGTCTACCCGCTGACGATCACCGGCTCGGTCGCGGGCGGCGGCAGCCACACCGCGACATACACGTTGACGGTCAACGGAACCAGCCCGACCGGCAGCGTCGTCAACGGCAACTTCGAAACAGGAGCGCTCAGCCCGTGGAGCGGCGGGACGATCGTGTCCTCGCCGGTGCACTCCGGCAGCCACGCACTGCAGGTGTCGCCGACGGCGTCGACCACCGGGGAAGCGACGCAGAACCTGACGCTCGCGCCGAACCACGCGTACACCCTGACCGCGTGGGTCCAGGGCGGCTACGCCTACGCCGGCGTCCGCGGGGGAGCGACGGCCAGCTCGTGGACCGCCAACTCCAGCTGGACCAAGCTGACCATCCCGTTCACGACCGGCGCGTCCGGCGCGGTGACCTTGTACGTCCACGGCTGGTACGGCCAGAGCGCGATCTACGCGGACGACATCTCCGTCGCCTGATTAGTGTATAACGACCTATACATCCGGGCGCTGAGCAAGAAAATCTGCCCAGCGCCCGGCTTGCGTTTCAGGGAAAAACCGCTCAGGAGAGGGCCGAGATCAATCCGCGGTACAGCCAGTACATCGGCTTCGGCGTGTAGTCGTCGGTGAGGACGCCGAAGTTGTCGAACGGGCTGGGGGAGCCGGTGACGTCGTCGCGCAGGGCGAACATCTCGTAGCTGGCGACGTTTTCCGTGACCCGATCCTGGTTGATCGCCAGGATTTCCGTGGTCAGCGCGCGGGCCTGGTCGACTGGCGTGCGCTGGGCGGTGTGGGTCGCCCAGCCGTTCTCCGACACGCGGATCGGCACGTCGCGGCCGAGGCCCGCGATGGGCATCTCCTGGGTGCGGACATTGTGCAGGGTCTGGTGGACGAACCCGGCCAGGTCGGGCACCGGCGGGATGCCCGGCAGCCCGGCGTCCGGGTAGAGGTCGACGCCGACGAAGCCGACCGAGCGGCTGAACTCCGCTCCGCCCAGCTGGGCGAGGTGCTGCCAGAACTGGGTGAACGGCTGGGTGTAGGCGACCTCGTCGAACCCGATCTGCAGCCGGGCGAACCCATCCCGGTCGGCTGCCTTCTTGCCGGTGATGACGCCTTGGACGAGCGCGGTGTCGCCGTTCGGCTGGGGCACCACGTTCTGCTCGAGGGTGACCGAGATGGTGTCGGCGACCGGACCGTAGCGGTGCACTGTCTTGTCCACGCAGGCCTGCCATTCCGGCATGCTCTCGCCGGAGTAGCTGAGCACGACGTCGAGGCGGCGGCCCGGGGCGAGGTACTGCATTTCGTCGTCGGGGAAGGCGCTGCCGCAGCCGAGGTAATCGCGGAGCAGGAACGGCCGGTGCCCGGATTGCAGCTGTGCCAACGCTTTCCGTACCTCGGCCGGATTGTCGGGTTTGCCCGTGGTGGACCCGCCGCCCGCGTAACCGCCCGGGTAGATGCCGAAGGTGAGCGGCATCGGCGCGGCGTCGGCGACGGCCGGGACGAGCATGGCGAGTCCGCCGGTGAGAGCGGCGGCTGCGAGCCGGAGTTTCTTCATGGCACTGAGTATTGGGCTTCTCCGCGCGCGGACCCGATGACGGATGTCATCTTCCGGCCGGGACACTCGTCAGCAGTGTGGGGAAAGGGTCCAGGGGCGGGCGGATTTGTTCGGCGGGTGACGCGCCGGGGCCGAGCAGGACCGGTTCGTCGCTGCCGAGTGCGGCGTCGAAGACAGCGGGATCCCATCTGCCCCACGCGATCGACACCGCGGGCAGCCTGTGCGCGCGCCGGTGGGTGGCGAGGGCGTCGAGGAACCGGTTAGCGGCGGCGTAGCTCGCGCCGGATTCGCCGAAGGTTCCGGCTAGGGACGAGAAGAGCACGAACGCCGACAGCGGCAGGTGTTTGGTCGCTTCGTGGAGGACCCAGGCGGAATCGGCTTTGGCGCGCAGGACCGGGTCGGGGCATTCGGGGGTTCGCACGGCCGCGAAGGGGTCGTCGAAGACCGCGGCGCAGTGGATGACGGCGGTCAGCGGCGGATTGCAGGACGCGATGAGGCTTTCGACCTGACCCGGGTCGGCGGCGTCGATGGCGGCGATGCGGACGTCCGCGTCGAGATCGGTCGGGCGGCGTTCGGCGGCGGGGCCGCTGCGGCTCGCCAGGACGAGGCGCCGGACGCCGTGCTCGGCGACGAGGTGCTCGGCCAGCAAGGTGCCGATCCGGCCGGTGCCGCCGGTGACGAGGACGGTGCCGGACGGGTCGATCGGCCGGGCGGCGGAAGGCGTGGCGGGTGTGACCCGGAAGACGTGCGGGACGCCGTCGCGGATGGCGAGCCGGGGTTCGGTGCTGCCGCCGACGAGGTCGAGGATCTGGGCGGCGGGGGTCGGCCGGTCGACGTCGACGGCGGTGACCTTGACGGCGTTGAGGAGGCCCCAGGCGGCGGCGCTCACGAGATCGGGATCCGGTCCGGTGGCGTTGGTCGTGACGACGAGCCGATCCTCGCGGGGGCGCAGGGCGTCCAGCGTGAGGGAGTGGATGTCGTTGCTCGCGGGGATTTCGAGGATTTCCGCTTCGCCGGGCCGCGCTGGGACGGGGACCCAGCGGGGGCGATACAGCAGGGTTTCGGCGGGCAGGTCTACTCGTCGCGCGCCGCTCCCGGCGAAGACCTCGGTCCAGGCGACGGGGATGCCCGCGGTGTGCAGCCGGGCGAGTTCGGCGAACAACTCGCGGACGGAGGGTGGCGTGAGGTCCAGGACAAGGCTGGTGTCGTCCCAGGGCCTTCGGGTTATGCGGGCGACGGCTTCCGGGCGGAGACCCCAGGAGTCCAGCAGACAGCACAGTGCGGCCTGGAAAGCGAAGAGCCAGTCCTGGTAGTCGCCCAACATCGTGTCGAAGGTGTCGGCGAAGAGCGGAAATCGTTGCGAGAACTCGGTTTCTCGGCCCGGGGCGAGTTTGCTGTCGCGGGAGACGAACGTCAGCCGGGGACGCTCCAGCACGGGTTCGCCGGGCGTTTCGCCGCTGGCGACTGCCTCGAGAGCGGTGCGGTCGCCGGCTGGAATGTGGACGCGGAGCGCGCGCGGGGACCGGGTCGCGAGGGAGTAGGCGAGGTCGAGGTCGGACGCCGTGCTGTCGAGGAGGCCCGCGGCGAGGGCGCGCAAGGCAACGCCGTCGCTCGCGCTGAGCAGCCAGGGCGGCGTGGGGAAGTCCGTGCGGGCAACGGGTTCGGGCATGGGAGTCTCTTCCGGAAGGACCTGCGCGGATCGGGGAGTGCGGAAACCGGGCCGTTGACGGGCGCTCGCTGCGGACTGGTCTGTCGCTCGTCGTCGAGAATCAGGAATGCGCCGGAATCAGCTGCGATTTCCGCGGCGGCGATGCGCGCGGCGACACCGGGTCCGGTGCGCGCGGTCCGCCCGGAAAACGGCGGCCGAACCGCGTCGGCTCTGTGTCCTGGCACTCCTCGACATATACCGCGCTCAGGCCGGGCTGGGCGGCAGGCTTCCCGTTTGGTCCCCGTTCCGTGCACTCGGTACCTCCGCCGCTGCTCGGCGGGCAACGATTTCCGCGACCCTCGCGCACGTTTCGTCCGGGTCGAGGTGTTCGGTGTCCAGCACTGTGCACTGTGGACGGAGCGGAAGATACTCCGCGACGTGGTCGTGGATGCGGTCGAGCGCGCCCGGACCGCCCAGTTCGGCCATCGCGTCGGCGGCCGCGTGCTCGCCGCGCGCGGCGAACCGGGCCTTCGCCTGCGGCCGGGGCGCGGCGAGCACGATCTCGACGTACTCGCCGCCGGCCGCGCGGGCCGCCTCCTCGAACCGCTCGGCCTGCTCGACGCGGGCCACCAGCTGTGGCATGACGACGTCGTGCCCGGCCCGCAGATGCGTTTCCGCCATGGCGAGCGCGAGCCGGCGCGCGGCCGGAAGCGTGTCCCGCAACGCGGTCCGCCAGCCGCCGATCATCATGACCACTTGGTCGGCGTCGAGATCGAGCACTCCCGGGTGGAGATCGGCGTAGCGCCGCGCGACGGTGGATTTCCCGATGCCGGACGGGCCGTTGAGGTGGATCAGCCGGGCCATCCACCCGACCTTAGCGGTCGAGCGGCTGCCAGCGGCCGTCGCGGACGTGCCCGAAGACGACGTCGGCGAAGTGGTTCCCGAAGCCGATCGTGCCCGGTTCGGCCAGTTCCGCGACGAGCTTCCGGCGGTGGCTCGCGGCCTCGACCGGATCGTGGTCGTAGACGCAGGACCAGTCCGGGTTTTCGATCTGGATCGGCGAATGGACGGCGTCGCCGAAAGCGATCAGCCGTTGGCCGCCGTCGGTGATGACGTACTCGGCGTGTCCCGGGGTGTGCCCGGCGGCGAAGCGCACCTGGACGCCGGGAAACACTTCCTGTCCGTCCGAGATCGTCCGGACCTGCGGTGCCATCGCGTCGCTCTCGCGCTGTGCCCACTCTGGTTCCGTAACCAGATACTCGGCGTGCGCGAACGCGGGTCGCAGCGCCCAGCCGATGTGGTCGGAGTGCAAGTGCGTGAGCGCCACTGCCTCGATGTCTTCCGGTTTGCGCCCGAGCGCGGCCAGGTTGTCGAGCAGGGCGCCGCCGTACAGCACGCCGTTCGGCGCGCCTGGCTCGGCAGGAACCGTCTGCGGACCGAACCCGGCGTCGATCAGCAGCGCCCGGCCATCGCGTTCCACCAGCAGTCCGCCGATGCTCGCGACGAGGTAGCCGTCGTCGTCCAGGTACTCCGGATGCGCGGACCAGGTCTCGGCGGTGCTGTCGGGCAGCCATAGCCGCGGGTTCCCTTGCACCGCCCCGTCCGGCACGTAGGACACCTTCGTCTCGCCCAAGTGGATCGTGCGGCTCTGCGCGGGCCTGCGCAGTCGGTCGTCGAGCACGGTCTTGTTCCCTTCCCTCGGTCTACTCCGACCATAAGCATCAAGCTAGAAACATTCAAGCTCTAATTATTCTGACTTGATGGAGTTGCTAGGATGGGCTCATGACGGAATCCCGGGCGGTCGCCGAACGCGAGCTGTGCGGTCTGGTGAACGGGCTGGCGCAGCAGATCGCCGACCACGTCCGCGAGCGCGCGGTGACGCTGGGGCTGACCGCCCCGCAGGCCACCGCGCTGCGCGAGCTGACCGGCCCGATGACGATGCGCGAGCTGGCCGAGCGGATGAGCTGCGAACCGTCGAACGCCACGTTCGTCGTCGACAAGCTGGAAAAACAGGGGCTGATCGAGCGGCGCGCGCATCCGACCGACCGGCGCGCCAGGCATCTCGTCCTCACCGAGGACGGCACGGCGCTGCGCGAGCGGCTGCTCGAACTGCTCACCCGGGATTCGCCGCTGGCCGGGCTCAGTCCGCAGGAGCAGCGGGTGCTGCAGGGTCTGCTGGAGCAGGCGATCGTGCCGGGCGCAGGCCGTCGAGGATGATGCGGAGGTTCCGCCGCCACTGGTCGTCGCCCGGGACGAGGCCGATCGTGTGGTCCGGCGGGATCGCGGTGGCGAGCGCGAACGGGACGTCCCGCCAGTCGACGTCGGCGCGGAGGGTGCCGGCCTGTTGCGCCCGCTCGACCAGCTGTCGCACCGCCCGCTGCAGCCGGGTGATCCGTTCCTCCAGGTCGAGGCGTTCGCCGCGGCCGGAGAGGGCGTCGTGCAGTCCGCAGCTGGCCGCGCGGAGTTGGATGTAGGTTTCGGCGAATTCGGCGAATCCCTGCCACGGATCGGGGGAGTCGAGCACGCACGCGGCGCGGTCGGTCATCTCGTCGATGGTGTCGGTGAGGATGGCGGCCAGGAGCGCGTCCAACGACGGCACGCGCCGGTACAGCGTGCCGAGGCCGACGCCTGCGCGCTGTGCGATGTCGCGGGTCGTGACCGCGAGTCCTAGCTCGTCGAGCGCTTCGCGGGTCGCTGCCACCAACCGCTCGACGTTGCGCTGTGCGTCGGCGCGCGGTCGGCCTTGGGCGAGCAGCGCTGCGACGGCGGAGTCCGGCATTCCCGCAGTCTAAACCAAGCGGGTCACTCTGTTCCGCTTCTGGTAGCTTGGCGGAAACGGAACAACGTGACCCGTTTAGTGGAGGTGGGGACTTGACCAAGCCGATCGGCGTCGGAATCCTCGGAGCGAACCCGGATCGGGGCTGGGCCGCGCGGGCGCACATTCCCGCCATCGCTGCGTCGCCCAGCTTCTCGCTTGCCGCCGTCGCCACCACGCGCACCAGCAGCGCGGAAGAGGCGCGCGCCCGGTTCGGTGCGCGGCATGCCTTTACTGACGCCCGGAGTCTCGCCGAGCACCCTGACGTCGACTTGGTTGTCGTGACGGTGAAGGTGCCCGCGCACGTTGAGTTGGTGACGGCTGCGCTCGAGGCAGGTAAGCATGTCTACTGCGAGTGGCCGTTGACGACGACCGCAGACGAAGCCGCCGCGCTGGCTGCGGCGGGGGAGCGGGCCGGAGTGCACACGGCGGTGGGCCTGCAAGCGCGGTTCTCGCCGACTGTCCGCCGGGCTCGCGAGATGCTCGGGGAGATCGGCGAGGTGATGTCCGCGACCGTCTACAGTTCGCGCGGCAAGGGAAACACTCACGACGTTCCCGGTTGGACGGCTTACACCTACGACCGCCGCAGCGGTGCCGGGCTGGTCGAAGTCCTCGGCGGGCACACGCTCGATCTGGTGCAGTACCTGCTCGGGCCGATCCGCGAGCTGACCGCCCGGACCGCGATCCGGAACGGCTCGCATCGCGTGGCCGAAACGGGGGAGCCGATCGACGTCACGGCACCCGACCACTTCCTCGCGCACGCCGAACTCGACGGCGGGGCAGTGGTGTCCGTCCACCTGCACGACGGGGAAGCGGCGATACCCCGGACGCGGATCGAGATCGCGGGCACCGAAGGAAATCTCGCGCTGACATCCGCGCCGGAGACCGATCCGTGGGCCGCGCAGCTGCAGATCGGTGGGCTGGAACTGCGATTGTCCCGCCCCGGCAGTCCGGAATGGACGGTGGTCCCGGTGTGCGATCCCAGCGAGTTGCCAGTCCAGGCGGCGAACGTAGGCCGGGTCTACGACCACCTGGCCGCGGACCTCCGCGACGGGACGCACGCGGTGCCCGACTTCGCCACTGCCCGCCGACTCCACGAGCTCCTTTCAACTGTATAACGGCCTATACGGCGGGCGATCGAAAGACAACCTACACGTGATACAACCGTGCGCCCCGCATGTCCAAAACAACCGCACAGGACGCGAAAACGAGCGATGGCCGCCCCGAAACCGGGGCGGCCATCGTGGAAAACGAACCTCAGATCAGGCCCAGCTTGCGGACCGCGTCGCGCTCCTCGGCCAGTTCGGCCACGGAGGCGTCGATGCGCGGGCGGGAGAACTCGTCGATCTCCAGGCCCTGCACGATCTCGTACTTGCCGTCCTTCGCGGTGACCGGGAAGGAGGAGATGAGGCCCTCCGGGACGCCGTAGGAGCCGTCGGAGACGACGCCGGCCGAGGTCCAGTCGCCCTCGGGGGTGCCGTTGACCCAGGTGTAGACGTGGTCGATCGCGGCCGACGCGGCGGAGGCGGCCGAGGAGAGGCCGCGGGCCTCGATGATCGCGGCGCCGCGCTTGGCGACGGTCGGGATGAAGGTGTCGGCGAGCCACGCCTCGTCGTTGATGGTCTCGGCGACGTTCTTGCCGTTGACCTCGGCGTGCTGCACCGACGGGTACTGGGTGGCCGAGTGGTTGCCCCAGATCGCGACCTTCTTCAGATCGGTCACGGCCACGTTCAGCTTCTTGGCCAGCTGGGCCAGCGCGCGGTTGTGGTCGAGACGGGTCATCGCGGTGAAGCGCTCGGCGGGCACGTCGGGGGCGTGCGACTGGGCGATGAGCGCGTTGGTGTTGGCCGGGTTGCCGACCACGAGCACCTTGATGTCGTCGGCCGCGCCCGCGTTGATCGCCTCGCCCTGGGGCTTGAAGATGCCGCCGTTGGCCTCGAGCAGGTCGCCGCGCTCCATGCCCTTGCTGCGCGGGCGGGCGCCGACCAGGAGGCCGATGTTCGCGCCGGAGAAGGCCTGCTTCGGGTCGTCGAAGATGTCGATGCCGGCGAGCAGCGGGAACGCGCCGTCGTCCAGCTCCATCGCGGTGCCCTCAGCCGCCTTGACCGCCTGGGGGATCTCCAGGAGCCGCAGCTTCACCGGGGTGTCGGCGCCGAGCAGCTGACCGGACGCGATGCGGAACAGCAGCGCGTAGCCGATCTGGCCGGCCGCACCGGTGACGGTGACGTTGACAGGGGCTTGGGTCATTGCGCTTCTCCAGCTTGAGACGACTTTGGCTAGTACCGAGGATGCTAGCCCTACCGGCGGGCGTCGTCCGGGTGCGTCCAGTCACGGTAGCCAGGATCACGTTCGCGTCCCGGGCGATCCGCCTTAAGTCGTGGGGCGAAGGGCGTAACTCGAGATCACGATCGAGTTGCGGGCGCGCGCGGTCGCGACGGGCGTGCGGGCGCGGAGGTTCGGGTCGGACGGCGACGGGCGGGGCGGTCCGTCGAATCGCCCCGGGAAGAGCGGGTCGGCGAGGTAGCGGGCGCGGCGCGTGAACTGTCCTGATTGCCCCGGTTTCCGCGGTCTTTTTCGCCGGATTGTCCGGACCTGCTGGGTCAGCAGGTGCTGTGTCGTTTATTTTTGAATAATTTTTGTTGATTCGTCAATTGTCCATAATAGCTTTTGTCAACGGCTTGTGAACACGTTGCTGTGCACAGCTAAGCAACGGCGTTGCTCCATTCAGTGGGACTAGCCGCACAGTTGTTGCGCTACCCTGTCGAAACCCCCACCCACCCGGAAGTAATGGGAAGGAACCCATGCTTGCCACGATGGCCGCTGCTCTTTTGGCGCTTTCTTCGACAATTACCCCGCAGTCTTGGCCGCAGAATCCGCCGCCGGACAAAATTATCATCGACGTCGCGACCGTGAACGGGACCGGTTGCCCGCCGGATACGGCCGCGGTTTCGGTTTCCGCGGACAACACCGCGTTCACCGTCACCTACAGCCAATACACCGCGCAGGTCGGCGTCGGCGCGCAGCCGACGGACTTCCGGAAGAACTGCCAGATCGGCCTTCGCGTGCACGTGCCGCAGGGGTTCACCTACGGGATCGCCTCGGCGGACTACCGCGGGTTCGGGCACCTGGAAAAGGGCGCGTACGGCGTGGAGCGCGCGAACTACTATTTCCAGGGGAACTCGCCGACCGCGTACGCGACGCATCGGCTCGACGGGTTCTATGACAATGACTGGCAATTCTCGGATTCGACCGACATCGACGCGATTATCTACGAACCGTGCGGGCAGGAGCGGAATCTGAACGTCAACACGGAATTGCGGGCTTATGCCGGCACTTCGGATCCGGCGAAGACGACGAGCTTCCTGACGATGGACTCGACGGACGGCAGCGTCCAGACGGTTTACCACTTCGCCTGGAAGACCTGCCCGGAAACCCGGTAACTGCGGGACGCGGACCCGTGAGCGCTTCCTCGGGCGCTCACGGGTCCGTCCGCGCGACGTTTTCCGCGAGCCTGCCCAGCAATGCGGCCAGGGTCGCGATTTCGTCGTCGGTGAACCCGCGGCGCATCCGCTTGTCGTGCGCGATCGCGGCGTCGGCGAGGCGGTGGAAGGTGCGTTCGCCGTAGCCGGTCAGCTCGACCTGGTGCACGCGCCGGTTTTCCGGGTCGCGGGTGCGGGTGAGCAGGCCGGCGGTTTCCATGCCGTTGAGGTGGTGGGTGAGCGTCGCGCCCTGGATGCCGACGGCGTCGGCGAGTTCGCGCTGGCTCGCGTGCTGGCGGGTTTTGAGCGCGATGAGGATCTGCCAGACCGGCTGCGATCCGCCGACCTCGGCGAGCGCGCGGTCGAAGGCCTGGCCCGCGGTCTTGGCGGTGCGGGCGAGGAGAACGCCGAGCGGCGGGGTGGCGGGTCGGGGCACGGGGAGGACGGTACCGCAGGTTCGTCGAACTCTAACCGTTTGACGACGAACGATTCGATACCTAACGTTTGTGGTGTCTCATCGATCGGCACTGGAGGACACTATGGATGTTGCGGAGATCTCCGACCTGGGCAAACGCTGGGCGGCCGCCGAGGTCGCGGGCGACACGGACACGTTGAGCGGCCTGGTCGTCGACGGATTCCGGCTCGTCGGACCGCTCGGCTTCGTGCTCGACCGGCAGCAGTGGCTGGACCGCTACCAGTCGGGCGCGCTGGCGACGCAACGCCTCGACTGGCGCGACGTCGAGGTGCGCGTCCACGGCGACACGGCGATCGCGATCGGCGTGCACGACCAGGAAGCGACCCATCAGGGGAACCGCGTGGACGGCACCTTCCGGGCGACCCACATTCTGGTGCGCGGCGAGGACGGCTGGCGGATCGCGGGGATGCACCTCAGTCCGATGGGTGCGCCGCCCGCTTTCGCCCGCTGACCCGGGACGACGGATCGTGTGGCTCGGACTGCCGCCTAGTTCAACGGCGTCGGGTCCAGGTCCCGAGGGCTCCGTCGTGGCATGTGGTGCGGGGTCAGGGTTTGCGCCACAGGTGCACGGTCGTGTCCGCTGTCGAGCCGGTAGTGGTGGCGATGGTTTTCCGGTCCGGGCTGACCGCGAAGCTGAGGATTCCGGGGAGACTGGCTCCGTCCTGTTGGCCGTCGAGGTCCCGGACCGTGACTGTTCCCGCCGCGAGCGCGAGGAGGTGCTGGTCGTCCAGCCCGGCTGAAGCCATGAAGACGTAGGCTTCCCTCATTTCCCCGTAGGCGGGAGCCGGGGCCAGGGAAAACGCCGGGCGCAGCTGCTCGTGCGTGGCGGTGTCCCACTGCCGCACCTGCGGCGGTGCACCGGCTCCGGCGCTAGTGGTGATCAACGTCCGGCCGTCCGGCCGGAAGGCGAGGCAGCAGATCGGCTCGGTCTCGGAGAAGACGATCGGTTTTCCCGCTGTCTTGAGCGAAGCTGTGTCCCACAGGTCGAGCTGACTGGTGTGGGCGGAGTGGCCGTCCCGCTGGTAGACGGCGAGGGTGCGTCCGTCGGGGCTGAATGCCGAGACCCGGAAGGCGGCTGGCGTGTCGATGCTGCCGATGCGGGTGCGGTCGGCGACGCGCCACAGGTCGGTCCTGCGCGGGGAGGCCATCGGCACCGCCGCGACGCTGCCGTCGGGGCTGAGCTCGGGCCAGGCGCCGCCGCGGTCGATGTTCTCGAGCACGAGGGGTTCGCCGATTTCCCGGCCGGTGCGCGAGTCCCAGGTGCGCGCCGTGAACTGGTTGTCTTTGACCTGCGCGGTGGCCAGGGTGATGCCGTCGGAGCGGAAGGTCATGCCGGGCAAGCCGGTTTCGGGGAAGGGGCCGATGCGCGGGCCGACCGGTTTGCGGGTCACGACGTCCAGGACGTCGATGGTGAAGTCGGCGTTCGCCGTCGCGAGGAGCCGGCCGTCGTGGTTGAACGTGACGTACTGCGGATGTCCGCGCGCGACGAGGAAGCCGGATTCGGTGAGCGGCGACGGGGGTGCGGGCGGGGGTGCGGGCGGGTCCGGCCACGCGATCCAAGCGGCGAGTCCGGCGATCGCCAGGGCGAGCGCGCTGATCAGGATCCGCCGACGCGGGGCGGCACGTCGCGGGGGCGGCGGGGTGTCCGCGACTTGGTAGATCACCGAGTCGTCCAGCGGCATGTGCTGGCCGTCGAGGTACTGGGCGAGTTCGGCGGTTCGTTCGGCGACGAGTTTCTCGACGGCGGGCGGCCACGGGTCCGCGGACGGCCTGAGCGCTTCGAGCAATTCGGCGGCGGTGGGCCGGTCTGCGGGGTTTTCCGCGAGGCATGGGCGGAGCGCCTCGGGAAGCGCGGACTTCGCGGCGAGAAGCGTGCCGAGCGCGAAGACGTCGTCGGCTGGGTCGTCGCCGGTCGCGCGGGCGATGAGCCTCGCTCCGCTGCTGGTGAGCCGGATGTGGGACGGCGTCAGCTTCCCGTGCGCGAGCCCGGCGCTGTGGAGCCGGGTCAGGTCGGCCGCGATTCCGGCGGCCAGCCGGAGCACCGCGGGTTCGGGCAGTGCGTCGGGTACGTCCCGCAGTGAGGGGCCGGGCACGAATTCTTGTGCCCACCAAGGTGTGGACGCGTCCGGGTCGGCCTCGAGCACCGCGCTCAACGCCGCGGCTTCGGCGGACTGCCGGGGCGCCAGCGTGAGCGCGACCAGACGGTCGTCCGGTCCGCTGCCGAGCAGGACCCGGGTGGTCTCGTCCCGGGCCAGTTCCGCGAGCACTCGGTACTGACCCAGCCAGAGCGGGTCGTCGACCGCCGGTCTTCTCATCAGCTGCCTCCCCGGAAAGCTGTGCGAGAAGATCGATCCTGCCAGGTTTGCGGGCGGGCGAGGTACGAGCGGGCAGAATCGCTCGCCGGCACGGGCATCGGCGGGCGGGGAGTGCTTGAATGCGATCATGGTCGCACTTCGCACACTGGGCTCATCCGACCTCGCCGTCTCCCCGCTGTGTCTCGGCGGGAACGTGTTCGGCTGGACCGCCGGCGAACCGGCGTCGTTCGCGGTGCTGGACGCCTACGCCGAGGCGGGCGGGAACTTCGTCGACACGGCCGATTCGTACATGTACCAGTTCCCGGGCAACGAGCCGGGACAGTCCGAGACCATCCTCGGCAAGTGGCTCGCCTCGCGGCGGAACCGGGACGACGTGGTCGTGGCGACGAAGGTCGGGGACCATCCGGAGTTCAAGGGGCTCGCGCCGGCGAACGTCAAGGCCGCGGCCGAGGAGTCGTTGCGGCGGCTGGGGATCGAGCGGATCGACCTGTACTACACGCATTTCGACGACGAATCGGTTCCGGTCGAGGACATCGTCACCGCGCTGGACGAGCTGGTGAAGGAAGGCAAGGTCCGCGCGATCGCGGCGTCGAACATCAGCCCGGAGCGGCTGACCGAGTCGCTGGAGTTCTCCGACCGCGAGGGGCTGGCGAAGTACGTGGCGCTGCAGCCGAAGTACAACCTCGTCGCGCGGGACGAGTACGAGAGCGAGCGGCGGGGGATCGTGCAGCGGCACGGGGTGGCCTGCGTGCCGTATTTCGGTCTGGCGTCGGGGTTCCTGACCGGCAAGTACCGGCCCGGCCAGCAGGCGGACAACATCCGCAACCTGCCGGGGCTCGCCGGTGGTTACGCGGGTACCGAGCACGGCGTGAAGGTGCTCGCGGCGCTGGAGGAGGTCGCGAAGGCGCGCGGCGCGGAGATGGCGACGGTCGCGCTGGCCTGGCTCGCGCAGCAGCCGACGGTGGCCGCGCCGATCGCGTCCGCGCGCACGGTCGAGCAGGTGCCCGCGCTGGTCGCGATGCACGACGTGGAGCTGAGCGACGACGAGCTGCGGATCCTCGACGCCGCCTCCGCGTAGGTCAGCTGTGCCGCGGCGGGTCCTGCGCGCCGACGCCCAGCACGCGGCCCAGCGCGATCAAGCCCTCGTCGAGGTGGCTCAGGCTGGACAGCACGGCGCGGGTCTCGGCCTCGTCGATCCGGTCGGCGACCGGGGTGCCGTCGTCGCGGACGAGTTTGCGCGGCCGCGTGCCGCCGGGGTTGCTGACCGCCTCGTGCACGAGGTCGACGTTCGCGATGATCCGGCCGGCGAACTGGTCCAGCCGTTCCGAGACCGGGCCGGCGAGCTGGCCGGGCTGCGCGCGGGCGGCCACGTGCCGGGCGCGGAAGGCGATGCCCTCCAACGTGGTCAGCACGTGCCAGCCGTAGTCGCGGCGGGCGCTGCGCAGGTTGATCGGGTGGGTGAGCGGTTCGATGGTCAGCCGCACCTGTTCGACCGCGCGGTCGAGGTCGCGGGACATCTCGATGATGTTCACGTTCTCCCGGCCGGACAGCAGGGTCGCGGCTGACTCGATGAACTCGTGCAGTTCGTCGAGCGCGATCGCGATGTCGTCGAGCATCACCGCGCGCGTGCGGACCGGCAGCACCACCACGGCGGCGAGCAGCCCGCACGCCGCGCCGACCGCGGTTTCGGCGACCCGGATCCACAGCACCTCGATGCTGAACGTGCCGAGCAGGCTGTAGAGCAAGCCGAGCATGCTGGTCACGAAGAACGCCATCAGGAACTGCGAAACCCGCGCGGTGTAGACCATGCCGAAGACGCAGACGAGCAGCAGCGCGAGGATCGCCGGGGTGTTCCCGCTGACCAGCAGCGCCAGCGCGACGCCGCCGACGATGCCCAGCAGGGTCCCGCCGGTGCGGCGCATGCCTTTCACGAACCTTGCGCCCGCGCTGGAGGTGCCGATGAACACGACGAACACCGTCAGCACCGCCCAGTACCAGCGCTGCGGCGAGATCAGCTGCCCGGCCAGCACGGCGAGCCCGCCGCCGAGCACGGCCTGGATCGCGCCGCGGGTCTGGTTGTCGTAGGCGAAGGCCTTGGTCGGTTCGTCGTCCTCGTCGTCGCCGACGGAGAAGTCCACTTCGGACTGCAGGCTGGCGATCCGCTGCGCCCGGTCGTCCGCGACGGCCAGTTCGGCGATCGCGCGGCGGACGCCGTCGCCGGGGTGCGCGCGTTCGTCGATCCGGCTGCCTTCCACGAGCATCCGGCTGTACTCGCCGGTCTCGCTGATCAGCGGCAGGTCGCGCGGGTCTCGTTCCATGAGCGACCGGAACCGGGACAGCCGGGCCACGAGATCGTCCGCGACCCCCTCGGGCAGCGGCTGCGAGCAGGTCCGGCGCACGGTGATCACCAGCCACTGCACGGCCAGTTCGACCTCGATCACCCGGCGGCGCAGCTGGTCGGCGCGGCGGTCGTCGACGACGTCGGGCGCGTGGTCCTCGATGAGCAGGACCACCTCGTGCAGCCGCTCCACCGAGGTGCGGATCTGCCGGTCGCTGCGGTCCGAACCGCCGGACGAGATGTACGCCTCGGTCGCCCGCACCGCCGCGCCGAGCCGGGCGCGGAACGCCTGCCGGTAGCGGATCAGCTCGCTTTCGGCGTTGCGGCGCAAGAGAAGGAACCGCACGACCGCGTTCGCCGCGACCCCGATCGCCAACGCGAGCAGCAGGTGCGGCACCTGCGCGAGGTGCGCCTGCAGGAACATCGGGAAGAAGAACAGGAAGAACGCCATCGACCCGAGCGCGATGCCCCGCGCGCCGAACCGCTGCACGTACACCGCGACGAAGATCAGCAGCACGAACACGATGCTGTCCGCGGGCGCGTACGCGGAGCCGAAGCACGCGGCGGTGATCGACGCGGCCCCGACCACGAGCGCGAGCAGCAGCGTGACGGCCTGGCCGCCGCTGGTCGCGTCGTTGACGGTGAACGCGCTCATCATCGCCGCGATGGCCGCGACGAGCGTCGTGGTGAGCGGGAAATGCAGCGGCAGCATCGCGAGGACCGCGATGACGATCCCGAGCACCGCCGACGCGGCGAGCCGCAGCCGAACGAGCCCGGGGTCGGCCGCCGCCAGCCGGTCGAGGAAGGCGTTGCGCACGTCGGTGATCATCGGGCCAGCAGCTCCCACTGGGCGAGGGCGACGCGCCGCCGGGTCGAGGCGCGGACCCGCAGCCGGTAGTGCCGGCACGCGGCGGGTTCGGCGAGCACGAACGGCCGGGTCTGGCGCCGCCACCGGAACACCTCGCCGGAGCGTTCGTCCAGGGTCCGCCACCGGCGCCCGTCGTCGGAGCCTTCGAGCACCCAGTCCTTCGGATCGCCCGCTCGGCTGCCGGAGGTGAGCGTGTAGAGGACGACCTCGCGCGGCTCGCCTTCGACGGCGAACGCGATGGTCGGCCTTGGCGTGCGGAAGACGGCTTGGGTACGGCTGGTGTTGTCCGCCAGAACGCCGTGGACAGTGCGGACGGCGAGGTCGCGCAGCGGCGCGGGGGCGGCCGGGGCGACCGGTTCCGTACCCCAGTCGCCGGGTTCGGCGCGGACGTCGAACTCCAGCACCGCGCCGCGCGCGAGGACCGTGTGCGCGAGGGTGGCCGAAGGGTGCGGTTCGCCGTCGACAGTCAGGCCGTGCACGTACGGCGTGTCGGCCGCGCTGTCGGCGGTCGCGGCGCGGGGTGCTCGGATCACCAGGTCCTTTCCGCTGTCGAGGTGCACGGTGGCGGAGCGGAACAGCGGCGCGCACACCGCGTACCGCGGGCTGCCGACGGCCAGCGGGTAGAGACCGAGGGCGGTGAAGACATACCAGGCCGACATTTCGCCGTTGTCCTCGTCCCCGGGATAGCCCTGGCCGAGTTCGCCGCCGACGTACAGCCGGCGCAGCACCTCGCGGACGGTCCGCTGCAGTTTCGCCTGCGCCCCGGCGAAGGCGTAGACGAACGGGATGTGGTGCGAGGGCTGGTTGGAATGCCCGTACTGGCCCATCCGCACGTCGCGGGCCTCGGTCATCTCGTGGATCCGGCCGCCCTGGCCGGTTTCCGGGAGCCGGAAGAACTCGTCGAGTTTCGCCTCGAGACCCGCCGGGCCGCCGTGGAGCGCGGCGAGACCGGGACCGTCGTGCGGCACGGAGAACGCGGTGTTCCAGGCGTTGGTCTCCACGTAGTCCGGACCCCACGCCGTCGGGTCGAATCCTTCGGCCGCGTGCCGCCAGCCGCCGTCGAGGGTGCGGCCCTGGAAGAAGCCGGTCCGCGCGTCGAAATGGTTGGCGTAATGCAGGGCCCGCTGGCGGAAGTAGACGGCGTTGTCGGCGAACCGGCGGGCCCGCGCGCCGCTGCTTTCCCGAGCGAGCGCGTCGGACAGGTTGGCGAGGCCGAAGTCGTTGAGACAGCCTTCGAGCGCCCAGGACAGGCCGCCGCGCGTCGAGGCCGGCGTGTAGCCGAGGAATGCGGAGCGGTCGAGACCCTTGCGGCCCACGCCTTTGCGCGGCGGGCTGACGGTGGCGTTCTTGAGCGCGGCGTCGTAGGCGGCCTCGACGTCGAAGTTCGTGACGCCCTTCAGGTACGCGTCGGCGAACGCGACGTCGGAGCTGGTGCCGGTCATCAGGTCGGCGTAGCCGGGGGAGGACCAGCGGGCGATCCAGCCGCCTTCGCGGTACTGCTGCACGAAACCGTCGATCATCCGGCCGCACTGGCGCGGCGCGAGCAGCGCGTACGCGGGCCAGGCGGTGCGGTAGGTATCCCAGAAGCCGTTGTTGACGTACAACTCGCCGTCGACGACTTTCGCGCCGGTGCGCCGCCGCGTGCTCGGCCGGAAGCTCCGCACGACCGGGCTCGCGTGCCGGATGCCGCGCGGCGTGTTCTCGTGCGCGACGTTCGGATACAGGAACAGGCGGTACAGGCACGAGTAGAAAGTGGTCAGCTCGTCCTCGGACGCGCCTTCCAGCTCGACCCGGCCGAGCGCCTCCTGCCAGCGTTCCCGCGCCCGGTCCCGGACCTGGTCGAACGTCGTGCCCGCCGGGATTTCCAGCGCCAGATTGCGTTTCGCCTGCGCCAGGCTGATCAGCGACGTCGCGATCCGCAGCGTCACCTCGGGCTCGGCGAACTCCAGGCTGCCGGTCACCGTCCGCCAGAACGGCCGCCGGATCCGCCCGCCGCCCGACGGCCGCTGGTCAGCCTCGGCGTAGACGAACATCCGCCGCGCGCCGGTCGACAGCCCGCTCCGCACCCACGTGTGCCCGGTGACGATCCCGCGCGCGGCGTCGATCCGGATGCCGCCGCGGTTGCGGGCGTTGTCGAACAGCACCCAGCCGCGTTCGGCCGGGAACGCGAACCGGAACATCGCCGCGTGCTCGGCCGGCGCGACCTCGGCGGTGATGCCGCCGCGGAACCGCACGCGGTAATGGTGCGGCCGGTCGGTCTCGTCGTCGTGGCTGAACGCCAGCGAACGCCGCCCGCGGTCCGGCTCGACCGGTCCGGAGCCGGGCATGAGGTGGAAGGTGTGCCGGTCGCCCATCCACGGACTCGGCTGGTGGCTGAGCCCGAACGCCTGCAGCCGCGGTTCGTTCCGCTCGTCGTTGTGCCGGTGGTAGGAGTAGAACCAGCTCAGCGCCCGCGCGTCGGTGACCGGGGTCCAGAAGTTGAACCCGTGCGGGACCGCGGTGGCCGGGAAGGTGTTGCCGCGCGAGAACTCGTCGCTGGAATGCGTGCCGCGCGTCGTGCGGACCCAGTCGACTGGATCTTTGCGCTCCGGCGGATGCTCGGCGATCCGGACGTCGTCCAGCCAGCCCGTTCCGTCGCCGTCGAACGCGGTCGTCAGCAGGATCCGCCGCACCCGCCGTCCGGCGAACGCGTTCAGCGGACGGCGCACCAGGTTCCACTGGTCGACGTAGAGCGCTTTCTCTTCGGGGGCGAACCCGGCGCGGCTGCCGTCGTCGAACTCGACATCGAGCGCGACCCGCGTGCTGCGGTAACTCGGCACCGGACCGTCGGAAGCCGGGAAGACCACATACGACAGTGCACTGTGGTCAGTGACCGGAATGTCCACCTCGAACAACACGACCGGCGGCCCAGCCTGGTAGCGCAAGGCTTTCGCCCCGGTGAACCCGACGCCGGTCTTCGCGGTCGGCGACCGCCGCGGCCCGCTGTCCACCCGCGCCCCCGCGACCGGCTGCGGATCGCCCGCTTCGAACGAGGAGAAGAACGCAGCCGTGGTCACGCCCCCACGGTAATCGCTCCCGCACCGGCGCGCGCCGGATCAGCTCGCGGTGAGCCGGATCAACCCCGCGTCAGTGGAGGTGAACCCGCAGGCGCCGAAGTAGAACGGGCGCAGGCGCGGTTCGAAGTCGACGTGCAGCCACTCGCAGTCCGCGTCCCTCGCGGCATCCCGCGCCCGGCGGACGAGTTCGGTGCCGATGCCGCGGTGCTGCCAGTCCGCGTGCACCTTCGGGTCGAGGAGGAACGCGTGGTCGGCGCCGTCCCAGGCCAGGTTCGCGAAGCCGACCAGCTGATCGCCGTCGTGGGCGCTGACCCAGCCGAGACTGTGCTGCCTCGCTCGGTTCCACCAGCCGGGTTCCGCGTCTCCGCCGTGCGCTTCGGTGAGAGCGACGAGCTGCGCGTCGGCGAGGTCGGCTCGCCAGGCGTAGGTGATCTCCATGACGCGACGCTCCCACGGGTTTCGGCGGGCGAGCCACCGAATAAGCTGGGGCGGCGCGCTCTCTGCCGAGCTCCCGCCCCGCTGGAAACACGACGAAGACCTGAACATCCGCTACGCGGGCCTCCGCGCTCTCACCCACGACCCGGCCGACTGGACCGGCTTCGGCGCGGTCACGCTGGACGAAATCCTGCCCCACGAGCACGGCTGCAGCCACGAGATCGGCTTCCTCGCCGGATCGCTCACCGTCGTCAGCCGCGACCTGACCGCGGCCTGGACCGAAGCCGACTGCCCGGACAAGTAGCCGGACGCGCCGCAGGCCAGGCGCCCGGAACGAATCCGGGCGACTGGCCTGCGACTGGGAAAATCAGCCGATCACAACTGCGCGCACTGCCCGGCGGACGGGCCGCGGACGGTGTTGGCGAGGTCGTGGTCGGTCGGGGCGGGAGAGTTGCCCGTGCAGGCCAGCGGCCCGCCCACGGTGCTGCTCGTGATCAGCGGCCCCTGGTTCCCGGTCAGGTTCACCGGGCCCGAGATGTCGGTAAGCTCGATCGACACCGGACCCGTGCTGCCGGTGATCGACACCGGACCGGCGACCTTCGTCCGGTTCAGCACCACCTGCGCCGCGCCGGCCGCCGCGAGCGGGCCGGTGATCTGGCCGCCGCGCACGATCAGCGAAGCGCCGCGCGCCACGTTCACCGGACCCGACACCGTCGCGCCGTTCAGGCACACCACGCCGCCCGACACGGTCAACGGGCCGTTCTGCACACCCGTCAGCGTCTTGGTGCACGACGCGTCCGGACGGCCCAGCAGCTCGAACTCCGCCAACGTCGCCGGACCGCCGGTGGTCGCGGTGACCTCCAGCCGGTAGTAGGCGTAATGCGCCGGGTTCTTCACCGCGAACGCCCGGGTCTGCTGCCGCCACTGGAACGACTGGTCGGTCTGCTGATCGGCGACCGTCCAGTTCTTCCCGTCGTACGAACCCTTCAGCGTCCAGCTCTTCGCGTCGCCCGCCCCGGTGCCGGAGGTGAGCGTGTAGTGCGTGACCGCCTCGTCGGTCGACTTCAGCTGGTACTGCACCGCACCGGTCACCTTCGCCTGCGTGCGCGAGGTGTTGTCCAGCAACGCCGACGCGTCCGAACCGTCCGAAGTGGACAGCGTGCCCAGCCCCGTTCCCGTCTCGTCGTGCAGCGGCGTCGGCACCGCGTCGCCCGTGGTGATCGACTTCGGCGCGTCGCCCGCGCCGGTGCCCCACGTCGACGGGTTCGGGCCCATGTCGAAGTCGAGCGTGGTGCCGTGCGCGAGCACGTCGTGCGGCAGCGACGTCGACGTCCAGTTCTTCCCGTTGACCTTCAGACCCTGGACGTAGACGTTCTTCGCCGAGTTCTTCGGCGCGTTGATCACCAGGTCCCCGCCGGGCAGGTGCACGGTCGCCTTGGTGAACAGCGGCGACCCGATCGCGTAATCCGGGCTGCCCATCTGCAGCGGGTAGAAGCCCAGCGAGCTGAACACGTACCACGCGGACATCTCGCCGTTGTCCTCGTCGCCCGCGTAGCCCTGGCCCAATTCGCTGCCGGTGTACAGCCGCGACACCGCCTCGCGCACCTTCGCCTGCGTCTTCGCCGGCTGGCCCGCGTAGTCGTACATGTAGAGGATGTGGTGCGAAGGCTGGTTGGAGTGGCCGTACTGGCCCATCCGCACGTCCCGCGCCTCCCGCATCTCGTGGATCACGCCGCCGTAGCTGCCCGGGAAATTCGCCGTCTCCTGGTCGGCGAAGAACTGGTCGAGCTTGGCGCCCAGCTTGTCCTTGCCGCCGTAGAGATTCGCCAGCCCCTGCCCGTCCTGCGGCACGGTGAAGGCCATGTTCCAGCCGTCGGTCTCGGTGTAGTCCCCGCCCCACTGGCGCGGGTCGTAATCGGCCTTGGCCTTCGTGAACTTCCCGCTCGCGTCCTTGCCCTGGAAGAACCCGGTGCTCGGGTCGAACAGGTTCACGTACTGCTGCGCGCGGCTGGTGAAGTACTGGTAGTTCTCCAGGTACTCCGCCTTGCGCGGATCGTTCGCCGCGGCCTGGTCGTACAGCTTCTTCGACAGGTTCGCGATGCCGAAGTCGTTGACGTAGCCCTCGATCGCCCACGAGAAGCCCTCGCCGGTCGAATTCGGCGTGTACCCGAGGAAAATCGACTGGTCCAGACCCTTGCGGCCGACCGCCGAGTTCGGCGGCGTCACCGTCGCGTTCTTCAAGGCCGCGTCATAGGCCGCCTTGACGTCGAAGTTCGTCACGCCCTTCTGGTAGGCGTCGGCGAACGCGACATCCGAGCTCGTCCCGGTCATCAGGTCCGCGTAACCGGGGGAGGACCAGCGCGCGATCCAGCCGCCGTCGCGGTACTGCTGCACGAAACCGTCCACCATCTTGCCCGCCATGTCCGGCGTGAGCAGCGAATACGCCGGCCACGTCGTGCGGTAGGTGTCCCAGAACCCGTTGTTCACATACGTCTGCCCGTCGACGACCTTCGACCCGGTCTGCGTCGCGGTGTCCGGGCCCGCCTTCGGCGACACCGGGCTCGCGTACCGGTACTTCGGCGCCTCCTTCGAGCCGACGTTCTCGAAACCCTCGTTCGGGTACAGGAAGAGCCGGTACAGGTTGGAATACAACGTCTCCAGCTGGTCCTTCGACGCGCCCTCGACCTCGATCACGCCGAGCTGCTTGTCCCACGCCTGCTGCGCCGCGTCCCGCACCGAGTCGAACCCGGCGTTCGGGGCGATCTCCTGCTCCAGGTTCTTCTTCGCCTGGTCCACGCTGATCAGCGACGTCGCGATCCGCATTGTCACCGTCTTGTCCGCGCCCGCGTCGAACCGCAGATAGCCGGTCACGTTGTCGCGGTTCTGCCCGGTGAGCTTGCCGCCGGTCGTGACGGGCTTGTCGAACGTCGCGTAGACGAACATCCGCCCGGCGCCCGCCGACAGCCCGCTCTTCGCGTCGGAATACCCGCTGAGCGTGCCGTGCGCCGGGTCGAGCGTGAGCCCGCCGGAGTTGTTGACGTTGTCGAAGATCAGGCTGGAATCAGCGCCCGGGAACGAGAACCGCATCATCGCCGCGTGATCGGCCGGCGCGATCTCGGTCTTGATCCCGTTCTGGAACGTGACGCCGTAGTAATGCGCCCGCGCCACCTCGTTGTCGTGCGTGAACGGCAGCGCCCGCTTGTCGCGGTTCGCGTCCGGCACCCCGCTCGCCGCCGACGGCATCACCTGGAAACTCTGCCGGTCGCCCATCCACGGGCTCGGCTCGTGGCTCACGCTGAACGCCTGCAGCTGCGGGAGATTGTCCGCGTTGTTCTGCGAATGGTAGTTGTACAGCCAGCTCGCCGAACCCGCGTCGGTCACCGGCGTCCAGAAGTTGAAGCCGTGCGGCACCGCGGTCGCCGGGAAGTTGTTGCCGCGCGAGAACGTGCCGTTCGCCATGGTGCCGCGCGTGGTGAGGACGTTGTCGCTGGGCCGGGTGCTGGCCGGGGGAGTCGGCGTCGCCGAGATCTTCAGATCGTCCAGCCAGCCCGCGAACTGCGCCGGGCCGTCCGGGTTGTCGTAGCCGATCGCGATCCGGTCGATCGTCTTGCCCGCCGCGACCCGCCCGATCGCCGACCGCACCAGGTTCCACTGGTTCGCGTAGAGGACCTTGCTCGCGCCCTGGCCCTCCGGCGTCAGCGGGAAACCGTACTGGTCGGTCGCGCCGAGATCGCGCAGATGCGTGCCGTCGGTGAAGTCCAGGTCGACCGCGACGTTCGTGCTCGGGTACTTCAGATCGCCCTCGACGAACTGCGGCTGCACCTTGTACGACAGCTCGCTCGTCTCCGTCACCGGGAGGTCGACGTCGTAGACCTTGTTGTAGGAGTAGCCGTGCCCGGCCTTGGGCTGGCTGCCGGAGTACCGGAACGCCTTCTTGCCGGTGAACCCGACCCGGTTCTTGTTCGTGTAGCCCTGGCTCGGGCCCGAATCCACGACGCTGCGCATGTTCGGCAACGGCGGCGGGGCCGGATCGTCGTTGGCCAGCAGCAGCTCCGAAAACTGCATGATGTCGTCGCCGTTGTTGCGCGTGACGTCCAGCTGGTAATACCGGTACGCGTCGCTCGGCGCGGGCAGCTTGTAGTCGTTCTGCTGGAACCGCTTGTCGAACGACTGGCCCGCCTGCTTGTCCAGATCGGTCCACTGCTGGCCGTCGTTCGAACCGCGCAGCGTCCAGTCCCGCGGATCGCGGCCGGGCGCGTCGTTCGCCGAGGACACCGCGTAGTGCGTGATCTTCGTCGGCTCCGACAGCGTGAACGTCACCGACGCGGTCGGATCCCACGACAGCCACTTCGTGCCGGTGCTGCCGTCGATCAGGTTCGCGGCGACCTCGCCGCCGCCGGTGTTCTCGCTGGTCGCGCTGATGTCGGTGACCTTGCCCCGGATGTCGCCGGGGATCGCGGTCCCGTTCGCGCCGTCCACGCCCGAAGCCCGCGGCTTCCCGGCGGCATCGGTGTCGACAGCGTCCTGGATCGGTTGCGGGTCGTTCGGCTCGAACGAAGAAACGAAGTCCGGCGGGGCGGCCTCGCCCGGCGCGGCACCGGCCGCGGCGGGCAGGACGACCAAGCCCGCAGCCGCCACCGCCGCGACGAGCACGGCATGCAACGGTCTGGCGCTTCGGGGCATCATTGCTCCCAGTTCGTCAGGGGATCGGGGGCCCGGGACTTCGCGAAATCCCGGGGTGCGGGAAGCTCAACGCGCGGGTGACATCGATGTCAAGGCCGCCCCGCAAACCTGACCGGAAACGGACAACCCTTCCCGGCCCCGCTACGGCAACCGGGTGTCGGCCCGGCCCCGGGGCACCCCGATGCGACAACCGGACGCTCGCCCCGCCCGGGCCGCGCCGCTACGGCAAACGGGGTGTCCGCCCGGGCGGAACCGCCCCGACGCGGCGTTCGGGTGACCACCCCGCCCCTCCCGGCCCCGATGCGGCATGGGGTGTGTGCCACGCACCGAACGCCGCATTGGGTGCGTCAGATGCACCCAATGCGGCATTGGGTGCATCTCGCGCGTAGCGAGTGCGGATGCGCGGAACTCTCCCCATCCGGCTGCCCCGGCAGGCGCAGGGGAGGTGCGTGAGGGTTCCCCTCACGGAATCAGATTCCGTGAGGGGAACCCTCACGCACCGCTCGCGTGCAGTCGGTGGGCGGGCTCGCTGACGCAGCCCTCGCTAGTAACAAAACCCCATCGGGCTCGTCGCATGCACCCAATGCCGCATTGGGGCGGCAGGCGAGGCGCAGGCGCCAGGCGGCCAACGAGGCGGAGCGGTCAACGAGGCGGAGCCTTGGCGCGGTCGGCGAGGCGGAGACTCGGCGCCGTCGGCGAGACTGCCGTCGGCGAGCCCGAGGTCTGTGAAGGCCTCCTTGAGAGAATCAGATTCCCTCAAGGAGCCCTTCACAGCCAGCCGCGCGGCCCAGCCGGGAAACCACACGGAACATCCGGCCCAGGCGGAGAAGCCATCGGCACTCGGCCAGTCGAGCGCACCGGCGCCCAGGCCCGGCGGGTATAACAGAGTCCATGCCAGACGACGCCATCGATCCCGACGAGGAAGCCCGCCGCCGGGCCGGACTCGCCCTCGCCAACGGCGACCCCACCGGGTGGTTCGAGCCCCTCTACGCCGCGGCGGAAGCGGGCGAGGCCGTCCTGCCGTGGTACCGCGGCGAGCCCTCGCCGGAACTCGCCGCCTGGGTCGCCGGGCGGCCCGGCAACGGGCGGCGCGCGCTCGTCGTCGGCTGCGGCATGGCCGACGACGCCGAACTCCTCGCCGCCGCCGGATACGAGACGTCCGCCTTCGACGTCTCGCCCAGCGCGATCAAAGCCGTGCTCAACCGCTTCCCCGACACCGTCGTCTCCTACCGCACCGCGGACCTGCTCACCCCGCCCGCGGAATTCCACTACGCCTTCGACCTGGTCGTGGAGATCATGACCGTCCAGTCGATGCCCAAGGACGTCCACGACCCGGCCATCGCCTCGGTGTCCGGGTTCGTCGCCCCGGGCGGAACGCTCGTCGTCGGCGCGGTCGCCGAGGAAAGCATCGACCTCGCCACCTGGTCCGGACCGCCGTGGCCGCTCAGCAAGGCCGAGGTCGAATCCTTCGCCCGCGACGGCGTCACCCTCGCCTCGCTGGAACGGGTCCGCGACAGCCGCTGGTGGGCGGAGTTCACCCGCTGATGCCCGAGGACCGTCCCGCGACCAGCCACGAACGCGCGGCCGGGCGTCCGTGGGACGAGTCCTATCAGGACGGTCCGGCTCCCTGGGACCTCGGCCGCCCGCAACCGGCGATCGTCGAGCTCGCCGCGGAGGGCGCGTTCCGCGGCACGGTCCTCGACGCCGGCTGCGGCACCGGCGAGAACGCGCTGCACCTCGCCGCGACCGGACTGTCCATTGTGGGCATCGACGTCGCGGAAACCGCTGTCGAGCAAGCGAAAGAGAAGGCCCGAAGCCGGGGGATCGCGGCCGAGTTCGCGGTCGGCGACGCCTTCCGGCTGTCCACTGTGGACCAGACCTTCGACACCGTCCTCGACTGCGGCTTGTTCCACACCTTCGACGCCCGAGAACGCCAGACCTACGTCGCCAGCCTCGCGTCCGTCACCGAACCGGGCGCGAGGCTGCACATCCTGTGCTTCCGCGAAACCGACGGGGACGCCGGACCGCACCCGGTCTCCCGCGCCGAACTCGAAGCGCCGTTCCAGCGCGAAACCGGCTGGCAGCTGGAAACCCTGCGCGGCAGCCGGATCGTCGCCCGGTTCGCCCCGGACGGGCTTCCCGCCTGGCTGGCGACGATCCGGCGCGTCGACGCCTGACCGCTCAGCACGACTCCAGGAACCGCGTCAGCACCCGCGTCCCGAATCGCAGCCCGTCCACCGGCACCCGCTCGTCCACGCCGTGCGCCATCGCCCGGTACGGGAAGCCTTCCGGCAGCGCCAGGGGAGCGAAGCCGTAGCACGCCATCCCCAGCTGGCTGAACGCTTTCGCGTCCGTTCCGCCGCCCATGCAGTACGGCACCACGACCGCCTCCGGGTCCTCCGCCCGCAGCGCCTCGGCCATCGCGTCGAACCACGGCGAATCGACCGGAGCCTGCACCGGCGGCTGATGCGCCACGAATTCCCGCGTCACACCCTCGCCCAGCAGCGAATCCACCACCGCGAACAGGTCGTCCTCGGTCCCCGGCAGCACCCGGACGTCGACCTGCGCGGTCGCCGTCGACGGGATCACGTTCACCTTGTACCCGGCCTCGAGCATCGTCGGCGTGGTGCTGTTGCGCACCGTCGGCACCACCAGCGACCCGGCCGCCCCCAGCCGCGCCACCGTTTCGTCGACCGCGTCGCCCGACGACAGGTCCACCGGCACGCCCAGCGCCGCGCCGGTCCGTTCCAGGAACGCCCGCACCGTCGGCGTCAGCTGCACCGGCCAGCGGTGGTCCGCGATCCGCTGCAACGCCCCGACCAGCCGCACGACCGCGTTCTCCGCGTTCGGCCGCGACCCGTGCCCGGCCCGCCCGCTCGCGGTCAGCCGCAGGTGCGCGGTGCCGCGCTCGGCCGTCCCGACCGGGTACAGCCGCACTTTCCGGCCGTCCGCGGCGGGCACGTGATAGCTGTACCCGCCGGACTCGCTGATCGCCGCCGCACAGCCTTCGAACAGGTCCGCGTGCTCCTTGACCAGCCAGTGCGCGCCGTAGTCGCCGCGGTCCTCCTCGTCGGCGACGAACGCCAGCACGAGATCCCGCCGCGGCGCCAGCCCGGACGCGACGGCGGACAGCACCATCGCGCAGAAATCCTTCATGTCGACCGCGCCCCGGCCCCACAGGAACCCGTCGCGCACCTCGCCGGAAAACGGCGGTACAGACCAATCGGCGGCGCGCGCGGGCACCACGTCCAGATGCCCCTGCACGAGCAGCGCGGGCAGCGTCGGATCGGTGCCCGGGATCCGCGCGATCACGTTCGACCGCTGCGGCTCGGGCTCCAGAATCCGGGACGGAACCCCGTGCCGGTCAAGGAATTCCGCGACGTACTCGGCGGCGAGCCGTTCGCCCGCCGCCTCCCCGCCGCCGTAGTTGGTGGTGTCGAACCGGATCAGGTCCGCGCACAGCGAAACCACGTCGACCTCAGCCATAAATGCCCTGCACCGCCCCTGCCGCGATGGCCGTGACCACCTTGAACGCCTTCATCGCCTCGGTCATGCTCGGCGCCTCGAACGCGACCCGGCGCGTCCCGGTCTGCTCCACGGTCGGGATCACCGCGGTCGCCTGCGCCAGATGGCTCGCGTCGAACTCGACCTCGATCCGGTGCCGCCCCGGCGTCCGCTCGGTCCGCCCGGCCAGCCCCATCGCCTCGCGCGCGCCGGTTTCCAGCAGCCGCGCGGTGCGCGCCGGCGGCAGGCAGATCGCCGCGTACCGGCTCACGCATTCCTTGACCTGCACCAGTTCCGCGTCCGGCGCGTAGTCGCGCGCGTCCTCGCAGGTCTGGTCGTCGCCGCTGACCAGCAGCACCGGCACGCCGTACTCGCCGGCCATCGCGGCGTTCAGCCTGCCCTCGCTCGCCGGGACGTCGTCCAGCCACACGCCGGTGATCTGGTTCTCCAGGTACGTGTGCGACAGGACGCCGTCGAACCCGGCGCCGGCGTGGTAGCCGAGGAACACCACACCGTCCACACCGGAATCGATGCCCTGCATCATCGACAGCGGCTTGTGCCGCCCGGTCAGCATCCGCGCGCGTTCGTCGAGGTCTTCCAGCAGCAGGTTGCGCTGCGACGAGTGCGCCTCGTTGACGAGCACGTCGGTCGCGCCCGCCGCGTACAGGCCGGCCAGCACCGCGTTGACGTCGCCGGTGAACATGCCCCGGAACCGCTGCCACTGCGGGCTCCCGGGCACGACGTCGTCGGTCCAGGTGACCCCCGTGGCGCCTTCCATGTCGGCCGAGATCAGGATCCGCATGCCGGGCACTCTAGTGATCCGCCCCGCGAGCATAACGATCGGACACGCAGCGGCGCCGTCACATATTGCGCACTTCCCGCCGTATGTGGTTACTTTTCGTCTCTGGGGTCGGGGATTGACGATGGGGTGGTTCTCAAGTGCGAAATAAGCACGGGCGGCACGGGTTGCGCCGCGTTTTCGGTGTCGTGATGGCGGGAACGCTGGCGATTCTGCCGCTGGCAGGGACGGCGGCAGCACAGGCGGCACCACAGCAGGCCCAGCCGAAGGTGCTGCGGGTCGCGCTGACCACTGGTATCGACCACTTGAACCCGTTCACCGCCGGGCTCGCCGCGTCGACCCAGGTCGGCCGGTTCATCTACGAGTTCCTGACGATCCCGTCGCAGGACAAGGCCGAGGCCTCCCCGGCGCTCGCCGAATCGTGGACGACCTCGCCGGACAAGCTGACCTGGACGTTCAAGATCCGCAAGGGCGCCAAGTGGTCCGACGGGCAGCCGGTCACCGCGAAGGACGCCGCGTTCACCTTCAACCGGATGCTCACCGACTCCACCGCGCGCACCGCGAACGGCAACTACGTCGCGAGCTTCGAGTCGGTGAAGGCGCCGGACGACACCACGCTGGTGATCAAGACCAAGACCGTCCAGTCGTCGATGACGCTGCTCGACGTCCCGATCGTGCCCGAGCACGTGTGGTCGCAGATCAAGGACCTGAGCGACCCGAAGACCGACACGATCCCGGTCGTCGGCGTCGACGACGGGCCTTACCAGATCACCGAGTACAAGCAGAACGAATACGTCAAGTTCAAGGCCAACAAGAACTACTGGCGCGGCGCGCCGAAGGTCGACGAACTGCAGCTGCTGGTGTTCAAGGACGTCGAGGCCGCGGTGAACGCCCTCAAACAGGGCGAGGTCGACGTGATCAACCGGCTCACCCCGACCCAGTTCGACGCGCTCAAGGGCCAGCCGAACATCGAGCTGAACAAGGCGCCCGGCCGCCGCTACAACGAGATCAACCTGAACCCCGGCGCCGAGAACTCCGAGAACAAGCCGATCGGCAACGGAAACCCGGTGCTCAAGGACATCCGGCTGCGCCAGGCGATCGCGCAGTCGATCGACATCAAGACCATCGTGGACAAGGTCGCCGGCGGCTACGCCCAGCCCGGCGGCGGCGTGATCCCGCCGATCTACTCGGCCTACCACTGGGACCCGGCGCCGGGGGAGGCGCGCAAGTTCGACCTCGCCGCCGCCAACGCCGCGCTCGACGCGGCCGGCTACCCGAAGGGCCAGGACGGCATCCGCACCGCGCCCGGCGGCGCGCGCCTCGAACTGCGCCTCACCGGACACGCGAACCGCGCCCAGGACCAGCGCCTCGCCCAGTACATCACCGGCTGGCTGCACGACATCGGCATCTCGGTGAAGCAGGAACTCGTCTCCGACGACGAGCTCAACGACCGCACCAACGCGGGCAACTACGACCTCGCGATCTCCGGCTACGCGAACAACCCGGACCCGGACTACTCGCTGGCCCTGCACACCTGCGCCGCACGGCCGAACGCGGAAGGCAAGGGCGGCACCACCGACACGTTCTTCTGCGACCCGCAGTACGACGCGCTCTACGCCAAGCAGCTCGCCGAAACCGACCCGGCTGTCCGTGCCGGCTACGTCAAGCAGGCCCAGGCACGGCTCTACAGCCAGGCCGTGAACGTCGTCTACGACTACGACGACGCCCTCGAGGCCTACCGCTCCGACAAGTTCTCCTCCTTCGGCAAGCAGCCGCAGCCCGAGGGCTCGATCCTCGAGCAGACCGCTTACTGGGGCGTGTACGGCGCGGTCCCGGCCGACGCGTCGGCCGCCTCCTCGGACAGCGGCTCCGGCACGACGGTGTGGATCGTCGTCGGCGCGGTGGTGCTCGTCGTGCTCGTGGGCGGCGGCATCGCGCTGTCCCGCCGCGGCAAGTCCGCCGACGACCGGGAGTAGCAGACCGTGAGCCAAACCCTCGCGCCCGACCAGGCCGCGGTGCTCGCCGACCCCGACGAGCACCGCGGCGGGACCGGGACCCTCCGGTTCGTCCTGACCAAGATCGCCGAGGCGGTCGCCAGCGTCTTCCTGGTGATCGTCCTCGGGTTCTTCCTCTTCCGCCTGCTGCCCGGCGACCCGGTCGCGTTCATGGCCCGCGAACGCCCGACCGACCCCGGCCAGATCGCCGAACTGCGCGAACGGCTCGGCATCGACAAGCCGATCCTCGCGCAGTTCGGGAACTACTTCGCCGGCCTCTTCCAAGGCGACTTCGGCGAGTCCTACATCGAACGCCGCCCAGTGCTGGACATGATCGGCGAACGGCTGTGGCCGACCGTGCTGCTCGTCGGCAGCGCGACGATCCTGGCCGTCGCACTCGGGCTGTGGCTCGGCATCCGCGCGGCGTGGAAGCGCGACAGCTTCTTCGACCGCGCGCAGACCGGGATCGCGCTGACGCTCTGGTCGGTCCCGCAGTTCTGGCTCGGCCTGCTGCTGCTCGTCGCCACCAACGGCCTGTTCCCCAGCCGCGGCATGCATTCGCCCGACGCCGGACCCGGCTTCTTCGCCCAGAGCCTCGACGTGCTGCACCACCTGATCCTGCCGTGCCTGACGCTGCTCGCGGTGTTCTACGCGCAGTACATGCTGGTGATGCGCTCGTCGCTGCTCGGCGAAATGAACGCCGACTACCTCACCACCGCCCGCGCGAAAGGCCTCCGCGACGACCTCGTCCGGCGGCGGCACGCGGTCCCGAACGCGCTGCTGCCCACCGTGACGCTGATCTTCATGCAGTTCGGCATGGTGGTCGCCGGCGCGGTCACCGTGGAAGCGGTGTTCAGCTGGCCCGGACTCGGCCAGCTCACCTACGACGCGCTGCACGGCCCGGACCTGCCGGTGCTGCAAGGGGTTTTCATCGTCCTCGCCAGCGCCGTCGTCCTGATGAACCTGTTCGCGGAGCTGCTCTACCGCGTGCTCGACCCGAGGGTGCGTGCCGCATGACCACCGCCTCGCCCGCCGCCGAAAGCGCCCGCGCGATCGCGTGGCGCCGCCGCCGCGCCGGAATCGCCCGCACCTGGCACGAGTTCGCCACCCAGAAAGCCGCGCTCGCCGGGCTTTTCCTGCTCGCGCTCACCGTCCTGCTCGCCATCGCGCTGCCGCTGATCAGCGACTCCAGCGGGCTCGACGTCACCCGCGTCACCGGAAAACCGCTCAGCCCGCCGGACGGCGAATTCTGGCTCGGCACCGACATCGACGGCCGCTCCGTGCTGCTGATGACGTTGTGGGGCACCAGGATCTCGCTGCTCGTCGGGTTCTGCGCGACCGTGCTCAGCGTGTTCATCGGCACCCTGATCGGCATCGCCGCCGCGCACTTCGGCGGCTGGGTGTCGGCGGTCCTGCTGCGGTTCACCGACTTCTTCCTGGTGCTGCCGTCGCTGGTGCTGGCGATCGCGCTGTCGGCCGTGCTGCCGCGCGGGATCTGGACGATCGTGCTCGCCATCGGCGTCACCGCCTGGCCGAGCACCGCGCGACTGGTCCGGGCCCAGACGCTCACCATCGAAAGCCGCCCCTACATCGAACGCGCCCGCGCGCTCGGCGGCGGCCACCTGCACGTGATCGCCAAGCACGTGCTGCCCGGCGTCGCCCCGCTCGTGCTCGCCAACACCACGCTCGTGGTCGGCAACGCGGTCATCGCCGACGCCACCCTCTCGTTCCTCGGCGTCGGCGACCCCACCTCGATCTCCTGGGGCGCGATGCTCGAAACCGCTCTCAACAACGGCGCGGTCACCCGCGGCGCCTGGTGGAACCTGCTCCCGCCGGGCATCGCGATCGTGCTCGTCGTGCTGATGTTCACCCTCGTCGGCCGCGGGCTGGAAACCGTGCTGAACCCGCGGCTCAAAGGACGGCACTCGTGACCGCGCTGCTCGAACTGAAAAACCTCGGCGTCACCTACCGCACCGGCGGCGGCGACGTCCCCGCGGTCCGCGGCGTCGACCTGACCCTCGACGCGGGCGGCACGCTCGGCGTCGCGGGGGAGTCCGGCTCCGGCAAATCCACCGTCGCGATGAGCGTGCTCCGGCTCCTGCCGCGCAGCGCGAAGATCACCGGCGAGATCCTGCTCGACGGCGAGAACGTCAACGACATGCGCTGGGGACGGCTGCGCACGGTCCGCTGGGCCGAGGCGTCGGTCGTGTTCCAGGGCGCGATGCACGCGCTCAACCCGGTCCGCCGCGTCGGCGAGCAGATCGCCGAACCGATCCGGCTGCACGCGCCCGAGGGCAAAACCCTCTCCGAAGCGCAGGTGCAGGCCCGCGTCACCGAACTGCTCGAACAGGTCGACCTGCCGCGCTCGCGGGCGGGCGCGTACCCGCACGAACTGTCCGGCGGCCAGAAGCAGCGCGTGATGATCGCGATGGCGCTGGCCTGCGAACCGCGGCTGGTGATCGCCGACGAGCCGACCACCGCGCTCGACGTCATCGTGCAGGCCCAGGTGCTGTCCGTGCTGTCGAAACTGGTCGCCGAACGCGGCATCGGGCTGATCATGATCAGCCACGACCTGTCCGTGCTCGCCGCCACCTGCGAGCGCATCGCGGTGATGTACGACGGCGAACTCGTCGAGGAACGGCCCAGCGCCGAGCTGATGGCCTCGCCGCAGCACGACCACAGCAAAGCGCTCGCCGCGGCCTTCCCGACGGTCGGCGACCCGGTCTCGCGCTACGCCCCGGCCACCGCGACCCCGCTGCCGCCGGAACCGGAGGAACGCGCCGGCTCCGACGACGCGCCGCTGCTCGCCGCCGAGAACCTGCACGTGTCGTTCCGCGACCGCAAGGGCAAGCGGATCCACGCGGTCAACGGGGTGGACCTGGAGGTCCGCCGGGACGAGATCGTCGCGCTGGTCGGCCAGTCCGGCTCCGGCAAGACCACCCTCGCCCGCACCCTGCTCGGCCTGCAGAAACCCGACTCCGGCACAGTCCGCTACGCGGGCAAGCCGGTGCCCTCGTCCGGAGCCGGGCTGCGCGCGTACCGGCGGGAAGTCCAGCTCGTGCTCCAGGACCCGACGAGCGCGCTGAACCCGGCCCACACGGTCTACGAGGCGGTCGCCGAAGGCCCCCGCATCCACGGGCTGCCGAACGAACGCGACGTCGTGCTCCAAGCGCTCGAATCCGCCGAACTGCGCCCGCCGGAGAAATACCTCGACCGGCTCCCGCACGAACTGTCCGGCGGCCAGCGCCAGCGCGTCGTCATCGCCGGAGCCCTCGCGCTCGAACCGTCCCTGCTGCTCGCCGACGAACCGGTGGCCTCCCTCGACGCGTCCGTGCGCGGCGAGATCCTCGCGCTGCTGCTCCGGCTGCGCCGCCGGCTCGGCCTCTCCGCGCTGGTCATCACCCACGACCTCGGCCTGGCCTGGAACATCGCCGACCGGGTCGCGGTGATGTACCGCGGCGAACTCGTCGAGACGGGTACCGTCGAACAAGTCCTGCTCGAACCGCGGCACGAGTACACGAAGTCGCTGCTCGCGGCGCTCCCCGGGGGCACCGCGCAGCGGACCGCGGCCGAACGCTGACCGCGGCCCCTCCCCGGGCGCGCGCCGAACCGGCCGCGCCCGGAGCCCGTGCGGGCCCAGCCGACTGCACCCGGTAATCTTCTGGATCGAAATGGCCACTACTACCGACGACGCGCAGCCGAACGCCGGCACTCTAGACCGGCAGTTCCTGACGCCCGCGCGCTTCCCCTACCGGACCATCGCGATGGGCACGGTCGGAAGCGCCCTCCTCATGCTCGCCGCGCTCGGCGCCGGCGGCATCCTCATCCGCGACCCCGTCCTCGGCCACGGCCCGCTCTCGTGGGTCCGCTACGGCCACGGCCGGGCGCTCGCCAACGCGCTGCTCTACAGCGGCTTCGGCCTCGTCGTGTGGGCGTGGGTGCGGCTCGGCCGCTACGCGCTCGCCGGGCGCATCGGCAGCAAGCCGATCCTGATCGCCGCGCTGTGCTGGATGGCGCCGCTGATCGTGTCGCCGCCGCTGTTCACCCGCGACGTCTTCTCCTACCTCGGCCAGGGCGCGCAGCTGCTCTACGGGCTCGACCCGTACGCCAACGGCCCCGCCGAACTGCCGGTGCTGCCGAACGTCGTGCAGAACGTGCACCCGCTGTGGCAGACCACGCCCGCCCCGTACGGGCCGCTGTTCCTGCTGATCTCCAAGGGCATCGTCGCGATCACCCAGGACCACATGATCGCCGGCGTCATCCTCACCCGGGTCGTGCTGCTCGTCGGGCTCGGCATGACGCTGTGGGCGCTGCCCCGCCTGGTCAAGCACCTCGGCGGGAAGCTCCCGGTCGCGCTCTGGGTCGCGGTCGCCAGCCCGATGATGGTCATCCACCTCTTCGGCGGCCCGCACAACGACCTGATGATGCTCGGCTTCCTCACCATCGGGATGCTCGCCGCGCTCGAGCGCAAGCACGTCCTCGCGGTCGTGCTCGTCACCGTCGGCATGCTGATCAAGCCGACCGCCGCCGTCGCGCTCCCGTTCATGGTCTGGATGTGGGCCGCGGACATGAAGGGCCCGTCGAAGACGAAGAACTTCTTCAAGGCCGGGGCCGCGTCCGTCGGGCTGTTCCTGCCGGTGTTCGTCGTCGGCACCTGGCTCTCGCTCGGCTCGCTCAACCTCGGCTGGTGGTCCGGCCTCAAGGCCCCGCAGCTCATCACCAACTGGCTGAACTTCCCCAGCGGCATCGGCGAGGCGGTCTACAACCTCGTCCACCTCATCGCCAACGTCCAGCCCTCGCCGTTCGTCACCGTCGCCCGCGCCATCGCGATGGTCGGCCTCGTCGTGTTCGGCGTCCGCCAGTGGTGGCTCGCCCGCGGCGGCGGCAAGGAAGCCGTCTATCGCGCCGCGATCACGCTGCTGGCCGTCGCGATCCTCATGCCGCCGACCCTGCCGTGGTACCTCACCTGGGGCTTCGTGCTGATCTCCGCGTTCCCGTGGGAACGGCGGAACCTGTCGGCGATCGTGGCGATCTCGGTGTTCGTGACGCTCGTGTACTACCCGACCGGCGAGCAGGCGCTCTACGACTGGTGGTTCATCGCGATCGTCGTCGTGGTCAGCCTCTACGCCGCCGCGTCCCTGCTGCGCCCCGACCCGCTCGGCCTCGTCGCCGCCTGGCGGAAGCCCAAGGACGAGGAATTCCTCCCGGAAACCCCCGCCAAATCCTCCTGAGCCGGTGGTCCCGGTCCCGCACCGGGACCACCGCACCCGGGGCTACGCGCGGTTCGCGCGGTAGTTCCGGAACAGCAGGTACGTGTCGAGAATGTCCGCCGGATCGCTCTCGACCGAACGGTAAATGCCCCACTTCGGCCGCACGTAGTCGCCCTGGTCCGGCAGCTTCACCCCGGTCTTGCGCCCCTGCGCGGCGATCGGCGCGCCCGCACCGGCGCCGCTGCGGATCACGCACGCCGCCGCTCCCGCCTCGCCCGGAGTGAGCGTCCACTCGACCGTGATCCACTTCTCTCGCAACGGAGCCAGCTTCGCCGCCGCGATCGACGGCGAACCCGGATTCGCGTACGCGCGAGCGGAAATCATCTCCACCCCGCCGTCCCGGACCAGATCGAGCGTCACCCACGGCCCGTCGTTCGTCGCCGGGGTCTTGGTCTGGAAGATGTGCGTGAACCGGCTCGTGCCGTGCAGGCTCGCCGGAATGAACATCTCGTAGGACAGCGTCCACGTCTCGCCGTCGCGCATCTTCAACGCGGAACCGTTCTGCACCATGCCCTTCGTCTCGGTCCGCTGCCGATCCCCGCCGCCCGTGGTGTCGCGGTCGTCGCGCCAGATGGTGAACCGGTAGTGATTCCCCTCCACCACCACGTACTTCCGGTCCGGATGCAGACCGCCCCGATCCGCCTCGACGCCCTCGAACGCCTTAAGCCCGTCCTTCACCGGATCGGGATGCCACAACGGACTCGCGGCAGCGGCGAAACGGGCCAGCGGCCCGGCCGAGAGCGGGACAGCGAGGGCTGCCCCGGCGATCGTGCGCAGCGCCGCACGGCGCGGGAAACCACGGGAATCCGGCATCGCGGAGTGTCCTTTCCGAACAGGAACGAAAGGGGCACATCGGCCGGCGGCGCAGTACATCCGATGTCTGGTGAGTCAAAGGTAGGAGTCCTGCCGAAGGCGGTCAAGCGTAGGCCCGCACGACCGTCCCCGTGCGGTCGCCTTCGACGCAGTCCACGTAGTGCCGCACCAGTTCGTCCATCGGGACCGGGCGCATCCCCGGGAAATGCCCGCCGAACTCGTCCGCCGAATCGCCGACCATCGTCGGGCTCACCGCGTTGACCCGCATCCCGCGCGGCAGCTCGATCGCCGCCGACAGCACGAAACTGTGCAGCGCCCCGCTGATCACCCCGCCGCCGGTGACGTGCGGCCACGCCTCGTCAGCGAAAATCCCGGACGTCAGCGTGAACGAAGCGCCGTCCGCCGCGCGATGCTGCCCCTGCAGGACCAGCTCGACCTGACCGTAGAACTTGGCCCGCATGTTCTCGTGCAGCTCCGCCGACGTCAGCTTCGCGAACTCGTCCAACGCGCCGTGCGCGGCGATGCTCACGACCGCGTCCACCGCACCGACCTCGCGGTACATCGCCGCGATCGTCTCCGGCTCGGCCAGATCGACCCGCACCTCGCCCGACGTCCGCCCGGCCACCACGACGTCGTGCCCGCGCGACCGCAGCTCCGGCACCAGCCGTTTTCCGATCGTCCCGGCCCCGCCGACCACAAGAATTCTCATCGCACCTTCTCCTTCGCCAAGGGTTCCGCACAGCTGCGGGCCAGCAACGCGAGCGCGTCGGCGTCCGCGGCGCCCGGCAGCGCGTAGAACAGGCCGAGCTGCTGATCGTCGTCCGGCAGCGTGACCGTCTCGTTCGCGAGCGTCAGACGTCCGACCACTGGATGGTCGAGTTCGCGCACGTAGTACGAGCAGGTCCGGACCGGCCGCTTCGCCCACATCCGCGCGAACTCCGGGCTCTCCACGGCCAGCCGCCCGACCAGCTGTTCCAGCACCGGATCGTCCCGATGCCGCGCGGCCGCCTGGTGCAGCGCCGCGACGGTGACCGACGCCTTGTCCGCCCAATCCCGGTACAGCGCGCGATGATGCGGGTCGAGGAACAGCATCCGCGCGATGTTCGGGCGGATCCGCTCGTCCGGCGCGTCGAACGCGACGTGCCCGGCCAGCAGGGCGTGCCCGAGCCGGTTCCACGCCAGCACATCGGCCCGGTGATCGACCACCACAGCCGGCATGGCGGGCATCGCCGCGAGCAAATCCCGCACCGCGGGCCTGAGCTTCGTCCGTCGGGACCGCGGCCGAACCGCCCGCCGCGGCGCCGCGAGCGCCCGCAGATGCTCGTGCTCGGCCGGATCCATCCGCAAGGCCGCGGCCAGCGCGTCGATCACCGCGTCCGAGGCACTACTGCTGGCCCCTTGCTCGAGCCGCGTGTAGTAGCTGACGCTGACCCCGGCCAGCTCGGCCAGTTCCTCCCGGCGCAACCCGGGAACCGCGCGCCGCGTGCCGCCCGGCGCGATGCCCGCGGCCTCCGGCGTCAACCGCTCGCGACGGCTGCGCAGGAAACCGCCGAGTTCGTTGCTTCCGTTGCTCACCAGGCCATCCTGGCGCGCCGCCGAGCCCGCCGCCTGCCCCTGACCGGGATACCCCGCGGTGTCAGAACATCTTGCTCAGCACGTCGTGCCAGGCGGTGACGGTCTGCGCGAGCTGCGCCCCGCTCTTGGCGGCCTCGGCCACCGCGCTCAACGCCAGCTTCGCCCGGCCGCGCTTCTGCTTCTCCCCGGGTTCAGCAGCCGCCTCGGCGATGTCCTTGACGTGGTAGAGGAGTTCCTCGCGCTCGTCCTCCGGCAGATCCGGATCCTCGCGCACCGCGGCCGAAAGCGCCTCGATCGCCTCGGCCAGCCGGTCGTCCCGTCCGGCGACCGGAGCCAGCACGGTCGTGATGTCCCGCACCGTGCTGTTGAGAATGAAGTTGCTGTGCGTCACGTCGCCGCCGATTTCGATGCGGTGGCCGGACTGCGGCGCGGAATCCCGTTTGTAGTCGGCCATGTTGCCGAGCACCTCCGTCAGATAGGCGAGAGCGATGGTGACGTAAGCCAGGTAGACGCGGGCGAAGCCGCCGTGGCTGAGCTGGCCGGTGTTCCACTGCGCGACCCACGGGAACCCCTCGGTGCCCCTGGCCAGCCGGCGGCGGATCTCCTCGGTCACGAACCCGTCCAGCACCCCGCCGTCCAGCTGCCAGCCGGAGCGGAACTTCGCGGGCCACGACCCGGTGAGCGCCCGCTCCCGCAGCTTGGCGGTGTCCGCGAGGAACTCCCGGAGGTCCTGCTCCATCGCCTCGCCCGTCACGTGGTCTTTGAACCGCGCTTCCTTGGGCCGGTGCATGAGCGGAAGCAGCTTGGGCCGGGGGAGCGCGGCCAGCCCGTCCGCGACCGCGACGAGCGCGGCGTGCAGGTCGCCGAGAAGGGATTCCCATTCGCCGGGCGGCAGGACCGCGATCCCCGCGCCGTCGTCGGCCCGCCCGTAGCGGGTCTGCAGGCTGTCGCGGAACCGCTGGGCCAGCGCGCCGGTGAGCGTCGCCAGCAGACGCTCGGCTCCCGGATGGATGTCCGATACCAGATTCCGGCGGGCGGCCGCCCACCCGAGCAGGTCCTTGACCTGCGCGACCACCTCGCGGGTCGGACGGGTGCCGCTGCGCTCCGGCCCCCACCAGACGTTGTAGCGGCCCCAGTCTTCCTCTTCCTGGAAGTACCGCCCCGGTTCGCACAGCCGCTCGACCGGCGGGCGCAGCGCCTTCGCGCGGGCGCGGGCTTCCTCGGCGATGCGGACCGGGATCGCCGCGAGCACGTCGCGGATCGCCCGCCGGGCACTGTCGGCGTCGGACACGGCTTCGCGCACCGTGCCGTCCAGCGACAGCTTCAGCGGACCCGGAGGCCGGGCGTCGGGCAGCTTGGCCGCCCGGGTCGCGCGCTGCCATTCGGTCGCCCGCGAATACCGCTCGCTGCGGGTCTTGTCCTTGGCGGACTTGGCGTTCGCCGCGACCGTCGTCTTGTTCTTTTCATACGCCTTCGACGCCAGCCACAGCCCGCCGCCGATCAACGCGATCCAGACGACGACGTTGAACCCGCCGGTCACCGCGTGGTCGACGTCGCTGTTGACCGCCGCGGCGATCAGCACCACGACGATGACGACCGCGATCGCACACCCCAAAACGCCCCCCGCCCGGCCCGCACCGGGAGTGCGACCGCCGTCACAGCATGATGCCACGACCGGCCGGCGCGGGACGATGACAGCGGAACCCCGAGGGGAGAAGCCGGTGCAGGAACACGAACTCGACGCCTTGCTCGCCACGTCCCGCATCATCCGCACCTTCAACAGCTACTACCGCGCGGTCGACGAGCGGCAGTTCGACGCCCCTCGCTTCCAGCGCATCTTCGCGCCGGACGGCAAGATCGTGCGCCCGGGCGGCGCCGAAATCGCCGGACCGGCCGACATCGCGGACAGCCACGCCCGCAGCTTCGCCCGCTTCGAGGCGAGCCAGCACCTGCTCACCGGCCACGACGTCGACCTCGACGGTGCCACCGCCGAGGTGCGGGCGAATCTCGTGGCGATCCACCTGTGGAAAGACCGCCCGGTCACCGTGCGGATGGGGGACCGCGCGTTCACCGCGGGCGGCGTCGTCACCGCGGACCTGCGAGAAACCGGGAAAGGCTGGCGCATCACCGAAGTCCGCACCAGGATCCTGTGGCGGACCGGCTATTTCGGCGACCTGGCGCAGACCCGCTGACGGCGTCCGCGAACTGGCCGCAGAACCCGAGCTGCGGATCAGCGGCGCCGGGGACCGGGCCTTCACCGTGAGCTCGGCGTCGTCGGGCAGGCCTTTGCCGTGCGAGGAGAACCGGGTCACGACCGCGAGATCGTGGTCCCCGGACACCGTTTTCCCGCAGCCGAGCGCCTTGTCCAGCGCGGAGACGACCTGCTCGCCGGTATCGCCCGCGTACTCGGCGAGCCGCTGCCGGATCCACAGAGTGTCCTTTGTGGAGTACGCCTGCGCGCCGTCCCGCGCGGCCGCGTCCCAAGAAAGATCGCCAGCTCCCGGCTCCGCGTGACGACCCCGCGAGCACCGGTCAGCGCTTGAGCGCCCGGTACCGGTTGACCAGCGCGGCGACGGTCGCGTGGTCCGCATGGCGGTTGAGCGCGGCCACCAGATCGTCCGGGCACCGCTGGAACGCCTCGCCCCACCAGCGGCGGGCCCGGTTGTCCCAGACCTGGTACCCGCCGGGCACGCCCCGCGCCACGTAGCGCCGTTTCGCCATCGTCAGTCCCGGTCGAACGCCGCGGCGAACATCGGGGCCAGTTGCTTCAGCTTGGCCTGCAGCACCGGCGCTGCGACGCTGCTGCTGCCGGTCCGGACGGCGAGCAGCCGGTCTCCGCGGCCGAGCACCAGCACGCAACTGGTCAGCCTCGGCTCCCGGAACCGGCGGCAGAACGCCAGGTGCCGGTCGGCGAGACCGGAAACGGAGAACCGCGTGGCCAGATCGGGGTACTTGCTGCAGCTCAGCGACTCCTCGAGGACGGTGACCATCTGCTCGCCGGAGTACCCCTCGTACTGCGCAGCCAGCTGCCAGACATCCAGCTCCCCGGCGCTGGCAGTCGCCTGCACGTTGCTGCGCAAGGCGGACTCCCACGGCTGCTTGCCCTCGCACGCCGCCACGACGTGCAGCGGCGTGATCCACTTGACGGCAAACGACGACGGAGCCTGCTTCTGCTTGGCGCCCGCCTCGCTCAACTGCTTCTCGTCCGGCAGGTATCGGGTGAGCTCGTCCGCGGAAGACGACGCGGGGGGAGGGGAGCTCGCGCAACCTCCGGCGAGCAGGACGAGCCCCAGCAGCGTGATGAGCCTTCGCACGTCAATCCTGGTCGAACGCGGCGGTGAAGGTCGGAGCCAGCCGCTTCAGTTCGGCTTGCTGTTCCTCGGCGCTCGCGAGCCAGCCAGCGGCGGTGAGCGCGAGCACGCGGTTGCCGTGCGCGAACACCAGGACGCACCCGGCCACCCGCGCGTTCAACTGACCGCAGAAACCGAAGTGCGGGTCCGCGACCCCGGCGACCGAAAACCGCGACTTCACCGCCAGCCGCCGTCCTTCGACCACCGCGCTCCCGCAGTCCAGCGCGGTACGGAGACCGGAAACGACCTGCTCGCCGGAGAAACCCCGGTACTCCGCGAGCAGTTCGTCGATCTGCATCTGGTCGGTCACGGACACCGCCTGCACCCCGTTCTGCGCGGCGGAATCCCACGGCTGGTCCGCGCCGCACGCCCGCACGATGCGCAGCGAAGTGCCGGGGGAGACGCGCGTCCGGTGCTGCTGGATGCGGACCCGGGCCGCGGACAATTGCTCATCGCTCGGCAGATACTTCGTGAGGTCTTTCGCGACCGGAGCAGCCGAAGCCGAAGCGGACACCGGCGCAGAACTGGTCGCCGAACTGGACGGCGGGCCCGCACTCGGCGCCGAAGGCGCTGCCGGGGTTTCCGCGGCACAGCCCGCGACCAGCAGGACAAGACCGGTCACCGCGACGGAAATACGCATGATCCCCCCCATTCGGGAGAAAGATCGCCGGACTCCGGTCCAGCGTTACGACCCCGCCCAGCCCCGCCAGGCCCGCACCTCGGTCACCACCACCGCATGCTCCGGCGGCCGTTCCGCGTACTGCGGATACTTCGCGGCCAGCCATTCGACGTACGAGTCCCGCGAAGCATCGGCGACCACCCGCGCCACCCCGTCCGCGCGCGCCCACCACAAGCGCGACCAGTCCTCGTCGTACTCGTCGACCAGGAACGACACCACCGGGTTCTCCGCGATATTCGCCAGCCGCCGCAACGACGTCGTGGTCTTCGGCTTGTGGTCGACCGCGAACACCACCGTGTCCTCGCGCACCGCGAACGTCACCGGCACCAGATGCGGGACCCCGCGACCGTCCACTGTGGCCAGCCGGGCCACCCGCGCCGCGGCGAACCGGGCCCGGGTTTCCACAGTGGACAGTCGCATGCTCAGTCCAGCGCGGGGGAGTCGAGGGTCAGCGTGCCCAGTTCGGTGTCGAGCGAGGCCGAAACGCCGAGCGGCACCGTCGGCGACCCCGCCACGTGCCCGAAACCGAACCCGCTCAGCACCGGGACCCCGAGCGGCGACAACCGTTCCGCCAGCAGCTCGCGGACCTCCGCCGGGTCGCCGCACGCGGCCCACGAGCCCAGCACGATCCCGCGCGCGCCCTCGAACCAGCCCGAGCGCAGCAGCTGCGTCACCATCCGGTCGATCCGGTACGGGCTCTCGGTCACGTCCTCCAGCAGCACGATCCCGCCGCGCGCGGAGCCCTGCTCGGCCGTGCCGATCCCGGACGCGAGCAGCGACAGGTTCCCGCCCACCAGCACGCCCAGCGCGCGGCCGGGCACGACCACGTCCGGCTCCCGCGCCCGCAGCACCCGCGCGTGGTCCGGCTCGAACAACGTCCGCCGCAAGTGTTCCGCCGCGGGCTCGTCGAACAGCACGCTCGCGGGCATCGGCGAAAGCAGCGACGCGAGGCCCAGATGCGTGTGCACGGCCCGGTGCAGCGCGGTCACGTCGCTCGACCCGGCCAGCACCTTCGGACCGGCGGCCCGCAGCGCCGCCCAGTCCACCAGATCGATCATCCGCTGCGTCCCGTACCCGCCGCGCGCCGCCAGCACGCACCGGACCTCCGGGTCCAGCCACGCCTCGGCGAACTCCGCCGCCCGAGCCTGGTCCGGCGCGGACAGATACGACCCGCCCGAAGCCCGCACCCCGGCCCCGACCCGCACCTTCACGCCCCAGCTGCCCAGCACCGGCAACGCGGCGTCCAGCAGATCCTGCGGCACCGGCCCGGACGGCGCGACGAGCGCGACCGTGTCCCCAGCGGAAAGTCTCGCGGGCCTCATCGGGACAGCTCCAGCCGCGGCACGTCCGGCGTTTCGAAGCCGAACACCTGGCCGTAGAAGGAAAGTTCGGCCTCCAGCGCGGCGACGATCGTCTCCGCCTTCCGGAACCCGTGCTGCTCGCCCTCGAACCGCAGGTACGCGTGCGGGATCCCGCTGCCGTCGATCTCGGAGACGAACCGGTCCGCCTGCTCCGGCGGGCAGATCTGGTCCTCCAGGCCCTGCAGGAACAGCACCGGCCCGGCCAGCGCGCCCACGTGCGTCATCGGCGAGCGCTCCCGGTACCTCTCGGCGGCCTCCGGATACGGGCCGACCATGCTCACCAGGTACTGCGATTCGAAGTCGTGCGTTTCCCCGCCCTCGCCGGTCCATCCGGTGAAGTCGAGGATCGGGAACTTCACCGTCGCCGCCGCGTAGGTGCGGGTCATCGTGATCGACGCGGCCGAGGTGAACCCGCCCGCGCTGCCGCCCCGGATGCCCAGCCGGGCCCGGTCGGCGATGCCTTCCGCGACCAGCGCTTCGGCGACGGCCGCGCAGTCGCGCACGTCCACCACGCCCCACTGCTCCCGCAGCCGCTCGCGGAACGCCCGCCCGTATCCGGTGGAGCCGCCGTAGTTCACCGCGACCACGCCGATGCCGCGGCTGGTGAAGTACGCGAAGTCCAGGTCCAGCGATTCGTCGCTGTGCCCGGTCGGCCCGCCGTGCACATGCACCACGTACGGCGGCAGTTCGCCTTCCGGCGCGGCGAAGTCCGGGTTCGTCGGCGGGAACACGTACGCCGGGATCTCCGCGCCGTCCGGTCCGGTGAACACGCGCTCCTGCGGCACCGGCAGGTACTCCGCGGGCGGCAGCGAGGCCGGCTGCGGCGCGAGGGCGCGCCACTTCCCGGTGTCCGGGTCCAGCACCACGACCGCGCTCTCGTGCCGGGGCCCGCCCGCGATCCCGGCGATCCCGTCCGGCGTCGCGGCCAGCCCGCTCGACGACCACACGGTCAGCTCGGTGTCGACGCGCGTCACCGAACCGTCGCTCTCGTCCAGAATCGCGAGCTTGCCGGAGTCGAGGACCGCGTGCTTCCCGCCGCCCAGCGGAGCGAACCAGCTGGTGCCTAGCTTCCACATCGGCCCGCCCAGCTCGCGTTCCGCCGGCGCCAGGTTCGCCACCGAACCGTCGAGCCCGACCCGGTGCAGGTTCCACCAGCCGTCCGGGTCGGCGAGCACGAGCAGCTGGTCCGCGGACTCCCACGCCACCTGGCACACCGCGACTTCCGGCCCGCCCGCCAGCACGCGCGCGTCCCCGAACGACCCGTCCGCGGCCACCGGCGCGACGAACAGCTCGGTCCCGTCCCACGGCATCGCCGGGTGGTCCCACGCGAGCCACGCGGCGTGCGCGCCGTCCGGCGACAGCTGCGGCGCGGTGAAGAACCGGTGCCCCTCCACGAGCACCCGTTCGGCGGAGCCGTTCAGCGGGATCGCGACCAGCTCGCGGGAGATGTCCGTGCGCCGCGGCCCGGTGCTGCGTTCGCGGACCGCCCACACCTCGCCCTCGCGCCCGGGCCGGAGATCGCCGTACCGGACGCCCTGCGGCGTGGCCGGTTCCGGCGTCAGCGGGGCGACCTCGCCGTCCTTGAGCGCGTACACCCGCTGATCGGCCCAGTGCGTGAACACCACGACGCCGCCGACCGCGAGCCACGGCCGCCCGCCGTACTCGTGCACCCGGTTCCGGACGTTCCACGGGGCGGGCAGCACGTCCTCGACGCCGCCGCCGGGAAGCGCGCGCACGAGCGCGACCCGGCCGCCTTCGGCGGGCCGCGCCTCCGCCCACCAGAGCGCGCCGTCGACCGCGGCGAGCCATTGCGCGCCGCCGCCTGCGGCCGCGGCGTCGGCCGCTGTGACGGGAGAGGTCCAGGTTCCATGAGGAGAGATGCGAGGCACCCGGAAAGCCTAACGAGGATCCGCTGCGTGTCCGGATCCGCACGCACCGCGCAGGAAACGCGCGCGAAGGTCCCTCAACCCGGGGCGGCGGATGCCGATCATGCGTCCGTGGCCTAGGGTCGAAGACGCTATGTCACGCGTAATCCACGTCTTCCGCAAGCCCGACCGGTTCGTGGCCGGCACGGTCGGCGAGCCCGGCGACCGCACCTTCTACCTCCAGGCGACGGAGGACGTGCGGACGATCAGCGTCACGATCGAAAAACAGCAGGTCGTCGTCCTCGCGGAGCGGCTCGGGTCGCTCCTGGAGGAAGTCGCCAGCCGGTTCGGCGCCGACGTGCCCAGCCACGCCCCCGACGACGAGGTCGACACCGACCCGCTCACGGTGCCCGTCGAGGAGGAGTTCCGGGTCGGCACGATGGGGCTCGGCTGGGACGCCGACTCCGGCGCGGTCGTCGTGGAGCTCCTCGCGATCACCGAGGGCGAGATCGACGAGACCGTCGTGCTCGACGACACCGAGGAAGGCCCGGACGCGGTCCGCGTGTTCCTCACCCCGGTCGCCGCCCGCGCTTTCGCCGAACGCGCCGACCGCGTCGTGAACGCCGGCCGCAAGCCGTGCCCGCTGTGCGGCGAACCGCTCGACCCGGCCGGGCACATCTGCCCGCGGCAGAACGGGTACCGGCGCGACGTCGACGTGACCGAGGACTGAGGGCGGCCGTGGCGAGCACCGCGCCAGGACCTGCCGACCCCGCCGCCCGCGATTTCGTCTCCCGCGGGCGCATCGACGTCGAAGGCAGGCTCGTCGACGCCTCCAACGTGACGCTGTTCTGCGCGATCGAACTCGACGGCGTCACCGGCCGCGTCGTGTACAAGCCGGTGTCGGGGGAGCGGCCGCTGTGGGACTTCCCGGACGGCACGCTGGCCGGCCGCGAGGTCGCGACCGCGATGATCTCCGACGCCTGCGGCCTCGGCACGATCCCGCCGACCGTGCTGCGCGACGGCCCGTTCGGGCCCGGCATGGTCCAGCTGTGGGTCGAGACCGACGAGGACGCCGAAGTGGTCGACGTCTGCGCGCCCGACGAGGTCCCCGAAGGCTGGCGCACCGTGCTGCACGCGCACGACCGGCTCGGCGAACCGGCGGTGCTCGTTCACGCCGACCACCCGGACCTGCGCGAACTCGCGGTCCTCGACATCGTCGTCAACAACACCGACCGCAAGGGCGGGCACCTGCTGGCCGGCACCGACGGCCGGGTCTACGGCGTGGACCACGGCATCTGCCTGCACACCGACCCGAAGCTGCGCACCGTGCTGTGGGGCTGGATCGGCGAGGACCTGCCCGAGGACGCCGTCGAGAAACTGCGGAAGCTCCGCGCGGACCTCGACGGCCGCCTCGGCGCGGAACTCGGCGAACACCTGACCGCCTTCGAGATCCGGGCGCTCTCGCAGCGCACCGACTACCTGCTCGCCGAGGCGGTGTTCCCCGAGCCCGGCGACGACTGGCGCGCGATCCCCTGGCCGCTGTTCTGATGGCGGAATCCATGGACACCGCCCTGATGGACGCGGACGCCCGCGCCCGCCTCGTCACCCGGTTCGGCCCCGTCGCCGAAGCCTGGTGCGACGCGCTGCCCGCACTGGTCGACCGGCTCTGCCGCCAGTGGGGCCTCACCGTCTCCGAGGCCCGGCCCGGCAACACCGGCCGCACCCTGCTCTGCCGCGACGGCGAGGGCGCGCTGAAGGTGCTCAAACTCTGCCCGGACCGCGCGATCGCGACCGCCGAGGCGACCGCTCTGGGCTCCTGGGCCGGGCTGTCGCGGGTCGTGCAGATCCTCGACGCCGACCTCGACCACGGCGCCGTCCTGCTCGAAGGACTCGAACCCGGCGACACGTTCACCGGACGCGGCGCCGACGTCCCCTGGGACCAGATCGGCGAACTGCTCGCCGACGTGCACGGCGTCCCCGCCGCCGGGCCGTTCCCGACCCAGCTCGAACGCGTCCGCTTCATGTTCGGCCTCGCCGAGCAACGCCTCGCCGGATCCCCGGCCGAAGCGCACCTGCCGCTGGAAGCGCTGCGCACCGGCCTCGCCCGGTCCGAGAAACTGGCGGCCAGCGGCCCGATCGCCCTCGTGCACGGTGACCTGCACCCCGGCAACGTCCTGGACGCCGGACCGGAACGCGGCGCGGTCGCGATCGACCCGCGCCCGTGCGTCGGCGATCCAGCTTTCGACGCCGTCGACTGGGCGGTGCTGCCGATGGCCCACGGCGGCGCCGTCGAGGACGGGATCGCCGAGCTCCCGCACCTCGACGGCGACCGGGTCCGCGCCTGGTGCGTCGCGCTCGCCCCGCTGGTCGCGATGGGCCCGCTCCGCCGCGGCGGACCGACGCCGTTCACGGACGCGGTGCTGCGGATGGCTCGCTGAGCCGGACCGTCCGACCCGAAGACTCCTGCCGGGCTGAACCCTCGCGACCAAGCGGCTAGCCCCGGGCGACCTCAGCGGTGTGCGCGGGGGTGTAGCGCTCGCCCTTGACCTGGTCGCTCAGCGGCTCCAGCGCGGCCAGCGCCTCGGCGTCCAGAACGATCTCCAGCGCGGCCGCGTTCTGCTCCAGCCGGGCCGGGCTGCGGGTGCCTGGAATCGCCGCCACCGCCACCCCGAGCCGCTCGGCCTGGGCATACACCCAGGCCAGCGCCACCTGAGCCGGCGTGGCGCCCAGCCGGTCGGCCACCTCGCGCACGGTCTGCGCGATCTTCTCGTTGGCGTCGCCCTCCTCGCCGGCGAAGCGGGGATTGGTGCGCCGGAAGTCCTTCTCGCCCAACGCGGAGCGGTCCAGGGCCCCGGTCAGGAACCCCCGCCCCAGTGGCGAGTACGGCACCAGCCCGACTCCCAGCTCGGCCATCACCGGGGTGACCGCCTCGACGTCGCGCGTCCACAGCGAGTACTCGCTCTGCACCGCGGCGATCGGATGCACCGCGTGCGCCCGGCGCAGCAGCTCGCCGTCGACCTCGGACAGGCCCAGATGCCGGACCTTGCCCGCCTGGACCAGTTCGGCCATCGCCCCGACGGTCTCTTCGATCTCCACGTCCTGGGGCGGGCGGTGCGCGTAGTACAGGTCGATCACGTCGACGCCCAGCCGCAGCAACGACGCGTCGCACGAGCGCAGCACGAAGTCCCGGGCGCCGCGGATGCGCCGCGCGCGGTCGCCGGCGCTGCGGTCGATGCCGAACTTCGTGGCCAGCTGCACCTGGTCCCGGCGGCCGTGGACGGCGCGGCCCACCAACACCTCGTTGTGCCCGGCACCGTAGGCGTCGGCGGTGTCCAGGAACGTGACGCCCAGCTCCAGGGCCCGGTCGATGGTCGCGAGGCCGCCGTCCCAGTCGGAGGCGCCGTAGCTCTCGCTCATCCCCATGCACCCCAGTCCCATCGCGCTGACGCGAAGACCGGACGAGCCGAGCGTGGTTCGGGTGATCATGCGGTTGCTCCTCCTGCCCGGCGGACCCGGGCGGCACCTCGACGGCTGACGTCGCCGACGCTAGGAGCTGGAGCGCGCTCCACGTCAAGCCGGCGCATCGGCCGCCCGTCCCCGGCGTGGCGGCGGGACGCCCCGGCGCTGCGCCGATAACGTGCCCGACCGTGCGCTATCACGACGTGCTGTCCGGCCCCCGCAAGCGGAAAGTGCCGGAGGTCCCGGCCGAACCAGGGCTCGTGGTCGAAGACCCGGCCAGCGGGTACTGCGGCGCGGTGGTGAAGATCGAATACGGCAACGTCGTCCTCGAGGACGCCAAGGGCCGCCACCGGGTGTTCCCGCTCGCGCCCGCCGCGTTCCTGCTCGAAGGCAAACCGGTCACGCTCGTGCCGGTCAAGAAGACCGCCGCCCCCGCGCGGCAGGTTTCCGCGTCCGGCTCGGTCCGCGTGCAGGGGCTGCAGGCCCGGGTCGCGCGCGATTCCCGGATCTGGGTCGAGGGCAAGCACGACGCCGAACTGGTCGAACGCGTCTGGGGACACGACCTGCGCGTCGAGGGCGTCGTCGTGGAACCGCTCGACGGCGTCGACGTGCTCGCCGACCGGATCGCCGAATTCGGCACCGGACCCGGCCGCAGGCTCGGCGTCCTGGTCGACCATCTCGTCGCGGGCAGCAAGGAATCCCGGCTGGTCGGGCAGATCCGCGACGAGCAGGTGCTGGTCACCGGCCACCCGTACATCGACGTCTGGCAGGCGGTGAAACCCGCGTCGGTCGGCATCCGCGCCTGGCCGGAGATCCCGCGCGGCGTCGAGTGGAAGACCGGCATCTGCGACGCGCTCGGCTGGGGCGAACCGTACGAGGGATGGCAGCGTGTGCTCGCCGGGGTGCGCAGCTTCCGCGATCTCGAAACGCCGCTGATCGGCGCGGTGGAACGGCTCATCGACTTCGTGACCGAACCGGGTGACGACGCTCCGTAGTGTCCGGTATGCCGGAAAAATCCAAGGTCACGCGTCGGTCACGTCGAGTAGTTTGCCCGGTGCGAAACGACGCGATCTGAGAGCATGAGGGCATGGCAGCGGCTCTGATCTGGCTGATCATCGGCATCGTCCTGATGATCGCGGAGGTGATCTCCGGGGACTTCGTGCTGATCATGCTCGGCGTCGGCGCGCTGCTCGGAGCCGGCTCGGAGGCGCTGACCGGCAACATCTACATCGACGTCGCCGTCTTCGCGGTCAGCTCGGTCGGGCTGCTCGCGCTCGCCCGCCCGGCGCTCAAACGCCGCTTCCTGGCCGGGTCGGCCATCCCCACCGGCATCGACGCGCTGGTCGGAGCCCGGGCCGTCGTGGTGTCCACTGTGGACTACGATGCCGGCCAGGTGAAAATCGGCGGCGAGGTGTGGTCGGCGCGCGCCGTGCACGAATCGCAGCCGCCGATCGCTCCGGGCACCAGCGTCACGGTCGTCGAGATCTCCGGCGCCACGGCCGTGGTGGACATCGTCTCGTGAGGTTCCGTCCGAGGAAAAACGGTACTAGGTAAGGGGAAACGCTCTTGTCGACAATAGCGATCGTCGTGGTCGCACTGCTGGCTCTGTTCGTCATCATCACGGTGGTCAAGGCGATCATGGTGGTGCCACAGGCCCAGTCGGCGGTGATCGAGCGGCTCGGCCGGTTCCGCACGGTCGCTTCGCCCGGCCTGACCTTCCTCGTCCCGTTCCTGGACAAGGTGCGCGCGCGGATCGACCTGCGCGAGCAGGTCGTGTCGTTCCCGCCGCAGCCGGTGATCACCGAGGACAACCTGACGGTGAACATCGACACCGTCGTGTACTTCCAGGTCACCGACTCGCGCGCGGCCGTCTACGAGATCTCGAACTACATCATCGGCGTCGAGCAGCTCACCACCACCACGCTCCGCAACGTGGTCGGCGGCATGAGCCTGGAAGAGACGCTGACCTCCCGCGACTCGATCAACACCCAGCTGCGCGGCGTGCTCGACGAGGCCACCGGCCGCTGGGGCATCCGCGTCGCCCGCGTCGAGCTGAAGGCGATCGAGCCGCCCGCCTCCATCCAGGACTCGATGGAGAAGCAGATGCGCGCCGACCGGGAGAAGCGCGCGATGATCCTCACCGCCGAAGGCCAGCGGGAATCGTCGATCAAGACGGCCGAAGGCCAGAAGCAGAGCCAGATCCTCGCCGCGGAAGGCCAGAAGCAGGCCGCGATCCTCGCCGCCGAGGCGGAACGGCAGTCGCGGATCCTGCGCGCGCAGGGTGAACGAGCCGCCCGCTACCTCCAGGCACAGGGCCAGGCGAAGGCGATCGAGAAGGTGTTCGCCGCGATCAAGGCCGGCCGCCCGACGCCGGAAGTCCTTGCCTACCAGTACCTGCAGACCCTGCCGCAGATGGCGCAGGGCGACGCCAACAAGGTCTGGATGATCCCGAGCGACTACGGCAAGGCCCTCGAAGGCTTCGCCCGCGCACTCGGCGCCCCGGGCGACGACGGCGTGTTCCGGTACGAACCGCCCAAGGACGACACGCCCGCCAAGCCGGACCTCGACGACGACGAGGTCGCCGGCTGGTTCGACACCACCAGCGACCCGAAGGTCGCCGAGGCGGTCGCCGCCGCGGAAGCGGTGGCGCGCAAGGAAGTAGAGGGCCCGCTGGGCGCGTCCTCGGGCGAGTCGCGCCGGGCGATCGGCGGGGCTCCGGCGAAGCGGGAGGCTCCCGAGCCGGTGCAGGAGGAAGAGCCGCCCGCACCGCCGGAGCGCCCGCAGCCGAGTGCGCCGCCGCCTGCTCAGCAGCAGCAGTCGCTGCCGCAGCCGCAGCCCCCGGCCGGGCCGCCGCAGGGCGGGCCGTACCAGGGCCCGCCGCCGCAGCAGTTCGGCGGACCGCAGGGCCCCGGACCGGGCAGCGGACCGTTCCCGCAGCAAGGCCCGTTCGGCGGACCGCAGGGCGGACCGCCGCCGCAGCGCTGATCACGTCACACACAGGGGCTGCCACTCCGATTTTCGGGGTGGCAGTCCCTTTTTTCTGTGCCTGCCGCCGGAAAAGAATCTCGCCCCCGGTTGTCGAATCCGGCGTGGCGCGTTCGACGCACTGGTGAGAGCGGCTCACCGCAAGGCCAGGCGCGACGGAGGCACCGTAATGCGGACATTGCACCTAGGACTGCGGGTGACCGACCTCGATCGGTCGCTGGCGTTCTACCCGGCGATCGGTTACGAGACGGGCACCGGCGTGAGCCACCTGGTCGTGCAGGTCGAGTCGATGGCCGACACGCTCGCCGCGCTGGCCGCCCGCCGGATCGAACTCGTCCAGTGGCCCGCTCACCACGCCGACGGCATGACCATCGTCGACTTCCTCGAAAAGGAGATCGGGAAATGAGCAGAACCCCAGTGCGGCTGTACATGTCCGTGTCCGTCGACGGATACATCGCCGGTCCGGACGACCGGCCCGGCCAGGAGTTCGGCCGCGACGGATTCCGGTTGTTCGACTGGCTCGACGACCGGGCGGAGGAGGGGATCAACGGGCAGGTGTACGCCGAGGCCTCCGCGACCGGCGCGGTGATCTCCGGACGCCGCACGTTCGAGCTGGCCAACCGGTGGCACGGCGACCACCACGACGGCGTCCCGATCCACGTGCTCACCCACCATGTCGACCCGGGCGACGTGCCGCCGGGCAGCGCGAAGTTCTACACCGACGTCAACGCGTGCGCCGACGAAGCCCGCGCCAAAGCGGGGGAGCGGCCCGTGCTGGTCCACGGCGCGGGCGCGGCGCAGGCACTCCTGGCCGCGGACCAGCTCGACGAGATCGAACTGCACCTGATTCCGGTACTGCTGGGCGCGGGACGGCGGCTGTTCGAACCGACCGGGCTCGGCCGCGTCGAACTCGAACCCGTGCGGCGGCTCGAAGGCCGCGGCGTCACCCACCTCCGTTACCGCGTAGTCCGGTGACGTCCGGACTACGCGGCTCTGGTCAGCGCGCGTACACGCCGACGTCGTCGATGTTGGCCTTCGAGCGATCATGCAGCGCGATCACGCACGCCACGGTCACCACGACCGACGCGACGATGTAAATCGAGATCGAGTACGGCGTGCCGGTGGTGTGCAGCAACCAGGTCGCCAGCAGCGGCGCGGGACCGCCCGCGAACACCGACGCCAGCTGATATCCCAGCCCCGCCCCGCCGTAGCGCAGATGCGTCGGGAAACTCTCGCCGATCAGCGCCGCCTGCGGGCCGTACTGCATCGAGTGCGCGACAAGGGACACGATGACGGCGAGGAAGATCATCCCGTGCCCGCTGTGGGTCAGGACCGTGAAGTACGGGAACGCGATCACCCCGGTCAGCACCGCGCCGGTCAGGTACACCTGTTTGCGCCCGATCCGGTCGGAGAACTGGGAAAACAGCGGGATCAGCACCAGTTCCGCCGCGGCCCCGACCAGGACCGCGTTGAGCACGAACGTTTTGCTGAACTCCGGTCGCTGCACGACATAGACCAGGACGTAACTGGTGAACAGGTAGAACGGCATCTGCTCGCTGAAGCGCAACCCGGCCGACAACAGGATTTCCCGCCAGTGGTGCCGGACCACGTCCTTCACCGGGGCTTTCGACGTGCGCTTGGCCGCGACCGCCGCGGCGAACATCGGCGTTTCCAGAATTCGCAGCCGGATGACCAGGCCGATCGCCACCAGCACCAGGCTCAGCAGGAACGGGATCCGCCAGCCCCACGAGGAAAAAGCTTCCGGAGACAGCGTCGCCGACAGCAGGGTCATCCCGCCGGTGCCCAGCACGAGCCCGACCGGGACGCCGACTTGCGCGAAACTCGCCAGCAGGCCGCGTCGTCGCTGGTCGCCCCATTCCATGGCCAGCAGCACCGAACCGCTCCACTCGCCGCCGATCGCGATGCCCTGCACCAGGCGCAGCAGGACGAGGATCAACGGGGCGGCGATGCCGATGGTCGCCGCGCCGGGAAGCAGGCCGACCACGGCCGAGGAAAGGCCCATCAGCAGGAGCGTCACGATGAGCGTCGCCTTGCGGCCGAGCCGGTCGCCCCAATGGCCGAAGATCGCCGCGCCGACCGGGCGGGCCGCGAAACCGACCGCGTAGGTCGCGAACGACTGCATCACCCCGGCGTAGGCCGACGACGCGGGGAAGAACAGATGGGGAAAGACCAACGCGGCGGCGGTGTTGTAGAGGAAGAAGTCGTACCACTCGATGGTGGTTCCGATCGACCCGGCCAGGGCCGCCCGGCGTACCTGCACCCGCCGGTCGCCGGTCGACGCTTGGACTGACTGGGTGACCTCGTTGTCGCCTAGAGTCATGGTCGTGCACCTCTCGTGACGGTCGTCACACTACAGTGTGAACGACTGGCAGAGGTTTGACGATTCCTGACGCCTGCTCCGGACGGGTTGTTTCCGCCCCTGCGGCACGCCGGACGGACCAGTATCGGGCGCCGCGCGGCCAGCACGCGCGACTACCATCACAGCCGTGACGGAGGACAAACCGCTGCGCGCCGACGCGCGGCGAAACCGCGCGAAGGTGCTCGAAGCCGCCGAGACGGTCTTCGCGGCCAAGGGCACCGGTGCGCCGACCGAAGAGGTCGCGCGCGAGGCCGGCGTCGGCATCGGCACGGTGTTCCGGCACTTCCCCACAAAAGAAGCACTCCTGGAAGCCGTGCTCTACGCGCGGCTGCACCGGTTCGTCGACGAGGCCGACGCCGTCGTCGCGCAGAACGCCGAGGACGCCGGGGCCGCGTTCTTCACCTTCCTCACCAGCTGGATCGAGATGTCCAGCGCCAAAAACGCCTACTTCGAAGCACTCACCGCGGCCGGGGTGTGCGTCCCCAGCACGGGTTCGGTGATCGGGGAGCGGCTGCGCGAATCCCTCGGCGTGCTCCTGCGCCGCGCCCAGGACAGCGGCGCGGTGCGGCGCGACGTCACCACCACCGAACTGATCCCGGTGATCATCGGCACCGCGAAGGCCGCCGAGCACGTCGGGTCCGACCGCGCGCTGCGGGACCGCACCATCGCGATCCTCTTCGACGGCCTCCGCACCTGAGTCAGCGCAGCACGGCGGCCAGCAGATCGGTGCCGAGCGAGGACAACTGCGGCAAGTCGAGCGAATAGCGCACGTACCGGCCCTGTCTCTTCGTGGTGAGCAGGCCCGCGCGGCGCAGGACCGCGAGATGCCGGGACACCTCCGGCGCGGACAGATCCCAGTTGTGCGCCAGCTCGCTGGTGGTGTGCGGGCTGCGCGCCAGTGTGCGGACCAGGCGCAGCCGCACCGGATGCGCGAGCGCGTCGAGCCGCAGTTCAACGGTCTCCAGCGGCACCGGAGCGATGTCGGCGACCGGATACTGCACCACCGGCCGCCAGCCCGCCGCGTGCACCACGACCAGGTGCGGACTGCCGAAGACACTGGGAATGAAGGTGACGCTTTCCCGGGCGGCGGTCGCTTTGTCCTGCAGCTTGTCCACGACGATGCGGCAGCCGTCTTCCGACAAGGCGACCGCACTGGACACCGCATCGAGCGCCGCGCGGATTCCCTTGTGCCGCAATAGATCCTGCTTGCGCCGCAGATCTGCGGAGAGCTGTGGTTCCAGCCCGGCCCAAGCACTGTCGAAGAACGCTTCGGCGCATTGCTCGAGGGTGTCGCGGATCCGGGCGCGCGTGGCCGCGGGATCTGTCAGGAGGCTTTCGGCGAACGCTTCCTGGCGAGGGCCGCGCGCTTGGGCGAGGTCGAGGGCGCGTTCGCGCGATGCTGGGTCGGTGAGCGGAGAACGGGTCGCGATCCGGGTGCTGCCGCAGGTCGAGACGAGCGCCGCGGTCGCATAGGTTTCGTCGTCGATCGCGTCGACGTCAGCCAGCTCCTCGGCGAGAGCCGGGCGCGGACGTCCGGGCAACAGGAAGTCGGCTTGCGAGGACCGCCACAGGGAATCCGCCTCTCGCACGCGTTCGGCCAGTTCGGGACGCAGACCGGCCCAAACCTCGCCCGCCCACGCGGCGAGCCGCGGATGATGGCCCGGTTCGGCGAGCACGTGCAGCATCGCGGTCAGCTCCGCGAGCGGCGACGCGGCGAACCGCACCTGCTCGGCCGGCAGTCCGGCGATGTCGATCCTCAACGGCACCGCACCAGCGTCGCCGATCGAGCGGTCCGGGACTTCGCCGGTTGACGGAAACTGCGAATCGGCGTGCTCCGCCCGAGGCTCGCGCGGCACTGTCGAGCGCCATGACCACCAAGATCCGGCCGAGCGCGCTGATCCGCGTCTCCGGCGGCCCGCGCTACGCGGCCGCCATGGCCGTCGACGCGCTCGGCACCGGCCTGTTGCGCCCGTTTCTCCTGATCTACGGCGTGACCGTGCTGGGCTTGTCCGCGCCCGCGACCGGCGCGGCCATGACCGCAGGCGTGCTCGTCGGGCTCGGCTGCATGCCGTTCGTGGGACGGTGGCTCGATCGCGGTGCGCGCACCACCGTGGTGGCCGCTTCGATGCTGGTGCGCGCACTCGGCGTCGCGATCCTGCTGGCCGCGCCGACGGGGGAGATGTGGCCGTTCGTTGGCGCGGCGATCCTTCTCTCCGCAGGCAACCAGGCTTGGCCAGCAGCGCACGCTGCGCTCGTCGCGACGCTCGCCGCCGACCGGGAACGCGACGCCGCCCTCGCCGCCGGCCGTTCCCTCCGCAACGCAGCGCTCGGCATCGGCGCGTTGCTCGCGACTGCTTGCCTGACAGGCGGCTCGGATGCGTTGCGCACCATGGCGATCGGCACCGGAATCGCGTACCTGGTCGCCGCAGGCTTGGCTTGGTCAGTGCGCCTGCGCGCCCCGGCCGTCACGGCGGAGCCGACCCTCGAGCGTGCGCCGCGGATGGGCGCGCTGCTGGGCGCGAACGTCGTCTACGCGTTCTGCCTCAACGTCCCGGAAATCGCGTTACCGCTGGTGCTGACCGCGTATCTGCACGCGTCCCCAGTGTGGTCGGCAGCGATCTTCGTGGCCAACACGGTGCTCGTGGTCGCCCTGCAAGTGCCGGTCACCGTCCTGCTCTCGCGGATCTCCCGGCGAACCGCACTAGCGACCGGCGGAATCGTGCTGACGGTGTCCTACCTCGGTTTCCTCGCCGCGACCCTGCTCGGATCCGGCTGGGCGGCACCGGCGATCGCCGCGGTCTCGGTGGTCTGCACCATCGGCGAGATCATCTACGCAGGCAGCGCCACCGCCTTCGTCCTGGCCCTCGCACCTGCACGCCTGCTCGGGCAGGCGGCCGCCCGCTTCGAACTGTCGACCGGCATCGGACTCGCGGTCTCCCCGGCAGTGCTCACCGCACTCGCTCCGCTCGGGCCTGGCGCGCTCTGGGGCGGTCTCGCGGGAGCTACGCTGCTGTCCGCGGGCGCCGTGACCAGGGCGGGGGAGCCGGGCCTAAACTGAGGCAATGACCAACCGCTTAGTCTGTATTGGCGACTCGTTCACCGAAGGCGTCGGGGACGACGATCCGTCCGCGCGCAACGGGGTGCGCGGCTGGGCCGACCGGGTCGCCGAGGTGCTGGCCGCCGGTGAGCCGGGATTCCAGTACGCCAATCTGGCGGTGCGCGGGAAGCTCCTGCCGCAGGTACTGAACGAGCAGATCGAACCGGCACTGGCGATGAAGCCGGACCTCGTCACCGTCTACGCGGGCGGCAACGACCTGATGCGGCCGCGCGTCGACATCGACAGCCTCGCCGACTCCTACGAACGCGCCGTGGCCCGCTTCCGCGCGGCCGGCGCGCAGGTGCTGCTGTTCACCGGCGTCGACGGCGTCGAGGACGCGCTGTTCCGCCAGATCCGCGGGCGGGTCGCGATCTACAACGAACACGTCCGCGGCATCGCGGCGCGGCACGAGACGCTGCTCGTGGACATGTGGTCGATGCGCCAGCTGCGCGACCGTCGCATGTGGTCCCCGGACCGGCTGCACTTGAATGCCGCCGGGCACACCGAAATCGCCATCGCCGTCCTCGACGCGCTGGGCGTGCAGCACAGCCTCACGCACGCCGCACTGGGACCGCGCCCCCGCCTGTCCACCCGGGAACAGCGCGCGGCAAACCTTCGCTGGGGCAGGGAACACGCGCTGCCGTGGATCGGCCGACGCCTGCGCGGCGAGTCCTCCGGCGACACGATCGCGCCGAAGTACCCGGAACTGCAGTCGTTCGAGGCGGTTGCTGACTGACGGGTGGTCTAGTCCGCGTTCGCCGCGGGTGCTCATTGATCGGCGGTCTAGCTCGCAAGTTGGCGCGCGCGATGGTCGGCCACGTCGGCTCGCGTGCCGCAGCGAGCAGTCGGCGCGGCTGCCGCCTCATCTGTGGCCTAGCCCGCGAGCTGCCGTGCGCGATGGTCGGCAACGTTGACCCGTGTGCCGCAGCGAGTGGAGCAGAACCGTCGGCGTCCGTTGCGCGACGTGTCCACGAACGCGACGCCGCACCCCTCACGCGCACACACGCCGAGGCGGTGCGGCTCCTCGCACACCAGATGCGCGAGCCCGCCCGCCGTGTAGGCGTAGAACCGCTCGACCACCCCCGCGCCCTCGCTGGAGTAGTGCAGATGCGGCGCTTTCCCGTCGTGACTGGCGATATTCGGCCGACACGCGGCGACGGCGAGCAACTCGTTGAGCAGATCGATCCGCGCACCGGTCGTCTCCGCGACGAACACCTGATGCAGTCGCCGCCCCCACGCGAGAATCCGCCCCGCCTCGTCCGCGGTGATGCGCGGCAGCACCATGTCGCGAGCCTGCCCCGCGGCCCGCACCTCGGCGGCCGTGACGTCGTCGCGCTGGGCAAGGGTCGCCAGGTCGGCGGCTACTTGCGCGCCCGCGCCACCGTAAGGGTTGAAGTGCACTCGCCCATTACAGCACAACCCTTCTTCTTCGGAAAGACCGGCTGGAAACTGTTCTGCGGAAAATAAGATTGACGCATGCCTTCGCGGTAGGTGAAGATGATTCCACCACAGCGGATGAAGGAGCGGACATGACGAACATGCGGACGCGGGAGATGCGAGGCCAGTATCCGGCCGCCCTCCGCGCTGTCCAGCGTGCGCCGCTCCACCAGCGCCACATCAGCCGCAAAGGCGGAATCCTGGGCGGTATCCGCTCCCTGACCTGACGCAGCAATCGCTGCACGCACAGGGAGCCGCCCATCGGGAAACCGATCCGGGCGGCTTCTCTTGTCAGGGCGGCTTCGCGCAATCAATTCGCATTTTTTCACAACTGCTGCTGCCGATTTCCGGGCGGCGGTTCTTTGACAACTGCACAGCGAAGCAAGACATTTCCGAGACTCGTCCCCGTCGCCTCACCCGCGGCCAGGACGAGCGCCGGGTCCGGCAGCCAACCGCCGCCGGACCCGCACGGTGAAGACGGGGCGGTGGCAGCCCCACCCGGCTGTAACCCGGGCGCCCTTCGCGGCAATGAGGGTTCGACTCCCTCCTTCACCACCGCGCCCGAGCCCAGGGCGCTTCCTGCGGTCGTGGTGAACTCGGCGGACACGTCGGTCTTCCAAACCGAAGCAGAGGGTTCGATGCCCTCCGGCCGCTCGCGGTCCGGTGCCTTGGCGCCGGACGCACACCCCTGTAGCTCAGTCGGACAGAGCGCCGCACTACGAATGCGGAGGCCCCAGGTTCAAGTCCTGGCAGGGGTACGGGCCCGGCGCCGAGGGGGCGCCGGGGCTTTCCGCCGGATGCGAGGGGCAGTGGCGACCCCGCCTGGTTCGGGGCCAGGAGACACCGCGTTCGACCCGCGGGCATCCGACTTCGGCAACCGTCGTTCCCGGTTGGTGTAGCAGGCAGGACAGCGGACTTTGGATCCGCTGGCCCAGGTTCGACTCCTGGACCGGGAGCCGATGCCCGTTCGTCCAACTGGCAGGACGCCGCGCTCTGGACGCGGAAACCGAGGTTCGAACCCTCGACGGGCAGCACCCAGCTCAGGCCGTTAGCTCAATCGCGCAGAGCAGCCGGCTTTTACCCGGCGGGTTCAGGGTTCGAATCCCTGGCGGCCCACTCTCGAACCCCAGGTCACCGGGCTCGGTGACCTGGGGTTTTGTGCTGTCCGGGAGCGGGTCTTCCGGTGCGGGACTGTCCATTGTGGTCTGGTGTGAGCCCGAGAGGCGCGGGCGGGGTGCGCAGAGGATGTGCTGGATCACCTTCATGTCCACTCCGGCGGCCAGCATCAGCGTCGCCTCTCCCCGCAGCTATGCCTGCCCCTAGCCTGGACACGCCCTGTACTGCGTCGAGAACCCGGCTTCGATGTTTCGGCGTACCGCGTCGACGGCCTCCCACTGGGCCGGGTCGAGCCGGCTGAGCGCGGCGGGGAAGACGCCGTCCTGCTCGGCGAGGATGTGTTCGCGCAGCAGGTGCAGCGTGGCCATCAGCCGCGCGGGCCACGCCGGGTCGGCAGGTGTCCCGTCGGCGGCCTCGCCGAGCACGTGCTCGATCTGCCGGTGCTGATCAGCCAGCGCCGCGAGGTGGTCCGGGAACTCGTCGTGCAGCGCTGGGAAAAGGCCTTGCTCTTCGACTGTCGTGTGTGGACCGAGGACTTCGGCGATCCGGCGGGCGAGGTTTGCCATCGCTGCGACGTCGTTCGCGCCGTGCGCGGTGCGGGTGCGGCTGATCAACGCGACCGCCTCGTCGTGCTCCCGGGTCAGTTCTGCGATCGCGGGCACAGCCTGGCAGCCGCAGTACTCACACACCGGCCTTCTCCACACGGAAGTGCTGCTGCAACGACCGCTTCGCCACCGTTGCGGTGAACGCGAGGGCTGCGGCGGCGACCAGCGCGAGTGCGGCAAGGCCGAGCGCATACGAGCCGAGGCCGCCGTAGAGCGCTCCCATCACCAGCGGCGGAATGAAGCCGCCCAGGCCTCCGGCAGCTCCGACGACTCCGGTCACCGAACCGACCTTGTTCGCCGGGACGAGCATGGCGACCATCGCGAACACTGCGCCGCTCCCCGCTCCGAGGGCCGCGGCCATTGCCAGGAATGCCATTGTGCCGAGCGGCATCAGGCCGGGACTGAACGCTTGTACTGCGGCGCACGCCGCGACAGCGCCGAACACGCCGACGAGCACGCGCACGGGGCCGAAGCGGTCCGAAAGCCAGCCGCCGATCGGGCGCATCACCACGGCGAAGAGGACGAAACCGGCCATCCGGTTGGCGGCGTCGCTCTGGGCCAGTCCGTAACCGGTCTTGAGGTAGGCCGGGAGGTAGACCGAAAACGCGACGTAGCCGCCGAAAGCGATCGCGTACAGTGCCGAGGCCTGCCAGGTCACCGCGAGCCGGAGGGTCTGGCGCATCCGCTGGGCCAGCGGTTCCGTCGGGACCGTGCGGTCGGGTGCGTCGCGCAGCAGGACGGCGGCGAGGATCGCGTAAGCGACGAGGACGGCCGCGGTGATCAGGAACGGGGTCGCGACGCTTCCGGCCCTGACCAGCGGGACGGTCGTCAGCGCGCTGATCGCGGTGCCGCCCATGCCCGCGCCGAAGATGCCGATCGCGAGTCCGCGCCGCTCGGGCGGGAACCAGGCGTTGACGAACGGGACGCCGATCGCGAACGACGTGCCGCCGAGGCCGAGGAAGAAGCCGCCGATCAGGAGCGCGAGCAGCGACGAACGCCCGGCGAGGCCGAGGAACAGCACCGGCAGCGCGGTCAGGGCCGAGAGCACCGGGAACATGATCCGGCCGCCGTAGCGGTCGGTGAGCGCGCCGACCGGGATCCGGCCGAGCGAGCCGACCACGACCGGGACGGCGACCATCAGGGCCTGTTCGAACGCGGTCAGCTTCAAGGAGTCCTTGAACAGCGGGCCGAGCGGGCTGAGCAGTGCCCAGGCCCAGAAGTTGAGCGCGAACCCGGCGGTCGCGAGGGTCAGCATCAGCGCGGGTCTGCCGGCTCCGGCCGGGCGGTCCTGTGTCGAGGTCATCGACGCCTCATTCGTGTCGTGCGAGCGCCCGCCGGTCGGCGAGGGCCCGTCCAGTTTCCGGCTCCGGCGGGGATCGGCAGCAGAGCCGAATTTCCCCGGGCGGGGGCCGAAGGTCCTCACCGTCCACTCCGGACTAGAAGGTGAGAAATCCCGCAGTGGCAACGGAAACCAGTCCGGCGAGCTCGACCATCCCGATCCGCGACGGCCGCCACGACGGGTCGTGCCACCAGGCGGCGCGAGCGGCGAGCAGCACGAACGCGGCCACCGGCCACCACCAGCCGGTGGCTATCGCGAGCGCGAGCGTCGCGACGACGGCGGCGAGCGAGAAAGCGCGCGCTGCGGCGGTATACGCGGGATTGGCGCGCTCGCGGATCAGCGACTTCACGTGCAGCGTGGAGCCGATGAGAGCGACGGCGGCGAGCGCCGCGGCGGCGAGCACCGGCGCGGCGGTCATGGCTGCCCAGGGCTGGCTCCCGGCGGCCACTCCGGCCACGACCGGAACCAGCAGCGCGCACTCGGCGATCAGGACGAGCTCGTTGGCCATCGACCGTTCGCGGCGCGCTCGCGCGAACCCGAGGTTGACTCCGAATAGCGTCAGATAGCCGAGCAGCGCCCAGATCAGCCAGGGACGCGCGCTGAGCACGACCGCGCCCGCTGTTACGCACACCGGAGTCCACAGCAGCGCGGCCCGGCGGAACCGGCTGGGCCGTCGTGCGGTGAGCAGCCCGGTCACGGCCCAGCCCGCCGGATGGGCGGACACCCAGGCCACCGCGAACGGGATCAGCCAGGCGGACCAGCCGCCTGCCGCGACTCCGAGCAGAAGCGGCAGGCCGAGAAATCCCCAGGCTCCGTGCTGCGGCGGAACGACGGGAGCCTTGCGGCGCGTCGTCGGTGCGGTCACCGCAGAGGCTCCGCGGCCCGCGCGGCGACGTCGGCGTCGCTGCAGAATCCGGTGCGGTGGCGTTTGAGGCACAGCAGTCCGAGCAGTGCGCCGTCGTGGTCGACGACGGCGAGTCTCCGCTGCCCGCGACGGAGCAGGAGCTGGCGCGCGTCCTCGGCGGGCAGGTCGGCGGAGACGGTCCGGCCCGTCAGCCGGGCGTACCGCAGGGCGGGGCCGGATGCGGTTTCGTCCAGGTCTTCGCGAACGAGCGTGCCCAGGAGTCGGCCGGACTCGGTGAACAGGAGCATGTGGACGTGGTCGTCGGCGAAACAAGCCCTGGCTTCGACGACGGAAGCCTTGGCGGGCAAGGTTTTCGGCAGCCGGACGACCACATCGGCGACCGTCGGTTCAGGCAAGGGTTTGCCTCTCTTCGGTCGCCCGGTCTCGCACGACGGCCGGAGCCGGTTGCGGTGCAGGCGGCGCGCCGCGACGGGCGCGGTAGACGACGTACGGCCGCCACAGGTAGGCCAGCGGCGCCGACCACACGTGCACCAGCCGCGTGAACGGCCACAGCGCGAGCAAAAGGAATCCGCCGACCGCGTGCATCTGGTAGACCAGCGGGGCGTCGATCATCAGGTGGCTCTGCGGGGAGAACCAGAAGATGCTGCGGAACCAGACGGCGATGGTCTCGCGATAGTCGTAGCCGTGTCCGAACAGGTTGACGCCGACCGTCGCGGTCATGCCGAGCACCACCATCGCGGCGAGCGCGACGTACAGGACTTTGTCCATTGTGGTCGTGGCGCGGCGCACCCGGCCGTTGACCACGCGGCGTGCGATCAGCAGCACCAGCCCGGCGACCAGCACGAGCCCGGAGAGCGTGCCGCCCCACACCGCGACGGCGTGGTACAGCCCTTCGGGGACACCGATCGCGCTCGTCAGTGACGACGGCACCAGCAGGCCGCCCGCGTGTCCCACGATCACGCCGAACGCGCCGAGGTGAAACAGCGGAGAGGCCCACCGCAGAATGCGGCTTTCCAGCAACTGGCTGGTGTGCGTCGTCCAGCCGAACTGGTCGTGGCGCCACCGCCAGACGTGGCCGAGCACGAACACCGCCAGGCAGGCGTAGGGCAGCACGATCCAGACGAACGTGGTCACGGGGCACTCTCCAGGGAAGGACACGAGCCAGAGTTGAGTTCGGGGCCGAAGCCGATCGCGTCGACATCGGCTCCGTAAGCCGCCAGCCCGACCGATTCCACCGGCGGGCCGTCGACGGCGAGCGCGGCGACCGCCGCCCGGTCGTCCGGGGTCAGCGGCGGCAGCGCGGCGACGACGGCGTCGAGGACGTGCCGGTACGGCGAACCGGCCTCTTCGAGCGCGCAGCGCAGCAATTCCAGGCCGCGCCGGTGCTGGCGCAGCGGGGCCTCGCCGTCTCCGGGACCCGCGGCGGCGGCGAATTCCAGGACCACCGGCAGGAGGTCGGGCAGTTCGCCCTCGGCCAGGCGCAGGCCGTGCGCGCGGTAGCGCTGTTTGAGCGTGAGCAAAGCGATGCCGCGTTTGCGGGTGTCGCCGTGCAGATAGTAGGTCAGGTACAGCCCGCTGCGCCGCCGCAGGTCGAACGTGCGCACGTAATGGGTCTCGACGGCAAGCGTCTCAGTGGTGAGCAACCAGTCGAGGAATCCCGTCATCCGGTCGCGGACCTCGGGGTGGGCGATCGCCGCGACCGTCTCGCGGAGTTCGTCCGCCGCGGAGAACAGCCGGGCGTCGGGATAGGCGAGCAGGACCGAGGCGAGGTCGAACAACCGGGTCCGGTCCGCCGGATCGACCGTCATGCCGTGCCTCCCGCCGGGTCGATGGTCAGCCCGAGCCTGCCGTCGGAGCGACGGCTGAGGAGGCCGCGGCGCCCTGGACGGACTCGCTCGTCTTCGGACACGAGGTGGAATCGCTCGGCGGTGGCTGCCGGTTCGGTCATCCCCGGCCCGCCCGTGCAGTCGAGCGAGCAGTCCGAAGTGGACGCTGCCTGCGCTTCGAGGGCCGCGGCGTCCTTGTCGTAGGCCGCGGGCACGACGTAGCGCTCGTCGTACTTGGCGATGGCCAGGAGCCGGTACATCGCTTCGATCTGCTCGCCCGGCATTCCCACGGCCTCGCACAGTTCCTCGGCAACAGTGCCGTCGAGGGTGCGTGCCCGCATGTAGGAGCGCATTGCGGCGAGCTTCATCAGCACTCCGGCCACCGCCTCGGAGTCGCCTGCGGTGAACAGCTCCGCCAGGTACTCCACCGGGATCCGGAGGTCGCGGATGGTGTGGAAAACGTCGTCGGCGTCGGTGTCGTCGCGTCCGGCGGCCCCGACCGCGTCGAGCACCGGGGACAGCGGCGGCACGTACCAGACCATCGGCAGCGTGCGATACTCCGGATGCAGCGGCAACGCGATCCGGTACTCGCTGATCAGCCGCCACACCGGCGACGCCTGCGTGGCGAGCACCCATTCCTCCGGCAGGCCCGCTTCATACGCCAGCCGCAACGTTTCGGGGTCGTGCGGATCGAGGAACACCGCCCGCTGCGCGGCGAGCAGCTCGTGCTCGTCCTCCACCGAGGCCGCGGCCAGTACCGCGTCCTCGTCGTAGAAGACCAGCCCGAGATAGCGCAGCCTGCCGACGCAGGTTTCGGAGCAGATGGTCGGCTGGCCCGCTTCGATCCGCGGGAAGCAGAAGGTGCACTTCTCCGCTTTGCCGGTGGCGTGGTTGACGTAGACCTTCTTGTACGGGCACGCGCTCACGCACATCCGCCAGCCGCGGCACCGGTCCTGGTCGACCAGGACGATCCCGTCCTCCTCGCGCTTGTACATCGCGCCCGAGGGACAGGCGGAAACGCACGCCGGGTTCAGGCAGTGCTCGCAGATCCGCGGCAGGTGGAACATGAACGTCTTCTCGAACTCGAACTTCACCCGCGCGGCGGCCTCGGGGTCCATGGCCGCGATGTTCGGGTCGGTTCCGGCCCGTTCGGGCGCGCCGCCGAGACCGTCCTCCCAGTTGGCGCCCCACTCCAGGCGCATGGGCTCGCCGGTGAGCGCCGAACGCGGCTGCTTGACCGGCGTGTCGGCCGACCCGGCCGGCGCGTCGAGGAGGATGTCCTTGTCGAAGGTGGCGGGTTCGTAATAGTCCTCGAGCGACGGCAGGTCCGGGTTGGCGAAGATCCGCGACAGCCGCTTCGCCCGGCCGCCGGAGCGGAGGACCAGCCTGCCCTTGGCGTCGAGCTTCCAGCCGCCTTTCCAGCGTTCCTGGTCCTCGTAGTGCTTCGGGTAGCCGATGCCGGGTTTGGTCTCGACGTTGTTGAACCAGACGTACTCGGTGCCCTCGCGATTGGTCCAGGTCTGCTTGCAGGTGACCGAGCAGGTGTGGCAGCCGATGCACTTGTCGAGGTTCATCACCATCGCCACTTGAGCGCGGATGCGCATGTCAGTACTCCACTTCCTGGCTGCGCCGCCGCACGACGGTGATTTCGTCGCGCTGGCTGCCGATCGGTCCGTAGTAGTTGAAGGCGTAGGTCAGCTGGGCGTGCCCGCCGGCGAGATGCGTGGGCTTGATCAGCAGCCGGGTCATCGAGTTGTGGTAGCCGCCGCGTTTTCCCTTGCCGCGGCCGGTTTTTTCGGTCTTCGGGACGTTCACCGTGCGCTCGGGCGAGTGGTACTGGAACACCGTGCCCTCGGGCATCCGGTGGCTGACCACGGCCCGGGCGGCGATCACGCCGTTGCGGTTGACCGCTTCGACCCAGTCGTTGTCGGCGACGCCGATCTTCGCCGCGTCCTCGACGCTCATCCAGAGCACCGGCCCGCCGCGCGACAGGGCGAGCATCAGTTCGTTGTCGTGGTACATCGAGTGGACCGACCATTTCGCGTGCGGGGTCAGGAACCGGACGGTGACGCCGCCGTCGGCGAGGTCGCCGGGCTTTCCGAAGTGCCGGGCCATGTTCAGCGGCGGCCGGTAGCCGGGCAGGTGCTCGCCGAGTTCGGCGATCCAGTCGTGTTCGACGAAGAACTGCTGCCGTCCGGTGAGCGTGTGCCACGGCTTGCGGCGCTCGACGTTGATGGTGAACGGCGAATAGCGGCGGCCGCCCTTTTCCGAACCGGACCATTCCGGGCTCGTGATCACCGGCTGTGGGGCCTGTTGGGTGGCCGCGTAGGTGACGTGCTCGGTTTCGTGGCCCTCGACCAGGTCGGTGAACTGCTGCCCGGTCTGCTTTTCCAGCTGCAGGAAGCCTTCGTGGGCGACGCGGCCGTTGGTCGTGCCGGAGAGCGCGAGGATCGCTTCGCACATCCGGTCCGCTGTGGACAGCGACGGCCGACCGGCGAGCGGGCCGTCGGCGATGACGCCGTTGCGGCGGCGCAGGTATTCCAGTTCCGGGGCGACGTCGACGGTGATGCCCTTGGTGGTGGTGCCGAGTTTGTCCAGCAGCGGGCCGACCGCGCGCATCTTGGCCCCGAGGAGGGTGTAGTCGCGCTCGATTTCGATCAGCTTCGGCATCGTCACGCCCGGCACTGGCTCGCATTCGCCGCGGCCCCAGTCCCGGACCCGCCCGGACGGCGTGGCCAGTTCGTCGGGAGTGTCGTGCTGCAGCGGCGCGGCCAGCACGTCGCGGCGAGTGCCGAGATGGGCGACCGCGAGCTCGCTGACCTTGTCCGCCAGTGCGAGGAACGCGTCGTAGTCGGTGCGCACCTCCCCGGGCGGCTCGACCGCGGGGGAGAAGGCGTGCACGAAGGGGTGCATGTCGGTGGTGGAGATGTCGTGCTTCTCGTACCAGGTCGCGGCGGGCAGCACGAGGTCGGAGTGCAGGCCGGTGTTGGTCATCCGGAAGTCGACCGTGGTGAGCAGGTCGAGCTTGCCGGTCGGCGCGTCGTCCCGCCACTTCACGTCGCGCGGGCGTTCGTCCGTGCCGCATTCGTCGGCCGAGGCGAGGGAATCCACGCCGAGCAGGTGCTTGAGGAAGAACTCGTTGCCCTTGCCCGAGGAGCCGAGCAGGTTGGCCCGCCACAGGGTCAGGCAGCGCGGGAAGTTCGCCGGGTCGTCGGGGTCGTCGGCGACCGCGTGCAGCCGTCCCGCCCGCAGTTCGCCGACGATGTGCTCGGCCGCGCTGACTCCGGCGGCCGCGGCCTCGTCGGCGAGGTCGAGCGGGTTGCGGTCGAACGCGGGGTGGCCGGGCGACCAGCCCATCCGCTGCGCGGCCGCGACCGTGTCGGCGAAGGCCATCCCGGCCAGCCTGCCCTCGCCGAGCGGGGAAGCCAGCTCGTCGGCGGGCACCTTCTCGTAGCGCCACTGGTCGGTGTGCAGGTACCAGAACGGCGTGGCGGCCTGGTGGCGCATCGGGCGCTGCCAGTCGAAGGCGAAGCTCAGGTGCTGCTGCCCGGTGAGCGGCCGGGCCTTCTCCTGCCCGACGTAGTGCGCCCAGCCGCCGCCGTTGACGCCCTGGCAGCCGGTGAGGGTGACCAGTGCGATCAGCGCGCGGTAGGTCATGTCCGAGTGGAACCACTGGTTCGCGCCCGCGCCGAGCGCGATCATCGACCGGCCGTGGCTGCGTTCGGCGTTGCGCGCCAGTTCGCGCCCGATCCGGGCGGCCAGCGCCGCCGGCACGCCGGTGATCCGCTCTTGCCAGGCCGGGGTGTGCGGGGCGTCGGCGTCGTCGTACCCGGTGGGCCACTCGCCCGGCAGGTCGCCGCGCTGGACGCCGTACTGGGCCATGAGCAGGTCGAAGACGCTGGTGACGAGGTGTTCTCCGACCCGCACGACGGGCACGCCGCGCCGCATGGTGGCGCCGCCCTCGGTCTCGCCGATGTCGAACCGGGCGAGGTCGACGGCGACCTGGCCGCTGGCGTGGCCGAGCACGCCGAGCGCGGGCACGACGTCGCCGAGGTCGAGGTTCCAGCGGCCTTCGCCCTCGGCGCCGTAACGGAAACCCAGGGATCCGTTGGGCACCAGGGGGTTTCCGGTGGCGTCGTCGAGCAGGACGGTCTTGTGCCGCGCTCCTTCGCCGTCGTCGCCGAGATCGGCGGCGGTGAGGAAGCGGTCGGTGGCGTAGACGCCGGGCTCGCGTTCCCGCAGCGTCACGAGGAACGGCAGGTCGGTGTTGGACCGCACGTAGTCGGCGAAGTAGGGCACCTGGCGGTCGCGGAAGAACTCGGTGAGGACGACGTGCCCCATGGCCATCGCCAGCGCCCCGTCCGTGCCCGGGTGCGGAGCCAGCCAGTCGTCGGCGAACTTGACGTTGTCGGCATAGTCCGGGCTGACCGCGACCACCTTCGCGCCGCGGTAGCGCGCCTCGGCGAGGAAATGCGCGTCCGGGGTGCGGGTGACCGGGATGTTGGAGCCCCACATGACCAGGTAGGTGGAGTTCCACCAGTCGCCCGCCTCGGGCACGTCGGTCTGGTCGCCCCACACCTGCGGCGAAGCGACCGGCAGGTCGGCGTACCAGTCGTAGAACGACAGCAGCGTGGCACCGAGCAGCGCGTGGTAGCGGGTGCCCGCGGCGAAGGACGCCATCGACATCGCCGGGATCGGCGAGAACCCGACCACGCGGTCGGGCCCGAAGGTCTTGGTGGTGTAGACGTGTGCGGCGGCGATCATCGTCGTCGCCTCGTCGAAGGTGGCGCGGACAAACCCGCCGCGGCCGCGCTGTTCCTTGTAGGCCTTGGCTTTGCGCGGGTCCTCGACAATGTCCGCCCAGGCCGCGACCGGGTCGCCGAACCGCCTGAGCCCGGCCCGGAACATCGTGAGCAGCGAACCCCGCACGTACGGATGGCGCACCCGCGACGGCGAGTACTCGTACCAGGAGAACGACGCACCCCGGGGACAGCCGCGCGGCTCGTAGTCGGGGCTGTCCGGCCCGGTGCCCGGGTAGTCGGTCGCCTGGTGCTCCCAGGTGATCAGGCCGTCCTTGACGAAAACGTTCCACGAGCACGAACCGGTGCAGTTCACCCCGTGCGTCGAACGCACGACGCGGTCGTAGCTCCACCGGTCGCGGTAGAACGACTCCCACGCGTTCGCGTCGATCTGGTGCAGGGTGCGCCCGTGGTCGCCGACGGTCTCCTTGGTCAGCAGCCGCCGCACGCCGAGCAGCGGTCCGTGCCCGGGAACGCGGTCGTTGGCCGGCACTGGTCGAGTGGGCAATGCGACTCCTTCGGGCGGTCGGCTCGGCGGGACTGTCCCGCTGCGACACCACCCTGGTGCCGGCCGTACGCCACCCAGCTTCGGCGAAGGAGGCGGACCGTTCACCGGGCGTTCGTCACGGGTCGAAGTGACCTTCGGCCTCTGCGGGCCGCCATGCGCGCGTACGCGCAGTCCTGTCGGGAATCCACCACGATTCCGCGGGAAGAGTCACTGGCGCCCGCCATCGCTTGGCTGCTGCACAAGCGGAACGGACGGCCGTGACGGTGTTCTCCGCAGGGAGCGGCGGCAGCGGAGGGGCCGGGGACGAGGGGAAGAGCCCCATGCCGCCGCCACCGCTCGAGGCGAGAGCGCTGCTGCCGAATCGTGGGGGTGGCCCGCTCGCGGCTCTCGCGCTTTCGATTCTTCCTCTTGCCGTCGGGGGAACGGCAGGGCGCAATGTCCTCGCCGCTGAGGACGAAGGGCCGCGCCGGTGTCCGCCGCGCTGCTGGCGTCGCCGACGAGCATCCAGCCGGCCAGCGGTCGAGATCCTCAGCGGAGGTATCTCGGTGCCGGACGGGGTGGACCTCATCGCGCGTCGTCGACCGCGGAAGACGTTCTGCGGCAACGAGGACGGACCGCGGCTTCGCTGCCGCCGGCTCCCTGCCCAGAATCGGCTGATCAGCCGGGAGCGGCGCGGGAATCGCGTCCGGCCAGCGGCAGAGTCAAGGTCAGCAGCGCTCCGCCGCCGGGGTTGCTTCCGGCCGTGACGTGGCCGCCGTGCCGGTCGGCGATTTCGCTCACCAGCGCCAGCCCGAGGCCGTAGTGGCGGCGCGGCGAGGATTCGGGGCGGGCGGACGAGAATCGCTCGAACAATCCCGGCAGGACCGCGGGGTCGATGCCGGGCCCGTCGTCGGAAACCTCGACGACGCCGGTGGTTCCGGTTTGCTTCGTCGTGATGGTGACCGCCGAACGGGCGTGGGTGACGGCGTTGTCGACCAACGCGGTCACGGCGCGGAGGAGGCCGCCCTGAGTGCCGCGCACGAGCAGCGTCGGCACCGTCGGACGCGCCTCGATGACGATCGAGCGCTCGGCCGCGGCCGGGGTTCCGGCGGCGGCCGCCCGGGCGGCGAGTTCCACGAGGTCGAGGGTCGCGGTGAGTCCGTCCGCGCGGACGTCGGCGGCCAGCAGAAGGTCTTCGAGGATGTCGGTGAGGTGCCCGGCGTCGGCGACGACCCCGTCGATTTCGGCGGTCAGCCGTTCTCGGGAGTCGCCGCGCCGCAGGTGCCGGCGCAGTACCTGGACGCGCGTGGACAGCAGGGTCAACGGGGTGCGGAGTTCGTGGCTCGCGTCGGCGACGAACCGTCGTTGCATGCCCAGCGCGGTGGCCAGCGGCGCGACCGCGCGCCGCCCGAACCACACACCCGCGCCCACTGCCAGCAGCAGCCCCACTACGCCGCTGAAGAGCATGGCGGCGAGCAACCGCTCGCGTTCGTCGTTGTTCGCCCGCAGGTCCAGCGCCGCTTGCACGGTCTGCGTGCCGCGCTGCTCGGTGTAGACCTCGTAGCCGGCTCGCTCGCCGCGGACCTCGTCGGTTTGCGCGGTCCCGGTCTTCGCGACGTTCGCCAGCGCCGCCCGATCGGGCAGGACGGCCGGTGCGCCGGGCGTCGCCGCCAGGCCGCCGGGTCCCTGGATGGCGAGCCAGACCCCGGCGGGCGGGTCCTGCACATCGTCGGCCTGCGAGGCGGCCTGCTGCAGCAGGGCGGCCACGCCGGTTTGCTGGCTTCGCAGCACCATCAACACCGCGAGGCCGGACAGCAGCACGACGATCGCGGCGACGGACAGCCCGACCTGCAAGCCCAGTCGCCAGGTCGCGCGTCGCAGCAGCCTCGCTTCGGTCGAAGCCGGCGGGCGGCTCACGGCGCGCCCAGCTGGTATCCGCGCCCGTGGACCGTCGCGATGACCGGCCGCCCGAGCTTTCGGCGCAGGTACGACACGTAGGTGTCGACGACGGCCTCGCTGTCGGCCTCCGGGAAGGCCAGGCTGAGCAGATCCCGCCGGGTGAAGACCCGGGAGGGCCTGCCCGCGAGCGTCGCCAGCAGCGCGCATTCCCGTTCGGACAGCCGGACCGGCTCGCCCGCCCCGGGGCCCGGCTCGACCTGGCGGGTGTCCAGGTTCAGCCGCATCGTGCCGACCGGCAGCACCCGGGCGACGTCGAGGTGACGGCGGCGCAGCGCGCGCAGCCTGGCGAGCAGTTCGTCCACGTCGAACGGTTTGGGCAGATAGTCCTCGGCTCCGGCGTCCAGGCCGGCGACGCGGTCCGCGGGGTTGCCGAGCGCGGAAAGCACCAGCACCGGCGTCGTGACGCCTTTGCCGCGCAGCCGGGCGAGAACGTCGAGGCCGTCGAGCGCGGGCAGGCCCCGGTCCAGGATCACCACGTCGTACTGCCGCACCAGGCCGAGGTGCAGGCCGCGTTGCCCGTCCGCGGCGGTTTCGACCTCGTAGCCCTCGTCGGACAGCAGTTCGGTCAGGAGCTCGGCCAGTTCGGCGTTGTCCTCGACCAGCAGGACCCGGCCGGAGCCGCGGTGCGCAGTGTCCATCCCGCAATCGTGCCTGCCCGCGCGGCCCGCGGCATCCGCGGCCCGGATTCCCAGATTTTCCCCAGGACTCCCGTCGAAACTGGGCAGCAGACCTCCCCGGCCCGAAGGAGACCCGCGTGAATCACCGGCAACGCGTCCGGGCCCGTGCCCGCGGCCGCCGCAGCGTCTCGACGGCGACGTGGACGGCGGGTCTCGGCGGCGCGGCGCTGGCCACGGTCTTCGGCGTGACGCTCGCCCAGCAAGCGACGGCGGACACCACCGCACCGGCTTCTCCGCCGGTGACCTCCTCGCCGTCCGCGATCCCGCCGCCGCAGACCTCCGCGGACAGCACCCCGGACAGCATCCCGGAGAGCAGCGCGCCTCCGGCGGTCAGCCCGCCCGCGCAGCCGCCGGTCGTCGGTCGCCGGCACCACAGTGCCGCGCGCTCGGGCGGCTCATGACCACGGCCGCCGAACCGCTCGCGAGCATCCGGTTCCGCGCGCTGGGCACCACGGCCGAACTGGTGGTCACCGAGCCGGACCGCCTCCCGATCGCGACGGACCTGCTCCGGACCGAACTGCGTGCCGTCGACGAGACGTGCAGCCGGTTTCGCGACGATTCGGAGATCGCCGAGCTGCACCGCCACGCCGGTTCTCCCGTGCGGGTCAGCCCCTTGCTGGCCGAAGCGCTGCAGGTCGCGTTGCGGGCCGCCGAGGCGACCGGCGGGCTGGTCGATCCGACCGTCGGCCAAGCCGTGTGCGACCTCGGCTACGACCGGGACTTCTCCGCGATCGATCGCGATCTCGCGGCACCGGTCAAGCCGGCGGGCGAGGCTCCGGGCTGGTGGCGGATCACCGCCGACTGGCCCCGGCGCGAGGTCGTCGTCCCGCGCGGCGTGCGGCTGGACCTGGGAGCTACCGGGAAGGCCTGGGCAGCCGACCATGCCAGCACCGTGCTCGCGCGCGAACTCGGCTGCGGCGTGCTGGTCGGGCTCGGCGGCGACGTCGCTGTCGCGGGACGCGCACCGGCCGGGGGATGGCCGGTGGTGGTCGGCGAGGACCACGCCGCGGCGGATCCTCTCCGCGACCCGGTGATCGCCGTGGCCAGCGGCGGACTGGCCACGTCCAGCACGGTGTGCCGCACCTGGCGGCGAGCCGGGCGGACGGTGCACCACATCGTCGATCCGCGCACCGGGGACATCCCGGATCCCTGCTGGCGGACTGTGACCGTCGCGGCGGCCACGTGCGCGGACGCCAACACGGCCAGCACCGCGGCCGTCGTGCTCGGCGAACTCGCTCCGGCGTGGCTCGCGGAACGCCGGCTGCCCGCTCGCCTGGTCGCCTCGGACGGGCGCGTCGTCCGCGTCGCCGGATGGCCGGAAGAGGCGCCGGCATGAGCGCGTTGTGGTACGTCAGCCGGGCGACAGGACTGGCCGCATTGGTGCTGTTCACGGCCGTGGTGGTCCTCGGCGCGATCTCCAGCGCCCGGCTCGCGTCGCCGAGGTGGCCGAGGTTCGCCGTCGCCGCCTTCCACCGGAATCTGTCCCTGATCACGCTTGCCTTCTTGGCCGTCCACATCGCGACCGCGATCATCGACACGTACGCGGGCATCCGGTGGATCAGCGTGGTGGTCCCGTTCGTCTCGGCGTACCACCCGGTGTCGCTCGGCATCGGAGCCGTCGCGTTCGATCTGCTCGTCGCTGTGGTCGTGTCCAGCCTGCTCCGTCCCCGGATCAACGCCAAGGTCTGGAAAGCCGTGCACTGGGCCGCGTATCTCTCCTGGCCCGCGGCCGTGGTGCACGGCTTCGAGATCGGCGGCGCCGACTCCCGGCTGGGCTGGGTCCGGGTGCTGCTGGTGGCCTGCGTGCTCGCCGCCGCGGCGGCCGTGGGGTGGCGCGCGACGGTGCGGCATCCCGACACCGAGGCCCGGCGCGGCACCCTGGGAGGCCTGTGATGACGACCGCTCGCCATCCCCGGACGGCCAGCGGGCCGCTGCCGCCGCCTGACCCGGCCCGCCCGCGCCGTCTTCTCGCGGGCTGGCTGGAAGCCCGCCAGTCCGCCGGATTCGCCGAGCACAGCGCCCGGTACGGTGCGCTGCCCGTCGAACGCTACGCCGGACGGAACGGCAGGGCCCTGCTGCTGTCCACAGTGGACGCTTCGGGGCTGCGGGGGCGCGGCGGGGCGGGTTTCCCCACCGGCCGCAAGCTGCGTGCCGTCGCCCGCGGCCGTCGGCCGGTCGTCGTGGCCAACGGCTGCGAGGGCGAACCGGCGAGCGGAAAGGACCGAGCACTGCTCACCGTCGCGCCGCACCTGGTCATCGACGGGGCGGTGCTCGCCGCGACGGCGACCGACGCGACGGAGATCATCCTGTGCGTGCACCGCGCCGATCCGATCGCCGGCTCCGTCGCCGGTGCGCTGGCCGAGCGGCCGAGCGGAGAGATCCCGATCCGGCTGGTCCAGGCGCCCGGCCGGTACGTGGCGAGCGAGGAATCCGCGCTCGTCAACTTCCTGGAGACCGGCGACGCCCGGCCGACCGCGAAACCGCCCCGTCCTTTCGAGCGCGGGGTGCGCGGCCGGCCGACCCTGGTCGACAACGTCGAAACGCTCGCCCATCTCGCCCTGATCGCCCGCTACGGCTCGGAGTGGTTCCGCGGCTGCGGCACCCGGGACTCGCCCGGCACCACGCTGGTCACCGCCGGCGGCGGAGTCGCCCGGCCGGGGGTGTACGAAACCGCGTTCGGCACCCCGGTCGCGGAGGTGCTCGACCAGGCGGGAGGCCCGGCCGGAACGCCGCAGGCGATCCTGTTCGGCGGATACGGCGGCACCTGGCTGCCCGCGCCCGCCGCGGCGGGCATCCGGCTGTCCCATAAGGACCTTCGCGCGGCGGGCGCGGCACTCGGCGTCGCCTCGCTGACCGTGCTGCCCGCGCGCGCCTGCGGTCTCGCCGAAACCGCTCGGGTGCTGCGCTATCTGGCGGGGGAGTCCGCCCGCCAATGCGGGCCGTGCATGTTCGGACTACCCGCCATCGCCGACGATTTCACCTCCCTGGTGCTCGGCGGCCGGGCAGCGGCGCTGGCCGGACAACGGCTCCGCACGCGGCTCTCGGTCATTCCCGGGCGCGGCGCGTGCGCCCATCCCGACGGCGCCGTCCGGCTGGCCGCGAGCGCGCTGCGGTGTTTCGCCGACGACCTGCGAGCCCACCTCGCCGGCCGTCCGTGCGCGTGGGCGGCGCACCCCGCGCTGCCCTTGCCGGAATGGAACAACCGAAGCGGCGATTGGACGTGACCGTGCCCGAACGACGCTCCCGGCAGCTGCGGGTCGACCCGATCGCCTGCCGGGCCCACGGAATCTGCGCCGAACTGCTGCCCGAACTGATCGACCTCGACGAGTGGGGCTACCCGATCCTGGTCGACCGGCCGGTGCCGGGCCCGGTGCTGTCCGACGCGCGCCGGGCGGTCGCCGCCTGCCCGACCCTGGCGCTGCGGCTGGCGGCGGGCGGGCGCCGATGACCCGCCCGGTGCGAACCGGCCCGCGCCGTGCCAAAGTAAGCACGCTTTCGCAGAGTTCCCGCTGAATCGCGAAATTCCACCGGATTAAGGACATCATGACGACCGTGAACGGCCTGCCCGCCCACATCCTGCTCGTGCACGCGATTGTCGTACTGCTGCCGTTGAGCGCGCTGCTGCTGGTGCTGAGCAGCGTCTGGCCGAAAGCGCGCGCCAGGCTCGCCGCGCCGAACGCCGTGCTGGCCGTGCTCGCGCTGATCCTGGTTCCGATCACCACGAACGCCGGCGAATGGCTCGAGCGGCGGGTTCCGCGGACCCAGTTGCTGCGCGACCACACCGAACTGGGCGACACCGCGCTCTGGGTCGCGATCCCGGTGGCCGTGCTCGCGCTCGTGGTGTGGTGGCGCCAGCGCGAAAACGCGACGGTGACGGACAAAACCGACGTGGGGGCCGCCGAGGACAACGCCGCGGTCGCCACCGCCGTGCGCCGCAAGACTTACCTGGCGCCCGCCTCGACGAAGGTCACGACGGCGATCGCGGTCGTCGCGGTCCTGGTCGCCGGCGCGACCCTTTACGACGTCTACCGCATCGGCGATTCCGGTGCGCAGGCATCGTGGCAGGGTAAGTTCAGCGAGAACGCCGCCCCACGCGGCACTCGGTGACGCTCGGCCGCGGGGGCCCGCCGAGGAGGGAGCAGAAGCGATGACCGATCACCCGGCAGTGTCTTCGATCGACGCGGTGGCCGCCGAATTGCAGGTCGAAGCCGGCGCGCACGGATCACGGCGGGCCGCGCGGACGCTGGTGTCCGGAACCTCCCAGCGGGCGACGCTGATCGCGTTGGGGGACGGCGCCGAGCTGGCCGAGCACGACTCGCCGCCCGCGGCCACGCTCCAGGTCGTCGCCGGCACCGTGCGGCTGCACACCCAGGGTGCGGAGTGGACGCTGGAACGCGGGCAGCTGGCCGTCGTTCCGCCGGAACGCCACGGGCTGCAGGCGCTGGGAGACGCGGTCGTGCTGCTGACTGTCGCGCTGCGGTAACCGGCCCTCCTTGGTCGCCCCCGCCGGTGACCGAAGACCCTAACCGGACCGGCGGGCCGCTTCGAGACTGGAGCGGTGACCAAGCACATCGTGATTCTCGGCGGCGGGACGGGCGGCACCCTGGCCGCGAACCGGCTGCGGCGCGGTCTGGGCGATCAGGTCCGGATCACCGTGGTGGACCAGGACAACGACCACGTGTACCAGCCGGGCCTGTTGTTCGTGCCGTTCGGCCTCGCCCAGCCGGAGGACCTCGTCCGGTCCCGCCCGGCGCAGTTGCACCGGGGAATCGAGTACCACCGCAGCGCGGTAGACCACGTCGACGCCGAAGCCGCGCGAGTCCGTCTGGCGGACGGCACGATGCTCGCCTACGACGCGCTCGTGATCGCGACCGGCGCCCGGCTCGTGCCCGAGGAAACCGAGGGACTCACCGGCCCGGGCTGGCGGGAGACGGTGCACACCTTCTACGACTACGCCGGGGCGATGGCGCTCGCGTCCGCGCTCGACGAGTTCACCGGCGGGCGCCTCGTGGTGAACGTGATCGACCTGCCGATCAAATGCCCGGTCGCCCCCTTGGAATTCTGCTTCCTCGCCGACTGGTACTTCACCGAACAGGAAATCCGCGACGAAGTGCGGATCACCTATGTCACGCCGCTCGATTCCGCGTTCACCAAGCCGGTGGCGGCGAAGACGCTCGCCGGTCTGCTGGAGGACAAGAGCATCGAACTGGTGACGGAGTTCAACACCGGCGAGGTCGACGGCGCGGGCGGTCGGCTGGTCTCCTACGACGGCCGCGAGGTCCCGTTCGATCTCGCGGTGGTGGTGCCGATGCACAGCGGAGCGTCCTATGTGGACCGATCGCCCGGTTTGGGTGACGAGTTCGGCTTCGTTTCCGTCGATCCGCACACGCTGCAGTCCACGGCGTACCGCAACATCTTCGCGCTCGGCGACGCCGCCGGGGTGCCGGCGTCCAAGGCCGGTTCGGTCACCCACTTCGAGGGCGCGGTGCTGGCCCGCAACGTCGCACGGTACCTCGCCGGCCGTCCGCTCGACCCCGGATTCGACGGACACACCAACTGCTTCATCGAGAGCGGTTTCCACAAGGCGATGCTCATCGACTTCAACTACGACACCGAACCGCTGCCCGGTCATTTCCCGGCGTCGGCCGGACTTCCGCTGCTGCGCGAATCGCGGCTGAACCACCTCGGCAAGCTGATGTTCTCGTGGCTGTACTGGCACAGCCTGCTGCCCGGCCGGGAAATCCCCGGCATCGCCGCCGAGATGCCCCGCGCGGGCAAGGAGTTCCCGGCGCCCGCGGAACACTGACCAGAAAGGACGCTCATGCCCACCGCGACCTACGCGGGCACCGAGGTGCCTGTCAACGACGAGGGTTTCTTCACCGAGCCGGAGTCCTGGACCGAACAGATGGCTCCGGAGATCGCCCGCGAATCCGGCATCGACGCGCTGACCGACGAGCACTGGAAGGTCATCGAGTTCATGCGGCGGGAATACGCGGAGAAGGGCACCGGCCCGACCGTGCGGGCGCTCGGGCGCACTTCCGGCGTGACGATCAAAGACCTGTACCGGCTCTTCCCGAAGGGCCCGGCCAAGCTCGCCGCGAAAATCGCCGGAATCCCGAAACCGCGCGGCTGCATCTGAGGAGGAATCCCGGCATGATCGAAAAGGTCTCCGTCATCGTCTCGAAAGGCTCGCTGGACGCGATCTACCCCGGCCTGATCATGGCCAACGGGGCGCGCGCGGAAGGCATCGAAGCCGATCTGTTCTTCACTTTTTTCGGGCTGGACGCCGTGCACAAGGCCCGGCACGACCACATCAAGCTGGCGACCGTCGGCAATCCGGGCCTGCACCTGGCCACGTGGGCGGGCGGACTGCCCGGCGTGTCGTCGGTCATGACGCAGTATCTCGAACGGAAGATGGAAAAGCTCGATATCCCCGCCATTCCGGAATTCCTCGAAATGATTTCCGACACCGGGGCCGGGCTGTACGCGTGCAAGGCGTCGGTCGACCTGTTCGGCCTCGAAAAGGACGATCTGATCGAGCAGGTGCGGGACATCATCACCGTCGGCGAATTCTACGCCAAAGCGGCGGGCGGCCAGATCATCTTCACCTGAGCGCCCCGCTGCGCGCGGGAAGCACCAGCTTGGCTGTGCCGGCCCGCTTGCGTCTCCGCTCCCGCTCGAGCGGGGTCACTGGCTGGCCAGCGGTTGCGGAGTCCGGTAGCCGAGAAGCCGGGCGAGGAGGTCGGCCCGCCCGCGGTTCAGCTCCGGCGGCGCGGGCGGCGGCGTGCGCCGGGTCAGGGCGCGGACCGCGCGGACGAATTCCCGGACGCGGGAAGGGGGCGGTACCAGGTCGTCGCCGAGGTAGGCCACCACGAGCAGGTCTTCGCCGGAATGGGTTTCGATGGTGAACGACCAGCCGTGCCGTTCGTCCCAGACCAGCGCTGTGTCGCGTCCGGGATGGACCGCGAGCTGCCCGTCGAGTGCGAGGTAGGCCGACATCGGCGAGTCGAGGTCCATCGTGGCGGATTCGGGGCCGACGCCTGCCGCGACGCTCACCGCGTCGAGGTAGCCGCTCATTCCGCAGTGCAGGAGGTATTCGTCGTCGGTGGTCGCTTGCTGGCCGCTCATCGGTTCTCGTTTCTGCTGCCGCCTGGCACGGCGGATTTCTCGGCGCCGGCGGTTCGGCCGGGCGGGCTTCCGCCTATGCCCGGAATGGCGTTCCCGCGCTCGCCCTGGCCGCCAGTTCGCGACGGTCAGGGGGAATCGGGCGCCCGGCTGCCTGTCTCCAGGCTGCGCTTCGGGCGGGTGCCGGAAAAGGGTCGAAGGTCCCCGGCTCCGCCCTCTGTGGACGGAGGCCAGAGCCGCGCACAGGTTCGCCGCGCCGCGCGGTTCCGTTCGCTCAGGCGCACAGGTCGCGGCCGGACGAGCGGTCGAAGGCCGCGGCGATGCTCGCCCGGCACGCGCGGGTCAGCTGGCGGGTGGCGCGGTTGTCGGGGGTCTGGCCGCAGCGCGGGCAGGAGAACCGCACGTCGCCGGAGAGTTCGTCGACGGCCGCGTCGAGCGGGCGGCCGCACGGGCGGCACCAGCGGTGGCCGCTGAGCGGCACCGCGTGGTGCGGGGACGAGACGCACTGGTGGAGCCAGCGGCGATGGGTCCGGCAGGTGATCCGGTCGAACGGGTCGAGATCGGTCTCCTCGCGGGCGTCTTCCTCGGTCAGCGCGAGCGCGAGACGGAGGTCGCGGAGATCGGCGTACCGGGCGTCGACGCGACCGTCCGGCACCAGCGCGAGCCGGTCGTGGCGGTTGCGTCGCAGTCCGGCCGGGACGGTCGTCGAGGGCGCGGGAGGGCGGTCCGGGGAAATGCGGTCGATGCTCATGGTCGCCTCGCTTTCGTTGCGTCCGAGCTTCCGCTTCGACGCTCGGGTCCACGAGGGCCGCACTGCCCGTTCCGGAGGGCCCGTCGGCTCCCGGCGGCGAGCGGTTCTCCTTGCCGCACGGGGACTTTAGGCACCGGATCGGCACCTATCGCGGCACTGCGGCCGGGATTTCGGCCAAATCCTCGGGCGCGGTTCGGCTGGCCGCCAGAGCAGCCTGCACGGCCGTGCCGTCGACGGTCTCTTCTTCGCGCAGCCGCTCGGCGAGCCGGTCGAGCGCGTCGCGGTGCTGTTCGAGCAGGGCGACCGCCCGGGCCTCGGCCTCCCGCACGAGGCGGCCGATTTCCTGGTCCACCACGCGTTGCGTTTGTTCGGAGTACGGCCTGCCCAGCAGCGCCGGGCCGTCGTCGGCGACGGCGGGGGCTCCGCCGCGGCTGTAGCCGATCGGGCCGAGCGCGGGGGAGAGCCCGAACTCGGTGACCATTTTCGCGGCGATCGCGGTGGCGCTCGCGAGATCGTTGGCGGCACCAGTCGACGCTTCTCCCAGCGCGACCAGTTCGGCCGCCCGTCCGCCGAGGCGCACCGTGAGCAGATCGGCGAGGTAGCTCTCGGAGTAGAGCCGCCGTTCGGCCTCCGGCAGCTGCTCGGTGGCGCCGAGGGCCATGCCCGCGGGCAGGATCGTCACCTTCGCCACGGGGTCGGCGTGTTCGCACAGCGCCGCGACGAGAGCATGCCCGGCCTCGTGCACGGCGACAGACCGGCGCTCCTCGGGAAGCAGCGCGTTCGAGGCGTCTCGGCGGCCGAGCAGGACCCGGTCCCGTGCGGTCGCGAGGTCGTCCGCGGTCAGCACGGTCCGGTTGTCCCGCACGGCGTTGATCGCCGCCTCGTTGACGAGGTTGGCCAGATCGGCGCCGGAGAACCCGGGCGTGCCGCGGGCGACGACCGTCAGGTCGACGTCCGGATCGAGCCGCTTTCCGTCGATGTGGACCGCGAGAATCTCAGCCCGCTCGGCCTGGTTGGGCAACGGGACGGTGACCTGCCGGTCGAACCGGCCGGGGCGCAGCAGCGCGGGGTCGAGGGTTTCCGGCCGGTTCGTCGCGGCGAGCACGACGGTGCCGCCGCTCTGGTCGAAACCGTCCATTTCGGCCAGCAGCTGGTTCAGCGTCTGCTCGCGCTCTTCGTGCCCGCCCGCGCCGCCGATGCCGAGGCGGCTGCCGACGGCGTCGATCTCGTCGATGAAGATGATCGACGGCGCGCGATCGCGGGCCTCGGAGAACAGGTCGCGCACCCGGGAAGCCCCGACGCCGACGAACATCTCCACGAACGCGGACCCGGTGATGGACAGGAACGGCACGCTCGCCTCGCCGGCCACCGCGCGGGCGAGGAGGGTTTTCCCGGTGCCGGGCGGCCCGACCATCAGCACCCCGCGCGGGCCCTTGGCCCCGGCGGCGGCGTACCGCGAGGGATCGCGCAGGAAGTCGACGACCTCGGCGATCTCCTGTTTCACTCCCTCGTACCCGGCGATGTCGGCAAACCTCGTGCCGGGTCGCTGAGCCTCGATGATCTTGGCCTTCGACCGGCCGAACCCGCCGATGCCGCCCATGCCTCCCATGCCGCCGAGCCCGCCCGCGCCGAGAGTTTGCCGCGCGCGCCGGCCCGCCCACCAGAACAGTCCGAAGATCACCAGGATCGGCAGATACGCCAGCAGAGCGGTGAAGACCGAATCGCCGCTGCTGGTCTTCGCGCCGGTGACGGCGACGTTCTTCTCGCGCAGCTTGGCGTCGAGCCGCGGATCGCCGAGCGCGGTGGGGAGCTGGCTGGTGAACTTGCCGCCGTCGCGGTAGTTCCCGGAGACCGCGCCGTCGCCGCCGACCGTGATCTCGGCGACCTGGTTGGCGTCTACTCTGGACAGCAGCTCGGTGTAGGCGAGCGCCGGGACTGACGAGGTCCACAGCGAGGGACCGGCGATGAGCACCACGGTGACGAGAACCGCCGCGGTGAGCAGGAGCCCGATGAGGCCGCCGTTGTGGTGCTCTTCGGGCTTGTGCGCGGGCGGGTCCGGAGGCGGCCCGGGACGGGCGGTGCGGGACATCCTGGCCTACGCCGCACGCTGGGGAGCAGTCATGGCACGACTCTGCGCAACCGCGGCGCCGCAGAGAAGAGCCGAACGTCCCCGGCGGGCGGGACCTGCGGACGTCGTCCCGGATCCGGCCCGCCGACATCCTGGACGGGGCACTGCGGACGAGAGGAGCCGCGATGACGGCGGAAATGCGGGCCTGGCGGGTGCGCGCGCCCGGTCCGATGGCTGGCCGGCCGCTGGTGCGGGAACGGATGCCGGTCCCGGAGCCAGAAGCCGGCGAACTGCTGGTGCGGGTGCGCGTGTGCGGGGTGTGCCGGACCGATTTGCACGTGGCGGAGGGCGATCTTCCAGTGCACCGCGCCGGAGTGGTGCCCGGCCACGAGATCGTGGGCGAGGTGGTCGAGGCGAGGGCGGGCGGCTTCCGGACGGGGGACCGGGTCGGCATCGCCTGGTTGCGCGGGACCTGTGGCGCTTGCCGCTATTGCGTGTCCGGCAAGGAGAACTTGTGCCCGGAGTCGAGGTACACCGGATGGGACGCCGACGGCGGATACGCCGAGTACGCCGTCGTCCCCGCCGCGTTCGCGCATCGGTTGCCCGCCGGCTACTCCGACGAGGAGCTGGCGCCGTTGCTGTGCGCCGGGGTGATCGGCTACCGGGCGTTGAAGCGGGCCGAGGTCCCCGAAGGCGGCCGGCTCGGCATTTACGGGTTCGGCGGCAGTGCGCATCTCGCCGCGCAGGTGGCGCTCGCGCGCGGGGCGACCGTGCACGTGCTGACCCGCAGCCCGGAAGCCCGGAAGCTGGCGCTCGAGCTCGGTGCCGCTTCCGCGGGCGACGCGGCCGAGGCACCGCCGGAGCCGCTGGATTCGGCGATCCTGTTCGCGCCAGTCGGGGAACTGGTGCCGGTCGCGCTGGCGGCGCTGGACCGAGGCGGCACACTCTCGATCGCGGGTATCCATCTTTCGGACATACCCGTGCTGAATTATCAGCACCATCTCTTCCAGGAGCGGCAAGTGCGCAGCGTCACCGCGAACACGAGGGCGGACGCGCGGGAGTTCCTGGAGTTCGCGGCTGCGCACCGGCTGCACGTCCGGACGATGTCCTATCCGCTGTCCGCGGCGGCGGAGGCGTTGACGGACTTGGCGGCGGACCGGGTCACCGGAGCCGCTGTCCTGCACGCGGACTGATTCCGTCCACTGTGGACTGAACCGGGGTCCTTCGGCCCTTTCCCGGCCGGAGGCCTTCGGCGCATCGTGCGGCCGGGAGGCGTCATGACACTTCAAGGGAAGCGGCTGCCGGGCGAAGCGCTGTTGCTCGCCGCAGTGGCTGTGTTGCTGGCAGCCGGAGGAATTCTCTGGTGGTGGGGGAAACCCGGGTCCGGCGGCTGCTGGGCGGCGGCGACCGCGGTCGCGCTGGCTCCCGCCGTCTCGTGGGTGGCCGAGGATCTGCGGCACCGGCGCTGGGGCGCGGATTCGCTGGCGGTGCTGGCGCTCGCCTCGACCCTCGCGGTCGGCGAGTTCCTCGCCGGCGCGGTCGTCGCGGTGATGGTTGCGACCGGGCGGGTGCTCGAATCGCGGGCACAGCGCCGCGCCGCGCGGGACCTGACCGCGCTGCTGGACCGGGTGCCGCAAACGGCGCACGTGCGGGCGGGGGACGACCTTCGCGAGGTCCCGGCGGGCGAAGTCGCCGCGGGGGACGCGGTGGTCGTCCTGCCCGGCGAGGTCGTTCCCGTGGACGGGACGCTCGCCACCGGCGGGGTATTCGACGAGTCGGCCCTCACTGGGGAACCGCTCCCGGTCGCGCGCACCGCCGGGGACGCGGTCCGCAGCGGAGTGGTGAACGCCGGGGCCGCGGCGGAGATCACGGCGGCGGCGAGCGCGGACGAAAGCACGTACGCCGGGGTGGTCCGGCTGGCCGAGTCGGCGGCGGCGCAGACGGCGCCGGTCGCGCGGCTGGCTGACCGGGTGGCCGTGTGGTTCTTGCCCGCGGCGTTGCTGATGGCCGGTGCGGCGTGGCTGCTGAGCGGCGAAGCGGAGCGGGCGGTCGCGGTGCTGGTGACCGCGACTCCGTGCCCGCTGCTGCTGGCGGTGCCGATCGCGGTGACCGCGGGGATGTCGCGCACCGCGAGGGCGGGGGTCGTGGTCAAGGACGGTGCCGCGCTGGAGTCGCTTGGCCGGGCCCGGGTGCTGCTCATGGACAAGACCGGCACGGTCACCGCCGGGCGGCCGGAGGTGACCGACGTGGTGTGCGCGCCGGGGCACCCCGTCGAGGAGGTGCTCCGGCTGGCCGCGAGCGTCGAGTACTACTCGCCGCACGTGCTCGCCGCGGCGGTCGTCCGGGCCGCGGAATCGGCCGGGATCGAACGCGTCCCGGCGGTCGAGGTCGGCGAGGTGCCCGGTTCCGGGGTGGCCGGGCGCGTCGGCGGGCGGCTGGTCCGGGTGGGCAGGCCGGCCGCCGGCCGGGAGACGCCGGCCTGGGCGCGCAGTGCCGCGCGCCGGGGACGGCTCGACCTGGCGTCCGTGCTCTGGGTCGAGTGCGACGGCGAGCCGGTGGCGGCGCTGCTGGCGAAGGACCGGGTCCGCCCCGACGCGGCCCGCACGACGCGCCGGCTGCGGGCGGCCGGGATCGCCACGATCGGGCTGCTCACCGGCGATCGGGTGGACAACGCGCGGGAGGTCGCGGCCTTGCTCGGCCTCGACCGCGTCCAGGCGGAGGTCAGCCCGGCGGAGAAGGTCGCGGCGGTTTCCGCCGCTCGGGCCGAGGGACTCGTCGTGATGACCGGCGACGGCGTGAACGACGCTCCGGCGCTCGCGGCCGCCGATGTCGGCGTCGCGCTCGGTTCCCGCGGCGCCACGGCCGCGGCGCAGGCGGCCGACGCGGTGATCCTCGACGACCGGCTGGACCGGCTCGCCGACGCCGCGGAGATCGCCCGGCGCGCGCGGCGGCTGGCAGTGCAGAGCGCCGCGGCCGGAGTGGCGCTGTCGCTGGCGGCGATGGCGGCCGCGGCGGCCGGTTTCCTCACGCCGGTCTGGGGCGCGATCGTGCAGGAGGGCATCGACGTCGCGGTGATCCTCAACGCCTTGCGCGCCTTGCGGGTCCCCGCGGTCGCGGCTCCGGCGCCCGCCCAGCTGGTGCACCGCTTCGAGACCGAGCACGAGCGGCTCCGGCCCGCGCTGCTGGCGATCCGGCAGGCCGCCGACGCACTGGCCGGCGGGCCGACCCCGGCGGCGGATCGGGCTGTCCGGCACGCGTGCGACGTGCTGCTGCGGCAAGTCCTGCCGCACGAGACCGCGGAGGAGACCGAGCTGTACCCGGCGCTGGCCGATGCGCTGGGCAGTCCGGAGAGCACGGTGCCGATGAGCCGCGCGCACGCCGAGATCGCCCGGCTGGCGCGGCGGCTGGAACGGCATCTGGCCGAGTCGCCGTCGAGGATCCAGGCGGACCAGGTCGACGACCTGCGCGCGACGCTGTACGGGCTGGACGCGGTGCTCACCCTGCATTTCGCGCAGGAGGAGGAAGCCTATTTCACGCTGCCGGCGTCGTGAGCGGGCCGCACGCCGAGTCCGGCGAGTTCGAGCGTCCGCGCGAGATCGCCCGGAGCCGCTACTCCGGCGAGCTCGCCGTGGTCGACGACGAGCACCAGGTCCTGGCCGGGACGCAGCCGCACGCCCCCGAACACTTGGGAGAGCGGCGTGTCCGGACTGGCGATCAGGCAGGCGGGCGGCTTTACGCAGATGTCCTCCAGCCGCGTGGCGGTCCGCTCGGTTTCCGGGACCCGGGACAGCGCGGAAAGACTGACGACACCGACCGGTGCCCCGGTGAAGGACACCACGGGGAAGGTCCGGAACCGGGTCCGCGCGGCCTGGTCCAGGAAGCCTTGCACGGTGTACCAGCCGGGTGCGGTGACCGGTTCGGTGCTCATGACGTCGCGAAGCCGGAGCTGGGAAAGCAGCTGCCGCAGCGGGGCCGCGGACATCTCGGTGCGCGCGGCGACGGCGAGGAACCAGCTGATGGCGATCGTCCAGAGTCCGCCGAGGTTGCCCAGCGCCAGAATTTGCCAGGCGCCGAAGGCCGCGAGCGCGCTGGCGAGCACCTGGCCGCCGGCGGCGGCGATCCGCCGGGCACGGGCCCGGTTTCCGGTCAGCCGCCACGCGACGGCTTCGAGAACGCGCCCGCCGTCGAGCGGCGTCCCCGGCAGCAGATTGAAGACCGCGAGCACGCCGTTCGCCCAGCCCAGCCAGGCGAGCGCCACGGTGACCACCGCGGGCAGCAGCGGGGAGGCAAGCGCGGACGCGCCGAGGAACCCTCCGCCCGCCACTGCGCTCGCCGCGGGCCCGGCCGCCGCGATGAGCAGCGCGGAGCGCGGCGTCGGCGGTTCCTCGGGCAACTCGGTGGAACCGCCGAGCAGCCACAGCGTGATGCGTTCCGCCCGGAGCCCGTAATGCCGCGCGACGAGCGCGTGGCACAGCTCGTGCGCGAGCAGGGACGCCAGGAACACCAGCGCGCTCACGACCGCGACCGTCCAGTCGACCGCGACCGGCGAACCGCGGGCGCCGAGCGGAAGGACGGTCGTCGCGAGGAGATCGGCCAGCAGGCCCATCACGATCAGCACGGACCAGTGCGCGCCGACGCGGATCCCGGCGACGCGGCCGAGCGGGAATGTCGCCTGTGTCATGGCCCGAATCTCCCGCTGGGCCGGTGCGAGCGGCAGGGCCGCAGCGCCTCTCGCCGCGGGACCAAAGACTCCGGCGCCGCGGACGTCCGCCCGCAGCGGCCGCCGGCCGCGCGGTCTTAGCGTCGGCTTCGGGACGAGCGAGTCCCGGCTCGGAGGAGGCACGCGATGGACGAGAAGGAAAAGGCGCTGATCGAGGAAGACGCCCGCCGCAGCGTCGCCGAGCGCGGACAGCACGGCGGGCACGGCCCGGCGATGCGGCGGTATCTCCTGGCGGAGGAACAGCGGGCGAGCAACGAAAACGAACGCGGCGAGGTCCCCGAGCCGGCGCCAGCGCCGCACCGATGATCCCGCCGGTGGTCGTCGGGATCGACGGCTCGCCGGAGTCATCGGCCGCCGTCCGGTGGGCGGCTGCGCAAGCCCGGTCGCGCGGCGCCGGGCTCGTGGTGTTCCGCGCCGAACTGTTCGACGACCCGGACCTGCTGCCGCACCGGAAACCGCCCGTCGAAGCGGAATTGCTGCTCGAACCCGGGTACCGCCTGCTTCGCCGGGCGGCGGACGAGGCACGCCGCGCGATGCCCGGGGTCTCCGTGCGGATGTGTCTTCGGCTCGGGGCCGCGGCCGGCCTTCTCGTCGAACAGTCGGCCGAAGCCGGATTGCTCGTCCTCGGGTGGTCCGGCGTGGGGATGCGGGGCGTGGTCGCCGGTTCGGTGCCGCTCAGCGTCGCGGCCTCCGCTCGCTGTCCGGTAGCGGTCGTGCGCGGCCGCGCGGATCCGGCAGGGCCGGTGGTGGTCGGGGTCGACGATTCCGGCGGCAGCGAACGAGCGCTGGCCTTCGCTTTCGAAACCGCCGAAACGCACGGAGCGGCGCTGGAAGCGGTGCACGCGTGGCATGACGGAAACCGGGAAAACGGTGTCCCCGAACAGGTCGCCGCGTGGTCCCGGAAACATCCGGCGGTTCCGGTGCGCGTCAGGGCGGTGCGTGCGCGCTCGGCGGCCCGTGCGCTCGCCGCGATTTCCCGGGCCGCCCGGGTTGTCGTCGTGGGAAGCCGAGGCCGCGGACCGGTCGCGGGCGGCCTGCTCGGCTCGACCGGCAACGGTCTGCTGGCGCACGCTACCTGCCCGGTCGTGATCGTCCGCTGACTGTGACGAAAGGACGGAGTCTCATGAGAATTGTTGTCGCGGTGGCGACCCGGCACGGGGCGACCCGGGAGATCGCCGAGCAGATCGCGGTTTCGCTGCGCGGAGAGCTCGCGAAGACGGGCACGCCCGCGGAGGTGGTGGTGGCCGACGCGGGCGGCGTCACGTCGTTCGCCGGCTGCGACGCGGCGGTGCTCGGCAGCGCTGTCTACATCGGACATTGGCTCGAGCCCGCTCGCGAACTGGTGCGGGCCCATCAGGACGAGCTGTCCCGGATCCCGGTGTGGCTGTTTTCCAGCGGTCCGGTGGGGGAGCGGAGCAAACCCGGCGAAGAACCGGTGGACGTCACCGACGTGCTCGCCCGCAGCGGAGCGAAGGAGCACCGGCTCTTCGGCGGCCGGCTCGACCGTTCCCTGCTGCGGTTCCCGGAGCGCGCGATGGTCGCGGCGCTGCGGGTGCGCGACGGCGACAACCGGGACTGGCCGGTGATCCGCGCCTGGGGCCGGGCGATCGCCCGCGAGCTGAGCGCGGGGACGGCCGGTGACCTTCGTCCATCGTCTTCAGGCAATCCGGCCGCGTCGCCGCGGCGGGCGCCTGGAGTTGTCTGAAAGTGCGAGACCGTTCGCGAAGAGAGGAGCGCGCAATGACGTCGCTGTTGCCCGGTTCCCGGCTGGCGCTGCCGAGCATCGCCGCCTGGCTCGACCACCCGTGGCCGTTCGCCGAGCACAACCCGGTGCGGATCGAGGAGTCCGCCGAGGACGGCAAGTACACGGTGCGGGCCGAGTTGCCGGGGTTCGATCCCGAGAAACACATCTCCGTGACCACGCACGACGGGCTGCTGACCATCGAGGCGGAGCGCGAAGCGAAGAAGGACACGGGCGGCCGCAGCGAGTTCTACTACGGCAAGTTCAGCCGCACGGTGGGCCTTCCCGCCGGGGCCGAGGCCGCCAAGATCGCCGCGAAGTACGCCGACGGCATTCTCGAGATCTCGATGCCGCTGGCGCGGCAGCCGCACGAGAAGCAGGTTTCGATCCACGTCGACAAGGCATGACGGACCAGGCGGCGGGCACGGTCGCGGCCGTGCCCGCCGCCTCGCGCAGGGAGGAGTTCCGATGAGCGCGGACCAGCCCGCACGGGTGCTGCTTGCCGACGGACAGGTCGGCCTGGTGCGCCCGCTCGGACCGGCCGACACCGAGGCCGTGCTGCGGCTGCACACCGACCTCGGGGAGCGGGACCGGTACTTCCGGTTCTTCGGCCCGCTGCCGTCCACTGTGGACAGGCTGGCGGCGGAGATCGCCGGGACGTCCGACGAATGTCACACGGCCGTCGGCTGTTTTCTCGGCGAGCAGCTGGCCGGGGTCGCGCACTGCGAGCGGATCGGGCAAAGCGCCGACGCCGAGATCGCGCTCGTCGTGGACGGGAACCGGCGCACGCACGGGATCGCGACGCTGCTGCTCGAACACCTCGCCGCGGCGGCCCGCGCGCACGGCATCTCCCGGTTCGTCGCCGAAGTGCTCGCGGAGAACGCGAAGGTGATCCGGGTGTTCGCCGAACTCGGCCTGCCCTACGAAATCGACCACGAGGGCCCGGAATGGTCGGTCACGATCTGGCTGGACGGCGAGGACCGCTACCCGGACGCGTTCGCCCGCCGCGACGAGGTCGCCGAGGCGGCCAGCCTGGCGCATCTGCTGCGGCCGGCGTCGGTCGCGGTGATCGGCGCGGGCAGGCGGCTGGGCTCGGTGGGGCACGCGGTGCTGGCGAACATGCTGGACAGCGGTTTTCCCGGCTCGGTCGAGGTCGTGCATCCGGTGGCGGAAGAAATCCTCGGCGTGCGCTGCGCGCCGTCGGTCGCGGACCTGACCCGGACTCCCGAACTGGTGGTGATCTGCCTTCCCGCGGAAGCCGCCGCGGACGCGGTGGAGGAATGCGGCAAACGCGGAGTGGCCGCGGCGGTCGTCGTCTCGTCCGGACTGACCGGGACCGCAGCCGGCGAGCGCGTCCGCGACGCGGTGCGCCGGCACGGCATGCGGCTGGTCGGCCCGAACTGTCTCGGCGTGCTTTCCACGGATCCGTTCTGTCCGGTGGACGCGACGTTCCTCGCCCGCCGTCCGCGGGCCGGGAGCATCGGCGTCGCGACACAGTCCGGCGGGGTCGGGATCGCCCTCGTCGAGGCGCTGACCGGGCTCGGCCTCGGGCTTTCCTCGCTGGTCTCAACCGGCGACAAATACGACGTGAGCGGCAACGACCTGCTGCTGTGGTGGGCGAGCGACCGGCGCACCGAGACTGTGGTGCTGTACCTCGAATCTTTCGGCAATCCCCGCAAATTCGCTCGGCTGGCGGCTCGGCTGGCGAGGAGCCAGCCGGTGCTCGCAGTGCGGGCCGGAAGCGGCGGGACCGCCCAGCGCGCCGCTGCTTCGCACACTGCCGCCGCGGCGACTCCCGCGGTGACTCGTGACGCGCTTTACGCACAGGCCGGCATCATCGCGGTCGACACGGTCGCCGAGCTGGTGGATGTGCTCGCCGGTGTTTCCTGGCAACCGCTTCCGCACGGCCGTCGGGTCGCCGTGCTGAGCAACGCTGGCGGAGCCGGGGTGCTCGCGGCCGACGCGTGCGAGCGCGAAGGGCTCACGATGGCGAGCCTGTCGGCGGGGACCGCGGCCAGCCTGCGCGAGCTGCTGCCCGCCGAGGCCGCTGTGCACAATCCAGTGGACACGACAGCGGCGGTTCCGGCGGAGAAATTCGGGCAGGCGCTGAAGATCGTGCTCGCCGATCCGGGTGTCGACGCGGTCATCGCGGCGACGGTTCCGACTGCGGTCGGGAACCCCGCGGCCGCGCTCGCCGACGTGCTGCCGGGCGCGGACAAGACCGTGCTCGCGGTCCGGCCGGGACAGCGGGAACGGGTGTCGCCGCTGTGCGCGGACGGGCCCGCGATCACCGCGTGCTACGACGATCCGGGCACCGCCGCGCTCGTGCTCGCCCGGCAGGCCGAGTACGCCGAATGGCTCGCCCGGCCCAGGAACGATGCCATGACTCTGCCGGAGATCGATTCCGCCGCGGTGCGGGAGTTCGCGACGGCGCGAGCGGCGGAGCGCGAAGGCTGGCTGTCGCCCGCCGCCGCGGCGGAACTGCTCCGGCTCGCGGGAATCCCGTTGGCGCCGACCCGATACGCCCGCGATGAGACCGAGACTGTCCGCGCCGCCGAGGAATTCGACGGGCCGATCGCGGTGAAGGCGGATGCCGAGGGGCTGTTGCACAAGTCCGCCGGCGGCGGCGTGCTGCTCGGTGTCGAGGGACCGTCCGGCGCGCGGGACGCGTACCGGCTGCTGCTGACGCGCTTCGGTCCGGCGCTGCGCGGCGTGGTGATCCAGCCGATGGCCGACCGGGGCCGGGAACTGCTCGTCGGCGTGCGGTCGGACCCGGTGTTCGGCCCGCTGGTGGTGTTCGGGCTGGGCGGGGTCGACACCGATCTGGTGGCCGACCGCGCCGCGCGGCTCGCCCCGCTCACCGGACCGGACGCGGACCTGCTGCTCGACGGCCTGCGCTCGGCCGAGGCGCTGTGGGCGTCCGGCATCGACCGGGCCGCGGTGCGCGAACTGCTGCTGAAGACCGGCCGGCTGGCGACGCTCGTGCCGGAGCTCGCGGAACTGGACCTGAATCCGGTGGTCGCGCGGGCGGACGGCTGCGCCGCGCTCGACGTCCGGATTCGGTTCGAGCGCCGGAAGCCCACCGATCCGTACCTGCGCAAGCTGTCCGGCTGACCGAGCGAGGAGAAGCCAGTGCGAATCCTGACTCTGAATCCCGGGTCCTCCAGTGTGAAGGCGGCGGTCGTGCACGACGGCGTCGCGGTCGGCTGGGCGGCGTGGCAGAGCGACATGTCCCGCGCGGTCGTCGATGCCGTGGAGCGCTGGCCCCGGCCGGACGCGGTGGCGGTGCGGTTCGTCCACGGCGGCGCGCAGAAGACGCCGGTGCTGGTGACCGACCAGGTGATCGCGAATCTCGACCGGCTGGTTCCGCTGGCACCGATCCACCAGCCGCTGTCGCTGGACGTCACCCGGCAGGTCCGGGCACTGCTGCCCGGTGTGCCAGTGGTGGCCTGTTTCGACACTGCGTTCCACGCCGAGCTGCCCGACGCGGCAGCGCACTACCCGCTGCCGCGCGAGTGGACGCGGCAGAACCGGTTGCGCCGTTACGGTTTCCACGGTTTGTCCGTGCAGTACGCGGTGCGCCGTGCCGCGGAACTGCTGCGGCGGCCGGCCGACGAGCTGCAACTGGTCTGCGCACACGTCGGAGCCGGGGTGTCGGTGACCGCGGTGCGCGGCGGGCGGAGCGTGGACACCTCGATGGGGTTCACCCCGCTGGAAGGGCCCGCGATGGCCACCCGGTCCGGTTCGATCGACCCGGGATTGCTGCTGCACGTTATGAAAACCGCGCCGATGGGACCCGATGAGCTGGCCGACGCGCTGTGCCTGCGGTCCGGGCTCGCCGGGATGAGCGGGACCAGCGGCGACCTCGGAGAAGTGCGGACGGCCGCCGCGGCCGGGAACGCCGACGCCGCGCTGGCGGTCGAGGTCTACGTCCACCGGCTCCGCCGGGAGATCGGCGCGGCGGCGGTCAGCCTCGACCGGCTCGACGCGCTGGTGTTCACCGGCGGGGTCGCGCAGTACCAGCCGGAAACAGTCGCCGAGGTCGCGCGCGGCCTCGGGGCGCTGGGCGTGCGGGTGGGGGCGCTCGAGAGGTCCGACGCGGACCGGGTGATCAGCGCGTCCGGCTCGGCCGCGCCGGTGCTTGTCGTCCGCGCCCGGGAAGACCTGGAACTCGCCCGCGGCGCGGAAACCGTGCTCGCCGATCTGGGAAATGAGGTGCATCGTGCACGTACTGCTGACCGAAGCGAAGTTCGGTGACTGCGACGCGCTCAGCAAGCCGTTGCGGGACAACGGGTGCCGGGTGAGCCGGTGCCATGCGAGGGAAGGGATCTGCCTCGCACTCGTGCCGGGTTCGTCGTGCCCGCTCGACGACCGCGCCGATCCGCCGGTGCTCGCCGTGGACGTTCGCGACGCCGGGGACGAGCTCACCGCACGCGAGTTCGGGGTCGTGTGCGCGCTGCGGAAACAGGTGCCGGTGGCGATCGTCCCGCCGGAACCTGGGCTGCCGGTGGCCGCGCCCGCGGGGCTTGAGGACCGGGTCACGGTGACCGACGCCGAGACTTTGCTGGCCACCTGCCAGACAGCGGTCGCGATTCCGAGACCGAGGCCGGAACCCGCCGGAGCGATCGGATGAGCGACGTCGCTTTCGCCTGGGACCGCTGCGCGCGAGCGGTGCTCGTGGACGCGCTGGCGCGGCTGGACGTGCGCCGTTTCGTGGTCGAGACCCGGGCAGGCGAGCTGGCGATCTCCCGGGTGGGCCGGCTCCGGCACGATCCCGGCGGACGCCACGTGCTCGCCGGATGCGGCACCGCGCTGTCCGCCGCGTGGATCGTGCTGCGGGGACTGGGAATCCGCCCGGTGCTGTCGTTCCCGGACGACCCGGGCCGCCCGGACGTGGTCGCGGCCGTGACTCCCGGGGCGGACGACCCGGCGACCGCGAGCGACTGGGACCGGTACCTCGCCTTGCGCGCGGTCGCCGGTCCGCCGCGAGGCCGCGCGGTGCCGGTCGCCGATCCGGGCGTGCTCGCGGAGCTGGCGCAGGAGAACACCTGGCCGCGCACCCGAGTATCGCGGCACGCGGGCAGCCGGGGCCTCGTGGTGCTCGCCGAAGGAACGACTCACGTCGACCGCGTTCTGGTCGGCGCGGCGGTCCATTCCCTGCGGGTCGCAGCCGCGGTCCGCGGATTGACGACCGAGGTGCGTCCCGGGGACCAGAGCCCGGCTCCGCAGGCGGTCCTTCTCGTGTTCGAGAACTGAGGGAATTCCATGACCACGCATCTGCGCCCGCCGCCCGCGACAGCGGAGCCCGAGGTCGACGCACGGGAGCCGATCGGCCTCCTGCTGCGGGACCTCCGTTCCGCGCCGGGCGGCTTGAGCGGCCGGGAAGCGGCCCGGCGACTGCAGGTCTACGGCCCGAACGAGCTGCCGCACAAGGGCGGCAGGCAGTGGCCGCTCGCCCTGCTGCGCCAGCTGGTACACCCGCTCGCCCTGCTGCTGTGGGTCGCGGCCGCGCTGGCGTGGTTCGCCGGGACGACCAACCTGGCGTACGCGATCGTCGGGGTGATCATCCTGAACGGGCTGCTCGCGTTCTTCCAGGAGCAGCAGGCGGAGCGGGCGGTCGAAGCACTGGGCAAGTACCTGCCCGAGCGCAGCGCGGTGCTGCGCGACGGCGTCGTCGTGCATCTCGAATCAACCCAGCTGGTTCGCGGCGACGTCGTCCTGCTCGCCGAAGGCGACCGGGTTCCGGCGGACGCGCGGCTGATCGAAGGCACGGTGGACGTCGACGCGTCGATGCTCACCGGCGAGTCGGCTCCGGTGACCCGGACCGCCGACGCCGTGGACGACGCCGATCGTCCGCTGGATTCCCCGGTGCTGGTCTTCAGCGGCACGGTCTGTGTCGCGGGTTCCGCGCGGGCCGTGGTGCACGCGACCGGACGGCGCACCGAGATCGGCCGGATCGCGTCGCTCTCGGCCCGGATCGGCCGCGAGGAGAGCCCGCTCGAGCGGCAGGTGCGGCGGGTCGCGTGGCTGATCGCCGGGGTCGCGGTGGTCGTCGGGGTCGGGTTCCTTCCGCTCGGAGTCGCGGCGGGGCTTTCATGGTCGGCCGCCTTCGTGTTCGCGATCGGCCTGCTGGTGGCCAACGTGCCCGAAGGCCTGCTGCCGACGATCACGCTCGCGCTGGCGGCCGGGGTGCGGTCGATGGCGAAGGCGGGCGCGCTCGTGAAACGGCTGTCGGCGGTGGAGACGCTGGGCTCGACCACCGTGATCTGCACGGACAAAACCGGCACGCTGACCCAGAACTCGATGCGGGTCGAGGAACTGCGCGGCCCGGACGGCGCGGATTCGGCGCAGCCGCGCGAGACCGCCGAGGTCCTCGCGCGGTGCAGCACCGCGGACCTCGACGGGGAATCCGGCGATCCGACCGAACTCGCGCTGCTTCGGTTCGCCGCGGATCATGGCGCGAATGTGACCGCGAACGCCCGTGAAGCCGCACGGAAAACGTTGTACCCGTTCGATCCCCGGCTCAAGCGGATGTCCACAGTGGACTTCGTGGACGGCGGCCTCGTGGTGGCGGTGAAGGGCGCGCCCGAACAGGTGCTCCCGTTGTGCACCGCGGAGTTCGACGGAACGGAGCTGACCGCGACCCGGCGCGCGCAGCTGGCGGCGCTCGTCGACAGCATGGCCGGGCGCGCGCTGCGGGTGCTGACCGTCGCCCGGCGGGAGACGCCGGCGATCCCGGGCAGCCGCGTGGAAGCGGAGAACGGGTTGTGCCTGCTCGGCTTCGTCGGCCTGGTCGACCCGCCTCGCCCGGAGGTCGCCGCGGCGGTCGCGGACTGCCATTCCGCCGGGATCACCGTGCACGTCGTGACCGGGGACAACGGGCTGACCGCGGCCGAGATCGCCCGCCGGGTCGGCATCGGCGCGGACCGGGTCGTGGACGGCACCGCGCTCGCGCGCATGCCGGAGCCGGACCTCGACACAGTGCTGGTCGGCGGGGACGAGGTGGTGTTCTCGCGTGCCGCACCGGAGGACAAACTGCGCATCGCCGACGCGTTGCGCGACTGCGGCGAGGTCGTCGCGATGACCGGCGACGGGGTGAACGACGCGCCCGCGCTGCGGCGGGCCGACATCGGTGTCGCGATGGGCGTCAGCGGCACCGACGTGGCCAAAGAAGCCGCGACCGTCGTGCTGACCGACGACAACTTCGCGACCATCGTGGCCGGGGTCCGCGAGGGCCGCCGGGTGTTCGACAACGTCCGCAAATTCGTGCTGTACATCTTCGCGCACGCGGTGCCGGAGGTGCTGCCGTTCCTGCTGTTCGCGATCTCCGGCGGCGCGATCCCGTTGCCGCTCACGGTATTGCAGATCCTCGCGATCGACCTCGGCACCGAAACGCTGCCCGCGCTCGCGCTCGGCCGGGAGCCCGCCGAGCCCGGGCTGATGGCCCGCCGGCCGCGCTCCCGCCGCGAAGGCGTGGTGACCGGCCGGATGCTCCTGCGAGCGTGGGGAATCATGGGCGTGCTGTCGGCGGCGCTCGTGCTCGGCGCCTTCTTCGCGGTGCTGTACGCCGCGGGCTGGCACCCCGGCGCGGACGTGTCGGACGGCGCGCCGCTGCACCACGCCTATCTCCAAGCCACTACGGCCAGCTTCGCCGCGATCGTGTTCTGCCAGATCGGCACCGCGTTCGCCGCCCGCACCGAACGGGTGTCGCTGCGGGCGATCGGTCTGGGCACCAACAAGCTTCTGCTCGGCGGCATCGCCTTCGAACTGGCCTTCGCCGCCGCGCTCATCTACCTGCCCTGGCTCCAGGGCGTCTTCGGCACCGCGGCGCTGCCCGCGTGGGTGTACGCGGTGCTGGCGCCGATGCCGGTGCTGGTCTGGGGCGCGGACGAGCTGTTCCGCCGCCTGACCCGCGGTACCCGAGGAGGATCGTCATGACACACGTGCGCAAACTGGCCGAGATCCGGCTCGTTGATGCCGAGACGGCGGGCGGCAAGGGGGCGAACCTCGGCGAGCTGATCTCCGCGGGCTACCCGGTGCCGGACGGATTCGTCGTCACTCGCGACGCGTACTGGTCCGCGCTGGAGGCCGCCGGGGTCCGTGCCGAGATCGCCGGCCTGCACGCCAAGGCGCTGATCGCGGTGGACGACGCACAGGAGCTGGCGGCCGCCTGCGAGCGGCTGCGAGAGCTGGTGCGCTCCGCCGGGCTGCCTCCGGAACTGGCGTCGGAGGTGACCGGCGCGTACCGGGCACTAGGCGACCAGCCGCTGTCCCGCTCCGGTGCGCCGGGTCGTGCGCCGCTGGTCGCGGCAGGCGGCTTGTTCCGGCGCAGCGCCGCCCAGGAGATCGCCCTGGCGCTGCTCGCCGCGGTCTGCCGATCGACAGCCGGCGCCGAACGGCGCGGCGCGCTGCTGGACTGCTCGGTCTTCGAGGCGGGAGCGTCCGCTTTCGACCCGGCATACGGGATGACCGGGTCCGGAACGCCGGACATCCTCGAGGCGTACGGCCGCCCGGACACCGCGAGCGTCTATCCGATTTACCGCGTCCGGGACGGTTACGTCCGCATCTGCGTGCTGGCCAAGGGCCAATGGCTGGCGATGCGGTCGTGGCTGGGCGATCCCGAGCCGTTGCTGGGCGACGACCTGCTCACGAACCCCGGCCGGTACGCCAAGGCCGACCTCATCGCCAAGACGATCGGGGAGTTCGTCGCGCCGATGGCGTCCGACGAGGTCGTGCGCGAATGCCAGGAACGGCGGATTCCCGCGGCACGGGTGCTCTCGGTCGGCGAAGTGCTCCGGGAGGAGCATTATCGCGTCACCGGCGTGATCGCCGAAGTCGGGCAACTGGACGGCAAACCGGTCCGCACCGCGGAGGGCATGGTGCACGTCGACGGCCGGCGGTCCGTCCCGCCGGATCCGGCGCCCGCGACGGCGCAGCCCCGGTCCCGCCCGGTTCTCGTCCCCGGCCCCGCCGGCCCGTACCCGTTGAGCGGCTTGACCGTGCTGGACCTGGGCGTCATCGTCGCCGGGGCGAGCGCCGGGCAGCTCTTCGCCCAGTTCGGCGCCCGGGTCATCCGGGTGGAGAACAAGAATTTCCCCGACGGGATGCGCCGATCGTTCGACTGGAGCACGCCGGCGCAGGCGCGCGGACATCGAGGCAAGGAGTCGGTCGGGCTCGATCTGCGGACCGACGAAGGTCGCCGCGTCTTCCACGACCTGGCCCGGCGCGCGGACCTGGTGACGTCCAACTTCAAACCCGGCACTGTCGAACGGCTCGGGATCTCGTACGCGGATCTGGCCGCCGTCAACCCGCGGCTGGTGTGCGTGGAGAGCAGTGCCTTCGGCACCACCGGGCCGTGGCGCACCGCGATGGGTTACGGCGCGCTGGTGCGAGCGGCGTCCGGCTTGACCTGGCTCTGGCGGGAAGGGCTGGAAGACGGGTACTTCTCCGACGGGATCACGCTCTACCCCGATCACCTTGTCGGACGGGTGTGCGCGTTCGCCGCGCTCGCGTGCTTGCTGGACGCGCGGCGCACGGGCCGCGGCGCGCACGTCACCGTCGCGCAGTCCGACGTGGGGCTGGTCCAGCTGGACCGGCACCTGGCCGCGGAGTCCGCGGAACCGGGATCGGTGCTGCCGCCAGGCGACCTCTCCGGCCGCCTGCTCCCCGAGGTGGTTTTCCGCGCCGCGGGGGAGGACCAGTGGTGCATCGTCGACCCGCGGACGCCCGAGCAGCTGGCGGCGCTGCGCCAGGTGCTCGGAACCCGTCCAGGAGAGGAAGCTGCCGCTGTCGCGGCGTACGTCCGTGACCGTGACCCGGATGCCGTGGCTCTCGAAATGCAGGCGGCAGGAGTGCCTGCCGCCCGGATGCTGCGCATCGCCGAACTGCCGCAAGACCCCGGGCGCCGGAGCCGGAACTGGTACACGAGCACGCACGTGGCTGGCACGGATGACGAGGTCTTGGTCGAACGCTACCCGGTGCTCGCGCCTGATCTCGCGGCACAGCCGCTGGCCCCGATGCCGATGTTCGGGGCCCACACCCGCTCGGTGCTGGCGGAACTGGGCCGCAGTCCCCGGGAAATCGAAGAACTGGTGGCGGCGGGGATCGCTCAGGAAGCCGCGGGGACGAGACGATGAAGAGCACGATGATGGATGCCCCGCTGACGGTGGCGAGCCTGCTTCGCCACGGCCGGCGCTGGCATAGCGATCGCCAGGTGATCACCTGGTCGGGCTCCGGCGAACCCCGCCGCAGCACGTTCGCCGACGTCGCGGCCCGCGCCGCCCGGCTGGCCCACGGCCTTGCTTCGCTGGGGATCACTGGCGACCAACGGGTCGGCACCTATCAGTGGAACAACCAGGAGCATCTCGAGGCCTACCTGGCGGTGCCGGCGATGGGCGCGGTCCTGCACACCGCGAACATCCGCTTGTTCGCCGACCAGCTGACCTACACGATCAACGGCGCCAAGGACCAGGTCATGATCGTGGACGAATCGCTGGCGGCCCAGTTCGCGCCGCTGCTGCCGGACCTGCCGACCGTGCACACAGTCGTCGTCAACGGCACCGTCGACCATGTGCTCTTCGAAGGATCCGGCCGCCGAGTGGTCGCCTACGACGATCTCGTCGCGGACCGCCCGGATACCTACGCGTGGGCAGACGTCGACGAGCGGGACGCCGCGACCATCTGCTACACGACCGGTACCACCGGCAACCCCAAAGGCGTTGCCTACAGCCATCGTTCGATCCTGATCCACTCGCTTTCCTCGTGCACGCAGAACGCACTGCGGATCGGGTTCGAAGACCGGATGCTGATCTGCGTCCCGATGTTCCACGCCAACGCTTGGGGCTACCCGTTCACGGCCTGGTGGCACGGCGCCGACATGGTGCTGCTCGACCGCTTCCTCAAGCCCGACACGATCGCGAGCGCCGTCGAGCAGGAGCGGATCACCTTCGCCAACGGCGTGCCGACGGTGTGGAACGACGTGCTTCAGCTGGTGCGACGAGAGCCCGGTCGTGACCTCTCGTCGCTGCGCATCGTGGTCGTCGGGGGAGCGGCGGTCACCCCGTCGCTGCTCGAATCGTTCGACCGCGAGGCCGGCGCGCGCATCGTGCAGGGCTACGGCATGACCGAAACCTCTCCGTTGGTGAGCGTCGCCGTGCCCCCGCGGGGTGCGGCACCGCACGAAGAACTCTCCGCACGCCTGTCCCAAGGCCGGGTTGCGGCAGGCGTCGATGTCCGGCTCGTCGAACCGGACACTCTGGAGGACCTGCCGGCTGACGGCCATACGGTCGGCGAGATCTTGCTCCGCGGGCCTTGGATCTCCGGCAGCTACCTCGGCGACGAGGGACCGGACAAGTTCCACGAAGGATGGCTGCGCACCGGCGATCTGGGCACGCTGGACCCGCAGGGCTACCTGCGGCTGACCGACCGGGCGAAAGACGTCATCAAATCGGGCGGCGAGTGGATTTCCTCGGTCGAGCTGGAAGGCGTGCTGCTCGGCCACCCGGAGATCGCCGCGGTGACCGTGATCGGGATTCCGGACCAGCGGTGGGACGAACGGCCGTGCGCGGTCGTCGTGCCGCATGAGGGGGCCCGTCCCGACATCGAGTCGTTGCGGACCTGGTTGGCCGGCAAGGTCGCGCGCTGGTGGATCCCGGAGTACTGGGCCTTTCTCGACGCACTCCCGCTGACCAGCGTGGGAAAGATCGACAAGAAGGAATTGCGCTCTCGCCATCAGCTCGGCCGGCTCGCGGTCGCCCGCCAAGCCTCGGCTCTCCCTCCGTCGGCTGATGGATAGCGGCCCGGCTCCGCCGATGATCGCGAACGGTGGACGAGGTTGCCGACGGGCAGCCCTTCGCACCTGAGAAGCGTGCCTGCCGGATCCTGTCCCCGGACTCCTTGACGACGACGCTGCGGCACCGCGGAGTGCACAGCCTTGAGCGACGTCCCGAGCGGAGTTCGCGGCGCTTCACCCGACTTGACCGACCAGGCGGCCGCCGTCCGCCCTCTCGAATCCCGGACCGAGCGGCGTGCTGGTGCGGACACAAACCGCAGCGTCCCTCGCGGGCAAGGGAACCGGCGCAGGGATTCCGTCAAGCTCCCGGCGTCGCCGTAGGGATCGGGGCAAGGCCTCCTGGCTCGGCACCAAAGCTGTGTCAACGAGCCCGGTTTGTGGTCGATCGGGTGGTGGACTGTGCCGACGCCTCGGTCCGAGCCACAGGTGCACCGTCGCGGAGTTCTTGTCGTGCGCGTACCCGAGGCGCTCCTCTGTTCGCCGGCTGGTCGCCTTCTCCGGCGGGCCTCGTGCGGTGCGGGCGCTGGAAAGGCTGGAAAACAGGCGGCGGATCCCGCGTCGGGGGAGTCGGTGACCGTTCCGGCCAGGCCGCGACGCAGTGGCGGCCGGCGGTGTGCGAAACCCTCTCGGCACACCCGTCGACGAGGTGCTCGACTTCGGCGGCGGAGGCTGGCTTCCCGCGTCCGCTGTCGTCCGTGCTCGACTGTCCGATGAGGACATTCGGGCCGCCGGAGCCGCGCCCGGCGTCGCGTCGCTGATCGTGCTTCCTGTCCGCCAGTGCGACGCGGTGTTTCGCCCCCCGACCAGCGTGCCCGCCTGACGGCCGGAAACCCGTGACCGGCCCGCAGTCTGTCCCGCGCGAAGCAGCCGGAACGCAAGTGCGGACCGTTCGCGACGGGGAAAGGGAACCGGGAGCACGCGGGCGGGGCCAGTTGCCCATGTGCCGTCAGGGGCGCGGAGGCGACGGGCGGGCCGGCATGGGACCGTCCCGCGGCGGTGCATCGCTGCCGTGGCCGACACCCTGAACGTGTCCGGCCGCGTCGGCGGAGGTTCCTGAAACGTGATCAGGGGCGCCCCGGGACGGTGTAGCGGTGCGCCGGTCTCCCGGCACTGCCGTATTCGAGTTCGAGATTCAGGAACCCCCGGCGGTGCAGTTCGCTGAGGTGGCGCTGCGCGGTGGGGCGGCTGATGCCGAGGGCGGCGGCGAGCGCGCCGGCGGCCAGCGGCCGGCCGGCGTCCTGGATGGTGTGCAGGACGTTGCGCATGGTCGGGGGAAGGGCGGCGGAGTTCGGGGTCGCGGCGGATCCGCGGAGGATGGAATAGAGGGAGTCCACTGTGGCCTGATCGACCTCGCCGGTGCCGGACGCCCGGTCGCGCCACTGCCGGTACGCTTCGAGTTGTTCGCGCAGTTGTGCGAAACCGAAGGGTTTCACCAGATAGTAGGCGGCGCCGAGGTGCGTCGCGGCGCGGACGGTGTCGAGGTCTCGGGACGCGGTGATCACGATGCAGCCCGGCGGGGCGGGTGTCGCGTGCAGGTCGCGCAGCAGGGCGAGCCCGTCGTCGTCAGGCAGGTAGACGTCGAGCAGCAGCAGGTCCGGCTGGACGTTCGCGACGCACGCGCGTGCCTCACGGGCGGTGTGGGCCTTGCCGACGCAGCTGAATCCCGGTACGCGGTCCACGCTGGCCGCGTGGATGGCGGCGACGCGGTAGTCGTCGTCGATCACGAGAGTCCGGATCGTCATGCGCACTCCACCGGTTCCGGCCGGACGCTCGCCGGGATGTCGGGCAAGAGGACGTCGAATCGTGCTCCGGGTCCGCTGTGGACGGTGACCGACCCGCCGGACCTGCGCGCCAGGCGGCAGACGAGGGCGAGGCCGAGACCCCGGCGCATGCCGGGGCGTGGGGATTTGGTGGTGTAGCCGTCGGCGAAGATCTCCGGCAGCGCTTCGTCGGGGATTCCGGGGCCGGTGTCGGCGACCACCACGCGCACAGCGGCGCCGAGCCGGTCGACGAGCACGTCGACTCTGCGCTCGCCCGGGCGTCCGGCCACGGCGTCGACGGCATTGTCGATGAGGTTGCCCAGGACGGTCACCAGCGGCCCGGGGTCGGTCGTGCCGAGGTCGAGCCGGGAGCCGGGGTCCACCTCGAGCCGCACGTCGCGCTCGGCGGCGATGGCCACCTTGGCGGAGAGGAGCGCGGCCAGTTCGGGAGGGGAGAAGCGGGCCCGCAGATCGGTCGCGTGCGCGGCCGGTCCGTGGGCGATCTCGGTCAGGTAGCGGCCCGCCTCGTCGATCTCCCCGAGCCCGAGGAGCCCGGAGAGCACGTGCAGCCGGTTGGCGAATTCGTGCTCCTGCGCGCGCAGCGCGGTCGTCAGTCCGGTGACGGCCTGCAGTTCGCGCACGAGGCCCTCCAGTTCGGTGCGATCCCGCAGCGTGATCACGGAGCCCGCGTCCCGTCCGGAAAGGACGACCGGCATTTTGTTGACCACCAGCAGGAATTCGCCGGTGAGCACGACCTCGTCGTCCGCGGCCGGCGCGGCGAGCAGGTCGCGGAGGCGGCCGGGCGGGACGAGCTCGCCGAGGTCGCGGCCGCGGGCCGCGGAAGGGATCGCGAGCAGCCGGCGGGCTTCGTCGTTGATCACCTCGACGCGGCCGTGCCGGTCTAGGCCGACCATGCCCTCGCGGATGCCGTGCAGCATCGCTTCGCGTTCCTGCAGCAGGGACGCGATCTCGGAGACTTCCAGCCCGAAGGTGGCGCGCTTGATCCGGCGGGCGAGCAGCCAGGAGGCGGCGACACCGATGGCGAGCGCCAGCCCGGAGTAGAGCAGGACCCACGGAATGTCGGCCGCCAGTTCGCTGGTGACTTGTTCCTCCAGGATGCCGACGGACACCTGGCCGACGACGGCGCCGTCCGGACCGCGGATCGGGGCGCGGCCGTTCGCCGACCGGCCGAGGCTCCCGTTGTCGATGCCGAGGTGGTCTCGTCCGTCGAGGGCGACGACCCGTTCCTCGAGGCGCCGGCCGATGAGCGCGGGGTTGGGATGGGAGTAGCGGAGCCCGGACCGGTCGGTGACCACGACGTACGCCGCTCCGCTTGCCCGGCGGATCAGCTCCGCCGCCGCTTGGACGGTGTGCCCGGGGTCGCGGCGCACCAGCGCGTCGCGGATGGCCGGCATTTGCGCGGTGGTGTTCGCGATGCCGAGTGCGCGCTGGCCGTACTGCGTGTCCAGCGTCTGCCCGGTCAGCTTGACGTAGAGCAGGGCGCCGGCCGCGACGGTGGCGAGCAGGATGCCCAGCACGGCGACCAGGATCTGCGAGGCGAGGGGACGTGACCGCCACATGACCGCTCCGCTCTGCCGCTCGTCACAGGGGCGTGTCGCATGACACCACGAGACGGCGCGGATGCCAAGAAGCGGCGGGCGGAACGCCCGGATAGTCCGGTCCACTGTGAACTTTACGAGCAAAAACCGCGGAAAGCGCACCATTCGCTGGTATCGCACGGAACATTCCGCCGCGCCTCCTCGGCTTTCTAGCCTCCTCCGACGGAAACGGGCAGCCGACCGAGAGGAAGCCACCGTGCACGCACCCAGACCGGGACCGCCGGCCATCGCCCTGCAGGACGTGACGAAACGGTTCGCCACGGAAGGACCGCGGCCCTACACCGCCTTGCGCGATCTGGACCTCGAGGTGGCGCCGGGCGAATTCTGCGCCGTGGTCGGGCCAACCGGCTGCGGCAAATCCACCACCTTGACGCTGGTCGCCGGGCTGGAGCAGCCGTCGTCCGGCGCGGTCCGGGTGCACGGGGAGGAAGTTTCCGGGATCACGCCCGGCGTCGGCTTCATGTTCCAGACCGACGCCATTCTTCCGTGGAAGACCGTGCTGGACAACGTGTCCGCCGGCCCGCGGTTTCGCGGCACGCCCAAACGGACGGCGATCGCCGACGCGCGGGACTGGATCCGCCGGGTCGGGCTGAGCGGGTTCGAGGACCGGTACCCGCACCAGCTCTCCGGCGGGATGCGCAAACGCGTCGCGCTGGCGCAGAACCTCATCAACGAACCGCGGATCCTCCTCATGGACGAGCCGTTCAGCGCACTGGACGTGCAGACGCGGGCGAAGATGTCCGACGAGCTCCTCGCGCTGTGGGAGCTCACCCGCCCGGCCGTGGTGTTCGTGACCCACGACCTGGAGGAAGCGATCGCCCTCGCGGACAAGGTGGTCGTGCTGACCGCGGGCCCGGCGGCGACGGTCAAGGCCGCGTTCGCGATCGACCTGCCCCGCCCTCGCGTCGTCCAGGAGATCCGGTTCGACGCCCGGTTCGTGGACCTCTATCAGCGCATCTGGGACGCGCTGCGCTCCGAGGTCGACCGGGCTTACGCACAGACGACCCTGGCCGGCGGGAGGGAGAAGCCGTGACCGCCGAGGTGGAATCACCGCCGGACCCGGCGCCGGCGGCCGACGCCGCCGCGCGCAGGTCGCGCGGCCGCGGCCGCGGCGTCCTGGTCCACGCGACGCAGGCGGCGGTGCTGGTGGCGGTGCTGGGCGGCTGGCAGGTCCTCGTGCAGGGCGACCAGCACGCGATCGTGCTCTACGGGCTGCCTTCGGGGATCTGGGACCGGCTGCGGTCGTGGGTCGCCGAGGGCACCGCGATCGGCTCGCTCGGCAGCCAGATCTGGACCACGCTCGAAGAGGCGCTGATCGGCTTCGCCATCGGCACCGCGGCAGGCATCGTGTGCGGCATCGCGCTGGGCCGGATCCGGTTCCTGTCCGACGTGTTCGGCCCGTTCATCAAGGTGCTCAACGCCATCCCGCGGATCGTCCTCGGCTCGGTGTTCGTGCTCGCGTTCGGGCTCGGACTGGAATCGAAGATCCTGCTGGTGATCGTGCTGGTGTTCTTCGGCGTCTTCTTCAACGCCTTCCAGGGCACCCGGGAGGTCGACCGCACTTTCATCGCGAACGCCAGCATCCTCGGCGCCTCGCGCTGGCAGGTGACCCGTCAGGTCGTGCTGCCCTCGGCGTTCACCTGGATCATCGCCAGCCTGCACGTGAGTTTCGGGTTCGCGCTGATCGGCGCGATCGTCGGGGAATTCCTCGGCGGCTACGCCGGTCTCGGCGTCCTCATCAAGAACGCGCAGGGCACCTTCGACGCCAGCGGCGTCTGGGCGTCGATGGTGATCATGGGCGTCGTCGCCCTGATCGCCGAGTGGCTGATCACCCGGCTCGAGCGCCGCCTGCTGCGGTGGCGCCCCGCGCAGCTGACCGGCCCGGAGCTGTGACCGTCCCCGTGTTTACCTTACGAACAAAGGAGATCCCTGTGTCCGCGAAGAAATTGGCGGCCGCCCTGGCGGCGGCGCTGCTCGCGCTGGCCGGCTGCGCCTCGACCGCGAGCCAGAACGCAGGCACCAGCTCCACCGGCGGGACCGGAACCCCGGTGAGCATCATGGTCGGCGGCCTGAACAAGCAGATCTACCTGCCGTTCATGCTCGCCCAGCGGCTCGGCTACTACCAGAAGCAGGGCCTCAACGTGACCTTGCAGGACGAAGGAGCCGGGGTCGACGCGACGACGAACATGGTCGCGGGCAAGGTCGACGGCGTCGGCGGGTTCTACGACCACACGATCGCGATGCAGGGCCTCGGGCAGTCCATGGAGTCCGTGGTGTCGATGCTCAGCACCCCGGGCGAGGTCGAGCTGTGCCGTCCGCAGGTGCGCGATCGGATCCATTCGCCGGCGGACTGGGCCGGGCGCAATCTCGGGGTCACCGACCTCGGGTCGTCGACCGACTTCCTGACCCAGTACCTCGCGCAGAAGAACGGGGTCGACCCCGCCAAGATCCACCGGGTCGGGGTGCAGGCCGGGGCCACTTTGATCGGGGCGCTGCAGCACGGCAACGTCGACTGCGCGATGACCACCGAGCCGACCGTGTCCACCGCACTGGCCCAGGGCGCGGCCTACATCCTGCTGGACATGCGCACCGCGGCGAGCACGAAACAGCAACTGGGCGGCCAATACCCGGCGACGTCGCTGTACATGACCACGAGCTACGTCAACAGCCACGCGGAAGTGGTGCAGAAACTCGTCAACGCCTACGTCGAGACCCTGAAGTGGATCCAGGGCCACAACGGCGCGCAGGTCGCCGACGTGATGCCCGCCGACTACTACGCCGGCGCCGGGAAAGCGGCCTACGCCAAGGCATTCGACAACGAGAAGGGCATCTACAACCCCACCGGGATCATGCCGCCCGACGGTCCGGCGACCGACCTGGCGGTGCTGCAGGCGTTCAATCCGGACGTGAAGGGCAAGAAGATCGACCTCGGCAGCACCTACACCGACAAATTCGTCACGGCGGCACACTGACCGGCCGGGCCCGCGCGGTCGGCGCCGCGCGGGCCCGCCCGCCGGGTCTCGGCGAGGGACGCCGCCGCTTCGGCAGGTTCCCGAGCCGTGTACCGCCGTGTCTCCGGCGTGTTCGCGCTTGCTGAGGCGTCCGAACGAGTTGCGCTCCGCAGCGTCGCGTTCGCGACCCTCTGGTCGGCGGTCCTGCGCTCCGCAGCAGCGACCCGAGACTGCACCGCTTGCAGGCGCACCGGAACCCCGAAGAGCCAGACGATCGCCCCCAGCGCGACATTCCGCTACCACTGCGGAACGCCGCGAGAGCAGCCTCGGTCCGGCAGGCGTTCCTCTGCCGCGTGCTTTCCGCGTGCCTGCGCACGAGGCAGGGCCGGCGCCACTTGAGTGCGGTCGAACCACGGTTCGCGTGCTGAAGGCGACCGGCCGCATCCGGGTCCAGGGGTCGCCAGTACTTCCCGGCGGCTTCGGGCGCGTGGAACAGCTCGTGGGCGGCCTGGTCGCCGGGAAGCCCGAACGAGGTGAGCACGTTCGCCCAGCCGAGGGTGTCGCCGGACTGGCTGAGTCCGTCGACCCCGCGCTGGCAGCACGGGTCGGTGTTCAGCACGTCGCGCGGCGTCGGCGCCGGGAAGGCCGGGCGGTGTCCCGGGCTGCGGTCGGGGTTCTGGTCGCCGTACGCGGTGTGCGCGGTGGTGAAACGCTGCGCTTTCGAGACCGGTTGACCGCGTCGCAGGCGATGCCGCCGAAGTCGACCGGGCCGTGCCGAGCCATTCCACAATGGATGGACAGGGGGAGCGGACCCGAGAACCGTCAGCCGGCCGGTTGAGCGAGGTTTTCGCCACGACGGCTCCGCCAGCCGGGCTCCGGGCGGGGCAGGCGCCGGTCAGCGGTCTGCGCGCAGGGAGTCCGGCCAGGCGAATTCCAGCGGGTTCGGGCTTGCCTGCCATTGCCTGTCGAGTTCGCGCAGGGTGTCGGTGGCGCGGGTGATGTCGGCGTCGGTCCACGGGAACGGGTCCTGAGCCAGCGCGCCCCAGCCCTCGCGCGCCTGCTCGAATGGAATCGGAAGCCGCTGCTCGACGGCTTCGTGGATGACCCCGGCCATCACTTCGGCGATCCCGATCGACCGTTTCGCGGACCTCAGGATCTTGGCGCTGCGTGCCTTCGCGTCGTGGCGGGGCTTGCCTTCGGTCACCCGCATGTTGTCGAACACCGCGCCGGCCGCGATGCAGCCGAACACCCCTCCGCCCAGGCGCAGTTCCCTTTCCGCAGCCGCGTGCGCGAGGTCGTGCGGCACCCGCCATTTCCGCGAATACGACGGGAGGACGAGCGTCACGCCGTCGCCGCGGCGGACCCGTGCCACTGACTCCCCGCGCGAGGCGTGGTGGAAGGTGATGCGCATGTCGGGAGTATCGGCGTTGGGGCCGGCGGGCGGCCACTGAATATCCGCGAGGCCCGCCGCTCATCCCGGCGAACAGGCTTCGACGTCCGCGTCGTCGAGCTCGCTGCTCTGTCCTCGTCGCGCACCTGTGCTTCGGTTTCGGACCGTGCCTCGCCCGCCCAGGCCGGCTGAACGCGAACCCGCGGCCACCGGTTTCCGAGCGCGCCGGACGCACAGGCACGGTCGTCGCCGGGATTCCCCGGTTCGAGGGGGACTTCGCGCGCTGGGCGACGGCCCAATTGCGGCTTGGCAGTCGCAGACAAGACAGCGGCGGCGGCGGTCTACTGCCTCGCGTCGCGGCGTTCGAGGGCCCGGTGCAAGGCCTCGACTCCGTATGCGTAGCCGTGGATCCCGGCACCGGCGAACACGGCTTCGGCGATTCCGGAAACGTAGGAGTGGTGCCGAAACGGCTCGCGCCGGTGGATGTTGGTGAGGTGCACTTCGGCAACGAGGAGTTCGGACGCGAGGAGTGCGTCGCGGAGGGCGACGGAGGTGTGGGTGAGCGCGCCTGGGTTGATGACGACGCCGTCGGTGTTGCCGCGGGCTTCGTGGAGGCGGTCGATCAGCGCGCCTTCCCAGTTGCTTTGCCGGAAGGCGGTTTCGTAGCCGAGGTCCCTGGCGCGGCCGGCGGCGAGTTGTTCGGCGTCGGCCAGCGTGTGCTCGCCGTAGAGGCCGGGTTCGCGGGTGCCGAGGAGGTTCAGGTTGGGGCCGTTGAGGATCAGCAGGCGGTGGTGTCGCAACGGGGGCTCCTGGGCGGGCGGCGGTTCGGCCGCCCGCCCGCGGGGGTCAGGCGGTGACGGGGCGTTCGTCGCCGGCGGGGCGGACGGCCGGGCGGCCCAGTTCGGACAGCGGCGTGCGGTAGGTCTCGCGCATGGTCAGCACGGCGAGTGCGGAGACGACGCAGGCAGCGGTGGTCAGTGCGGCGACGGGCATCCAGTTCGCGAGGCCGGGGCCCGCGAGGGCGGCGGCGACCGAGGGCGCGAAACCGCCGAGCGCGAAGCCGAATTGCGTTCCGACGGCGACTCCGGACATGCGGACGCGGGTGCCGAACTGTTCGGTCCACAGCGCGTATCCGACACCGCCGTAGGCGCTGTACACGATGCCCGACAACAGGATTCCGACGACGAAGACGAGAGGCAGGTTGTCCTGGCTGACCGCCCAGATGAACGGCCAGATCAGCACGGCCACTCCGAGGGAGCCGAAGAGGAACACGGGTTTGCGGCCGAACCGGTCGCCCGCTTTGCCGAACAGCGGGATCGCCACGAGCGCGACGATGTTCCCGGTCATGATCATCCACAGCAGCGCGGTGCGGGACATGCCGATGGTGGAGGCGCCGTAGGTCAGCGAGTAGATGGTGACGATCGTGCTGGACACCGACACCAGCGCGCTGAACACGATTTTGAGCACGTCGGGGGTGTGGTGGCGCAGCAGCACGGCGAGCGGGGCCTTGGCCGCGGCGCGATGCTGCTGCGCGGTCTCGAACTCCGGGCTTTCGTGCAGGGACCGCCGGATCCACCAGCCCGCCACGGTCACCGCTGCGCTGAGCAGGAACGGGATCCGCCAGCCCCAGGTGAGCAGTTCCTCGCTCGGCAGCGCCGAGATCGGCAGGAACACCGCGGTGGCGAGGATCAGCCCGAACTGCGTTCCGGCGAGGGTGAAGCTGGTGAAGTAGGCGCGTTTGCCGGGCGGGGCGTGCTCGAGGGTGGTCGAACCGGCGCTCGACTGTTCGCCGGCGACCACGAGACCCTGCACCAGCCGCAACACGAGCAAGAGGACCGGTGCGGCGAATCCGATCGAGGAGTATCCGGGCAGGACGCCGATGAGGAAGGTCGCCGCGCCCATCCCGGACAGGGTCAGCAGCAACACCCGCTTCCGGCCGATCGTGTCGCCGAGGTGCCCGAAGAGGAACGAGCCGACCGGGCGGGCGACGTAGGCGACGCCGAAGGTGGCGAGCGAGGCGACGGTCGCGGCGGCGGCGTTGCCGTGCGGGAAGAACACCTTCGGGAAGATCAGCGCCGCGGCGGTGCCGTAGATGAAGAAGTCGTAGTACTCGAGGGCGCTGCCGATCCAGGAGGACACGGCGGCTTTGCGCGGGGTGCGGCTGGGCGTGTCCGGCGTGGCCGGATCCGGGCGCAGGACGGCGTCGTCCACGTCTGCCTCCTTGGCGGCCGCGCGGCGGCCGGGGGTTCGTCCACTCGGAATGTACCGACTGGTTATGTACCGGATGGTGAGTTAGTGAACCCCGCGGTGTCAAGACCCGGCTGCGGATCCGGCGCGGCTCAGGCCCGGCCGACGTGCGCGGTGAGGTACTCCAGGACCAGGTCGCCGAGCATCCGCCGGTAGTGCTCGCGGCGGGCCGGATCCAGCAGGTCCCGGTCGAAGATGGCCTGGAAGGTGTGCTGGTTGGCGGTCCGGAACACGCAGAACGCGCTGATCATCATGTGCACGTCGAGCGCGTCGACGTCGTCGCGGAACAGCCCGGCCGCGCGGCCGCGGTCGAGGATGCCGCCGAGCACGTCGACGGCGGGCGCGGCGAGCCCGGGCAGGATGGGCGAGGTCCGCAGGTGCTCGGCGTGGTGGATGTTCTCGATGCCGACGAGCCGGATGAACGCGGGATGCGATTCGTGGTGGTCGAAGGTCAGCTCGGCGAGCGCGCGCATGGCGCGGGCCGGGTCGAGATGGTCGACGTCCAGCTGCTGCTCCAGTGCCCGGATGCCCTGGTAGGCGTGCTCGAGGACGGCTACGTAGAGGCCTTCTTTGCTGCCGAAGTAGTAGTAGATCATCCGCTTGGTGGTGCGGGTGCGGGCGGCGATCTCGTCGACGCGCGCGCCGTCGTATCCGCGGTCGGCGAACTCCCCGGTGGCGATGTCGAGGATCTCCGCGCGGGTGCGTTCGGCGTCGCGCTGCCGTTCCGCGGGCCCGTCCGGCTGGGCGGGGACCGGGCCGTCCTGGGCTGCTGTGCTCACGCCGCCGAGGATATCCGCCGGACGGCTTCCCTTCCGCGCTCCGACACGGTACAAGTAACTAACTAGTACATACATGGGAGGCGAGAGAGTTCATGCCGCAGGACCGCACCACGCGCCCGGCGCCCGGCCCCGGCCGGCTGCTGACCGGCCTCATCGGGGCGGGGATCGGCCCGTCCCTTTCGCCCGCGCTGCACGAACGCGAGGCCCGCGAACTCGGGCTCGAGTGCTCCTACGCCCGGTTCGACCTCGACGGACTCGGAGGCGAGCCGGCGGCGGTCGGCGACCTGCTCGCCCGGGCCGCGGCGGAGGGCCGGGCGGGGGTCAACGTCACCCATCCCGCCAAGCAGGCCGTCCTCCGGCATCTCGACGAGCTTTCCCCCGACGCGGCCGCGATCGGCGCGGTGAACACCGTGGTCTTCTCCGGCGGCCGGGCGATCGGGCACAACACCGACTGGTCCGGGTTCCGCGACGGTTTCCTGGCCGGGCTGCCCGGCGCACCGCTGGATCAGGTCGTGCTGCTCGGCGCCGGCGGGGCGGGGGCGGCCGCGGCGCACGCGCTGCTGAGCCTCGGCGCCGGTTCGCTCGCGGTGCTCGACGTCGACGCCGGCCGGGCCGCGCGCCTCGCGGACGATCTCGCGGCGCGGTTCGGCTCCGGCAAGGCGATCGGCGCGCCGGCCAGTGCGCTGGAGCGGATGCTGGTCGCCGCCGACGGCCTGGTGCACGCGACCCCGGTCGGCATGGCCGAGCATCCGGGCCTGCCGGTGCCGGTCTCGGTGCTGCGCCCCGAGTTGTGGGTGGCCGAGATCGTCTACCGGCCGCTGGAAACGGCGCTGCTGCGGGCGGCACGCGCACGCGGCTGCCGCACGCTCGACGGCGGACGGATGGCGGTGCACCAGGCGGCGGAAGCGCTGCGGTTGTTCAGCGGACGCGAACCCGACCCGGTGCGGATGCTGCGGCATCTCGCCGAACTGGTCGGCGGCGAAGGAGGTGCCGGCCGTGTCGCGTGAGTTCCGGACCGGTATCGCCACGGTGTGCCTTTCCGGTGCACTGGAAGACAAACTCGCCGCCGCGGCGGCCGCCGGGTTCGACGGGGTCGAGATCTTCGAGCCCGATCTCGTGGCGTCTCCGCTTCCGCCGGCGCAAGTGCGGCTGCGCTGCGCCGACCTCGGCTTGTCGGTCGACCTGTACCAGCCGTTCCGCGACTTGGACTCGACCGCGCCGGACCGGTTCGCGGCGAGCCTGCGGCGGGCGGAGCGCAAGTTCGACGTGATGGAGGAGCTGGGCGCGGACACCGTGCTGGTGTGCTCGTCGGTCGCCGACGACGCGGTCGAGGACCTCGATCTGCTGGCCGAGCAGTTGCGCGCGCTGGCCGAGCGCGCCGGCGAACGCGGGCTGCGCATCGCGTACGAGGCGCTGGCCTGGGGCAGGCACGTGAACACCTACGACCGCTCGTGGGAAGCCGTCCGGCGCGCGGACCACCCCGCGCTGGGGCTGTGCCTGGACAGTTTCCACGTCCTGTCGCGCGGTTCGGATCCCGCCGGCATCGCCGGGATTCCCGGCGAGAAGCTGTTCTTCCTCCAGCTCGCCGACGCGCCGCACCTGTCGATGGATGTCCTGCAATGGAGCCGCCATCACCGGCTGTTCCCGGGACAGGGCGCGTTCGACCTGCCCGGTTTCCTGGCCCCGGTGCTGGCCGCCGGGTACTCGGGCCCGCTGTCGCTGGAAGTGTTCAACGACGTGTTCCGGCAGGCGGATCCGGCACGGGCGGCCGTGGACGCGCACCGTTCGCTGCTCGCGCTGGCCGAAGCGACAGTGTCGGCGGCCGCGGGCCCGCCGGCCCCGGCGGTGCGCGGGCACGCGTTCGTCGAACTGTCCGCCGACGACACCCTCAGTCCGGTCCTGGCCGCGCTCGGCTTCGCACGCACCGGACAGCATCGGACGAAGCCGGTCGAGCGATGGGAACAGGGCGGTGCCCGGATTCTCGTGAACCGGTCCGGTTCCCCGGCCGCAGTCGGCGCGTTGGCCGTCGAATCCGCCGATCCGTCCGCAGCCGCGCGCCGCGCGACCTGGCTCGACGCCGCGCGGCTGCCGAGGGAACGGGGCCCGGCGGAAGCGGACCTGGCCGCGGTGACCGCACCGGACGGGACCGCGGTGTTCTTCTGCCGCACCGGATCCGAAGAGGACTGGACCGGCGACTTCGTCCCGACCGGCGAGACGGCGCAGGGCATCGGCGTCACCGCGATCGACCACATCGGACTGGCGCAGCCGTTCGACCACTTCGACGAGGCGGTGTTGTTCTACCGCAGCGTGCTCGGCCTGGAACCGGCGGCGCGCGGCGAATTCGCCGCGCCGTTCGGCCTCGTGCGCAGCCGTGCCGTCGCCGACCCCGGACGCCGCGTCCGGCTCGCGCTGACCGTGTCGCTGCTGCGGCGCGGCGAGTGGGCGCCGGGGGTGTCCGAACCGCAGTACGTGGCCTTGGCGGTGGACGATGTCCTCGACGCCGCCCGCGCCGCGCGTGCCGCAGGCGCACCGCTGCTGGCGATTCCGGACAACTACTACGCCGATCTGGAGGCTCGGCTGGCACTGCCCGCCGAGCGGATCGCCGAGTACCGCGAACTCGGAGTGCTGCACGAGGAAAGCCCGGACGGGACGTACCTGCAGGTGTGCACGGAGGTCCTCGGCGGCCGGGTATTCCTCGCCCTGGTCCAAAGGCTGGGGGAGTACGACGGATACGGCTGGGCGGACGCTCCGGTCCGGATGGCCGCGCACCGGCGCCGACGGCTGGTACGGGAGCGCGCGCACGCTTGACGCGACCTTCGCTGCTTCGGCGCGGAACGTGCAAGGGAACCACATCGGCCGTGCGGGAGGACGGAAATCCGCACAACGCCGTCCGGATCAGGGCGCTTGAAGCTGGGCAATGCCCGCAGCGTGGGCTGCCGGGCGGAGGTGCAGAACTGACTTTGATCGACGAGTGGCGGAGGATGTCCCGGGTCACCTTCAGGTCCACCTCGGCGGCGAGCAAGAGCCTCGCCGCTCCGTGCCGGAGCCCGCGAAGGGTGATCGGGGGCGAGCCGGCCGCCTGCACCAGATCGGTGACCACGTCCGAAATCCCGCAGGATGCGGCGGGCTGCCGTCGAGGCAGGCGAACACGTCGTCCTGCCAGCCGCTGCCGAGGCGTGGTGTGCCACGTCCTGACGCGCCGGGATTCGGGTCCAGCGGGCGGCGGGCACGGCCACCTCCCATCCGGCATCGGAGGGCTCGCAGGGGTGCGCCTCGGCTGGAATGAGACTGCGGTGCCGGGCAGTTGCCCCGCTTCACCGGGATGATCCGCGACGGCCTCCGGCCGGTTGCCTTGTGACCGAGTACCGCCTTGTCTCACTATGAGACAAAGTGACGCGCGCCACGAGTGCACGATGGTTCCCCCGGGAGCTGGCAGGGGCCCGGGGCACTGGACGTCAAAGGAGACGGTGGTGGCGGCTGGAGGCAACGAGACCATGCGCGACCTGCGGGAACTGTTCCTCTCCCGCGGGTCGCCCGAGGTGTCGGGGGTGCGCGACGTGATCACCGCGTCGTGGCGGCGTGCGCTCGAGAACCGGGTCGACTTCGAGCGGCCGGAGCCGCTTTACGTGTCCGATCGCGACGAGGAGAGCCTGCTCGCGCACAGTGCGGCACCGGTGCTGGCGAATCTGTCCGAAGAACTCGCCGGCCATCCGACCGCGATCCTGCTGACCGACGCGAACGGCCTGGTCGTCGACCGGCTCAGCACCGATCGCGCGCTCACCGCGGGGCTCGACCAGATCTCGCTCGCCCCGGGCTACAGCTACGCCGAGGAGTCGGTCGGCACCAACGGCATCGGCACCGCGCTCGAATGCCAGAAATCGGTCCTGGTGTCCGGGTTCGAGCACTTCAACGGCGAGCTGACCGGCTTCGAGTGCGCCGGGGCACCGATCGTGCATCCGGTTCGCGGACATCTGGCCGGGGTTCTCGACCTCACGTCGTGGGCCGAAGCGTCCGGCCCGCTCCTGCTGACGCTGGCGCGCACGACCGCGAAGCGGATCGAAGAAGCGATGCTCGCCAGCACCGGCACGCGCGAACTGGCTCTGTTCCGGGAGTACCTGGCGGCCTGCCGACGCGGATCGGGAGCGGTTCTGGCGGTGAACCCCGACGTCGTCATGGTCAACAGCCACGCCGAGGAACGCTACGACGTCACCGATCGTTCAGCGCTGATCACGCACGCCACGGATCTCGCCGGCTCGGCCAAACCCGCGACGGTGCTGGCCGATCTGCCGTCGGGCGTCAGCGCGCGTCTCGAGTACCGGCCCGTCTTCAGCGGCGACGCGCTTGCCGGCGGCATCTTCCGGGTAAAGAATCAGACTGCCTCGCGGCGCACCTTTGTGCGCTCCGAGCTGCAGTTGCCCGGCCTCGCCGGCTCGAGTCCGGCGTGGCGGCAGGCGAGCGCGGCCGCGGACGCGAGCCTGCGCGGCGGGCAGTGGCTGGCGCTGAGCGGGGAACCTGGGGTGGGGAAGACGGCCATCGCCCGCGCCGTTGCGCTGCGCCACGGACGCAGGCAGGTGATGGTCGACTGCACTTCAGTGGACGCCAGCGAAGAGTGGGTGCCCGCGCTCGCCGAAGAAGCGGCCTGCAGTGATCCGCCGGTCGTCGTCTTGCAGCATCTGGACGCACTCGGCGACACCGCGTTGCCCGCGCTGGCCGAACTGTTCACCGCGTGGCAGAACGACCCGGCACAGCACGCGCCTGCCTGGGTGGTGGCCACCGTCGGCAGCGAACCGGCCGATCCCGGCATCCAGGGCGCGGTGATGGCGTTCTTCGCGCGGAAGATCGAGGTCCCGCCGCTGCGCCACCGCATCGAGGACGTGCAACGGCTGGTGCCGCATCTGCTGGCGGTGCGGGCGGGCAGCCGGTCGCTGTCCGCATCGGACGCCTGCGTCCGGCAGTTGATGCGACTGCCCTGGCCCGGCAACGTGCGCCAGCTCGACCGGGTGCTCACCGCCGCGGCGCACCGCGTGCACGGCGGCGTGCTCGACGTCGCCGATCTGCCCGCCGAATGCCGCACGTTCACGCGGCGCCGGCTCACCAAGCTGGAGACCATCGAACGCGACGCGATCGTCCGCAGCCTCGCCGCGAACCGCGGCAGCAAAGAACGCGCGGCCAGCGATCTCGGCATGTCGCGTGCGACCATTTACCGCAAAATCCGCGCATTCGGCATCGTCGACGAAGCGGGCTGAACCCGGTCGCCGTTCGCAGGCAAGAGAAATTCGTGATGACCTTCGTCGGCGTCAAATCGAGGCCCCGTCAACCGATGGTCGGAAATCGCGCCAGCCGCCGCGAATCGTGAACACGAAATTGGCCGTCGCCCGCTGATTCCGGGCTTTTCCGAACCCGCCCTCGCAAGGTGAGCGAGGGCGGGTTTTTCGGGTCCGGGGTCCGGATCTCAGATTGAGATAGAACACCGGGGTTTCCCAGCACAGACTCTGCCGGTCAGACGGACAGCGGCGGACCGCCCGCCGGTTCCAGGAGGCCCCAGTGAGCAGGCAGAGCCTTACCAAGGCGCACAGCAAGATCACCGAGTTGTCGTGGGAACCGACGTTCGCCACGCCGGCGACCCGGTTCGGGACGGACTACACGTTCGAAAAGGCACCGAAGAAGGACCCGCTGAAGCAGATCATGCGGTCTTACTTCCCGATGGAGGAGGAAAAGGACAACCGCGTCTTCGGCGCGATGGACGGCGCCATCCGCGGGAACATGTTCCGGCAGGTGCAGCAGCGCTGGCTGGAATGGCAGAAGCTGTTCCTGAGCATCATCCCGTTCCCGGAGATCTCCGCGGCCCGGGCGATGCCGATGGCGATCGACGCGGTGCCGAACCCGGAGATCCACAACGGGCTCGCGGTGCAGATGATCGACGAGGTACGGCACTCGACGATCCAGATGAACCTCAAAAAGCTCTACATGAACAACTACATCGACCCGGCCGGGTTCGACATCACCGAGAAGGCGTTCGCGAACAACTACGCGGGCACCATCGGCCGCCAGTTCGGCGAAGGCTTCATCACCGGCGACGCGATCACCGCGGCGAACATCTACCTGACCGTGGTCGCCGAAACCGCGTTCACCAACACGCTGTTCGTCGCGATGCCGGACGAGGCGGCGGCCAACGGCGACTACCTGCTGCCGACGGTGTTCCACTCGGTGCAGTCCGACGAGTCGCGGCACATCAGCAACGGCTACTCGATCCTGCTGATGGCGCTGGCCGACGAGCGCAACCGGCCGCTGCTCGAGCGGGACCTGCGGTACGCGTGGTGGAACAACCACTGCGTGGTCGACGCCGCGATCGGCACCTTCATCGAGTACGGCACCAAGGACCGCCGCAAGGACCGCGAGTCCTACGCCGAGATGTGGCGGCGCTGGATCTACGACGACTACTACCGCAGCTACCTGCTGCCGCTCGAAAAGTACGGCCTGGTGATCCCGCACGACCTCGTCGAGGAAGCGTGGAACCGGATCACGAACAAGCACTACGTGCACCGCGTCGCGCAGTTCTTCGCCACCGGCTGGCCGGTGAACTACTGGCGCATCGACGGCATGACCGACGCCGACTTCGAGTGGTTCGAGGACAAGTACCCGGGCTGGTACGACCAGTTCGGCAAGTGGTGGGAGGCCTACAACCGGCTGCGCTACCCGGGCCGGAACAAGCCGATCGCGTTCGAGGACGTCGGCTACGAGTACCCGCACCGCTGCTGGACCTGCATGGTCCCGTGCCTGGTCCGCGAGGACCTGGTGGTGGACAAGGTCGACGACCAGTGGCGCACCTACTGCTCGGAGACCTGCGCCTGGACCGACAAGGTCGCGTTCCGGCCGGAGTACGAGGGCCGCCCGACGCCGAACATGGGCAGGCTGACCGGGCACCGCGAGTGGGAAACGCTGCACCACGACCGCGATCTCGCCGACATCGTCCGCGACCTCGGCTACGTCCGCGACGACGGGAAGACGCTGATCCCGCAGCCGCACCTGGACCTCGACGACGCCAAGAAGCTCTGGACCCTCGACGACCTCAAGGGCATCCGGTTCGCGAGCCCGAACGTGACGCTCAACGAGATGACCGACGCCGAACGGGAGCAGTGGGCCGCCGCCTACCGCGCCAACCCGAACGTCACCGTCGCCTGACGAGCCCGGGTCCCGCGGCCGGCACGGCCGCGGGACCCCGCCGGAAGAATCGAGAAACCCATGGGCGACAAGCACCGCATCTCCTTCGAACCGGTCGGTGTCGAGATCGAGGTCACCGAGGACGAGAAGATCCTGGACGCCGCGTTCCGCCAGGGCGTCCACCTCATGCACGGCTGCCGCGAAGGCCAGTGCTCGGCCTGCAAGTCCTATGTGCTCGAAGGCGACCTGCAGATGGAGCGGTACTCGACGTTCGCGTGCAACGACGCGGAGGTCGAGGAGGGCTACCTGCTGCTGTGCCGGGCGCACGCCTACAGCGACTGCACGATCGAACTGCTCAACTTCGACGAGGACGAACTGCTGAATTCGGCTCCGCTGCAGGAGATCACCGCCGAGGTCGCCGAGATCGTGCCGCACACGCACGACATCGTCGGCCTCCGGCTCGCCACCGCGAGCCCGCTCGAATTCAAGGCGGGCCAGTACGCCGAGCTGACCATCCCGGGCACCGAGGAGTGCCGGTCGTTCTCCATGGCGACCACGCCCGCGACGACCGGGCAGCTGGAATTCCTCATCAAGAAGTACCCGGGCGGGCGGTTCTCCGCGCTGCTGGAGAACGGCCTCGCGGTCGGGGACGCCCTGCGGCTGCGCGGACCGTACGGGAACTTCACGTTGAAGAAGGGCCACGTGCTGCCGCTGGTGCTGCTGGCGGGCGGTGCGGGAATGGCACCCGTGCTCAGCCTGCTGCGGCACCTCGCCGAAACCGGCGACTCCCGGCGGATCCGGTTCTACTACGGCGCCCGGACCGCCGCGGATTTGTTCTACCTCGACGAGATCCGGGCATTGGGCGGCCGGCTGGCGGACTTCGGGTTCGTCGTGGCGCTGTCGGAATCGGCGGACGGCAGCGCGGACCTCGGGGTGGTCGCCGAACCGGGTCTGGTCACCGACGTCGTCGAGGCCGCGGAGCCCGAGCTGCACCGCAGCGAGGTGTACCTGTGCGGGCCGCCGCCGATGGTCGACGCCGCACTCGATCTCGCGTCCCGGCAAGGCGTTCCGGACGACCAGGTGTTCTACGACAAGTTCACGACCTCGGTCAGTGACGACCAGTAAGAGGAGAAAGCAGATGGCGAGCAGTCCGACCGCGACACGCAGCTTCCCGAAAGTGGAGTTCACCGACTCCGAAGCCGGGGCGCTCGAATTCCCCAGCTCGAAGAGCCGCAGCTACAACTACTTCACGCCCGCCAAGCTCCGCGCGACGGTGTACGAGGACGTCACCGTCGACGTGCAGCCGGACCCGGACCGGCACCTGAGCCAGGGCTGGATCTACGGCTTCGGCGACGGCCCGGGCGGTTACCCGCACGAGTGGACGCGGGCGAAGTCCTCGAACTGGCACGCGTTCCTCGACCCGAACCAGGAGTGGGAGCAGACGCTCTACCGCAACAACTCCGCGGTCGTGCGCCAGGTCGCGCTGAGCCTGGAGAACGCCAAGCGCGCCGGAGCCTACAGCCACTGGAAGCCGGCCTGGCAGACCTTCGTCGCGCGCAACCTCGGCGCGTGGATGCACGCCGAGAACGGCATGGCGCTGCACGTGTTCACCTCGATCCAGCGCTCCGGCCCGACCAACATGATCAATACCGCGGTGGCGGTCACGGCCGCGCACAAGATGCGCTTCGCCCAGGACCTCGCGCTGTTCAACCTCGACTTGTCCGACTCGCTGGACACCTTCGACGGCGACACCCACCGGGCGGTCTGGCAGTCGGCGGAGGAATGGCAGCCCACCCGCCGCGCGGTGGAGGAGCTGACCGCGGTCGGCGACTGGGCGGAATTGCTGTTCGCCACCAACGTCGTGTTCGAACAGCTCGTCGGCCAGCTGTTCCGGTCCGAGCTGGTCATGCAGATCTCGGCCGCGAACGGCGACTACGTGACGCCGACGCTGGTCGGCACCGGCGAATACGACTACAGCCGCGACCTCGCCTACACCCGGGCGCTGTTCCAGCTGCTCGCCCGCGACGGCGAACACGGCGCCGCCAACAAGGAGCTATTCGGCGAGTGGCTCTCGACCTGGGTTCCGAGGTGCCTGGCCGCGGCCGAGGCACTGCAGCCGATCTGGTCGCAGCCGGCGGAGAAAACCCGCACGTTCGCCGATTCGCTCGCCGCGAGCAAGGAGAAGTTCGCCCAGCTCCTCGAGGAGATCGGGCTCGACGTTCCGAAGGAGCTGGAGAAGTGAGCGACATGCAGTTCGGTGCGCAGACCGAAATCTCGAACATGTGCGGCGTGACCCTGATGAACACCCCAGTCGGCCGGGTCGTGGCGGACGTGATGGGCAGCAAGGACGGGGTCGAGCTCGTCGAGTACCCGTCGATGATCCGCGTGGACGGGACCCGGCTGCTCGAGTTCGACTACGCCGAGCTGACCGACGCGCTCGGCCAGGAGTTCGACGGCTCGGTCTTCGAGGAGATCAGCTCCACCCACTACGGCCGGATGGTGCACCTGGACGACCGCACCCTGCTCTTCGCCAACCCGGAGGACGCCGCCGAGTACATCGGTTTCGACCTGCTGGCCCAGAGCTGAGCCCGGACCCGAACCGCGCGGCGGCGGGCCGAGCCGCCCGCCGCCGCGTTCCCACCGCAACGCACGAACGAAGGGCGAGGATCTCCGATGTACGAAAAGGATGGCGAGCAGTACTACGTCGTCGACGGGCATGTCCACATCTGGGACGCGCGGGAGTCGAACATCAAGAACGTGCACGGGAAGCAGTTCATCGACTGCTTCTACGACTACCACCGCAACCTCAGCCCGGAAGAGGTGACCTGGGACTACGACACCTACACCTATTACGGCACCGAGCGGTTCGTGAAAGACGTGTTCGGAGACGGCCACGTCGACCACGCGATCTTTCAGGCCACGCTGCTGCGGGACTTCTACCGGAACAACTTCGGCCAGACCGGCGAATGCCTCGACTTGGTGCGCCAGCACCCCGGCAAGCTGACCTACAACCACGCCTACGACCCGCGCGACGGCGAGGCCGGCCTGGAGCAGCTCCGCCGCGACGCCGAGGAGATGCGGCTCAAGGGCGTGAAGCTCTACACCGCCGAGTGGCACGGCGATTCCCGCGGCTACCGGCTGGACGACCCGTGGTCGCGGCGCTACCTCGAAGAGTGCCTGAAGCTCGGCATCAAGAACATCCACGTCCACAAGGGACCGACGATCCGGCCGCTGGACCGCGACGCGTTCGACGTGGCCGACATCGACCACGTGGCCACCGACTACCTCGACCTGAACTTCATCGTCGAGCACGTCGGCCTGCCGCGGCTGGAGGACTTCTGCTGGATCGCCACCCAGGAGTCCAATGTGTACGGCGGGCTGGCGGTGGCGATGCCGTTCATCCACGCCCGCCCGAAGTATTTCGCGCAGATCATCGGGGAACTGCTCTACTGGATCGGCGAGGACCGGATCCTCTTCGGCAGCGACTACGCGCTCTGGACTCCGCAGTGGCTGGTGGAGAAGTTCGTGGACTTCCAGATCCCGGCCGACTTGCCCGAGTACCCGCAGATCACCGTGGCACAGAAGAAAAAGATCCTGGGGCTGAACGCGGCCGCGCTGTACGACCTGGAGGTGCCGCGGCAGCTGCGCCTGCCCGCCGAGACCGCAGCCGGTGCGCGATGACCACCGCCGCCCTTTCCCTGGACGAGATGGTCCTGTCGGCGCTCGCGACAGTGTTCGACCCCGAGCTGGACCAGCCGGTGACCGAACTCGGCTTCGTCCGCTCAGTGACGATAGACGACGCTGGCGTTGAAGTGCACCTGCGGCTGCCGACCTCGTTCTGCGCGCCGAATTTCGCGTACCTGATGGTCTCGGACGCCTACGACGCGCTGGCGGCGTTGCCCGACGCGGGCCGGATCCGGGTGGTGCTGGACGACCACCACGACTCGGCGAAGATCAACGCCGGAGTCGCGGCCCGCGCCGGATACGTCGGCACGTTCGGCGTCGAGGCGGAGCAGAGCCTCGACGAACTCCGCCGCACGTTCCAGCGGAAAGCACACCTCGCCGCGGTCGAACGGTGCTGCCGCGCCGTGCTGGCCGGCGGCGCGTGGACGCTCGAAGAGCTGCCGCTGCTGGAGTTGCTCGACCTGCCGGAGGACCGGTTAAAAATCGCGCTGCTGCGCCGGCGGGAAGCGATCGGGCTGCCGACCGACGCGCACGCGCGGGTGGTCGTGGACCACACCGCCGCTCCGGTAGGGAAGCAGGACACCGCGCTGTGGCTGCGGCTGGCCGCCGCGACCCGTATTTCCATCGAGGGCAACGCGCATTTCTGCCGCGGCCTGCTCGCCACCCGGTACGCGGATCCCGAGGGGACCGCCCCGGTCGTCGTCACTTCGAGGAGCCGATCGTGAAAGCCGTCCAAGTCACCGGATACCACCGGAATCTCGAACTGCGCGAGGTCGAGGAGCCGAAAGCCGCCGGTCCGCTCGACGTGGTGGTCAAGGTGGGCGCGGCCGGCGTCTGCCGGACCGACCTGCACATCCTGGAAGGCCAGTGGGCGGAGAAGTCCGGCGTCGCGCTGCCTTACACGATCGGGCACGAGAACGCCGGCTGGGTGCACGCCGTCGGCGACGCGGTCACCAACGTTGCGGTGGGGGACAAGGTGATCCTCCACCCGCTGATCACCTGCGGGTTGTGCCGCGCCTGCCGGCTCGGCGACGACGTGCACTGCGAGCAGTCGGCTTTCCCCGGGATCGACACGAACGGCGGGTACGCGGAATACCTCCGCACGTCCGCGCGGTCGTGCGTGAAACTGGCGGACAGTCTCGAACCCGCCGACGTGGCCGCGCTCGCCGACGCCGGGCTCACCGCCCAGCACGCGGCCGCGAAGGCGGCGAAACAGCTGCGACCCGGCGACGTCTGCGTGATCATCGGCGCCGGCGGGCTCGGCCACATCGGCATCCAGTGCCTGAAAGCGATGAGCGCGGCGACGCTCGTCGTGCTCGACCGCAACCCGGCCGCCCTGGAGCTGGCCAAGGAAATCGGCGCGGACGTCACGATCGTCGCCGACGGGTCCCAAGTGGACGCGGTGCTGGACCTGACCGGCGGCCACGGCGCGGAAGCGGTGGTGGACTTCGTCGGCGAGGGCGGCGCGACCGCCGAAGGCGTGCGGATGCTGCGACGCGCGGGAAGCTACTACGTCGTCGGCTACGGCGAGAACATCGACGTGCCGACGATCGACATCATTTCCACCGAGATCAACTTCGTCGGCAATCTCGTCGGCTCGTACACCGACCTGCAGGACCTGATGGTGCTGGCCGCGCAGGGCAGCGTGAAGCTGCACACCGCGCGGTACCGGCTGGACGACTTCCAGCAGGCGATCGACGATCTCAGCGCCGGCCGGGTCCGCGGCCGCGCGATCCTCATTCCCTGAAACCGCAAGGAAAGGACGGAGACCATCATGGCGAAGGAGCTGAGGTTCGGCGTCGACGCGCGGCGCCAGCTCGAGCTCGGGGTCAACACCCTGGCCGACGCGGTGAAGGCGACGCTGGGCCCGAAGGGGCGCAACGCGGTGCTGGAGAAGCTGACCGGACCGCCGACGATCACCAACGACGGGGTGACCATCGCCCGGGAGATCCAGCTGGGCGAGCCGTTCGCGAACATGGGCGCCCAGCTGGTCAAGGAAGTCGCGATGAAGACCAACGGCGCGGTGGGCGACGGGACGACGACCGCCACCGTGCTGGCGCAGGCGATGGTGCGCGAGGGCCTGGCCGCGCTGAGCGGCGGCGCGAATCCGATGCGGGTGCGGCGGGGGATCGAGGAGACCGTCGACGCGGTCGTGGAGCACCTGCGGAAATCGGCGGTCGCGGTGTCCGGCGAAACCGAGCTGGAGCGGATCGCCACGCTGGCGGCCAGCGACGACGAGCGCATCGGGCGGGTGATCGCCCAGGCGCTCGCCGCGGTCGGCCGGGCGGGCGTCGTGGAGATCGAGGAGTCCGAGCAGCCCGGGCTGAGCGTGGAGCTCGCCGACGGGATCGAGTTCGACCACGGGTACACGTCGCCGTACATGGTCACCGACCGGGACCGGATGGAAGTCAGTTTCGCCGAGCCGGTCATCCTGTTGACCAACAAGAAAATCAGCCAGGTGCAGGACCTGATGCCGACGGTCGAGGCGGCGCGCCGGGTAGACCGGCCGCTGGTGGTGCTGGCGGAGAACGTCGACGGCCCGGCACTGCAGCTGATCGTCAGCGGCAACGTGCACGGCACGTTCGCGGCGGCCGTCGTCCGCGCGCCCGGGTTCGGGCACCGGCGGATCGCGGAACTGGAAGACCTGGCCGCGGCGCTCGGCGGCCGGGTCGTCAGCGACGACTCCGGGGTGACGCTGGCCGAGGTCACCGAACGGGACCTGGGCCGCTGCGCGCACATCACGATCACCGAGGACTCGACGACCATCCTCGGCGGCGCCGGGGCCGAGGACGTGGTGCGCGCCCGGATCAGCCAGCTGGAGAAGCAGCTGGAACGCGCCCGGATCGAGCACGACCAGGACAGCCTGCGGCTCCGGATCGCGCGGTTGTCGGGCCGGATCGCCCTGGTGCGGGTCGGGGCCGCGACGAGCGTCGAACTCAAGGAGCGGATGCTGCGCGTCGAGGACTCGCTCGCCGCGGCTCGGGCCGCGCTGGAGGAAGGCGTGGTCGCGGGCGGCGGTGCGGCGCTCGCGCAAGCTGCGCAGCAGGTGGACCTGGACCTGACCGGCGACGCGGCGCACGGCCGCGACATCGTGCTGCGGGCGCTCGGCGAGCCGTTGCACTGGATCGCCGAGAACGCCGGGTACGAGGGCGCCGAAGTCCGGGAACGCGTCGCGGGACTGGGCGCCGGCAACGGATTCGACGCGCTGGCCGGCGAGTACTGCGATCTGTTCGCCGCGGGCGTGATCGACCCGCTCAAGGTGACCCGTTCGGCCCTGGAGAGCGCGGCGTCCATCGCAGCGCTGGTGATCACGACGGAGACGGCGGTGGTCGAGCAGGTCGTGGTCAATCCGGGGTCGATCATCGCGCCGGGATTCGGAGACCTGGCCGAGGGCATGGTCCGCCCGTCCAACATCTACTAGGGCGCGGGGGTCCGGTGCCGGGTCCGCTCCTTCGGGGCGGACCCGGCACCGTCGATTACGCCGCCGCGGCGGAAGCGGTGCAGTTGGCCAAGCGCACGGCGAGACCGAGCAGCCGGGCCGGCGAGCACAGCAGGTCGACGAGCCCGGCGTGTGCGGCGGCGGCCGCGTCGACCGGCTGCGGCCAACCGGCCCGGTGCACGACGCCCGCGGACATGATGCGGAGATCGGCGGCTTCAGCAAGCGCGCAGCCGAAGCCGATCGCGTCGCCGTTCAGCGCGGCGACGACCGGTGCCGGATGCCGGCGCACGGCGGCCAGCGCCGCGTCCGGCCGTTGGCCCGCCCCGAGATCGGGCGCGAACCAGCGGCCGGTTCCCGTCAGCACGACCGGCCGCGGTCCGATGTAGACCAGCGCCGCGGCGAGCGTGTCGGGAAAGCTGTCGTCGAGGAACCCGGTCTTTCCGTTCCGCAACCGCAGAACGACCGTCCGGTTCCGATACTCCAGCTCCAGCATGGCCCGCCTCCGGGAATTCGATGTCGCCGAAGCGTAGGGCGGCCCGCGGCCGGAGCCTGTCTCAGAACGAGATGTCCGCCGGGTCGCGGATGTGGTGTGGTGGACGTCCTGGATCTTCGGAAAGGGGGCGGGTTGATGCCCGAGGACAGTGTTCCGGACGACCCCGGGGCGCGTGCCGAAGCTCGGCCGCCCTCCCGGCATCGAGACTGCCTCGAACGGGCGCGTCGGGCCTTGGCCGGAACGGGCTGGGAAATCGAGCGGAGAGCCGACTCTCCGGTGCCGGGTCCGTGAACGGCGGCGTGCTGGACGAGCTCGCGGGAGTACGCGTGGTCGGAGCGGTGGGGAGAAGTTCCCCGCGAAGCCAACGAAGACGCGATGCTCGACGCGATCCCGAACGTCCAGCACGCGTTGTTCCGGCAGAGCCTCGAACTCGGCTGCGACGCATCGGCCGACGAACCGGCCTGAGAACCCCGCCAGGTTCCTCCGCGGCTCAACCCGTTGGCCGACGCGTGTGGGTCGCGAACCGCTGGTTCGCGACCCACACGCGAACGGCGGGCTCAGCGGGGGAGAGGCTGTCCCTTGGTTTCCGGTCCGACGAACCAGATCAGGCCGAGTGCGATCGCGTAGGACGTCACTCCGATCGTCGTCGCCGCGGCCGAGATGCTGCCGAGCAGGCTGATGAGCAGGCCGGCGGTGAGCGTGACGAGCGAGCCCGCGATCCGGGCGGAATTGAACACCGTCGAGATCGCGGTTGCCCGCCCCGCCGTGGGGAACAACTCTGGCAGGTAGATCGGCATCCACGCGAACTGGCCCAGGATGAAGAACCCGGCGACGCCGGCGGCGACGAGGGCAACCCCGGGCGTCGAAACGGCGAAGAAGAAGATCGGGAGGATCAACGCCGAACCCGCGTAATAGACCAGCATTGTGGGCTTGCGGCCCCACTTGTCGGCCAGGTAGCCCAGCAGCAGGTACCCCGGCACGGACGCGGCATTGAACACCAGGCCCGCGTTCGCGGCCCACTCGCCGGCGGGCAGTCCCGCGTTCTTCGCGAGCTGGCCGGTGTACTGCGGGATCCAGGCCGACACGCTGTAGAGGCCGATGACCGAAACCACGGTGATCAGGAGGAGCCGCAGGGCCCGCCGGCGCAGGTGCGGCTGGCTGAACACCGCCGTGAACGGAGACCGCAGGAGCTCGCGGTCCGCTGGGCTGACCTGTCCGCCGCCGGCAGCGGTGGCCTTGGCGTTGCGCCTGCGCTCGCGGATCTCTGTCCACATTTCCGGGTCGTGGACGGCCCGGCGCACGTAAAGCACGATCAGTGCGGGCAGGGCGCCGATGAGGAACAGATACCGCCAGGCCTGGTTTCCCGTCGGCTGAAGGAGAAACCAGGCCAGGGCCGCGAGCACGGCGCCGACGCCGAACCCGGATTGCAACACGGCGGCTGCCCGTCCGCGGGAGCGGTCGGGCCACAGTTCGCCGATGAGGGCCGTCGCGCTGCCCCACTCGGCGCCAAGGCCCATGCCGGTGACGAAGCGCAAAGCCAGCAGCCACCAGTAGCCGGGCGCGAAGGCGGTCAGGCTGGTGAACAGCGCGTACCAGAGGATCGAGATCATCAGGGTGCGGCGGCGGCCGAGGTAGTCGGCTGCGAAGCCGGCGGCGATCCCGCCCAGGGCCCACCCCAGCAGGGTCGCGGCCACCAGCGCGCCGACGTAGGCGGGCAGTCGTTCGAGCTGGCCGCTGGTCCCCAGGCTGGTAACGGCTGCCGAACCCGCGAGGACGAGTGCGTACGTCTCGAACCCGTCGAATGTCCATCCGAGCCAGGACGCCACGAGCGCGCGGCGGCTGGCCTTGTCGATCCTGCGCAGGGTCACGGCTCGATCGCGTATGCCGCTCTCCAGATCGGACACAATGCTCTCCTTTGCTCTCCGTTGAGCTGAAGACTCGATGTCCGGGTGATCAGTCGAGCGCGTCGATCGGGGCGAGAACGGTGACGCTGAGCGGTGCCGCGAGCAAGTCCGGAAGCTGGGCGCGGTAGTTCTTGTAATGCGCTGACGCGCGATGCGCCTCCAGCGCGGACGAGTCCTCGTAGCACTCGAGGAGCACCAACTCCGCATTGTCCCCCTGGGCAGCGAACAGGTTGTAGAAGCGGCACCCCGCCTCGCCGCGGGTCGGAGCCACCATCCCCTCCAGCAGTTCCCGCAGCCGGCCGGCGGCTTCGGACGTCGGGGTGAAGCGGGCGATCACGGTCACGGGGCTCTCGTCGGCCATGGCGTCTCTCCAGTCGGTCGGTCGGGGCGCCTCTTGCATCCCTATGGGTAATACGTTATAAAACGTCTTATGCAAGGAGTCAAGGCCGAGACGCGGGTCGCCTGCCCGGTGCCTGGTCCCGGCGGCAGGTCGCGGCGCGGAGGGTGGCCGCCGCCGGGTTCAATACGACTTATGACATCCTCCGAAAACTCCGAACCGCGCCTCGACCTGACGGAAGCCGACCTGCGGATCCAGCGCGGTCGCACCTCGGCCACGGCGCAACTGGCCGAACAGATCAAGGCGTCGATCGTCAAGCAGCAATTGCCCCCGGGCGCACGACTGCCCACCGAGAAAGAGCTGATCGCGGAGTCCGGTCTGAGCCGGATCACCGTCCGCGCCGCGGTGGGCGCCCTCGAGCGGGAGGGCTGGGTCGTACGCAGGCAAGGGCTGGGCACGTTCGTGTCCGAACCGCTGGACCAGGAGCTGTCGTCCGGGGTTCGCACGATCACAGAGGTCCTGCTCGACCGCGGCGTCACCCCGCAGATCGAGGTGCTGAGCTTCGGAGTCGAGCCCGCGCCGCCGTATGTCGCGCGGACGCTGGGGGAGCGCGAGGTGCTCACTGTCCGCCGCCGCTACGGCGACGGCGAGCAACCCGTGGCGTTGGTGACGATCCACCTCCCGACCCGGGTGCTCGACGCCGCCGAGCCGTTGCGTTCGGCCGAACCGGCCACCGAGACCACCTACACGATGTGGGAGCAGCGGCTGGGCACGCGCATCGCGGAAGCCCGGCATGAGATCCACGCCGCTGGCGCGTCCGCGGACGTCGCGGCGGCGCTGGGCGTCGACGAGGGCGCACCGGTCCTCGTCCTCGACCGCGTCAGCTTCGACCACGACAACCGCCCGCTGGAGGTCGTGGTCTTCCACTACCGGCCGGACCGCTACGGCTTCGCGGTGACGCTTCCCCGCGTCGTCGCGAACGGGACGGTCGGCATGACCGAGAGAACAGAAAGGTTGGGTCCATGACGAAAGCCGATCCCGGCACGCCGGGGCGCGCCGGCGGGGACGGCCCGCACGTCGGGCTGATCCTCGCCCTCACCATCCGCGGCCTGTCCGTGGGCAACTACCCGGACATGACCCGCGTCGCGCGGGCGGCGGAGTCCCACGGGTTCGACTCTGTGTGGCTCTGCGACCACTTCCTGACCCTCAGCCCCGACGACTACGTCCGCGATGCCGGGATCGCCGACGACGTCAGCGGTGCCGCGCCCGCGGCGCAGGGTCCGTCGTCGATCCCGCTCCTGGAGTGCTGGACGGCGCTGTCGGCGTTGTCGCGCGACACGACTTCGCTGCGCCTGGGCACCAGCGTGCTGTGCAACTCGTACCGCCATCCGGCCGTCCTCGCCAAGATGGCCGCGACCCTCGACGTGATCTCGGGCGGGCGCGTGGACCTGGGGCTGGGAGCGGGCTGGTTCCAGCAGGAGTTCGAGGCCTACGGGATCCCGTTCCCGCCGACCGGTGACCGCGTCTCGGCGCTCGCCGAGTCGCTGCAGGTGATGCGCAGCGTCTGGACCGAGGCCAACCCCCGGTTCAGCGGCGGCTTCTACACGATCGACGGTGCGATCTGCGACCCGCCGCCCGTCCAGAAGCCGCATCCGCCGCTGTGGATCGGCGGCGAGGGGCTGCGGGTCAGCCGCATCGCCGTCCGGCACGCGAACGGCGTCAACGTCCGGTGGTGGCCCGCCGAAAAATGCGCTGAGCGCCGGGAATTGCTCGACCGGGAGTGCGAGGCGATCGATCGCGATCCCTCGACCCTCGAGCTGTCGGTGACGACGCTGCTCGCCCCCACCGAGTCGCCCGCGGTCCAGCAGCAGCTGCGCGCGCGGTTCAAGTCCATCCCGGAGAGCGGCCTCATCACCGGCTCCGCCGAGTCCTGCGTCGAGCAGATCCGCGAGTACCAGGCCGCGGGGATCGGCCACTTCCTGTTCACCGTCCCGGACGTGGCCGGCTCCGGCTATCTCGACGTCGTGGGCGAGCAGATCCTTCCGCACCTCGGCACCGCCCAGACCTCCGCGCACACCCGCTGAAAGCGAGCCGCACGATGACCTCCGACGTGACCGCCCGGACGACCGGGACCGAGTACCTGCGACCGACCGAGTACATCGACTCCGACCACCCGACCGTCGTCGAGACCGCGCGCCGGATCACCGAAGGCGCCACGACCGACGTCGAGCGTCTCGGCCGCATCTACCACCATGTCCGCGACTTGCCCTACGACATCCTCGCCTCGTTCCGGTACCTCGCGAAGGGGCAGACGGCAGCAAGTGACGTCCTCGAGAACGGCGTCGCGTTCTGCATGGGCAAGGCCAGTTCGTTCGTCGCGCTGGCCCGCGCCGCCGGCATCCCGGCGCGCGTCGCCTTCCAGGCACTGGACGCCCCAGAGATGGAGTTCCTCTCGCCCGAGGTCCGCGTGCTGTGGGGCGGGCCGGTCGGACGTCCTCTGCCGTGGCACTCGCTCGGCGAGGCGTTCGTCGACGGCCGGTGGGTCAAGCTCGACGCCACGATCGACGCGCCCACCGCCGTCAAGCTCGGCAAGCCGTACGCGGTCGACTACGACGGCCGTACCGACATCCCCACCGTCGAAGGCCCGGTCCTGCGGGAGAACGGCAGCTACGCCGACTACCCCGCCGAGGTCGCGGACTGGTACCTGCGCGTGGCCCGCGAGGTGCTCGACGCGCTCGAGTCGACCGCCGCGCACGAGCGCGTCGCCGCCGACGACGTGCTGTGGAGCGGGCCGGACCCCGAACTCGTCAGCCGTCAGGCCGTCGCCTGATCTTCCCCCACCCGGGGTGGCGCGGCGTCCAGGCCGTGCCACCCCGATCCCGCCGCGCTCGCGCGCCGAATCGAGAAGGACACCCGCGATGTCCGTTCGCCAGATCACCTCCGTCAACCCCGCGACCGAAGAGGTCCTGGGTCGCTTCGACCCGCACACCCCGGACCAGATCGAGGCGGCCCTCGCCCGGGCAACCGGCGCGGCCGCCCGGTGGCGGTCCGCTCCGATCGAGGTCCGCGCCGAGCACCTGCGCCGAGCCGCGGCCGTCCTGCGCGCCGACCGGGACCGGCTCGCCACGCTGATCACCGAGGAAATGGGCAAGCCCATCGCCGAGGCGGAAGCCGAGGTGGAGAAGTCCGCTTGGTGCTGCGAGTACTACGCCGAGCACAGCCCGGCGATGCTCGCCCGCGAGCCGGTCGAGACCGCCGCCGCGCGCAGCCACATCGCCTACGAGCCGCTGGGCCTGGTGCTCGCTGTGATGCCGTGGAACTTCCCGCTGTGGCAGGTGTTCCGGTTCGCGCCGCCCGCACTGCTGGCGGGCAACGGCGCGGTGCTGAAGCACGCGTCGAACGTCCCGCGCTGCGCTCTCGCGATCGCCGAGATCTGGGAGCGAGCCGGTTGCCCGGCCGGGCTCTTCACCACGCTGCTGGCCGGTCCGGACGCCGTGCCGGGCCTGGTCGCCGACGACCGCGTCCACGCCCTGACCCTCACCGGCTCGACCGAAGTCGGCGCGCAGGTCGCGGCGATGGCCGCCGCGCACCTCAAACCGCAGGTGCTCGAACTCGGCGGCTCCGACCCGTTCATCGTCCTGGCGGACGCCGACATCCCTGCCGCCGCGACCGCCGCCGTCACGGCGCGGACGCTCAACTCCGGACAGAGCTGCATCTCGGGCAAGCGCTTCATCGTCGAGGACGCCGTCGCCGAGGAGTTCACCGAGGCGTTCGCCGCGGGCGTCGCAGCGCTGACCGTCGGCAATCCCTTCGACCGCGACGTGCGGGTCGGCCCGCTGGCCAGGGCGAGCATCCGCGCGGACCTGCTCGACCAAGTGCGCCGCAGCGTCTCGGCGGGTGCCAGGCTCGTCACCGGCGGCACCGCGCCGGAGGGACGGGGCTTCTATTTCCGGCCTGCCGTCCTCGACAACGTCACCCCCGAGATGGCCGTCGCGGCTGAGGAGACCTTCGGACCGGTCGCCGCGGTCGTCCGGGCGAAGGACGCGTCCGACGCTGTCGCCGTCGCCAACGCCACCGAGTTCGGTCTCGGTGCGGCCCTGTGGACGTCCGACCTCGACCTCGCGGACCTCCTCGTGCCCCAAATCGACGCAGGCGCGGTGTTCGTCAACGGCATCGTCGCGTCCGACCCGCGCCTGCCCTTCGGCGGCATCAAGCGCAGCGGCTACGGGCGTGAACTGGGTGTCTTCGGGATCCGGCAGTTCACCAACGTCAAGAGCGTCTGGGTCGGACCCGCGCGGAACGGCCAGGACCACCCGCTCAGCGAATGAACCACCAGTCCGAGATCGAAGGAGCTCCCATGACATCCCCTCAGGTCGCGTCACGGCTCGACGGGCCGCCCCAGCGCGTCGCCATCGTCGGCGGCACCGGGGCGCTCGGGCTCGGACTCGCGACGCGGTGGGCGCACGCCGGTGTCGAGGTCCGCATCGGTTCCCGCCGCGCGGACGCCGCGCAAGCCGTTGCCGCGCAGCTGCCACGAGCATCCGGCGGTGAGAACGCCGTGATGATCGACGGAGCGCCGGTCGTCGTCATCGCGGTCCCGTTCAGCGCCCACGTCGAGACACTGCGGTCCCTCGCCAAGGTCATCCGACCGGGGCAGCTGCTGATCGACACGACCGCGCCGATGGTGGCAGGGCGCAGAGGCCTTCGGCCCATCACGCCGTGGGCGGGCTCAGCTGCCGAACAGGCCCAAGACCTGCTTCCAACCGGCGTTTCGGTTGTCTCCGCGATGCAGACGGTCAGCGCCGCTACCCTGCAGGATCTCCGACAGCGCCTCGACGAGGACGTCTTGATCTGCGGCGACCGGAGCGCCGACAAGGCGGTCGCCGCTGGCCTCATCGAAAGCATCCGCGGATTGCGCGCGGTCGACTGCGGTCCCTTGGACCTGAGCGGTGTCTGCGAACGGATCACCGCGTTGTTGGTCGGCGTCAACCGGCGCTACAAGACGCACGCCGGAATCCGGCTCACCGGACTGCCGGTCACATCGACGGACGCGAGTCTCGGCCGCCCCGCGTGATTCCTGCCGGTGCGCGTTGCCGACGATCCGCACGACGTTGGACAGAAATTGCGGCCTGAGTTGACCACGGCGGGATCCGGCTGATTGTCAGGCCAGTTCCAGGAAGACGCCGTCCTCGGATTCGTCTCCACCGGGGCCGTGCGCCCGGATGATCCCGACGATTTCGTCGAACAGTGTGGGGCCCTCGCGACGCTCTGCCGCGGCGATCCGGGCTGCGATGGTCGAACGGTTCGATGGATGGCAGGTGAGTAGGAGCTGGTTCAGCCGCTCGATCGCCGCGTCGTAACCGAGTGCGACACGAGACGCATTCGAGTTGAGCCATCGCAGGATCCAGCCGCCCTCGGGCGTGCCGAAGCCGCCTCGGAGTACGTCGTTGAAGGCGTCGAGATTCCCGTGCCAGGTGTAGTTGTCGAGGAGGCGAGAGAACTCGCGGGTGAATCCGGCGAAGTCGGAGAAGTTGGCTCCGTCGATGACCAACACGGGAAGGTCGTCGCCACGGCTGGTCATGGTGCCAGCATGTCACGATCCGACCGGACTTACTGGCCGTCGTCGACCCTGGCGGCGGCGAACGCCGCAGCCTCGCCCGCCTTGAGGGAGTAGCTGAGGTGGGCGAGGATGTTCGTCCCGTCCGGGCGGCAGATCGGGTCCCCGGCCGCGCAGAATTCCTTGGTCCGGTCCTGGTATTCGCCGGTGATGTGCTTGCCGAGCTTGGCGATCGGCGGTCCGAAGGTCAGCAGCGCGGCCACCCGGGGCGCGACCTCCGGCGGGAGGGTCGCGACGATGGGGCCGCCGACGAGGGCCCCGTCGCTGCTGATGCCCACGGAGTTCGCCACGACGTTCGCGCCCTGCGAATAGCCGACGAGCACGAACCGCTGGTTCCCGCATGCGGCGGCCTGGCTGGTGACGTGGTCGACGAGGTCCTGGTTTCCCCGCGAAGCGGAATCGGGCTGCAGACTGGCCGGATACGCGACGGCGTAGGAGCTCACGGACTTCCCGGGAAGGCTGGCTCGCAGCGCGGCGAAAACCGGGCCGCCGACGATCACCCCGAGGGTGCCGGGTTCGCCGGTGCTCGCGAGGAGGGCTGCGAACAGGCTGGCGGGACGGGCGAAGCGCATCCGGATCACCTTTTCTCAAGATCGCGACGGTGCGAACGCACGGAGTCTGGCGGCGCCGCCGCCCGGCCCGCATCGGCGATTCTGCGCAGGCGCGCAAAAATACGTAGTTTCGACGACGCACCCGGACGATCCCGGCGGCGACGATCCGGACATGCTCACCGAGGAGCCGGCCGCGCAGGCAGTGCTGGACGAGGTCCGCTGGCGGCTGCCGGAGTCCGCGCGGCTGCTCGACCGCGGTGCGACGCGGTTCCTCGCGTTCGTCCTGGGCTGCACGCAGACCGTCGGCGGAACCTTCCTTGCTGTGCGGTAAAGCCGTGCAGTCACGCCTCCTCGACTATTCCTCTTTCGGGGCGGCCCGGGTGTTCCGGGACCGGTCCCGGAACACCCGGATTAGCGTTCCCGCATGCGATACCTGTTGGCCAGGACGGTCCTCACGACACTGACGGTTGCCGGGGCCGTCTCCGCGTGCGGCGGTTCGCCGACCGCATCGACGACTACGCCGCCGTCGTCTCCGGCCCCGGCAAGTACCAGCGCGACTGCGGCATCGAGCAGCGCCGCGCCCACGACCAGTAAAGCGCCGTTCCCCACGGCGGCGGACGGGACCAACCTGCGCGCCTGCGCCGACGGCGAGTGCGAGATCCTGGTGACCGGGCCGGTGACCATCCGCTTCAACAGGAGCCTCGGGATGAGTTCGCTGGACATCACCGCGGTCTCGTCCGCGGGCGTCGACTTTCAGTCCATTTCGCCGTCCGGGATGGTGATGTCGGCGATGGGCCAGACCCCGAACCAGGGTGGCGCGTCCAGCATCAACAAGCTGTCGTTCGAGGTGGTCGCGCTCGAGGGATCGAAGGCCGTCGTACGGTTCACGCACACCTGAACAGGTTCGGTGCAGAGAGAACGCGGGCGTTGTGGCCGGTCCAGCGTGTGCACGCTGCTCTGCGGTGCCAACCGATCCGTCGGTACCTGGACCGGGACCTGACCTTCAGGCGCGGCGGCGCGGATCCAGCCGGTCAGCGTTGCGAGCGGCGAACTCGACCAGCGCGGCGGCCCGATCGTTCAGGCGGACCTCGCGGGGCCACATCATCACCACGTTCGCGGCCGGTTCCGCGGGTTCCAGGTCGCACAGCGCGAGCGGCAGGTCCTCGTACGACCGGTTCACCGTGGGGCGCTGGATCAGCACCGAATAGCCGAACCCGCGGGCGACCAGCGAGCGGGTCAGTTCGAAATCGGCGGTCCGGTGCGCGACGCGGGGTTCGATGCCGGCCCGCTCGTACAGTTCGCGGGTGTGCTGGGCCGCGGGCGGGAAGTCCAGCATGATCATGGGGTCGTCGGCCAGTTCGGCCAGCCGTACCGTGTCGCGGCCGGCCAGTCGGTGCGCAGCGGGCAGCAGCGCGTACGGCGGGGCGCTGTACAGCGGGACGGAGTCCAGTCCGTCTGGCAGCGCCATGTCGTAGCCGACTGCGACATCGAGACCGCCGGCCAGCAGCCGCTGCGGCAGTTCGGCTTGGCTGCCGGTGACCACGGACAGATCCACGCGCGGGTGCTGGTCGCGCACCCACTCCATCAGGATGGGGACCACCGTCGGCGCCACCGTGGAGTAGCACCCCAGCGCCAGCGGCCCGGCGAGTTCGCGGCCTCCGCCCGCGGCCGCCCGTTCGAGTTCGTCGGCGTCGCGCAGCAGGCCGGCGATGCGCTCTCGCAGGTACTGGCCGGTCGGCGTCAGCGTGATGCCGTGCGCCTTGCGGCGGACCACCAGTTGGGTGCGCAGCACGCGTTCCAGTTCGGTGAGCGCGGAAGCCACCGCGGTCGGAGTCACGTGCAGTTCCGCGGCGGCCGCCGAGATCGACTTCGCCTCCGCTACCGCCGCGAAGTACTCGAGCTGGCGGAGGGTGTAGCCAGGCATAACCAAACCTCAGCTGTGGTTGTTCGCAGGTTATTTGAACTTTACCTGTCGTGGTGGCCTGGCTCACGCTGGGAGCGAGGAGGTCGACGATGACACTCGACACGACAGCGGCGCGCGAAATCCCGACCGCGGACTGGGTGGAAATCCCCGCCCTGTACACCGACCCTTACCCGATCTACGAACGGCTCCTGGCGCGAGCGCCGATCCATTGGGTTCCGGCGCTGGATCGCTACCTGGTGGTGGGCCACGAAGCCTGCCACACCGTCGAACTCGACCAGGAACGGTTTTCCGCCGACGAAGCGCAGTCGTTGATGAAGCGCTCGATGGGCCACAGCATGCTGCGCAAGGACGACCCCGAGCACGATGCCGAGCGCAAAGCGTACGGCGGGGTGTTGCGGCCGAAGGCGGTCAAGCAGCAGTGGGAAGCGGTCTTCGAGCGCAACTACCGCACGTACGCGGAAAAGTTGCGTGCCACGGGCCCGGGCGCCGATCTCGTCGCCGAGTTCGCCGCGCCGTATGCCGCCGACAATTTGCGTGCCGTCCTCGGGTTTCGCAATGCCGGTCAGGGGGATCTGCAACGGTGGTCGCAGACGCTCATCGACGGCACCGGCAACTACGCCGACGACCCGCAGGTGTGGGCCGCCGCGGAGCGCTCGTCCCGCGAGGTGGACGAGGCGATCGACGAACTGTTGCCGCTCCTGCGCGCCGAACCCGACGGCAGCCTGCTTGCCGTGCTCGCCGCCTCCGGGATGCCGGTGGATGCGTTGCGCGCCAACGTGAAAATGACCATCGGCGGCGGGGTCAACGAACCGCGCGACGCGCTCGCGACCACGGCGTGGGCGTTGCTGACCCATCCGGTGCAGCGGGCGGCGGTGCTGGCCGGGCAACGGTGGCGGGATGCCTTCGAGGAGTCCCTCCGCTGGGTCGCGCCGATCGGCATGTATCCCCGGCAGGCGACGCGAGACACCGAACTGGCCGGGCTCGCGGTGCCCCGGGGCGCGCGGCTCGGCGTCGTGCTCGGTGCGGCCAACCGGGATCCCGCGGTGTTCGTCGATCCGGCGGTCTTCGACATCGACCGGCCGCGCAAACCGCACCTCGCTTTCGGCGGGGGCAACCATTTCTGCGCCGGTGCGTGGGTCGCCCGCGCGTCCGTGGTGAGCGTCGCGTTGCCGCGGCTGTTCGCCGAATTCCCCGGGCTGCGCCCCGATCCGGCCCGGCCCGCGACGGTGGGCGGCTGGGTCTTCCGCGGCGTGCTTTCCCTGCCCGTGCACTGGGACTGAATCCTCGAGGAGAACCGATGCCCAAGGTCACCTTCCACCGCGACGGGGCGGTCAGCACCGTCGCGGTCGCGGCGGACAGCACCGTCATGCGTGCCGCTGTGGAGAACGGCGTCGACGGGATCGTCGGCGAATGCGGCGGTCAGGCGATGTGCGCGACCTGCCATGTCTACGTCCGCGAGCCCTACCTGTCGGCGGTGCCGCCGCTGTCCGAGGACGAGGACGAAATGCTCGAGTGCACCGCGGCGCCCCGCGACGAGCGACGCAGCCGCCTCGGCTGCCAGCTGAAACTGGGCGGTGCGCTGGAAGAAATCGAAGTGGACGTGCCTGACACCCAGCTCTGAATCCGGGGCGCTGGTCAGTTCACAGTGGACATCCCGTGCCCGGCGGCCCGCAGGGCTTCCTCGGCCACCGCGGCGAATCCGGCGATGACGTCGTTGGCGCGCGTCGGCACCCAGACGACCGAACTCGACCACCGCAGCCGGTTCTCGTCGAGCGGGCGCCAGGTCAGGCCGTCGGGCAGCGGGTGTTCCTCGTTGAAGTGCACGCCCATTCCGGCGAGCACGAGCCCGTGCGTGAAGTTCGGGTTGCGCGCGTGCCGGATCGCGCCGGGCAGGAAGCCGTTGTCGCGGCAGATCGAGAGGATGTGGTCGTAGAGCCGCGGTGCCATCTCGCGCTGGAAGATGACCAGCGGGGCGCCGTTGAGGTCGCGCAGCCGCACGACGTCCGCGTCCGCGAGCCGGTGCGCCGCCGGCAGCACGACGCCGAGCGGCCGGGACAGGACCGGCCCTGACTCCAGTCCGACGGTGTCGGAGGGGTGGCGTACGAGTCCGACGTCGAGCTTGCCCTCCCGCAGCCGGGCGATCTGTTCGTCCGTGCTCACCTCGTGCAGCTCCAGCAGCACCTCCGGCGCTTTCGCGGCGAACGCGGCGGCGATCGTGCGCAGCACCGTGGGCATCGTGTCCGGGGGAATTCCCGCGCGCAGCGTGCCCGACGTGCCGGGCAGGATCCGGCGCATCGCCTCCCGCGCGCTGTCCACGCCTTCGAGCACCGGACGCGTGTGTTCGAGCAGCAGCGCGCCCGCCTCGGTGAGCCGCACGCCGCCCCGGCCCCGATGGAACAGTTCGACGCCCAGCTCGCGCTCGAGGTCCCGGATCCGCTGCGACAGCGGCGGCTGCGCCATGTGCAGCCGTTTCGCGGCCCGCCCGAAGTGCAGTTCCTCGCTCAGGACGACGAAGTACCGCAGATGCCGCAGCTCCATCCGCCGAACCATACCAACCTGATATCGCCGCAGGTCGCAGTTGGTGTTGGCCAGCGGCGGCCTCGCGCTGTTCTTCTTGTCCGCGACGCAGACGACGAGCGAAGGAAACGACCTCCATGAGTGAAACAGTGCTGCTCGACCGCCGGGACGAGATCGCGGTCCTGACGTTGAACCGGCCGGAGAAGCTCAACGCGTGGACCCACGCGATGCGGGAGCGGCTGATCGGGCACCTGCGCGAACTGGACGAGGACCCGACCTGCCGCGGCGTGGTCCTGACCGGGGCCGGGCGGGCGTTCTGCGCCGGGCAGGATCTGGCCGAGACGGCAGCGATCCGCCCGGACGACCACGCCGCCGCGGAGGCCTGGATCGACGATTTCGACCGCCTGTACCGCGCGGTCCGCGAGCTGCGGAAGCCGACCGTCGCCGCGGTCAACGGCGTCGTCGCCGGTTCCGGCTTCCAGTACGCGCTGGTGGCTGACCTGCGGATCGGGCACGCCGGGGTCACTATGGGCCAGCCCGAGGTGGCCTCCGGGATCCCCAGCATCACCGGGATCTGGGCGATGTGGGACATCCTCGGCCGCGCCAAGACCGCCGAGTTCGCCCTGACCGCCCAGCTCGTCGACGGCGTCGAAGCGCACCGCCTCGGCCTGCTCACCCGGCTCGTCGCCGAGGACGAGGTGCTCGATGCCGCCGTCGCGCAGGCCCGCGCGATCGCCGCGCTGCCGCCGGGCGCCGTCGCGCTCACCAAGGCCCGGCTCCGCGAGCTGGACGACGACGCGCTGGCGCAGGCGGTGACCGCGGCCAAGAAGATCCACGCCGAGGCTTACGCGACGGGGGAGCCGCAGCGGGAGATGGCGCGGTTCCTGGCCGCCAAGAAGCGCTGAAAGGGCATCGGGTGAACTACGACGAGCTGCGCGCCGGGCACGACTGGGAAGTCCCGCCGCGCTACAACATGGCCGCCGACGTGGCCGACCGCCACGACCGCGCCGCCACCGCGCTGATCTTCGAGGACCACCTCGGCACGCACCGCGAGATCTCGTGGGGCGAGGTGCAGGACCGCTCCCGCCAGGTGGCCGCGCACCTGTGGAATCGGGGAGTGCGGCCCGGCGACCGGGTGGCGGTGCTCCTTCCGCAGCGGCCCGACACCCCGGCCGCCTATCTCGGCGTGCTGCGCACCGGCGCGATCCTGGTGACCATGTCCCTGTTGTGGGCCGACGAGCCGATCCGCTACCGGCTGGCCGACTCCGGAGCCACCGTGCTGGTGACCGAACCCGAGGCGCGCGACCGCGTCCGCGGCTTCGCCGGGCACATCGTCGAGATCGACGACCCGGCGATCGAAAAACTGCCGCCGCGATTCGAGACGGCGGACACCGCCGCAGACGATCCGGCGCTGATCTTCTACACCTCGGGCACCACCGGCAAGGCCAAGGGCATCGTGCACGCGCACCGGACGCTGCTGGGGCACAACGAGTTCCGCTACTGCCACGACCTGCGCCCCGGGGACGTGTTCTACGGAGCCGGGGACTGGGCGTGGTCGATGGCGAAGCTGCTGGGGCCGCTGCGCGCCGGCGCGACGCAGCTCGTCTACCGCCCGGCAGGCGGGTTCGACCCCGAGGGCCTGCTCGATTCCCTGTCCCGCAACGGGGTCACCACCGCCTTGGTGAACCCGACGTTCCTGCGCAAGATGGCCGCCGACGTCCCGGACGCGGGCCTGCGCTACCCGCACAAGCTGCGGGTGGTGTGCTCCTCGAACGAACCGCTGACCGCCGACCTGATCGACTGGTTCACCGGGCAGTTCGGCGTGCCGCTGCTGGACTACTACGGCTCCACCGAGTCGTACCCGCTGGTCGGCAATTTTCCCGGGGTGCCGGTGAAACCCGGTTCGATGGGCCGTCCGCTGCCGGGCTGGGACGTCGCGCTGCTGGACGCGCGCGAGCAGCCGGTGCCGCAGGGCGAACCCGGCGAGATCTGCCTGCGCGCCCGGTCGAACCCGCAGTACCCGCTGGGGTACTGGAACCGGCCGGAGGACTCCGCGGCGGTGTTCGGCGGCGGCTGGTACCACACCAACGACCAGGCTTTCGCCGACGAGGACGGCTATTTCTGGTTCCTCGGCCGCACCGACGACGTGATCAAGACGTCCGGGTACCGGGTCAGCCCGTTCGAGGTGGAACACGCCCTGCGGGCCCATCCGGCGGTGGCCGACGCCGGGGTGGTCGGCGTACCGGACCCGGTGCGCGGCCAGGCGGTCAAGGCCTGGGTGCAACCCGCGCCCGGCTACGACGGCGGCGACGCGCTCGCCGAAGAACTGCGCGCTTTCGCCAAGGAGACCTATTCGCGTTTCGCCTACCCGCGGCACATCGAGTTCGTGCACGTGCTGCCCCGGTCCGCCACCGGCAAGATCCGCCGGGCCGGCCTCCGGGACCGCGATCGCGGCCCCGGCACCGACTGACGAGGAGCCAGCCAATGACCGTCCGGACCGAACAGCCCGCGACCCTTTCCCGCGGCAGGCGGAAGATCGCACTCGCCTCGGGCATCGGCAACTTCACCGAATGGTTCGACTCCGCCGCCTACGCGACGATGTCGTCCACCATCGCCGCCGAGTTCTTCCCCAAGAACGACCCGTCGGCGGCACTGCTGGCCACGTGGGCGATCTTCGCGGGCGGGTTCGTCGCGCGACCGCTGGGCGCGGCGTTCTTCGGGCACTACGGGGACCGGATCGGCCGCAACCGGACGCTCGCGCTGAGCGTGCTGCTGATGAGCGGGGCCACGTTCCTGATGGGCGTGCTGCCCACGTACTCCGCGCTCGGGGTCGCCGCGCCGATCCTGCTCTTCGTCCTGCGGACGCTGCAGGGTTTTTCCACCGGCGGCGAGTACACCGGCGCTTCGGCCTTCATCATGGAGCACGCGCCGGACGGACGGCGCGCCCGTTTCGCCAGCACCGTGCCCGCCACCGTCGGTCTGGCCAGCGTCGCCGGATCGGCGGTCGGGGTGCTGCTGACCTCCACTTTGTCCTCGGGCGCGCTGCACACCTGGGGCTGGCGGGTGCCGTTCCTGCTGGCCGGCCCGCTCGGGCTGATCGGGCTGTACCTGCGCCGCCGGGTCGAGGACAGCCCGGTGTTCCGGCAGCTGCAAAGCGAGAACTCCGTGCAGCGCAAGCCATTGCGCGACGCGCTCCGCTCGCACAAGCGGCAGATCTTCACGCTCTTCGGCTACAGCATCACCAACGCGATCGCGTACTACCTGATGAGCAGCTACATGATCACGTACATGGCCGACGAGCTGCACTACTCGCGCACCCAGTCGCTGATCGCGAGCGTGGTGTCGATGCTGTGCTACAGCGCGGCCTGCCCGTTCATGGCGTCAGCGAGCGACCGGTACGGACGCAAACGGATGCTGCTGCTGTCGTGCCTCGGGTTCGCCGTGTGCACGCTGCCCGCGTTCGCGCTGATGCACGCCGGATTCGCCGGGGCGCTGGTCGGCACCGCGGTGCTCGCCGTGCTGGTCGCGGTCATCGGCACGTCGAACGTGCCGGCGATGGTGGAGATGTTCCCGGGCCCGGTCCGCGCCAGCGGCTCGGCGATCGGCTACACCGCGGCGTATGTCCTTTTCGGAGGGACCGCACCGTTCGTGGCGACCGGGCTCGTCACGCTCACCGGCAACTCGCTGGCGCCGGGGCTTTACCTGATGGCGATCGCGGTGGTGTCGTCCCTGGTGGTCGGGTTCGCGTTCCGGGAGACCAAGAACCTGGACCTGGCGAGGCGGTGACTGGGCGAGGTCACCTGACGCTCGCGATGCCAGCCAACCGTGCGATGGCTTCCTCCAGGCGGCCAGTCCGGGCAAAGGGAAGCCGGAGCATCTCGGTTTGCCCGCCGACTGACGAAAACGCCGGTCCCGGCGTGAACCGCACACCCGAGAGCCTGGCCGCGTCGGCCAGGCTCTCGGTGTCGACTCCGGGGGCTCTGACCCACAGCCCGCTTCCTCCGTCCGGCCGGGTCCACGACCAATGCGGCAGGTGCAGCGTCAGAGCCTGTTCGAGTTCCGCCAGGCCGTCGAGCAGCGTGGTGGCCCGTGTTTTCATGGCTTCGGCGGTGTGCGGCAGCAGTTCGTGCGCCAGGATCTGGCTCGGCAGCGACGTTCCGAGGTCCATCGCGACCTTCGCTCGCTGGAACCGCTCGATCATCGGACGCGGCCCGCGGATCCAGCCCACCCGCAGGCCTCCCCAGAACAGCTTCGACAACGATCCGATGAGGACCGACTGCGCGGGGTTGACCAATCCGAACAGGTTCGCGGCCGGCGGCGGGCGGAAGGCGAGATGCGCGCTGGACGCGTCTTCGATCACCACGAAGCCGCGCTCGTTCGCGAGATCGGCGACCGTCTGCCGTTTTTCCGCGGACATGTGCACGCCGGTGGGGTTGTGCGAGGTGGGGAGGAGGTAGACGAAACGCGGATGGGTGCGCCGGGTGATGCGCTCCAGTGCCTGGACGTCGGCGCCGTCGCGCTCGACCGCGATGGTGTACATCTGCGCGCCGCGGGCCCGGAACGCTTCGAGCGCGCCGCGGTAGGAAGGGTCCTCTACGACGATGGGCTCGTTGTCGTCGATCCAGGTGCGGGAAATGATCTCCAGAGCCTGCTGGGACCCCGAAGTCACCAGAATCTGGTCGGGGTCGGTGGGAACCCCGGTGCTTGTGCAGAGCGCGGCGATCGACTCGCGGAGGAGGAGGTGGCCCCGCGGCTCGTAGCCGTCAGCGGCCAGCAACGCGTCGATGCCCCGGTCGGCGGCCCGCCGCCAGGCTTCGCCGACTAAGGGCAGGCCGGGGAGGCTGCCGCTGGAGAGATCGACGAACTGCCCGGGACGGGACTCGTCGCCGGCTCGGTCGGAGAAGCTGCTCAGGCGGCTGTCCGGCTCGAAGCTGGGCAACGCCGGGCTCTTCCGGCTGCCGTCGGGCCGGTGCAGGCGGGAGCCGCTTCCCTGCCGGCTTTCCAGCAAGCCTCCCTCGCGCAGCAGCGAATACGCCTCGGTGATCGTGGTGCGGCTGACTCCCAGGGCAGCGGCCGCGGCGCGTTCGGCCGGGAGGACCGAGCCGAAGGGGATCTCTTGCGCTTGCAGCGCGTCGAGAAGCGCCGCGGCCACCTGCTCCGCTTTGCGGCCGGCGTGCTGCTGCCACCCGGCGATGGCCTGCGCGAATTCCGTCGCGGATACCTGGCGCACCGAGTCCTCCAGCCAATTTCGGCCGATTGGCCTAGATGATCCAATTATCGTCTGGGCACACTCTAGCCCGGCCGGACAACGAAGACGGCGCACGATGATCCGTAGGGGAGTCAATGGCTACCGTGGCGATGCTCGGGACCCTCGATACCAAGGGCGCGGAGTTCCAGTGGATGCGCAGCCAGCTCGAAGGCTTGGGCCACCGCGTGCACCTGATCGACGCCGGTGTCGCCGGTCAGCCGGCGGGCACGCCCGAAATCACGCGCGAAGAGGTCGCCAGGCGCGCGGGAACCAGCATTCGCGAGCTGATCGAGGACGACGACCGGGGAAAGGCGCTGGCCGCGATGAGCGCCGGAGCCGCCCGGGTCGTCGCTGAGCTCGCCCGGAACGGCTCGATCGACAGGTTCCTTTCGGCGGGCGGTTCGGGAGGCTCGTCCATCGCCGCCGCTGCCATGGAGGCGCTGCCGGTCGGCTTCCCGAAGCTGCTGGTGAGCACCATGGCTTCCGGGGACGTCTCGCCGTACGTGGGCGCGTCCGACGTGACCATCATGTACAGCGTCGTCGACATCGCCGGAATCAACCGGCTTTCGAAGGCAGTGCTCGGAAACGCCGTGGCAGCGATAGTCGGGATGGCCGAGCGCTACGCCGCCCGCGAACCCGAGCCGGACGAGCGGCCGCTCGTGGCCGCGTCGATGTTCGGGGTGACGACTCCGGTGGTCGAAGCGTGCCGCGCCATTCTCGAGGACGCGGGGTACGAGGTCCTCGTCTTCCACGCGACCGGTGCCGGCGGCCGCGCGCTGGAAGGGCTGGCAGCGGGCGGTTTCCTGGCCGGCGTCCTCGACCTCACCACCACCGAACTGGCGGACGAACTGGTCGGCGGGGTGCTCACCGCCGGTCCGGACCGGCTCACCGCGGCCGGGGCGCACGGCATCCCGCAAGTCGTCAGCCTCGGCGCACTGGACATGGTCAACTTCGGAGCCCGGGACACGGTTCCCCCGCGGTTCGCGTCGCGGCTGCTGTACGAGCACAACGCGACCGTCACGCTGATGCGCACGACCGTCGAGGAGTCCGCGCAGCTGGGCGAAATCCTCGGACGCAAGCTCGCCGCGGCCTCCGGCCCGACCGCACTGGTCATCCCGGGCCGCGGAGTGTCTGCTTTGGACACTTCCGGCGGCCTGTTCGAAGATCCCGCCGCCGGCGAGGCGTTGACCAGCGCCGCGGTCGCCGCCGTCGCCGACAGCCCAGTCGAGGTGCTCCACGTCGACGCGCACATCAACGACCCCGAATTCGCCCGCGCGGCAGCAGAGACCCTGCTCCGCTACCTGACCGTGTCCGAGGAGAACAAGAATGCAGAGAACTGACCGCCTTTCCGCCTGGCGCGCCAAAATCGGCTCCGGCGCGCCGATCATCGGAGCGGGCGCTGGAACCGGTCTCTCCGCGAAACTGGCCGAGGCCGGCGGGGCGGATCTGCTGGCGATCTACAACTCCGGGCGCTACCGGATGGCCGGCCGCGGGTCGCTCGCCGGACTGCTGCCCTACGGGGACGCCAACGCGATCGTGGTCGAAATGGCGAGCGAAGTGCTGCCGGTGGTGTCGGAGATCCCGGTCTTCGCGGGCGTGTGCGGAACCGATCCGTTCCGCGTCATCCCGAAATTCCTCGACGACCTCAAGGACATGGGATTCGCCGGGGTGCAGAACTTCCCGACCGTCGGGCTCTACGACGGCGTCTTCCGGCAGAACCTCGAAGAAACCGGGATGGGGTACCGGCTCGAAGTGGACCTGGTCGCTGCGGCCCGGGAACGGGACCTGATCACGTCGCCCTATGTCTTCGACCCCGAGCAGGCCAGAGCCATGACCGCGGCGGGAGCGGACATCGTCGTGCCGCACCTCGGCTTGACGACGTCCGGTTCCGTCGGGGCGCGCACGGCAGTCACGCTCGAGGTCGCCGTCGAGCGCATCCAGCAGATGCGTGACGCCGCAGTAGCGGAGAACCCCGACGTCATCGTGCTCTGCCACGGCGGCCCGATCGCCGAACCCGAGGACGTCCGCTACGTCCTCGAGCACACCACCGGGGTCGCCGGATTCTTCGGCGCCTCGTCCATGGAACGCCTGCCGACCGAGCGGGCGATCGTCGACCAGGTCAAGGCATTCACCGCGCTGCGCGCGTGACCGACCCGAGGAGAACCGCATGCATGTCGAACCGGAAAAGACGCCGACGATGGTCCTCGACTGGGGAACCCTCAAGTGGCTGGTGAACCCGTCCACGATCGAGGGCGCCGAAACCACCGTCGGCGAAGTGATCGTCTACCCCGGACGCGGGCACGCGATCCACAACCACCCCAACGCCCAGGAAGTCATCTACGTCATCGAGGGCGAGGGAGTGCAGACCGTCGGCGACAGCGACCCGTTCCCGATCAAAACCGGCGACGCGGTGTTCGTGCCGCGCGGCGCGGACCATTCGACCTTCAACACCGGATGGCGGGCCCTGCGGCTGATCGTGACCTACAGCCCGGGCGGGGAAGAGCGCAACTTCCGGTCCCTGCCCGACTACGAGGAGGTCCCGGCCGGGATCACCCCGACCTGGGTCCGGGAAGCGCGCCCCGCCGAATGATCCGTTCAGCCGGGCAAGCCTGACCTCCCGGCCGCCGCTCGTGCGTGGGGGACGCACGGCGTGATCCACGCCCAGCCCGCCCCGTTCCGAGGGAGACGATCATGGTCGATCGGCCCAGAACCGCCCCGAACACCGCCCCCGCCGACGCCGACGCGGCCGTCGACGAGGTGCCGAGGTTCGGTCGGTTCGCGCTCTACAGCGTCCAGCACCTGCTGACCTTCTACGCGACGGTTCTCGTGCTGCCGGTCATCATCGCGGCCGGCATCCACCTTCCCCAAGCGGAGACGGTGGTGTTCCTCGCCGCCACGGTCCTCGCCGGCGGCATCGCCACGATCGTCCAGACGGTCGGTGTCTGGCGGATCGGGATCAGGAAACCGCTGGTGCTCGGCGGTTCGGCCGTGGTGATCGGCCCGGCGATCGCCATCGGCAACGCCAACGGCGGCGGCATTGGTGGACTGCTGGCCGTCTTCGGCGCGTCCATCGTCGCCGGGCTCGTGCTCGCCGCCGCCTCGCCGCTGTACGGGGCGCTGCTCCGGGTGTTTCCGCCAGTGGTCACCGGATCGGTGATCGCGATGGTCGGGCTCTCGTTGCTGCCGATCACCGTCAAGCTGATCGGCGGCGGCGAGCCGGGCACGAAGTCGTTCGGGAGCGCGGCCAATCTTGCGGTCGCCGCGACGACCGTCGTGACCGTTCTCCTCATCTACCGGTTCGGCAAAGGCCTGCTGAAGAGCATCGCCATTCTCGTCGGCCTGGTCGCCGGGGGAGCGGTGGGCGCCGCCGTCGGGGTCGCCGACTTCAGCGGAGTCGCCGACGCGAGCTGGTTCTCGTTCGTGGTGCCGTTCCACTTCGGACTGCCGACGTTCAATCTCAGCGCCGTCCTGGCGATGACCGTCGCCGTCCTGATCGTGGGCGTGGAATGCACGTCCAGCTACTTCGCGGTCGGCGAGATCCTCGGACGGGGCCCCACCGACAAGGAAGTCCGCCGCGGGATCCTCGCCGAAGGCGTCGCCGCCGTACTGGGCGGGATCGTGGGTTCGGTCCCGCCGACCACGTTCAACGGCAACATCGGCCTGGTGCGGGCCAGCAACGTGAAAAGCCGCTGGGTCGTGGCCGCCGCCGGCGTTCTGATGGTCGTGCTCAGCTGCCTGCCGAAGGTGGCCGCCGTGGCCGCGGCGTTGCCGGCTCCCGCGGTCGGCGCCGCCCTCATGACGCTGTTCGGCATCATCGCCACGGTCGGCATCCAGACCCTGGGAAAGGCCGACCTGCACAACGACCGCAACCTCATCGTCGTCGCGATAAGCCTCGGAGCCGGTTTCGTCCCCACCTCCTACCCGGAGATCTTCAACGCCTTCCCGCAGGGCCTGCAAATGGTGCTGCAAAGCGGAATCGTCGTGACCGCAGTCGTGGCGGTGGCCCTCAACCTGATCTTCAACGGGCTGCAGCGGCGCGCTCCCGCCGAATAGGCGAATCCGACTGCCCAGCAAGGAGAAATGCATCATGCACATCAAGACCACGGCGACCCGGACCCTGCCGGTCCGGCACCCGGAGGTGTTCCCCGTCCACGCGGGCAAGCGCTTCATCGTCACCGGCGCGGCCGGCGGCCTGGGCCGAGCGACCGCGGAACTGCTGCTCGCGGAAGGCGCCCGCGTCGCGATGATGGACGTCCGAGGCGACGCCGTCTCCGCCGCGGCCCGCGAACTCGGCGGGCAAGCGGCCCCGTTCGTCGTCGATCTGAGCTCGCCCGAGAGCATCGCGGACGCGGCAGCCGAAGCCATCTCGCACTTCTCGGGCATCGACGGCCTCGCCAACGTCGCCGGCATCGTCCGCCATTCCGACCCGCTGCAGATTCCGCAAGCAGACTGGGAAAACCAGCTCGCGGTCAACGTCGTTGGCCCCTACGAACTCTCCCGGCTGGTGGCACAGCACCTGATCGAGGAAAACCGTCCCGGCGCGATCGTGAACGTCGCCTCCGAGGCGGGAAAGGTCGGCCACGCCCAATCACTCGCCTACAGCGCGAGCAAAGCCGCCCTGATCAACGAAACCAGGATGATGTCGGCAGCGCTGGCCCACGCGGACATCAACGTCAACTGCGTGTGCCCCGGCGGCCTGCCGACCGCGATGCTCCGCCAGGTGGCCGACGCCTATTCCGACCGCATCCACGAACCGGCGGGCGACATCTTCGACGCCATGATCACCGAACAGGCCGGACGGCACCTCGACCTCACCGAGGTCGCCCGGGTCATCTCGTTCCTCCTGTCGGACAACGCGTTCGCGATCCGCGGCCAGGCGGTGAACGCGGACGGCGGCGGAACTCCGTACTGATCACGACTGGCCCGTCCGGTTCTCGTCAACCGGCAGTGTCCGCCGCGCTGGGACGGACGGTTTTGACATAGCGGTGGACCGGCACGCCGACGGTGCCATGCCGGGTCGGGGCTTGGTGAACCATCGGCCCGGCGTCGCGCCAGCCCGCTCGCTCGTAAAGCCGCCGGGCGGTGTCGTTGGCAGGAACGACAGCCAGCCACGCCTCCCGGTGGGTTTCCGCGATCAGGCGCTCGGCGGCCTCAAGGAGAGCGGACCCGACGCCCGTGCCCCGCGCGGCCCGGTCCACTCCGAGTTGGATCACCTCGCCGTCGCCGACCCCGACGATGACCAGCCCCAGCAGACCCAGCCCGCCGTCGGTGGCGACCAGCGTCGTGCTCAGGTGGTCGGCCGCGAAGCTGGTGAAGTGCTGGGAATCGCGCACCGCCATGAGCTCGTCCGGGACACGGCCGCGGTGCCCGTCGAGCCACGCGGCCTCCCACATCGCGGCGATCCGCGGCAGGTCGGACGGCTCCGCCGCACGCAGGACCGGTGCGGGCGAGGTACGAGTCATGGGACTTCCTTCCGCCGATGTACATCACTGCCGTAGGCTGTTTACGCCAGTGACGCTACTGAACAGGGAGGCAGGCAAGCAAGTGCGCCTGGACGCTTACGCCGACACCGGGCTGCTGGTCGCGATCGACCTCGTCAACCGCCTAGTCCTGCACCCGGACGACAGCGTCTTGGCCGAGATCCTCGCCGTCGACCCGCCGTCAGCGGCCCAGGTGACGGCCGACGACGCCCCCGGATTCACCGCACTCGCCAACGCGCTGCGACCGGTACTCGACAACCTGCGCGCCGGTGACGAGGACAGCGCCGCGACCAGGCTCAACAAGCTGCTCTCCGCGTACCCCGCCCACCCGCACCTGGCGCGGGAAGAAGGACGCTGGCGCTTGCACCACCACCCGGCCGAAACGTCCCTGGTGCCCATGTGGTCGGCAATCTGCGCGGAAGCCCTCGCCCGGTTCCTCGCCGACGGTCACGCCCACCGGATCGGCGCGTGCGAGGCACCTGGCTGCGGACGGCTGCTCGTCGACACCACCCGCAACCGCATCCGCCGCTTCTGTTCGACCGCCTGCCAGGACCGCGTCAAAACCGCCGCGGCGCGCCGCCGCCGGACCGCTGAGGGCTGAAATTTCTTGGGCCTGCCCGCTGCAGTCTGCTCTCTTCAGGGGTTGCCTCGTAGACTCTCGTCCGAGCAGAGAGCCGACGGACCTGAACCGCCGCGCTCGCTACTTCGCACCGAAGCGAGGCAGTATGGCCCAGGAGTACGCACTGACGTGTGAAGCGATCGACATCGTCCTCTCTGACTCACCGCTGAAGGCAAAACGCCTCCAGCTCGGCGACGTTCTGCGCCGCATGCTGCGGGCGGACATCTTCGCCTCCTATGTCTGCGATTCGTCCGGCCCCTACGCCGACCCGGTCCAGCTCGACCTCGGCGACGACGCGCTTCGCGCATACGACAAGCATTTTCGGCACGTCGACGACCTGACCCCGAAGCTTTTCGCGCGGGGGAGCGCTTCGCGGATCACTCCGGCCGCCGGGGTATCCACCGAGTTCGTCCAGGACTTCCTGCATCGCGGCGGGATGTACCACGGCATGAACTACTTCGCGGCCGGAGCCGGTCCCGGTTCGGTGGACCTGCGGCTGTGGCGGGGACGCGGCGGCCGCGCGTTCACCGAGGACGAGGCGCGGGTTTTCCGCTCTTTCGGCGATCTGGTCGCGCGAACCTGGCCGAGGGAGGCCCCGGCCGGGCAGAAGCCGTTGTCCCGGCGCGAAGCCCAGGTCGCGGAGCTGGTCGCGGACGGGTACAGCGACAAGCAGATCGCCGCGGCCCTCGGGATCGCGCCGCCGACTTTGCGGACCCACCTGAGCAACGCGTTCGCCAAGACCGGAGCCGCCAACCGCGCGGCTCTGGCGGCGCACCACCTCCGCCATCGTCAGAAATGACGATGGCGGAGACCGCGCGGCATGCCGAGACTCCCGGATAAGCCTCATTCGCTGCAAAGGAGCCCCGGATGCCGCTTTCACCGGCGGGCGTCACTGCCCACCCCGCTGTCCTCGAGCCGGTCGGACGGCCGGAACCGGGGGAGTGGACGCAAACCTGTACTGCCGAAGACATCGCGACCCAGTTGCCGCTGGCGGGCGGGAAGCCGTATCCGCTCGCGGTGAAAGCGAACATCGCGGTGCGCGGACTGCGCCGGTCCGCCGGATGCGAGCTGCTGGACCTCGGACCCGAGGAGGCCGACGCCCCGGTCGTCGCGCTGTTGCGCCGCTCCGGCGCGGTGGTCGTGGGCATGGCGAACATGCACGAACTCGCCTTCGGGATCACGTCGCAGAACGCCTCCTACGGCGCGGTGGGCTTGCCGGATCGTCCGGGCTATCTGGCTGGCGGATCCTCGGGCGGCAGCGCCGCGGTCGTCGCGCGCGGTCATGCCGAGGTCGCGCTGGGCACGGACACCGGGGGCTCGATCTCGATTCCCGCCAGCCTGTGCGGGGTCGCCGGATTCCGGCCCAGCACCGGACGCTGGCCGACTGCGGGCATCGTCGGCCTGTCGTGGACACGGGACGCCCCCGGGATCTTCGCGCGCTCGGTGCGCCGCCTCGCCGAGATCGACCGGGCGATGCTCGGCGAAACGACGGACCAGGACCTTCCGAGGCCCCGGATCGGGGTGCCCGCTGAGATGTTCCGCGAACTGCACCCCAGCACGCGAGCGGCGACCGAAGCGGCTTTGGCGGCGCTTGCGGACGTCGTCGAGCTGGTGCCGGTGCACCTCGAGGAGATCTGGGAGCTGAGCCACGCGGCGGCGATGCCGATCGTGTGCTGGGAAGCGCGTCGGCTGCTCGGAGACGCCGTCGCCCGCGCCCTGGGCATGAACCCGGAGGAGGCGTTCGCCCGGCTGGTCGCGGGAGTGCGCAGTCCGGACGTCCGGCAGATCCTCGAAGCGGAGGCATCGTCCCCGGTGTCGCCCGACGAATACGCGATCGCCCAGCGGCAAACCGAGCAAGCGCGAGCGCGCTACGCGGAATTGCTGCACAGGCACGCACTCAACGCGCTCGCGTTTCCCACCACGCCCGCACCGGCTCCGCCCGTCGACTGCGACGGGACCGTGGAACATCTGGGCAGCCGCGTCGACGCTTTCGAGCTCTACACCCGGAACACCACGCCAGGTGCGATGCTCGGAGCGCCCATGGTCACCTTCCCGCTCGCGACCCCTGCGACCGGTCTTCCGGTCGGACTGACCGTCCAAGGAGGACGGTTCGACGACCGCCGGACGCTGCGCCTCGCCGAACGAATGGCGGAAACACTGTCGGACACCGTCAACCAGGCCGGTTGACCAACCGGCTACCGCACTTTTTTGGTTGTTCTGCGGAGTTTGCCGCGCAGCGCGCGGAGGGCGATCGGCCCGAGGTCGTCGACCACCTCGATGAGCACGGCCAGCCGGTCGAGCGCGTCCAGGGCCGCTTCGGTCCCCTCCGGGTCGACGCCCTCGTAGAGCTCCAGTCCGACGAACCCGGCGCTCACCGCGCGTGCCAGGCCCGGCGTGTCGATGACCTCGGCCACCGGGGAGTCGGCCAGCAACCTGGTCAGGGCACTCTCGATCGGCGCGATCCACAGCTGCAGGGCCGTAGCGGTCGCTTCGGCGAGTTTGGGGTCGGCCTGCGCGCCGGCGAGCATCTGGGCGAGCACCGTGACGTTGCCCTGGGCGCGTTCGTCGGCGTGCAGGGAGCGGCCCAGCGCAAGAAGCTGCCGCAGATCGGTGACCTCGTCGAGGCGTTCGACAAACGGTGCGACCCTGGCCTGCGTCGCGGCGAGGCACGCGGCCTGCAGCAGGTCGTGGACGGTGCCGAAGTGGTAGAAGACCAGCGCCTGGTTGACCCCGGCGGTCGCCGCGATGCTCCGCGCCGTGGTGCCGTTGAGGCCGTGCGTGCGGATCGTCTCGATCGTGCCGTCGATCAGGCGTTGTCGGGTGTCGGCCACGGCTTCACCGTAGAGGCCCCGACAGTCGGTGACCGACGGCACCCGGGTGCGGCAGCCGCTCCGGACGCCCGGCGGGCCAGTACTCGAAGTGCCACCATTCGTTGTCGTACCTCCGATACAGGTGATGGCGCGCGCCATACCGCTCCAGCCAGCGCGAACCCTCGACCGGCCGCACGTCCAGGGCGGTCCCCGCGACGTGCCGGGACTCGTCCGGCGGCAGCGCCCGCAACCGGGCCGCCGCCGGTGACCCGCTCCGACGGATTTCCTCGGCGAACAAGCGCTCCTGCTCCCCGGCGTCCCGATGTCCCGAGGTGAGCCCGATGAGCTCACCGTCTTGCCATAACGCCTGCGTGCGCGCCGCAATGAACGCGGCACGGGTCGCGGGCGTGAGGCCGGTGAGGTCCTCTGCGGGGAAACGCACCGCCAGCGCCCACTGGCAGGCGGTGCGCCGAGCCCGACCCGGCGTGATCACGAATGCCACCGGCAGCAGCGCTATCGCCAGCATCCGGGTGACCGCCTGGTACCAGCGATCGCGGCGAAGTGCCCGGCCGGGATCGAGACGGACGCTCGTCATTGCTACCCCCACTCCGGTCGTGTGCACGACCGCCAACCCGCTTTTGAGCAGTTGCTCAAATCAGAGGATAGACGAGATTTGAGCAACTGCTCAAGCAGGTCTCCGCCCGAGATCGCTGGCCGCGGAGCAGGGGGGCGAGCCGGTCAGAAGTCGGGCGTGGAATCCACGGCCCCGTCGCGGCGGATGCGGCGGAGGTGCACCGCGCGGGTCAGCCGGATCACCGGGCGGATCAGCAGTTCGATGCTGCCGATCAGGAAGAACCAGGCGGCCAGGGTGGCGAGGGACTCGTAGAAGAACAGGATGCTTCCGGCGACGAACCAGAGGGCGATGAGGATGTCGTTGCCGATGCTCAAGGTTTCGTACCGGCGGCGGATGATCAGTTCGTCGTGCCCGAAAGTGAGCACGAGGTCCGCGGTGTCCGTTCCGTTCGCGTGCGCCATGCTGCTGCGTACCCGGATGCCCGTACGGCTAATCCGCGACGGACGCGATCTCCGCCCGATCCCCTCCTCGCCGCGCGACCGCCGCGAAATCCGTAAGGGTTGAACTGCACTGAACCATTACCGCACGATGGCGGACATGGAAGAAAACCGTTGCCCCCGCTGTGGCTGGCCCTTGGCCGAGCTGCCCTCGTCCGCTGTCGTTCCCGCGTCGGCGGGCAGCCGGGCCGACTACGTGCGTTGTGTGTGCGGCAGCTGGATCGCGCGGCTCGGCGGGGTCGTCGTCGGGTCTACCCGCCCGCGCTGACTCACCAGTGGTCGGGCCGGGCCAGCCGCGGCGGCAGCTTGGTCTCGGCGTCGCCGCGGGCAGCGTTGACCTGGGATTGCGTAAGGAAAATGCTGTCGGTGAAGTCGGCGCCGCGGACGTCGGCGTCGCGCAGGTCCGCACCGATCAGGTCAGCGCGGCGCAGGTCGGCGCCTCGGAGGTCGGCCGCGATCAGGTAGGCACCGCGCAGGTTCGTGCTGCGCAGGTCCGCGCCGGCCAGTTTCGCGCCGATCAGGTCGGCGCCTCGCCGGTCCTTCTTGCGCCCGGCACCGGCGCGGACCAGTTCGCTGGTGCGCACCAGAAGCGGGTTCACCTGAGCGCGCCGGGCGTCGACGTCGATGGCCAGCACCGCGTCCGGGTCCTCGGAGGTGATCTGCTCCAGTTCGGTGATCTCCGCGTCCAGGTCCGCGTGGATTTCGCGGGTCGTCGCCAGCGAGCGCGCCTCAGTGAGGTACCAGAGCAGTTCGTGCAGATGCCGCATCACCGGGAGCGCGGCGAACATCCGCTCGCGCGTTTCCGGGGCCTCCCGCCAGCTCCGGCCGCCGAAGGTCACCTGCGACACCTGCTGTCCGGCTCCGAAGCAGTCGTACCCGGTGCAGCCCGCGAAACCCTTGGGGCGCAACCGGTCGTGGATGCCGCAGCGGAAGTCGGACCGAAGGTTCGGGCACGGGTCGCCGGCCCGCTTGTCGATCGCGAAATCGGCGGATTTGGTGAAGGTGAGCGCGACGCAGCAGAGGGCGAAACAGCTCGTGCAGTCGGCGGTCAGGGTGCGGCGGTCGGGCAAGGTCTCTCCAGCGAAGGCGGGCGAACCTGTCCAGCGTAGTCGCCGCTCAACTGCCCGCGACGACCACGACGCGTCGGCGGCGCGATCGCATCGCCAGCGCCGCCAGCACGAACACCTGCAGCTCAGGCTTGACGCCGGACAGGTCAGCGGTGCCCGCGGTGAGAGTGCCGACGGTGTTCCCGGCCTCGTCGAGCTGCACGTGGTCACGACGGCCGGTCCGCCGGAAACGCAGTTCCGCACCGCCGCTCTCGACGCTCCAGGTGCGCGTGCCCGGCCGGTGAGTGCTCGCGAGCACCGACCCGTCGGCCGCCAGCAACTGGTAACTGCGCAGCCGGCGGCGGATCCGGTAGCTGGCGCCGTCCAGCCGGAACTCCCCTCCGGACCGGCCCTCGATCACGGTGAGCAGGCGGCCGTCGCTGGTGATTTCGTACTTGGTCAAGCCGGACTTCGCTATCTGCAACATAGCCAAACTCCAGCATCGCCCCGTCCGAACCGCCCGTGCCGTTTGTCATGGGTGATCATCGGCGAGACGGCCGTACCATGATCGACATGCGCGAACCCGATCCGGACCGGTTCTCGGCCAGCCAGTGGCCGGACTGGAGCTTCTGGACGGACGCGCACAGCGGAGGGCCCGGTCTGCACCGCGGCCGCCTCCGGTCCGTGGTGGTCAACGGCCTGATGATGGGCTTCCTGGCCACCTGGGTGGTCGCGATCGCGGACGGCCGGTACGGCCCGGTGCGCACCGGGCTCGTTTTCGGCTTCCTCGGCTGCTACGCCATCGCGTACCTGCTGGTGCTGTGGTTCGGCCCGCTCGCGCTGCGGCGGCAGCGGATCGCGATGGTCGCGGCGATGTTCGCGCTCGGCACCGCGCCCGCGCTGATCCTCGGTTCCCCGGCGTACCTCACCGGCCTCACCTATGCCATCGCGACCGGGCTCATGCTGCTGCCGCTGCGGTTTTCCCTGCTTCTCGGCACCGGAGCGGCCGTCGCCCAGATCGCGTGGATGCTGGTCAGGGACGGGCGGGTCGCCTGGGGCCAGGTCCTCACGCTCGTGGCCGTCACCGCGATCCTCGGCATCGTCTACGCGCTGACGTTCACCATCGGCCACCTCCGGCTCGCCCGCGAGCAGATCCGGCGGATGGCGGTGGACCAGGAGCGGCAGCGCGTCGCCCGCGACCTGCACGACGTCCTCGGCCACAGCCTCTCCACGATGACCCTGAAACTCGGCCTGACGCGGCGGATCCTGGAGACTTCGGACAACACCGACGCAGCGCTCGCCGAGATCCGGGACCTGGACGACCTCTGCCGGGAAGCCCTCTCCGACGTCCGCGCGACCGTGTCCGACTACCGCACGGTGTCGTTCGCGACCGAAGTCGCCGGCGCCCGGATGGCGTTGCGCGCCGCCGGCGTCCAGGCTGAACTGCCCGCCGCGGCCGACGCCGTCGCTCCCGAACTGCAGGGCGTTTTCGGTTACGTAGTAAGGGAAGCTGTGACAAACGTGCTCCGCCACTCCGACGCGCAGCGCTGCACCGTCCGCGTCGGACGGGACTGGCTGGAGGTCGCCGACGACGGCTCCGTCCCAGCGGAGGTCGTCCCCGGACACGGTCTGACCGGTCTCGCCGAGCGGATGGCCGCGGTGTCCGGCTCGCTCGAACACGGCCGCGGCCCGCACGGCGGCTTCCGGGTGCTGGCCCGCGGCCCGGCGACCGGAGGTGCGGCGTGATCCGGGTCCTGCTGGCCGACGACCAGGCGCTCGTGCGCGGCGCACTGGCTTCCCTGCTGCGGATGGAATCCGACATCGAGGTGGTCGCCGAGGTCGGCTCCGGTCCCGAAGTCCTGCCCGCCGCGCAGCGGACCGCGCCGGACATCGCGCTCGTCGACGTCCAGATGCCCGGCCGCGACGGCCTCGCCGTGACCGCCGAACTGCGCCACGCGCTGCCGGATTGCCGCGTGCTGATCTGCACCACCTTCAGCCGCCCCGGTTACCTGTCGCGCGCGATGTCCGCGGGCGCGGCCGGGTTCGTGGTGAAGGATTCGCGCCCGGAGCAGCTGATCAACGCGATCCGCCGGGTCCACGCCGGACTGCGGTTCGTGGACCCGGCGCTCGCCGCCGAATCGCTGGCCAGCGGCGCGAGTCCGCTCACCGACCGCGAGGCGGACGTCCTGCGCGCCGCGGCGGAAGGCGGAACGGTCGCGGACATGGCGCTGGCGCTGGGCCTGTCGGCGGGGACGGTGCGCAATCACCTGTCGTCGGCCATCGGCAAGACGCAGGCCCGCACGCGCGCGGAGGCGGTCCGGGTCGCCGAGACGAGCGGGTGGCTGTAGCGCTCCGGACGTGGCCAATCCGAGGAAAACCCTTTCTTGATCGGGCGTTCCAGAAAGGCGTAGAGTGCGGATCATGGTCCGCACCCGAGAGTTCGACACCGAGGCCGCGGTGAGCCGCGCGATGGAACTGTTCTGGTCGCGTGGCTACGAGGCGACCTCGGTGCGCGATCTGACCCAGCACCTCGGCATCGGGCAGGGCTCGCTGTACGCCGCGTTCGGCGACAAGGACGGCCTGTACCGGGCTGCGCTGGAGCACTACCGGGCCACGCTCGCGGCAACCGCGTTGGACAGCCAGGCAACCGCGGCCGACGCCCGCTCGGCGATCCGGACGCTCCTGGTCGAGCGGATCCGGATCGCCGTGTCCGACGACGGCCGCGGTTGCCTGGCTGTCAATGCTGTCTGCGAGCGCCTGCCGGGGGACGCCGCGACCCGGCGCACGGTGCGGGACATGCAGGACGCGAGTCAGGACGCGATCGCCGAAGTGCTGCGCGTCGCGGCGGAGCGCGGCGAGATCACGACCCCGCACGATCCGGCCACGCTGGCCGCCTTTCTGGTCACGTTCCTCAACGGACTGCTGGTCACCGCGAAGATCGCCCCGGACGCCCGCGCCCTCGAACCCCTCGTGGAGGTAGCCCTCGTCGCCCTCGGCTGATGTTTTACGTCCTCAATCTGGAACGATCGATCAAGAAAGAGAACGATGCTCGACCACGACAGCACTCCCGTCCGCACCGGCCGCGCCGCGGTCAACGGAACGAGCCTCCACTACCGAACCGCCGGGTCCGGACCCGCGGTCGTGCTGCTGCACGGCGTGCCGAAGACCGGTTACCACTGGCGGCACCTCGTCCCGAAGCTCACGCCGCAGTACACCGTCGTCGTCCCGGATCTGCGCGGCCTCGGCGATTCCGCCCGTCCCGCAGGCGGATACGACTCCGCGACGATGAGCGACGACGTCGCCGAGCTGATGGCCGCCCTCGGCCACGAGACCTACGCCGTGGTCGGCGAGGATTGGGGAGCCGTCATCGGCTACCAGCTCGCCGCCCGGCACCGCGACCGCGTGCCGTCGCTGGTATTCGCCGAGGCGTTGTTCCCCGGGTTCGGCTTCGAGGACCACACCGCGCTCACCGCCGAGAACGTCGCCCGCGGCATGCACCTGTGGCATCTGGGCTTCTACTTCCAGCCGGACGTCCCCGAGATGCTCATCGCCGGCCACGAACGCGAACTGATCACCTACATGATCAAGTTCGAGCGCAGCCGCCCCGACAGCGCCACCCCGGACGCGATCGAGGAGTACGTGCGCTGCTACTCCATGCCCGGCGGCATCCGCGCGATGCTCGCGATCTACCGGGCGATGCTCGTCGACGCCGAGCAGAATCGGCAAGCGGCGCAACGGAAACTGGACATCCCCGTCCTCGCGCTCGGCGGGTCGGCGTTCATCGGCGAACGCGCCGAGTCCCAGATGCGGATCATGGCGGACGACGTCACCGGCCTCGTTTTCGACGCCGGGCACGACCTCGCCGAGGAAGTGCCCGACGAGATGGCCGACGCGCTCCTTCCGTTCCTCGCCGAACACCGGTAGCCGGCGAGGTCAGGGGAGCGGCTGGTCGATCTGCTCGCGCAGGATGTCGCCGTGTCCCGCGTGCCGGGCGAACTCCTGGATCATCGCGAGCAGCGTCCAGCGCATGCTGACGGTGCCCTCGCCGGGAAACTCCTTGGTGTCGTCGAGTTCGAAGCGCGCAGCGATCTCCCTTGACCGCTGGCTGGCGCGTTCGTATTCGGCGATCACGTCGGCCACGGTCTCGTCGTCGGTCACGGTGAAGGTGCCGACGTCGCGCTTCGAGTACCCGTCGCATTCGGACTCGGCGAGCCCGGCCCAGAACCGCTGAAACCAGATCCGTTCCGCCGCGGCGGCGTGCTTGACCACGGAAATCGGCGTCGACAGCGACGCGACGAGCCGTCGCCGCGCGTCGGTTTCGGACAGGCCGCGGAGGGTCTCGACCAGCGCTTCGCGGTTGCGGTCGAGCGTGTTCTCGAGCAGTGCTCGTTCGGTGCCGTTGGTGATGCGTTCGGTGGGCATGGTTCTGCTCCGTTTCTCGGGCATGACTGGGGACGACCTGACGAGGCCGGGGATTGCTGAAGTGCTGACGGGAGCGCGCCTGCACGGGCCAGGAAAGGCACCGCGGGCGATGACTGTCAGCCGGTCAACCCCGGCGACGGGAGGTATTCAACCACAACCCGGTCAGGCGCCGCCGTCCTCCGACTGCTCGGTCTCTTCCGCCTGTTCCGCCTTCTCGGCCTCGCGGAGCCGCTGCAATTCGTCGATTTCCGCCTGCTGCGCACTCACGCGAGCACGCAGTTCCCCCAGTTCAGCGTGCAGCGGTGCCAGCGTTTCGGCGTAGATCTTGGTCGCCTGGCTCAACTGCGCAGCCGACTCCGCGACCCGCTGATCGGCCGCCGACTGCACACCACGGACCCGCTCGTCCGCCTCCGCCGCCTGCTCGCGCAACCGCTGCTCCTGCTCCCACATCCGGCTCTCGTGCTCGGCGGTCAGCGAAGCCCGCAGTTCCTGCTGCGCCTCCGCGGCCGTGCGGCGCGCCTGTTCAAGATCCTCGACCGCCGTCGCACGCAACGCGGAGATCTCGCGCTGCAACGCCGTGACCCGGTCATGCGCGGCCGCCGCCTGCTCGAGCGCACGCTGCCGGTTGTTCTCGGCTTCGTCGCGGACCGCCAGCGCCGCTTCCTGCGCTTTCCTTGCCGTGGCAGCGTTGGCGAGCGCAGCGTCGCGCTCCTCCCGGTCCACTTCGGACTGTTTCCTGGCCGCTTCCTCGGCCGCTCGCGCTTCCTCCGCCGCCGCTACCGCGTGTGCGCGCTCGCCGTTCGCGACCCGGGCCTGCTCCAACGCCTCGTCACGGGCGGCTTCGGCCTCTTCCCGCGCTTTGAGGGCGGCCGCGGTCTGGTCGGTGACGTGCGTGCGCAGCGCCGACAGTTCCGCGTGCAGCGGGTCCAACGCCGACAGTGCCGACCCGAGCTTCTCGTCGAGCGCTCGGGTGTCGAGCTGGGTCATCGGCTGGTCGGGGCCGTAGACGGTCACCCAGATCTCGCGCTGTTCGTCGAGCATCGCGCACGTGACGACCTTCGCGCCCCACCGGCCGTACCGCTCCGGATCGGCCGGGCAGTACGGCGTCGGCCGCCCGCCTTGCCGGGGGATGGGCGGCAGCGGCTGCCCGCAGTACGCACAGCCAGCCTCGTCCCCGGCGGCCAGCGCCCGCACGGTCGCCTCCCGGCGTTCCTCCCGGCTTCCGCGCCGGATCGGCGGCCCCACCGTCTCCATCAGTGCCCCTTTCCGCAGGTGGGAACCACTCTACAGTTAGAGTTTCAATACTCAAACCCTAGGTATCAGTTAGCGAAGCGGAACCGGTCGACGACGGCAGTGGCTGTGAACTATATGGATAACTGAGATTATTCATATAGTTAGCGCGCACAGCGGGTGCCCCGCTTGTTCGAGCTTGGCGGGGCACCCGAAAAAGTGGTCAGTGGCACTGGGTGGCGACGCCGCCGGTCACTCCGCCCTTGAGGTAGTAGGCGGCCACGTAGCCCTGTTTGTAGGTGTTGCCGAGCTGGCGGACCCAGATGTCGTTGCCTTCGATGTTCTCGCCGTGGATCCAGCAGTAGGCGTCGTAGCCGTTGTTAGCGGTGACGTAGTCGACCTGCTGGCTGTGGGTCGTCGGCAGCTGGCGGACTCGCGCGTCGTGCCACGGCGTGACGCGGTAGGGGGCCAGCGCGGGTGCGGCGAGCGCTGGGCTGATCGTCGCTCCGGCGGCCGCGAGGGTCAGTGCGGCCACGGTCAGCGTCTTCGAGATCCTCATCGTGTTCCTCCCTGGTGATGGCGTTCCCCGGTCGCCACGGTGGTGGCCGATCGAGAACAGCACCGGTGCCGGGAGCGCGGCGAGAAGACCGGGTGTCCTGCCGTGTCCTGTTCTGCGCCGGACACGCGGACCTGCGGTTTTCCGGTCAGCTGTGCCGGTAGGACCGGACGGAGGTCGAGCGTTCGGTGCCGCCCAGGTGGTTGAGCACGGTGTGCGAGCCGGTGCAGTCCGGGGCAGGAAAGCCGAGCTGGCGTTCTTTGCTGCTGTTCATCTCCGAGCGGGCCTCGAACGGCAGGGTGGCGCAGTGGTTTTCGCTCGCCCAGACAGGGTCGAGCGTGATCTTCTGCCCGCCGAATTCCGGTTCGCTCCAAAAGCAGACGAACCCGGGCGCACACTCGCCGACGGTCGCGGACGGACGGTTGAGCACCCAGAACGTCACTGTCACGGCAGCCAGCAGCGCCGCGGCCGCCAGCGCGACGAACTGCCATCGGTGCCCTGGCCCAGCCGGTTCCTTCGCCGCCGGACCGGACGCGCACAGCCGCTTGCGAACCGCGTCGAGTTCGTCGAACAAGTCCTCGCGGCCGCATCCGTGCAGGTAACAGCGCAGCTGACCGGCAGTCGGCACCTGGCCGTTCTCGAGGTAGGACACGCGCTGCCTGGTCAGCGCCTCCGAGCCGATCGCGGAACGCCGGGAGAGCGCGTGCTGGGTCATCGGGCCGCGCAGTTCGCGCAGGCGTTCGCCGAAGGTTTTCGCGTCCGGACTGCGCTCCGCCATGCTTCGCCCCTCGCCAAGCCGTCCGGACCGCGGATCAGCGTAGCGAGCGAAACGCCCAGGTCCCGGCGGCGAACGCGGTGATCAACCGTTCCGGGGACTCCGGACCGGTGGACGCGCAGCCGCCGTGCCAGGATCAGCCGCCACCACGTCGGAGGTATGGGGGACGCTGATGACCGGGAGCGAACTGCCGGGGTTTTCCTTCTCTCTGCGACCCGCTACGCGCGCGCCCGGCAGCGTCGCGCCAATGCTGAACGACGATCTCGACTTCGACGTCCTGGTCATCGAGGCGTGCCAGGTGCTCGCTGCGACGGATTGCGCGTTCACCGTCCGCGGCTTCGGCGGAAGCTGGCCGGTGGACGTCGCCTACGACCTGTCGACGCTGGTCGAACAGCTTCCCGGCCTGCTGCGAGACCTGCGCGCCCGCCACGACGGCGAGATCGACTTCTACGGCCAGGGCATCGAGCGGACCCAGCACTTCCGGCCGCTCGCCGGGCAAGTACAGATCACCTGCATGTCCAGGACATCCTGGACTCCGGATCCCGCGGTCGAGATCATCGACGGCACCCGTCTGGAAGAGATGATCCTCCGGCTGGTGTCCGCGTTCAGCACTTCGCTGGAGACCGCGCGCTCGCCGCTGGCCGATGCGCCGCCGTTCCCCTCCTAGCGGTGAACCCTCACAACTCCCGGCTCACCACGCTGCCCGTCCGCACGCTCGCGAACCCGGCCGGTGGTTCACCGCGATCATGTGCGTATTCGCCGCGCCCGTACCCGTCCAGATTTGCGCCACGCCGGGTCGGTCCGTCGTGAACCGCCGCAGCATCTCCGACTTCATCGCCAATCCCAGCCCGTGCCCGCGATGCGCGGCGAGCACCGCGGTGTCGCCCTGGTGCAACCTCTCCGGCAGCAGCGGCCGCGCCTCCAACTCCGTCAAGCCGACCACCTCGCCCCCGGACGAAACCGCCACCACCGTCCGATGCTCGATGCCCCGTTCGCGATACGAGGCTTCGATCCGCCGGACCCGGTCCACCGACCAATCCGGCGCGCCGAACTCGGACTCGCCCAACGGCGCATCGCCGATCGCCGCGCGAGCCTTCGCATACGCGGAGACCAGTGACTCCGGCGCGGCGCCGACCCACCGCATCAGCCGGTATCCGGCAGGCACCGCGATGTCCCACCGCCTGCGGTCGACTTCGCCCAGCTCCATGATCTGCAGGATAGCCGTGTGCACGATCCGGAATCCGAGCCCCTGAGCCCAGCTTTCGCCAGGACCGCTGGGGGTCAGGTTCCAGCCCTCCGCCCGCGTTCGGCCGCGCGTCCGCAGCATCGGCTCCAAGGCGTGGAAGAACTCTGTCCCGATGCCTGGGCGCCGCACGTCCGGATGGACGTGGAGCCGCACGAGGGCGAGCTGTTCGTTCCCGTCGGCGGGCAGCGTCACGATCGCCCTGGCGACGAGCCGGTCGTCCCGGTGGGCGGTCCACACCAGCTGCTCGCCCGCCTGGATCTGCGGCGCGCGCACTCCGGAGATCGTCTCCTGCCGCGTCATCGGCGGACGTTCCGGGGAATCCAGCCGGCAGGCGGAAAACTGCAGCTCGTGCAGTGCGTCCCACTCCGCGTCGCTTGCCCGGTCCGCGTCGAAAAGCCGTACGTCCAGCACTGTCGCCCCCCTGATCGAAATCAGCCCCTTCTGGCAACCTACCTACGTCCCTGCCCCGGCACGGAAGCGCGCAGCAGCAGGTCCCGCAGCGCGAGCGCGACCTCCGACGGCTTCTCGGGCAGGAGGACGACCTGGTCGGCCGTGGTCGACGGGCCGGTCAGCGGGATGATCCGCAGGCCCGGCGGCTGGTGGTCCAGCGCCGATTCGACGGTGATCCCGATGCCCGTCCCGGCCGCGACGTGGCCGGCGATCGCCTGCACGCTGTCGGCGGTCCGGATGATCCGCAGATCCGCCCCGCTGATCCGGAACGCGGACAGCAGACGGTCGCAGAGCCCGCTGTTGATCTGGTGCGGCCAGGTCAGCAACGCGGTCGAGGACAGTTCGGCCGCGCTCAGTTCCTTGTGTCCGGCAAGGGAATGCGCGGCGGGCACCAGTGCGACGAACCGTTCGGCGGACAGCACCCGCGCCCGCACGCCGTTGATCCCGCCGGTCGCCCAGCCGATGCCGAGTCCGACGGTTTCCGCGCGCAACGCGGCGAGTTGCGCCGTCGTCGGCATCGGCTCGGGCACGATCGTGACGTCCGGGAACTGCTCGCGCAGCCGCGGCAGGCAGCGCAGCAGCACCTGGTGGGCGGTGTATTCGGCGTGGGCGACGACGAGCGTGGTGCGTTTCCGGTCGCCGCCGGCGAGGGAGCGGCCGCGTTGCTGGAAGCGGCTCAGCTGGGCGAGGGTGGCGTGCGCGTCGGGCAGGAGGGCTTCGCCGAGGTCGGTCAGCGAGACGCGGCGGCTGGTGCGGTGGAACAGCTTGCCGCCCAAGGTTTTCTCAAGGCGGCGGACGGCGTCGCTGACCGTCGGCTGCCCGCGGTGCAGGCGCTCGGCGGCGCGGCCGAAATGCAGTTCCTCCGCGACCGTGACGAACGCTTCCAGCTCGATCCTGTCCACCGGACCAGGCTAGCCCGATCGATCGGTGAGACCGATCGCTGGGTGCTGGAGAACGCCGTTGATGACATCCGGGGATCGGGATGAGATGGGGAGCAAGCAGGGGATTTCCCCACGACCGGAAGAAGTTTTCGCATGACAGCCACTGCCGTTGACGGCATCCCCGAGGCCACGGTGACCGTGGTCTGCCATTCGGTGCACGGGCACACCCGCCTGCTGGCCGAGCATCTCGCCGAAGGGGCGCGGCAGGTGCCGGGCGTGCGGGTGCACGTCGTCGACCTCCGCGCCGAGGACGTCTCCGCGGGCCGCTGGCACGACAGCGAGGTCATGGCGCTGCTGGACCGTTCCGACGCGATCGTGATGGGCTGCCCGACGCTGATGGGCAGCGTGTCCGCAGTGTTCAAGGCGTTCATGGAAGCCGCCTTCACGCCGTTCACGACGCAGGCGTGGAAGGACAAACTGGCTGGCGGGTTCACCATGTCCGCGTCGCAGAGCGGGGACAAGCTGACCGTGCTGCAGCAGTTGTCGGTGTTCGCCGCGCAGCTGGGCATGCAGTGGATCGGCGTGGGCGACATGCCGGGCAACAACTGGAGCGGCGGGTCCCGCGACGACGTCAACCGGCTCGGCTCGTGGCTGGGGCTGATGAGCCAGAGCCACGCCGACCTCGGCCCGGAGGACGCCGGGTCGCACGGCGACCGCGTCACCGCGCAGCGCTACGGCGAGCGGATCGCCCGGCTGACGCAACGGTGGGTCAACGGCGTGCCGTACGAAACCGGCCGGATGACCGAGCACGAGGCCCGCGCGCTGTCCGCTTCGCTGCGGGAGGCGGTCGCCTGACCGCGGCGGGGGTGCGGTCCGTGACCTGACCGCACCCCCGGAGTCCTACGTCCCGGCGACGAATTCGGCGAGCAGGCCGTGCGGTGCGTCGGGGCCGAACATCTGCCGTTGCAGGTGCGCGCCCTCGGCTGCGGTTTCCGCGCCGCGCGGGAACATCGCCTGCTCGTACTCGGCGAGCGCGGTCTCCACGTCGTCCGGATGCGCGGCGAGGGCGAGCCCGAGTTCGGCGCCGTCGAGCATGGCCAGGTTCGCGCCTTCCCCGTTCGGCGGGGCGAGGTGCGCGGCGTCGCCGACCAGGGTTACGCCCGGCACCCGCTTCCATTCGTGCCCGATCGGCAGCCCGTAGTGCGGCCGGAGGACCGGTGCGGTGTCGCTTTCGGTGATGAGCGTGGTCAGCGCCGTCGACCAGCCCTCGTACTCCGCCGCGATCCGGGCGGTCGCGGCGGCTGGGTCGGCGAAATCGATGCGGTCGAACCATTCCAGCGGCCGGGTCAGCCCGATGTAGGCGTGCAGGATTCCGTCGCGCTCGCGGTGTGCCGTGATGCCCTGGTCCGGCGAGAGCGCCAGCAGCATCCCGCCGCCGACCGCCTCGGCCGTGGCCGGAAACCGTCGATCGGAGTCGTAGACGAAGGTCTCGACGGCCGACGCGCCGGTGTACTCCGGCTTCGCCGAAGACAGCAGCGGCCGGACTTTCGACCAGGCACCGTCCGCGCCGACCAGCAAGTCGGTGGTGACCGTGCTTCCGTCGGCGAACGCGACCTCGTAGCCCTGAGCCAAGGCGCGCACGCCGGTGACCTTGTGTCCCCAGTGGACAGTGCCCTCCGGCAGCGAGTCGATCAGCAGCTGCCGCAACTCACCGCGGTGGACCTCGGGGCGGCCGCCGGTGCCGTCGTCTGGTTGTTTGAACAGCACTGTCCCGTCCCGGGACAACAGCCGCAGCTCTTGTCTCCCTTCCAAAATCAGGTCGCGGAATTCCGAAGTCAGCCCGGCGGCTTCGACGGCGAGCTGACCGTTGTAGTCGTGGATGTCGAGCAAGCCGCCCTGGGCGCGCGACGTCGGCGAGGGCTCGGCCTCGTAGACGGCGGCCGGGATTCCGTGGACGTGCAGGACGCGGGCGAGCGTAAGGCCGCCGAGCCCGGCGCCGACGATCGTGACGGACGTGTTCATGACAGGGCTCCTTCTGCCGAGAGTTCTGGTACGCCATTCCATATTGGAACGGCGTACCAGATGTGTCAAGATGGGCGCATGGCTACGGGGACGCGCCGGGCACAGCGGCGCACGGAGGCACTCTCTCGGGAGCGCATCGTCGAGGCGGCGGTGGAACTGCTGGACGCGGCGGGCGAGAGCGGCCTGACGTTCCGCGTGCTCACCGAGCGGCTCGCGACCGGGCCCGGGGCGATCTACTGGCACGTGGCGAACAAGGGCGAGCTGCTCGTCGCCGCGACCGACGCGGTGGTGGCCGACGCGCTGGCGGCGGAGCCGGCCGGATCGCCGCGGGAGGAAGTGCACGCGGTCGCGCTCGGCCTGTTCTCCGCGATCGACGCGCATCCGTGGCTGGCCGCGCAGCTGCTGCTCCAGCTGTCCCGCAGCCCGGGCGGGCCGGTGACGCCGCGGATGCTCGAAAGCCTCGGCCGCCGGGTCCGCGCGCTGGGCGTGCCCGAGGAGCACTGGTTCACCGCGACGTCGGTGCTGATGCACTACGTCCTGGGCGCGGCCGGGCAGAACGCGGCGAACAGCCAGGTCGCCGAGCCGGACGCGGACCGGGCCGAATTCCTTGCCGCCACGGCGGAAGCGTGGGAGCAGCTCGACCCGCGGGAGTACGAGACGACCCGGCTGATGGCGAGCCAGATGCGCGAGCACGACGACCGCGAGCAGTTCCTCGCCGGGATCGATCTCGTGCTCGCCGGGGTCGCCGCGCGGTATCCGGGCGGGCGCGCATGACCCTCGCGCTCACCGATGCCGGGGGAGCGGGCAAGGACGCGCGGGAGCGGTTCGGGGAGTTCCTGCGCGTGTACGCGTCGCTCAACACCCGCGTCGCGTACGCGACCGATCTCGGCATCCCGCTCGACTGGGTGCCCGGCTATCAGCCGCCCGATCCGGGACGCCGCCGCGGCCGGGCCCGGCGAACCGATCCGGACGCGCTCGCGTGGCTGCCTTGGTGCCTGCGCAACGGGTTCACGTCGTTTGCCGACGTCCGGGTGGAGCACGTCGAGCAGTGGCTGGACGAGCTGGCGAGGGCCGGGTACCGCGACGCGACGCGCGGCCGGATGCTGTCGGCGGTGTCCGCGTTCTACCGCAAGTACCTGCTGCGCGAAGGCTTGGCCGGGCACAATCCGGCCGCGCTCGTGGACCGGCGGGCGCAGCATCTCAACCGGCCGTCCGGCGTCCCGTCGCAGACCGCGCGCTGGTCGTTCGACGCGTGCCGGGCGTTGCTGCTCGCGGCGTGGCTGCTGGCCGGCCACAGCCGGAACGGCCTGCGCGACCGTGCGATGGTCGAGATCCTGGTCGGCACCGGCGTGCGCGCGGAGGAACTCGTCGGCGTCGATCTGGGCGACTACCGCCGGCCGACCGCAGGCGGCTTCGGCGTGCTTCGCGTGCACGGCAAGGGATCCAAGGACCGCGAGGTCGCGCTGGCCGCGCCGGTGGCCGACGCGCTCGACGCCTACCTGGCCAACCGGGCCGCGCCGCAGGTCCCGGCGCTGCGCGGGCAGGTCGGTGCGAAGCGGGCGGAGCCGTTGTTCGTCACGAGCACCGGCGGGCGCGTGCATGTGTCGCATGTGACGGCGTTGCTGCGCCGGTTGTGCGCGACGTTCTGCCAGCCGCCCAAGACCGCGCGGTTGCGGGAGGTGCTCGACACCGCCGAGGCTAGGTTCGTCGCGACGCACCTGCAGCCGTTGTGCGACACCATTCATCCGCATTCGGCGCGCCATTCCTACGCGACGCACGCGATCGAGCGAGGGGTCCCGCCGCGGCAGGTGCAGCGCGACCTCGGGCACGCCGCGTTGTCGACCACCGAGGGCTATCTCCACGACGAGAACGCCATCCGGGATTCGGCCGCGCACGAACTGGCCCCGGCGCTGCATCGCGGCTGGCTCGGCTGATCAGCCGAACCTGGCGGCCTGTCCCCGGTGGAGGTCGCTGACCCATTCCCAGCCGGGTTTGGCCGACGGGCCGATCCTGGGATCGTCGGGCTCGCGGCCGTCGCGCAAGGCCTGCACGTACGCGCGGTCCAACTCGATGCGCGCACGTACCTGACTGGCGGCGACGGATCCGTGACCCGGGACGACGATTTCGACCTCATCCGCCACGGCTTCCAGCAGCTGCAGCCCGGTCAGGTAGTCCCCGATCGGGTCGGCGGTGCGGCCGAACATCGGAACGAGCACATCGGAAAGCATGTCTCCCGCGACAAGAACCCCGCGTTCCTCGATCAGCAGCGCGGCGTGACCGGGGGCGTGCGCGGGATGTTCGATGATCCGGGCGCGCGGGCCGTCCCAGGGGAGGTACGCGGTTCCGGCGGGCAGGCCGGTGATGCGGCCGAACAGGTCCATCGGCACGTCGTCGGCGATCTCCGGCGGCAATCCTTCGGCGACAAGGGTTTTCCAGTCCGGCTTTGCCAGCAGGTCCCGCAGGGAATCGGCGCACCGGGCGGTGCCGTAGCGGGGGACGTCGCCGAATTCGGCGTGCCAGAGCACGTGATCCCAGTCCGGATGCGTCGCGAAGCCCGCTGCGACCGGCTGGCCGAGTTCGCGGAGATCCTGGGCGAGGCAGCCCAGCTCCTCATGGGTGAGCCCGGGGTCGACGAGCAGCACGCCGTCCCGGCCTTGCACGACGACCGCGTTGTTCTCGAGCACCTCGCTCTGGTGTACCAGCACGCCTTCCGCTGCCTGGCTCAACATGGCGCCCCCTTCGCTCGTGGAGCGCGACAGTAGCCCGAAGTGATAGCAAGGTGCAAGCACTACCGTCGTACCGCGGCAGCGGTCAGGCCTCGATGAACGGCTCGGTGCACAAGGTGCAGGTGATCGGTCCCAGTTCCAGGATCGACCGGGCCGCGCGGATCCGGCGCGGGGGTTCGCACCGGCAGATCGCCGCGACGTAGTTCGGCCCGCCGCGGTGCGCGCCGCGGCCGTCGACCGGGGCGATCACCACCGGCGGTGGGAGCGGTTCGGCGATCTCGTCCGGCGTTTCCGGGTCGTCCGGCGGGGCCGCGACGGCGCGTCGGGCGACCTCCTGTTCGGTGTGCCGCCACACGGTCAGCGCGGCTTCGAGCCGGGACAGTTCTCCTTGGTACGCCTGGAGAGTCGCGGGCAGCGCGGTGGTCGAGGACCAGCCAATCCGGTCCGCCTGTTCGGCGCGCAGGCCGAGTTCGGCGGCGAGCGCTGCGAAGCGTTTGTTGTGGTAGCGGCCGTCGCTGACGTCGACGATGTCGCGGGTGGCGGCGAGTCCGTGCGCGGCTTCGTGGAGTGTGGTGGAGAGGATTTCCGCCGCGCTGCGGCGCAGGCCTTCGGCGCCGAGGAAGAACTCGGCGCGCGGTTCGACGCCGTCGCCGACGTGCCAGCGGGACCGGGCGAAGTGGCCGTGGATCTCGGTGGTCGTGCCCATCGTTCCCGACGCCAGCACCAGGATCGCTTCGGGAACGTCCGCGTGCCGCCGCCGGATCTCGGCCCAGAGCTGTTCCATCGCGTGCATGACACGGGTCGTGGGCCCCAGCGCGGCGGTGTCCATGCGCCTATCTTGCCGCTTAAGCGGTAACTAGCTGAGGGCGAGTCCGGCAAGCACGCGCTCGAGGCCGGCGGCGAAGACGGCGTCGCCGTCCGGGTGCACGGCGTCGCGGGCGGTGCGGAAGAGGGTGGGGTAGCGGCCGGTGTCGAACATCCGCTTCAGATACGGCGCGGCGGCGCGATGCCAGCCTTCCTCGTCGAGGCCGGTGTCGCTGATGAGCCGCCGTTCGCGGATCTCGCTGCGCACCGCGCCGGTGACGTAGGAGTGCACGGTGAAGACCGTGATCATGGCGTCCTCGATCGGGCCCGGACCGGCCGCGGCGGCGAGCGACGCCTCCAGGTACGCGAGGGCGTTCGGGCCGAGACCGGGCCGGCCGCCGATCAGGTCCGCGAACCATTCGTGCCGCTGGACGGCGGCGCGGCAGCCGTGGGCGAGCGCGCGCAGCGCGGCCACGCCTTCGGTGTCCGGGTCGGGCAGCGGAATCTCGCCGTAGACGGCGTCGGTCATCAGGTCGAGCAGTTCTTCTTTGGTGTCGAGGTAGCCGTAGAGCCGCATCGGCCCGGCGCCGAGCGCGGCGGCGACTTTGCGCAGCGACACCGCTTCCAGCCCGCCTTCGTCGGCGAGCGCGCAGGCGGTCTCGACGATGCGGGCGCGGCTCAACGGCGCCGGCGCCGCGCGCGCCGGCGGTTCGGGCCGTTCCCACACCAGTTCGTCCATGCTCGCTCCTTTTCGGGTGACAGTACCGGGGCGGTTCCGATACGGTGTATTTCGTCAATACAGTGTATCGAGGGGATGTCATCATGCGAATCGTGATCGCCGGGGGCGGGCTCGGCGGGCTGACGTGTGCGCGGGTGCTGCACGCGCACGGGATCGACGCCGTGGTCTGCGAACGCGACGCCAGCAGGGAAGCGCGAGTCCAAGGCGGCACGCTCGACCTGACCGTCAGCGAGGGCCAGTGGGCGCTGCGCGAGGCCGGGTGGAGGCCGGTTACCGCGCGATCGCCCGTCCGGAGGGCCAGGACATGGTCCTGTACGACTCCGCGGGAACCTTGCTGCGGCGGGAGGTCACCCCGGACGAGGGGGAAGAACGCTGGGGCCGTCCCGAGGCGGACCGGCCCGCGCTGCGGAAACTGCTGCTCGACGCGCTTCCGGAAGAGACTGTCCACTGGGGACACGCGGTGACGCACGCGGAGCCGCTCGGCGACGGACGCCACCGCGTCCACGTGTCCGGCGGCGAAACCCTGGACTGCGATTTCCTGATCGGCGCGGACGGCGCCCGGTCGAGGATCCGGCCGCTGCTGACCGACGCGGAACCGGCGTACTGCGGCGCGCACGGGATGGAGCTGGTCATCCACGACGCGGACCGGGCGCACCCGGCTGCTTCGGCGCTCGTCGGGCGCGGCAGCTTCTCCGCGATCGGGGATCAGCAGACGCTTTCCGCGCAGCGCAACGGAGACGGCACCATCCGGGTCCATCTGACGCTGCGGTGCAGCGAGGACTGGATGGAGTCGTCGGGGATCCCGTTCGACGACCCGGATCGCGCTCGCGCCGCGCTGAAGGAGCTCTACGCCGGGTGGCCGGCGGAGTTCCTGGCGCTGGTGGATGCCACGTCCGGGCCGCTGCTCGCGTATCCGTTGACCGCGCTGCCGGTCGGGGTGCGATGGGAGAACACGCCTGGCGTGACGCTGATCGGAGACGCCGCGCACCTGATGTCGCCGTTCGCCGGACAGGGCGCGAACCTCGCGATGCGCGACGGCGCCGAGCTCGCGCTGGTTCTCGCTGAAGGCGGCGATGTGCGGAAGTTCGAGCAGGTCATGCTCGAACGCGCGGAGCCGGCGGCGCGGATGTCGGCGGACAACCTGGAGCTGTTCCTGTCCGACGGCGCGGCGGAGAAGGTGCGGCACCTGTTCGCGAAGATGTTCGGGGAGGAGGACTGACGCTTCAGGCAGGTTCGCGCAGCCGGTAGTGCTGCGGGCTGCGCCCGTACTCCCGTTTGAACGCGGCGCTCAGCGTGAAGGGGCTGCGGTAGCCGACTTGCCGGGCGATGGAGGTGAGCGTCGCGTCCGGGTGCTGGCGCAGGAGGTCGGCGGCGAGGGCGAGCCGCCAGGTGGCGAGGTAGGTCATCGGCGGTTCGCCGACCGCGTCGGTGAACCGCCTGGCGAGCGCGGCGCGGGAAACGCCGGTCGCGCTCGCGAGACCGGCGACGGTCCACGGATGCTCGGGCTGGTCCTGCAGCAGCCGCAGGGCCTGCCCGGCCACCGGGTCGCCATGCGCGCGGTACCAGGCGGGCGCGGCCGGGCGGTCGAGCCATTCCCGCAGGACGCGGACGAGCAGGAGGTCCAGCACCCGGTCCAGGACGGCTTCCTGCCCGGGGACGTCGCGTTCGATCTCGTCGGCGAGCATCGCGACGAGCGGATCCGGGCTGGTCCCGGCCCGGGCGGTGACGACGCTCGGCACGGCGGCGAGTAGACGGCGCGAAACCTCGCCGACCGTCGGGTAGGTGCCGGTGAGGAGCACGGTCGGACCGTCGGGGTCGCCGCCCCAGGTGCGGACGCCGAACTCGGTCAGGTCAGTGAGATGCCCGCCGTCGGGCGTGACACACTCCTGCCCCGGCCGGATCACGGCCTGCGGCGGCGTCCCCGGTTCGTCGGCGACGAGGTAGGGATCGGGCCCCCGGACGACGGCCACGTCGCCGGCACCCAGCCGGACGGCTTCGGCGTTGTCGGGCACGAGCCAGGCCTCGCCGCGGACCACGGCGAGCACGGTCAGCGGCGCTTCGTCCTCGATCCGCAACGACCACGGCGGGCGCAGCACGGACCGGAGCAGGAACGCGCCGTGCGCACGGGGTCCTTCGAGCAACGCGGTGAGCGGGTCCACCTGGCCGAGACTAGCGCCGCGGCAAGGGAAAGCTTCGTGTTTTCGGGGGTTCTCTTGCCGCGGCGCGCTTTCTTCTGCCCTGCCGGGCAGACCGCTGACCCGGTGTCGAGGAAGTCCGCTGTTCCGGCTCACCGGACGCGGCGTTGCGGGCGGTGGGACAGGGGCGAGGAAGCCCGCTAGTTTCCGGTTCCCAGCCGCGCCGACAGCCGCTGCGGGCGCTGGTCCAGTGTCGGTTGCGTCCCCCGGCTGCACAGACCGCCGTAGTGAGCGCAGCCCAGTGTCGAGGAAGTCCGCTATTCCCCCCTCCGACCGCGCAGACGGCCGTCGCAGTCGGGCTGTTTCCGCCTCCCGACGGCGCAGACAGCCGTACCAAGCGCTGCCCGAGTGTCGACGAGGTCGATTGTTTCCTCATCCCCGGCCGCACCCACCGCCATCCCGAGCGCTGGCCAGGTGTCGAGCAAGTCCGCTATTTCCGCGCTGCCAAGGAAATCCCGCGAGGCTCCGCGATCGCAGTGCCGGGCAACCGTCAAGCTGGCGCGGACGTGGCTGGGAATCAGTCCGGCGCTCGGCGTCAGGCGGCGAGCATCGCTGCGGCGACCTCTTCGGCGGCAACGTCCGGAATCGCGCTCGCGGCGTCTTCCAGGACGACCAGCCGTGCGCCGGGGATCTCGCGGGCGAGCGCTTCGCCGTTGCCCACCGGGAAGAACACGTCCCGGCGGCCGTGCAGCACCACCGTCGGGAGCGCGATTTCCGGCAGGCGTTCGCGCCAGCGCGGCGTGCAGTCCAGTTTGGAAAACACCATGCCGAGGTGGTTGGCCATCTGCACGGCGGGCTCCGCGCTGGCCGCACGGTCGGAGATGCGGGCCGCCACGGTTCGGGCCGCGTCGGGGTCGTTGCCGAGGACTTTGGCGCTGGCGGCGGCCCGGTCGGTGACGGCGGCGCGGTCCGCCCAGTCCGGCATCGGCAGCGAGAACAGTGCGCGCATGGCTTTCTTGTCGTGATCGGGCAGGTCCGCGTCGACGGGACCAGGGGCGACGGGGCGCGTTCCGCAGAGCGTGAGGGCGGAGAAGGCCTCCGGGTGGTCGAGGGCGGCGACTTGGGCGACCATCCCGCCGACGCCGATGCCGGCCAGGTGAGCGGGCCGGTCGTCGAGTTCTCGGGCGAGCGCGGCGGCGTCGGCGGCGAGGTCGCGCAGGGTGTAGGCCGGGGCGTTCGGGTCGATCGTGGTCGAGGTGCCTGCGTCGCGGAGGTCGTAGCGCACGACGTGCCGTCCGCCGCGGGCAAGGGCTTCGCACACGGCGTCGGGCCAGGACAGCATCGTGGTGCCGCCGGCGAGCAGGACCAGCGGCGCGGCCGGGTCGCCGAAGTGCTCGGCGCCGAGCGTGACGCCGTTGGGGAGCGAGTGCTGCATGGAGGTCTCCTAGCGAGACGATGACGCATGGCTCCGAGCGGATAACCGATGGATCGTCTCGCGGTCTGCGGGTTGACTGGGGTGCGTTGGGGGACAAGACGAAAGGCAAGGCGATGGTGATCGTTTCCAAGGCGGCGCTCGTGGCGGCGGTGGTCGCGGCAGGCTTGATCGCGGGGTTGTTCTACGCGTACACGGTGTCGGTGATGCCGGGCCTCGCCCATGCCGACGACCACACGTTCGTGACCGCGATGCGCCGCATCAACGAGGCGATCCTCAACGGCTGGTTCATGCTGTCGTTCCTGGGCGCGCCGCTGCTCGCCGTCGCGGCCGTGGTGCTGCACTTCACCAGCGGCGCGCGAGGCGGGTTGCCCTGGCTCATCGCTGGCGCCGCACTGCTGGTGGCGATGGTGGTGGTGACCGGCGCGATCAACGTGCCGATGAACAACGCCCTCGCCGCGGACACGGTCGATTTCGCCGCGCTGCGGGCCCAGTTCGAGGACCCGTGGGTGCGGTGGAACCTGGTGCGGACGGTGCTGTCCGCGGCCGGGTTCGGGTGCCTGGTCGGTGCGGTGGTGTCCCGGGGCGCGTGACCCCGGGACGCCGGGGAGGTCAGTCGGCGAGCCGGAAGCAGAGGTCGGTGTCCCAGTTGTTCGCGTCCGGCTCGATCTGTGGATTGGTGCGGTAGATCTCCAGCCGCGCGACCCAGTGCTCGCCGTCGGCCTCGACGGTGCGGTCCCAGCGCACGTCCTCCTTTTCGCCCCAGGCGAGGAGGTCGGCGGTGGCCGCGAAGAGGCCGCTGGGCGCTCCGTGGTGTGTGGCCTGTGCGTATTTCCCGGCGGGCAGGACGTCGTTGAAGTACTCGTCGCCGAGGTCGAGCGGTTCGGTGACCGGGACGCCGACCTCGACGGTGACGGTCTCCATGTCCGAGCCGAGCACCAGGTACCGGAAGAACGGCGCGCAGGCGGGTTCGAGGCCGCGTTCGGCGAGGGCGCCGATGATCGCGGCGATCCGGTGCGCGACCTCGGCCATGCCGTCGGGGCCGACGGTCGCGCGGTAGCCGACGTAGCGCTGTTCGTTTCTGTCCACAATGGAGGGCAAGGGGGGTTCCTTTCCGGGAGCGGGTGCGGGAGTCAGCCGAGCAGCGGGCGTACTTCGATGGTGCCGTAGGTAGCGGCCGGGTGCCGGGACGCGTGGTCGACGGCCTCGTCGAGGTCGGCGCATTCGAGCACGGCGTAGCCGCCGATCTGGTCTTTGGTCTCGGCGAACGGCCCGTCGGTGAGCAGGACCTCGCCGTCGCGCACGCGGACCGTGGTGGCTGTCGCGGGCGGGTGCAGTCCGCCGCCGCCGACGAGGATGCCGCGCTGGAGCAGGTCCTCGGACCAGCCGCCGCAGCCGATCGCGAGCTGTTCGGGGGTCGGCTCTTCGGAGCCGGCGATCATCAGCAGGTAGCGCATCAGTTCTCCTCGTTGAGGGTTTCGGCGAGGCGGGCGGCGAACGCCTCGGGTTCGGCGGCGAAACCGCCGTGGTCGCCCGGGAACCGGACCGGCTCGCTGCCCAGCGCCCGGGCCAGACCGACGCCCGCCTCGTACGCCGGGGTCCCGACCGCCTCGCCGACCGCGACGACGATCCTGGTGTCCGCGGCGGCGAGCGCTTCGAGATCGGGTTCCCACGCGCCGATGGCGCCCATCAGCTTGCCGAAGAACACCTCGAAGTTGCCGCGCATCTGCTTGCCCTGCTCGATTTCCTCGGCGGTGGGGTGCTCGGGCGGCGGCGGGATCTCGAAGCCGCTGGCGGCCATGAACGCTCCGATCGCCGCGTCGGCGCCCTGCTCCCGGTAGATCGCCGGGATGTCCGGGAAATCGGCCAGCAGGTCGCCGAGGTAGCGGCTGACCGGCGGTTCGTGCGCGACGAGCGTCCGCACCGCGCCCGGGTAGCGCGTGGCGTGTTCGAGCATGGTGATCGCGCCGCCGCTGTTGGCCAGCACCGAGACCGGTCCGGCGTCGAGTTCGGCGAGCAGCCGGTGGACGTCCTCGGCGTGCTGGCCGACCAGGTCGTCGTCGAGATCGGTGGTGCGGCTGCGGGAGATCCCGCGCGGGTCGAAGGTGACGACGGTGTAGCGGTCGGCGAGGCACGGGCGCAGCGCGGCGAACCCGGTGGCGTCCGCGGGCCCGCCGGGCACCAGGAGCAGCAGCGGCCCGGATCCGGCGACGTCGTAGTGGATCTGCGCGCCGGGTGCGCTGAGGGTCTTGGTGATCATGGCTGTCCTTCCGGAGTCGGTTCTGCCCTCCCGACGAACGGACGAGGCGGAGACAGACACCTCCGGCGAAGAAATTTCCGAAAGTCTTCTCCGGAGGTAGCTGCGTTCGGCTCCGGTGGGGGCCAAGGCGAGCGCTTCGGTGTACGCGACCTGGGCTTCTTCGGTGCGGCCGAGCCTGCGGAGGAAGTCCGCGCGGGTGGCGGGCAGCAGGTGGTAGCCCGTCAGGTCTTCGGCCAGCCTGTCGGCGAGGGCGAGCCCGGCTTCGGGCCCGACGGCCATGCCGACCGCGACGGCGCGGTTGAGTTCGACCACCGGACCCGGCCGGTAACGCCGCAGCTGGAGATAGAGCCCGGCGATCTGCGCCCAGTCGGTGTCTTCGGCGCGCGCGGCACTGGCGTGGCACGCGGCGATCGCGGCCTGCACTTGGTACGGCCCAGGGCTGCGCCGTCGCAACGCACTTTCCAGCAGCGCGGTGCCTTCGGCGATCGCGGCGGTGTCCCACTGGCTGCGGTCTTGTTCCTCGAGCGGGATCAATTCGCCGTCGGGGCTGTTCCGCGTGCCGCGGCGGGCGTGTTGGAGCAGGAGCAGCGCGAGCAGGCCGGTGGCCTCGGATTCGTCCGGCATCAGGGAATGCAGCAGCCGGGCCAGCCGGATAGCTTCGACCGCCAGATCGGGACGCTGGAGGTCGTCGCCTTCGCTGGCCGAGTACCCCTCGTTGAACAGCAGGTACAGCACGCCGAGCACCGCGGCGGTGCGCTCGGGCAGCAGGTGCGCGGGCGGCACCCGGTACGGGATCCCGGCGGCGCGGATCTTGCGTTTCACCCGGACGAGGCGCTGCGACATCGTCGACTCGGACACGAGGAACGCACGGGCGATCTCGGCGGTGCTGAGCCCGACGAGCGTGCGCAGCGCGAGCGCCACCTGCGCTTCGAACGCGAGCGCGGGATGGCAGCAGGTGAAGATGAGCCGGAGCCGGTCGTCTTCCACCATGTTCTGTCCACCGTGGACGGCTGCCGGTTCGTCCGGGACGGCCAGCAGCGCGGCCTCCCGGAGTTTGTCCGCTCCCGCCGACGCGCGGCGGAGCCGGTCGACGGCACGGTTGCGGGCGGCGGTGGTGAGCCACGCTCCGGGGCGGTCCGGAACGCCGTCGCGCGGCCAGGTGCGCACGGCGAGCGCGAACGCGTCCTGGGCGCATTCCTCGGCCAGGTCCCAGTCGCCGGTGACGCGGATGAGCGTGGCCACGACGGAGCTCCACTCGTCGCGGAACGCCTGCGCGACCGCGGCTTCGGCCGCGTCGTGCTGCCCGGTCACTGCGTGCCCCTCCCTATGCGGGCCGGCGAACGAGTTCCGCCGGCACTCTCCGAACGGTAAACCGGGGCGCCGACAATTTCGCGCGGTCAGGCTCCGGCCAGCTGGCCGATCCCGTCGAGGATGCGCTCGAGCCCGAACCGGAAATGGTGCTCGGGATCCGAAGAGCCGCCGTAAGTCTGCCCGGCGGTGGTGCCGACCCGGCTCGCGCGCGGGAAGTGCACCGGATCGGCCGCCGGGATTTCCGCCAGCACCGGCGCGGAACGGTTCCACCAGTCGACGTCGCTCAACCCGCTGCGCCGCGCGGCGCGGGTCGCGTCCACCGAACCGCGCGCCGCGCCGGCGACCAGTCCGTTGAGCAGGCTGACGATCGCGTCGAGCTGGACGTCGTCGAGGTCGAGTTCGTCCATCGCGGCGAGTTCGCGCTCGTATTTGGCGAAGGTGTGCGGGCCCAGCGTCGGGCGGCCGACGCGGATCTCCAGCAGCCAGGGATGCCGGTGGTAGAGCCGCCACAGGTCCTCGGCGACCGCGGCGAGCCCGGCCCGCCAGCCCTCCGGCAGTTCGCCCGGGAGCTCGCCGTGCGCGTGGTCGAGCATCAGCTCCAGCAGTTCGTCGCGGCCGGGCACGTAGGTGTAGAGCGACATCGTGGCGACGCCGAGGTCGTCGGCGATCCGGCGCATGGTGACCGCGTCCAGTCCTTCCGCGTCCGCGACCCGGATCCCGGCGGACACCACGTGCTCGACCGACAGCTTCGGCTTCGGGCCGCGGCGCGGGGGACCCGGCACGCCCCACAGCAGTTCGATGGCCCGCCGCGGATCGCCCGGTTCCTCGGTGTCCATTTCGCTCCTTGTACGCAGTACAGAGTTTTCCGGTAGACTATCCCGGAGAGGCCAGCCAGGGGAGGGCGGAGCGCTGAATTCAGTAGTGGTGGAGCCGGGCCGGGTCGTGTTCTGGAGACCGGACGGCGCGGAGCCGGACGGTCCCGGGGCGCCCGGGACCGTCGAGGTCGTGCTGCCGGACGGGGTGCGCACGGTGCCCGCGCTGCGGTTGCCGACCGCGGACGCGGTGCCGGTGCTGCGGACGCTGGCCGGTCCGTCGGCGAGGTTCTGGGCGCTGGCCGCCGAGGCCGCGGAACGGCTCGCGTCGGCCGGGTGGACCGGGGCGCTCGACCCCGACGAGGAAGCGTGGCTGCGCCGGCTCGCCGACGCGATGCCGCCGCACGCGCACGCGACGCCGATCCCGGGCGACCCGGCGCGGCTGCCGGAGCCGTATCCCCTGCTGATGCGGTTCCTCGGCGACGTCGCCGGAGTGGAGCCCGCGCTGCGGGTGTCGCTGCGAATCGAGTCCGACGACCTGGCGGGCGGCCGGTTCCGCGCGGTCGTCCAGGTGCACGGCGGGACCGAACCGCTGGTGGACGCGGAAGAACTGTGGCGCACCGGCAGCCAGGAGGCGCGGCACGAGGTCCTGCTGGCCTTGCGGCACGGAGCCGAGGTGTGGCCCGCGCTGGCTCCGCTGCTGTCGGCGGCGGTTCCGTCGTCGGTCGCGCTGGGAGACCGCGAGATCGCCGAACTGCTCGCGGGCGCGCTCGACGCCGCGGAGCTGGCGGTGCACTGGCCCGCGGAGCTCACCGGGCTGGCCGCGCGAGCGGTCGTCCGGCCGGGCGACGCGCCGTCGGACGCGCGGTCGTTCTTCGGCGGCGACCGGGTGCTGCAGTTCGACTGGCAGCTCGCGCTCGGCGACAGCGAGCTGAGCGTCGCGGAACTCGACGCGCTCGCCGAGGCCCAGCGTCCGGTCGTCCGGCTGCGGGACCGGTGGGTGCTGCTGGACCGCACGACCGCAGACCGCGCCCGGGACCGCACGCTCAAACCGCTCACCGCGATCGAGGCGCTGGGCGTCGCGCTCACCGGGCGCACCGAGGTCGACGGCGAGCAGGTGGAGGTCCGCACCGACGGCTGGCTGGAGGAGCTGCGCGAGCGGCTGTCGGCCGACCCGGCGCCGGTGCCGCAGCCAGCCGGGCTGGCCGCGACCCTGCGCGACTATCAGCTGCGCGGCTTGCAGTGGCTCGACACCGTCACCGGCCTAGGCCTCGGCTGCTGTCTCGCCGACGACATGGGGCTCGGCAAAACCGTCACGCTCATCGCCCTGCACCTGCACCTGCACCGCGGCGCCGGTCCGACGCTGGTCGTGTGCCCGGCTTCGCTGCTGGGCACGTGGGAAACCGAGATCCGCCGGTTCGCGCCCGGGACGCCGGTGCGCCGGTTCCACGGCACGGCGCGGTCGCTGGAGGATCTCGGCGGCGGGTTCGTCCTCACCACCTACGGCACGCTGCGCACCGATCCCGCGCCGCTGGCCGGGGTGAGCTGGGATCTGCTGGTCGCCGACGAGGCCCAGCACGTGAAGAACCACCGTTCCGACACGGCGAAAGCGTTGCGGCTGCTGCCTTCCTCGGCGAAGGTCGCGCTCACCGGCACGCCAGTGGAGAACACTCTCACCGAACTGTGGGCGATCCTCGACTGGACCACGCCCGGACTGCTCGGCCCGCTCGCCGATTTCCGCAGGCGCTGGGGGAAGCCGGTCGAATCCGGGGCCGATCCGGCGGTCGCCGAGCAGCTGTCGCGGCTGCTGCGGCCGTTCCTGTTGCGCCGCCGCAAATCCGACCCGGGCATCGCGCCCGAGTTGCCCGCCAAGACCGAGACCGACCGGCCGGTGTCGCTCACCGCGGAGCAGGCCGCGTTGTACGAGGCGACCGTGCGCGAGCTGATGGCGGACATCTCCGCGAGCGACGGCATGGCCCGCCGCGGCCGCGTGGTCAAGCTGCTCACCGCGCTCAAGCAGATCTGCAACCACCCCGCGCAGTTCCTCGGCGAGCCCGACGACAGCCCGCTCGCCGGGCGGTCCGGCAAGCTCGAGCTGCTCGACGAACTGCTCGACACCATCCTCGCCGAGGACGGCGCGGTGCTGGTGTTCACCCAGTACGTCGTGATGGCGCGGCTGCTCGAACGGCACCTCGCCGCGCGCGGCGTCCCCTCGCAGCTGCTGCACGGCGGCACCCCGGTCGCGCGGCGCGAGGAGCTCGTCCGCGGTTTCCAGAACGGCGACGTGCCGGTGTTCCTGTTGTCGCTCAAGGCCGCGGGCACCGGGCTCACCCTCACGCGGGCCGACCACGTCGTGCACTACGACCGGTGGTGGAACCCGGCGGTCGAGGACCAGGCGACCGACCGCGCGTACCGGATCGGGCAGACGCGGCCGGTGCAGGTCCACCGTTTGGTCGCGGAAGGCACGGTCGAAGACCGGATCGCGGTGATGCTGCGGGAGAAACGCGCGCTCGCCGACGCGGTGCTCGCCTCGGGCGAGGCCGCGCTCACCGAACTCACCGACGCCGAACTGGCCGAGCTCGTCACCCTCCGGAGGCAGCGATGACCGACCGGGTCCGCGGATTCCCCGCGTTCCCCGCCCGCCCCGGCCGCGGCCCGTTCGCCCGCACCTGGTGGGGCCGCGCGTGGCTGCAGGCGATGGAGGACACCGCGCTCGACCTGCGGCAGCTGAAGAAAGGCCGGAGCTACGCCGCGGCGGGCCTGGTCGGCCCGATCACGGTCAGCCCCGGCCTGATCACCGCGACCACCGAGGACGCCGACGACGGCCCGTACCGCACCGGCGTGCACCTGGCCGAACTGTCCACAACGGACTGGGAGCTGCTGCTCGACCGCGCCGCCGACCACTCCGGCCACCTCGCCGCGCTGCTCGACCGGCACCTGCCGCCGGAACTGGCCGAGGTCGTCCCGCTGCTGCCCGGCATCGGCGACCTCGACCCGGACTGCGACTGCCCCGGCTGGGAACTCCCGTGCCGGCACGCCGCCGCCCTGTCGTTCCAGGTCGCGTGGCTGCTCGACGCGGACCCGTTCCTGCTCCTGCTCGCCCGTGGCCGGACCGAACAGGAAATCCTCGACGAACTCGGCCGCCGCACCGCCACCCGGGTCACCACCGGAGTCCTGGCGGCGGACATGTATGCCCGGGAGGTGCCGCCGCTGCCGGATCTCGCGGAGTTCACGCCGCGCGTGCGGTGATCCGCGCTCGCGCACCCCGGGGTGCCGCCGCCAGGCCATGCAGAGTTCACGCTGCGCGTGCGGTGATCCGCGCTCGTGCGCGGCGGGGTGTCGCTGCTGCCGGACGTTGCGGAGCTCATCCCGGTCGTGCGGTGACCGCGCTCGTGTGCGGCCGGGTGCGTGCAGCGCTCGGCGGGATCGGGCGGATTGGCTTTCGCCGCCGGATCCCGCCGAGTTCACACCGCCGTTCTGCCGAGCGTGTGCAGCCGGGGTGCTCGCATCGCTCGGCAAGACCGGTGGCTTTCGCTGCCGGAGTTCTCGCCGTCTTTCCGTCGACCTGCGCACGCGCACAGCCGAGGGCACCCGCAGCACCCATTAAGACCGGCGGCTTGGCCTTGTGCTGCCCGATTTCGCGGAATTCTCGCCGCGCGTCCGCTGACAAACGCTCGCGCACGGCCACGTGCGTGCAGCACTCGAACGCTCGGTGGTTTGGCTTTCATCGCCGAGCCTTGCAGAGTTCCCACCAAACCCGCGCTCGCACGGAGCCTGCTTTCCTGCCGCACTCGGCAAGGCCGGGCAGTTCGGCTCCGGCAGCGGTCGACGCCCGCTGCTTCCCTTGCCCGGCGCCGAGTTCTCGCTCTGTCCCGGTGATGTTCTCGCGGGTGCTCACACCTGCGCGAAACCCCCGTCGGCAAAGAACTCGGCGCCGTTGACATAGCTGGACGCGTCGGAGGCAAGGAACGTCGTCACGGCGGCGATCTCCGCGGGTTCGGCGAGGCGGCCCAGTGGTATCGCGCCTTCGGACTGCCTGAGCGCCTCGGACGGGACCAGCTCGAGAAGACCGGGCGTGCGCGTGCCGCCAGGGGACACGACGTTGACCCGGAACCCGTGCGTGCGCGAGCTGAGAGCCCAGCCTCGGGCGAGGTTGCGGATCGCGGCCTTCGATGCCGCGTAGACCTCGAGTCCCTGGCTGGGCCGGGTGGTGGCGGTCGAACCGGTGAGGATCACCGAGGCGTTCGGGCTCAGCAGCGGCAGCGCTTGCTGCAGGGTGAAGATCGTTCCCTTGACGTTGGTGGCGAACACCGAGTCGATCAGCTCCTCCGTCACCTCGCCGAGGGGAGCCGAGATGCCGATGCCTGCGTTGGCGACCAGTACGTCGATGCGACCGGCCTGCTCGCGCACGGTCCGGTACAACGCGTCGAGCTCATCGAGCACCGAAACGTCACAGACCACGCCCGTCACGGCAGGCCCGAGTTCGGCGACCGCGGCGTCGAGCGCGTCCTTGCGGCGGCCGGTGATGAAGACCTTGGCGCCCTCGTCGCGGAACGCGCGTGCGGTCGCGAACCCGATGCCGGTGCTGCCTCCGGTGACCACGGCGATTTTGTCTGCCAAGACGGCCATGCCGCCCTCCTTCAAGGTTATTGACCGTAAGGTCCATAACTGTCGCAGATCTGGACCGAGCGGTCAATAATGAAGGCGGGAAGAGCATGCATGGACCTGGATGTGCCAGGCAGGCATCCGAGGCGAGAGCGGCGGTCCGTCTTACTGCGCCGGGACGGGCAGCAGCCGCTCGATAGTGGACTGGGCCGCCTTGGTGAGCGCGTCGACGTCCATGCCGGTACGCCCGAGCGCGGTCAGGCCGAGCTGGGCGACGAGCACCGCGCGGGCGGTCTCGGCGGGGTCGGCGTCAGGGGAGAGGTCGCCTTCGCGCTGGGCGCGTTCCAGTGCCTCGGCGAGAATGTCCGTGATCGCGTCGTAGCTGCGACGCGCCTCAGCGGCCACGTCCGGAGTGCTCGCGGCCAGTTCGGCGTTGCTGTTGGCCAGCAAGCAACCTCGACGCGCGACCGCTCCGGTCGGGTCGACGGTCGGGCTGAGCAGAAACGCGCGCACCATGTCGATCCCGCGCGCCGCGGACGCCAGATTTTCGCGCAGCTTCAGCAGATTCGCGTCGTCGTAGTCGCGCAGTACTCGCAGGAATAGGCTTCGCTTGTCTCCGAACGCCCCGTACAAGCTGCCTTTGCCGAGTCCGCTCGCGCGCAGCAGGTCCTCCAGTGACGTCGCCGCGTAGCCCTTGTCCCAGAACTCGTCGCGGACAGCGAGCAGCACGCGTTGTTCGTCGAACTCGCGGGGCCGGGCCATGCGCCGACCCTACTGGTTCTGGACCGTACGGGCCACAACGCTGACTCAGGCAGACGTGAGGAGCCCGTGGAGGAGCGCGTCGACGATGCGTGCTGGCAAGTCCGGTTCGAGCGGCTCGCGGGTGAGCACGATCCTGAAGTGCAGCGGCGCGACGAGCATCTCCAGCACGAACCGCGGGCTGGTGCCGACGGGCAGTTCTCCGCGTTCGACCGCCCGCGCGGCGATCTGGCCGGACTGGGCGTAGCGGGCGTCCCAGTACTGGTCGCGCAGCTGCTGGGTGGCGGGGTCGTCGCCGGCTGAGGCCAGGGTTCGGTCGAGGGCGTTGCCAGCGGGCGAGGTCAGGTACTTCGCGAGCGAGGTGGCGTAGGCGATCAGGTCGTCGCGCACATTCCCGCTGTCGGGCACCGGAAGCTGTTCGGCGGCGTCGGCGAGCAGGGCATCGATGACGAGGTTCTCGCGGGTGCCCCACCGCCGGAAGATCGACGTCTCGTTGACCTGCGCGCGCCGCGCCACCTCGGACACCTTCAGTCCGGTCAGGCCATGGTCCTGCAGGAGCTCGTTGGTCGCGTCGATGACGGCGGCGCGCACCCGGGCCGCCCGTCCGCCGGGTCGTCGTCGGACGTCCGAATCGTTCACGGGCAGCACTCTAATACAAGTCCGCTTGCTTTAGCGCGTGCCAGTGGCCATACTCCTTGACGCAAGCGGACTTGCTTTAACGGTCACCCCCTGGAGTACTGAGATGCGCATCGAACGGGACATCGAGGTCCCCGCCCGCACCGGCTCGCCGATCCTGGCCGACCTGTTCCTGCCCGACGACGAGGGCGCGTTTCCCGTGCTGGCGTCGATCAGCCCGTACGGCAAGGACGTGCACTGGCCGGACCGCTATCCGCTCTACGACCGCGTGCCGCAGAGCGAGCACATGGTCTGGGAGACCCCGGATCCCGAGTGGTGGACAGCGCGCGGCTATGCGGTGCTGCGCGCCGACACCCGGGGCACCGGCAAGTCGCCCGGCCGGATGGACCTGATGAGCCCGGGCGATTCCGAGGACTTCTACGACGTCGTCGAATGGGCGGCCGGACAGCCGTGGTCCACCGGAAAGGTGGCGTCCAGCGGAATCTCGTGGCTCGCGATGATGGGCTGGCGGGTCGCGGAACTCCAGCCGCCGCACCTCGCCGCGGTCGTGGCCTGGGAAGGCGCGACCGACTTCTACCGCGACTTCATCTACCAGGGCGGCCTGTACGCCAACGGGTTCGTCGAGTTCTGGTGGGACCGCCAGATCACTCCCCAGCGCAATGGCGAGGACGGCGACGACTGGCGCGAGGTGCTCCCGCAGCGCCCCGTGCTGGACGACTACCACCAAGCACGCATCGTCGACCTCGACCGGGTCACGGTGCCGGTGCTGTCGGCGGGCAACTGGGGCGCCCTGCATGTCCACCTGCGCGGCAACATCGAAGGCTGGGCCCGCGCGGCGTCGCGGGACAAGTGGCTCGTCGTGCACACCGGCACCCACATCGATCCCTACTACGCCGACTGGGCCCTGGACCTGCAGCTGCGCTTCCTCGACCGGTTCCTCAAAGACCAGCCCGACCGGATGGACGGCGTGCCCCCGGTGCGGCTGGCGATCCGGCACGGGCGCGAGGTCGAATGGCGAGACGCCACGGACTTCCCGCTCCCGCAGACGCAGTGGCGCGAACTCCACCTCGGCGAAGGAACCCTCGCCTGGGACCCGCCCGCGGACGCCGCGACGGTTGCCTACCCCGCCAGCTTCGACACCGCCCCGGTGACCGATCCGCTGGAGCTGACCGGCCCGGTCGCGCTGCGCCTGTGGCTCAGCTCCGAGCAGGACGACCTCGACGTCTTCGCCCGGGTGCAGCACATCGGCGCGGACGGCGAGCCGATCCCGGGGGTCGGCCCCCAGGGCGGTCCGGTCCCGATGACGATGGGCTGGCTCAAGGCTTCCCACCGCGAGACCGATCCGGAGCGGTCGCTGCCGCACCGGCCGTGGCACCCCCATTCCCGCGAGATTCCCCTCGCGCCCGGCGAGCCGACCCTGCTCGAGGTCGAGATCTGGCCCACCAGCATCACCCTCGCGCCGGGCGAGCGGCTGCGCCTCGAACTGGTCGCCGGCGACAGCGACCTCGGCTTCATGACGCACGACCGTCCCGATCTCGCCCGCCCGGCGACCGGCGCCGTCATCCACCTCGGCGGCGACCACGCCTCCCATCTGCTCGTCCCCGTCATCCCGCGCTGAGCGGCCGGAAGGAGTCGCCATGCGACAGCTCGTGGACATTTCGGTTCCGCTGCGGGGCGGGATCGCGTCCGACCCGCCCGGGCACCGGCCCTCGATCACCTACGTCGACCATCAGCAGTCGGTCCCGGACCTGCTCCGCTTCTTCCCGGGGGCGACGGCCGCGGACCTGCCCGACGGCGAAGGCTGGGCGATCGAGCGGATCGAGGCCACCACGCACACCGGCACCCATCTCGACGCCCCGTACCACTACGCGTCCACAATGGACGGAGGCCGCCGGGCGATGACGATCGACGAGGTGCCGCTGCACTGGTGCTTCCAGCAGGGAGTGAAGCTGGACTTCCGGAGCCTGCCCGACGGCCACGTCGTCACGCCCGCCGACATCGACGCCGAACTCGACCGGATCGGCCACCGGCTGCGCCCGCTCGACATCGTGGTGGTCAACACCCGCGCCGGTGCCCGCTACGGCCAGGACGACTACGTCGATTCCGGCTGCGGAGTCGGCCGCGCCGCCACCCTGCACTTGCTCGAACAGGGGGTGCGGGTGACCGGAACCGACGCCTGGAGCTGGGACGCCCCGTTCCGGTTCACCGCCGAGCGCTACGCCCGCGACCGCGACGCCTCGGTCATCTGGGAGGGCCACCGGGCCGGCCGCGAGATCGGCTACTGCCACCTCGAGAAGCTGCACAACCTGGAAAGCCTCCCGGCCACCGGGTTCCAGATCGCCTGCTTCCCGGTCAAGGTCCACGCGGCGTCGGCAGGCTGGACCCGCGCGGTGGCGATCTTCGACGAGGAGACGGAATGAGAATGGGTTCCTTGTTCGTCGACGGCGTCCAGCGCTACGGCGTCGTCGACGGTGACCGCATCGATCTGCTGCCCGAGACCGCGGACGTCTTCGAGGTGCTCGCCGCAGGGGAGACCGGAGCGGCGGGCGAGCGGTCGGCCTGGGACGAAACCGCATCGGTCGCCGTCCCGGTGCCGGTCGCCAGCATCCGCGACTTCATCACCTTCGAACAGCACACGGCCGGCTCGCTCCGCGCGATCACCGGAACCAGCGAGGTCCCGGACGCCTGGTACGAAGCGCCCGCCTTCTACTTCACCAACCCGCACGCCGCGATCGGCTCCGGCGCCCCGGTCCCGATGCCGCCCGGGTGCGAAGTGCTGGACTTCGAACTCGAAGTCGCGGCCGTGATCGGCACGGCGGGTTTCAACCTGTCCGTCGCCGAGGCCGCGGACCACATCGCCGGGTTCACCATCCTCAACGACTGGTCGGCGCGCGACCTGCAGAGCCGCGAAATGCGCGTCGGACTCGGACCGGCCAAGGGCAAGGACACCGCCACCACCCTCGGCCCGGTGCTGGTCACCCCGGACGAATTGGCCGACCGCGACGGCCGGTACGACCTCGCGATGGAGGTTTTCGTCAACGACACCCGCATCGGCGGCGACACGCTTGCCAACATGGCCTGGACGTTCGCCGAGCTGATCTCCTACGCCAGCCGGGGCACCTGGGTCCGGCCCGGGGACGTGCTCGGCTCCGGAACCTGCGGCAGCGGCTGCCTCGCCGAACTGTGGGGATGGCGCGGCGACCGGCAACCGCCGCCGCTGCGCATCGGCGACACCGTCCGCATGACCGTGGAGGGGATCGGCACCGTCCACAACACCGTGGTCGCCGGTCCGCCCCTGCACGACGTGCCCGCTGCCCGGCGCAGAAACCCGGCCTGAGGCGGGTCACTCGATCCGGTGGACTCGGATCCGGCGCCGGTACCGCCTGACCAGCGGCATCGGCGAACGCCCCGGCTCGCGGGCGATCATGATGTCAGCAGGATTTCATTGCTCCTCCGTAGCTTTTCGAACACGTTCAGCAACATGCTGACCATTCGACGCGGAGGGGACCCGATGGGGAAGAAAACCAGGAGGATCGCGCTGATCGGCGCGGTCGTCGCCACGCTCGGCGCGGGATTCGCCAGCGCCACACCGGCGTACGCCGACGACGCGCACTACTACATCCTGATCGGCGGCACCTGCGACGGGAAGGCGTCGGTCTACCGTCCGGAGTGGCTGCAGGGCGGCATCGCGCGGGTCGTCGACTATCCCGCCGGGGCCGCTGGCGCGCCGAACTGCGACCAGACCCCGATGGACCAGAGCGTCGCGATCGGGCACGCCCGCGGCCGCCAGGTCGTCCAGGACGCCTACCACGAGAACCCGAACGCCGAGTTCACCGTCGTCGGCTACTCCCAGGGCGCGATAGTGGCGAACCTGGTCCTCAACGACATCGCCGACGACCAGCTCGGCGTCGACAAGGCGAAGTTCAGCGCCAAGCTCTTCGCCGACCCGATGCAGCCGCCCGGCCCGGCCGGAACCGGGATCAGCGCGACGCTCCCGCCGGGCACCGGCCTGCCCTCGCCGTTCGGCGGATACGTGTCGTTCGGCGCGGGCCGCCCGGACTTCGCCGGCGTCCGGTCCATCCGCTACTGCATCCAGACCGACGGCATCTGCGATTTCGACCCGATCCAGGCGGCGGGCGGCTACTTCGCCCAGCACTGGTGCTACCAGTGGCCGCGCCCGTCCGACCAGCGGTCGATCATGCAGGACAGCATCGCCGACGGCGTCTACACCAACACGTCGGTGCGGCTGGGCAAACAGGACTGCTGGGGCGGTCCGGTCCATCCGTGACCGCGGCGGGTTTCCCGGCACCCCCAGGGAAGCCGGGAAACCCGCCCCGCTACGTCCTCATCGCTTCGCGCCGAACCATTGCAACAGGTGCTTCTCCAACTCGCGCTGATCCTCGCCGGTCCAGACCACATGGCCGTCCGGACGCAGCAGCGCGGCGGGCACGTCGAGGTCCTCGCTCACGTCCACGACGCGGTCGACCCGGTCCGCCCAGCCTTCCGCCGACAGCTGCCCGTTCTGGTCCAGCAGCAGCCCTCGGCCCTGGTGCATCAGCTCGTACAGCCGTCCCCGCTTGAGCGCCAGGTCCGGCATCCGCCGCCCGAGCAGCGGATGCCCTTCGCCGAAGTCGTAGCGGATGTCGAGCGCGAGGACCTTCTCCAGCAGCAGCCGGTTGACCTCCTCGAAGGCCATCAGCTCGGTCAGCAGCCGCCGCATCGCGCGGCCGTCCGGATCGGGCGACATCACCACGGCCTGCGCGCGGACGTTGTCCAGCACCGCGTCCGCGACCGGGTGCCGTTCGGCCTCGTAGGTGTCGAGCAGTCCCTCCGGAGCCCAGCCGTTGACCTCGGCGGCGAGCTTCCAGCCGAGGTTGAACGCGTCCTGGAGGCCGAGGTTGAGCCCCTGCCCGCCCAGCGGCGGGTGCACGTGCGCCGCGTCCCCGGCGAGCAGCACCCGGCCGACGCGGTAGTGCTCGGCCTGCCGGGTCGCATCCCCGAACCGCGAGAGCCAGCGAGGGGAGTGGACGCCGAAATCCGTTCCGGCGTACTCGCGCAGCTGCTGTTTGACCTCGTCCAGCGTCGGCCTCCGCTCCTCCCGGTCCTCGACCACCCCGGCCGCGGGCACGACCACGCGGAACATCCCGTCGCGCAGCGGCCCGACCCCGAACCACAGCTGCGTCTTGCGGATCTCCATCACCCGCGCGGTGATTTCGGCGGGATCCGCGGTCGCCTCCATCTCGCCCAGCAGCACTTGGCGACGCGCGGGCTCGCCCGGGAACGCGACGCCGAGCGCCTTGCGCACCGTGCTCCGCCCGCCGTCGCAGCCGACCAGATAGCGCGCCCGAAGTTCGCTGCCGTCGGCCAGCGAAACGCTCACCCCGTCGTCGTCCTGGCTCAGCCCGACGACCTCGCACCCACGCCGGATCTCCGCGCCCGCCGCGACCGCGTGCTCGGCCAGCAACCGATCGGTGATGGGCTGCGGAAGCCCCAGCACGTACGGATGCGACGTGTCCAGCCGTTCCGGCGCGGGCCGCGCGATCCCCGCGAAGAAACCCCCGGCCGGATGCGTCGACCCCTCGGCGAGGAACGGCTCCAGCATTCCCCGCTGGTCCAGGACCTCCATGCTGCGCGAGTGCATCCCCAGCGCGCGCACGTACTTCGGCGGTTCCGCGTCCTTTTCCAGCACGACCACGCGCACCCCGTGCAGCCGCAGCTCCGCGGCCAGCATGACGCCCGCCGGCCCGGCCCCCACCACGATCACGTCCACCATGAACTTTGCGTCCCCTGTACCGGAGCCGCTTCCCGCCCGCGGTATTTCCGCAGGCAGTGGCTCCGGCGGACGATTGTGGAGCACCACCCGGGCCTTGCCGCAAGCCCCGGGGTGCGCTATATGTTGAAGGGGACAGGGAGAAGTCCCTGCCCCCTTCTGTCCCCAGTGGACGTTCCTCAGCCCTCCTTGCGGGCCATCACGTACGCCTGATCGGTCGCCTCGTAGCTCGGGCCGGGCTTGCGCACCAGCCGCGCGTCCACCACGAAACCGGCGTCAGTGAGCAGCTGCGCGACGAAATCCGGATCCAGCCGGTACGCGTCCGCCGCGATGTCGTGGCCGTAGGCGTTTTCGATGCGGCGACGCTGGTTGTCGCCCACCTGGAACGCGGTCAGCAGCCAGCCGCCGGGACGCAGCACCCGCGCGAGTTCCTTGGCCAGCACCGGAAGCTCCTCGGGCGGCGTGTGGATCAGCGAATACCACGCGAGCGCCCCGGCGAGCGAGCCGTCGGCGACATCCAAAGCAGCGAGCGAGCCGACCTCGAAGCGCACGCTCGGATGCGTCCGGCGGGCGACCTCGACCATCGTGGGGGACAGGTCGACGCCGAAGACGTCCAAGCCCAGCGACGCGAGGTACCCGGTGAGACGGCCGGGCCCGCAGCCCAGATCGCCCACCGGCCCCTCGCCGGTCAGCTCCGCGAACGCGCCCAGCATCGTCCGGTCCCACGTGCTCGACTCGAGGAAATCCTTCAGCAGTTCGGCGTACGACTCGGCAACGGTGTCGTACGCGGTCCGCGTCTCGGTTACGTAAACAGGTTCGGTCACGGGCAGGGACAGTAGCCCCCGCCGCCGCGCCCCGTCCGGCGAAACACGCGGACTAGACGCGAGCGCGGGCGATGATCGCGGAAGTGTCGGTTCCAGCGGGCAAAGTACCGAAAGCCAGCCCCCAGTCGCCGCCGAACCGCGTGCCGCAGAACGCGTCCGCCACCGCGCGCGGCGCGTGCCGCACAAGCAGCGAACCCTGCAGCACCAACGCCATCGACTCGACCACCCGCCGCGCCCTGAACTCCAGATCGTCCACATCGGACAGATCCTTCTTGAGCCGGTCGACCGCGTCGTCGAGCCGCGCGTCCCCGCCCGCGGCCTGCTCGACCTCGGCGAAGAACGCGGCCACCGACTCCGGCTGCCGTCCCATCGCGCGCAACGCGTCCAGCGCCGCGACGTTGCCCGACCCCTCCCAGATCGACATCAGCGGGGCCTCCCGGTACAGCCGCGGCATGCCCGACTCCTCGACATACCCGTTGCCGCCAAAGCATTCCAGCGCCTCGGCCGCGTGCATCGGCGCCCGCTTGCACACCCAGTACTTGGTCACCGCGAGCCCGAGCCGCCGGAACGCCTGCTCCTGCTCGTCGTCGCGCCGGTCGCCCGCGGCCGCGAGCCGCATCGACGCCGCCACCGCCGCTTCCGCCTCGATCACCAGGTCCGCCAGCACGTTCGCCATCAACGGCTGGTCCACGAGCGCCTTGCCGAACGCGTACCGGTGCGTCGCGTGGTGCACCGCGCGGACCGCGCCCAGCCGCATCCCCGACGAACTGCCGAGCGCGCAGTCGAGCCGCGTGTTGTTGACCATCTCGATGATCGTGCGGACCCCGCGGCCCTCCTCTCCGACAAGCCAGCCCACCGCGTCGTCGTACTCGATCTCCGACGACGCGTTCGACCGGTTGCCGAGCTTGTCCTTCAAGCGCTGCAACCGGATCGGGTTCCGGCTGCCGTCCGGGAGCACCCGGGGGAGCAGGAAACAGGACAGCCCGCCGGGCGCCTGCGCGAGCGTGAGGAACATGTCCGACATCGGCGCGCTGGTGAACCACTTGTGCCCGACCAGCCGATAGCTGCCGTCGCCCGCGGGCCGCGCCGCGGTGGTGTTGGCACGGACGTCCGAACCGCCCTGCTTCTCGGTCATCGACATGCCCGCGATCAGCCCGCGCTTCGTGCCCGGCTCGCGCAACCCGAAGTCGTACTCGGTCGACGCCAGCAACGGCTCGTACTTCTCGGTCAGCTCAGGATTGGCGCGCAACGCCGGAACCGCCGCGTACGTCATCGAAATCGGGCAGGTGTGCCCGGCCTCGGACTGGCTCCAGACATAGAACTTCGCCGCCCGCGCCGCGTGCGCCCCCGGCCGCTCGTCCCGCCACGGCGCGGCCTGCAGCCCGTGCGACACCGCGACGTTCATCAGGTCGTGCCAATGCGGATGGAACTCGACCTCGTCGATCCGGTGCCCGAACCGGTCGTGCGTGCGCAGCACCGGCTCGTTCTCGTTGACCAGCCTGCTCCACTCCTGCACCTGCTCACTGCCGGCGAGCCGCCCGAGCTCGTGCAGCTCATCGACCACCCACGCCGCCTCGGTGCGCCCGACCGCCTCCGCCAGCGCCGGATCGGCGGCGGTGTCGTGCTCCAGCGGCGGAACCTGATTGACGACCTCATGCGTTGCGGGCATCCGAACCTCCCAGTGACCGCACGACAAACGTGCTCAACTCGCTGACCTCCGCCGACCCGCCGCTGGTCAGCGGGCCGATCAACACCTCCGCCGCGGCGCCGACCAACGCCGCCGCACTGACCGCCGCGTCCTGCGCGGGCAACACCCCGGCGCGGACCCCTTCGGCGACATGCTCGGCGACGACGTCCCGGAACACCCGCCGGAACTCGAGCCGCTCCGCGTCGATCACCGCGTCCACCGGCTCGGCCAACAGGGCATACGCCAGCCGCGGCGCCTTCAACGCCCGCAACGCGAACGTCTCGAACACCGCCACGACCCGAGCCACCGGATCGGCCGGGCCCGTCGCCGCGGACCGCACGGCCTCGACCTCGCGCGAGACGACCTGCCGGAAGACCCGCACGACCAGATCGGCCTTGGTGGGGAAGTGCCGGTACACCGTGCCGACCGCGACCCCGGCCCGCTCAGCGACGGCGGCTACCGAGCAACCGGAGTACCCGTGTTCGGCGAGCTGCTGCACTGTCGCGTCCAGGATGGTCTCCCGGAGCGCGTCGAGGCGCTCCTGGACTTTGGGCGTTCTGCGGTAGGCCACGGGAAGAAGTGAACCATCGATTCACAACTTGCGTCAACGGTCTCGGATCCGGGTGTCGCGACAGATCCGGTCGACGGTGCCGGAGAGGGGAGAGTCCTGCGGGATCACGACCTCGCCAGGGACGCCGAGCCGATCGTCAGGCTCGAACCACGAGGCCATGTCGGCGGTCGTGAACTGCGCCGCCTCAGGCCGGGTGCCATGGCGAGCGAACGTCTCGGCCAGCTCCACCTGCAGGAAATACACCAGCGTCCGGCCTCGGTGTGCGGCGATCAGCTCCCTCAGCGCGGGACCGTAGGAGGCGGCGCTGAGGATGCCCTCGACGATGACCGGCGAGCCCGCATTGAGCAGAAACCCCGCCGAGTGCGTGATGAAGCTCGGAGCCAGACCGCCGGGGAGGTCTTTTTCTCCCACAGCAGTTCTCGCCGCATGACGTCCTGCCCGAGCACAGCCATCCCGCGCCCGTGCCTTCTGCGCACCGCGTGCGCGACGGATGACTTCCCCGCGCCGCTCGGACCCCTGAGGATCACCAGGAGACTGTCCGGCGATCCGACCCGCTCGTAACCCAGCACGGCGACGATCCTGCCACCCCGAACACCCGCCGAACCGGGCTAAATTCGCTTGCCCCGCCAGCACTTCCGCCGGGACCATGCCCGTTATGCGGTTCTCGATCAACATCCCGAACTTCGGCGACTTCGCCGATGCCCGGACCGTGGCGAGAGTGGCGGCAGCGGCCGAACAAGAAGGCTGGGACGCGCTGTTCCTCTGGGACCACGTGGTCCACGACAAGGAAATCCGCCGCGGCCAGCCGTTCGGCGATCCCTGGATGCTGCTGACCGCGGCCGCGCTCGCGACCTCCACGCTCAAGATCGGCACGCTCGTCACCGCGGTGCCCCGCCGCCGTCCCGAGCACCTCGCCCGCCAGGTCGCCACCCTCGACGCGCTCAGCGGCGGACGCGTCATCTTCGGCGCCGGCCTCGGCGGACCGATCCAGGACGAGTTCGGCAGCTTCGGCGAACCCACCGACCCGGTCGTCCTCGCCGAACATCTCGACGAAAGCCTCGGCCTCCTCGACCGCTACTGGTCCGGAAACCCCGTCGACCACGACGGCAAGCACTACCAAGTCCGCGACGTCACCCTCCGGCCCGCCACCGTCCAGCAACCGCGCCCGCCGGTCTGGCTGGCCGCCGTGTGGCCCAACCGCAAGCCCGTCCGCCGCGCCGCGCGCTGGGACGGCGTCGCCCCGCTGTTCAAAAACGCCACCCACGGCGTCGCCCCGGCCGCGGAAGACGTCCGCGACGTCGTGGCCTACGCCCGAAAACACGGCGCGGGGGAGAAGTTCGAGTTCGTCGTCGGCGGCGCCTCCCCGGGCGACCCGACCCGAGCCCGAGACCTCATCGCCCCGCTGGCCGAAGCCGGCGCGACCTGGTGGGACGAACGGCAGCTGATCACCACCAGCGACCTCGACCGTCTCGAACCCACCTTGCGCCGCATCAGCCAAGGCCCGCCGAGGGGAGTGGACTAGACCTCGACCACCAGCACCCGGCTCAACCGCTCCGCCAACGGCCGCACCGACTCCGCCGACACCTCGCCGCCCAGCCCATCCGCCGGAAGGAAACGCACGGTCGTCCCGGTCGTCCCGTCCGACGGCACCGCAACCAGCTCGTCCGCCGGAACGCCGTCGCGATACCGCTGCGTCCACGCGCCCTCAGCCCGCCGATTCGTGTGCACCAACCACTCGCTCAACGCCGCGACCACCGACATCCCGTACCGCGGATACCCGTCCGGGAGGGGAGTGGCGGGCGGAGAATCGAAGTACCGGAAGTCTTTCGTCGCCATCACCGGCTTCCGCACCGGCCGTCCGTCGTCGTCTACCGCCATCTGCGTCCCGCGCCCGTCGTCCGAGACGGAGACCGAACCGTCCGAGTGAAATTCGACGACCGCCCGGCCCGCACCGCGATCCTCGGCCTCGTCCGCGGCGTAGGCGAGCACCTCCAGGATCAGATGACACATTCCGGTCGGCGCGTACCGCACTGGGTTGTCCCGGATCAACCGCAAGTGGTCAGGATCGTGATCACGGGACCAGTCGTGCGTCGTCGGCTCAGGCAGCGGCATCTTCCCATCCTGCCACCGGACGCTTGACCTGGTCCGCGCTCCAGCACATACGTTCGCCGCCATGACGACAACGCTCATCACCGGTGCCACCAAAGGACTCGGCTACGAAACCGCCCGCCGCTTGGTCGCTGCCGGACACACCGTCTACCTCGGCGCCCGCGACGCCGCCCGCGGCGAACGAGCCGCGGAAGAACTCGGCGCACGAACCGTCCAGCTCGACGTCACCGACGAAGCATCGGTCCTCGCCGCAGCGAAAACCATCGAGGCGGACGGGGGACTGGACGTCCTCGTCAACAACGCAGGCATCGCCGTCGAACTGAAGAGCGATGGGGAATCGGTCGGAGCAGCGGAAACCACGGCCGAGTTGATGCGGGAAACGTTCGAGACCAACGTCTTCGGCGTCGTGCGGGTGTTGCACGCGTTTCTGCCTCTCCTGCAACGATCGTCCGCGCCAGTGGTGGTGAACGTCAGCAGCGCGCTCGGATCGCTGGGCAGGATGACGGACGAGGCAACACACCAGTACGCGTACCGCGGCGTCGCATACCCGGCGTCGAAGGCCGCGGTGAACATGGTGACCGTCCAGTACGCCAAGGCGTTTCCCGGGATCCGCATCAACGCCATCGAGCCTGGCTACACGCAGACGGACATCAACGGACGCCGCGGAGGACAGCCGGTCGAGCAAGGTGCGGAGATCATCGTCCGGATGGCGCAGATCGGCGTCAGCGGACCGACCGGCACCTACACGGACATCAACGGCCCGCTGGTGTGGTGAGCGCGTACGGGCGGGCGAGTGGCGTCGGACGCCGTCTCACCGCTTACTTGACATAATGTACATTATCGGCGTTTCGCTGACCTGCAGATCAGCAGGTTGAGGAGAGGTTTCCTGCGGGCTCTGGCGGCCATATGACTTGTCTCTGCACGCATCGACACGGCGTTCGGGAACTCGTTGGCTCAGCGGCCTCCTCAGCGCACGTCGCTGACGGAGCTCTCCGGCCAGACCCGAGGCGAGTCCGCCAGAGAGCAACCCGAGATCCCCGACGGGAACTGCCGTCCCAGTCGTGCTTAATTCGTCACCGTGACGAATTAAGCACGACTGGCAGGACATTGAGGTTGGAGCACAACAACTTTCCGAACGTGCCGACACTGGCTCAGGCAGCCTGAAGATCCACTCGACCAGATGAACGCATCGTGGATCCAGTCCGATGTCAGACTCAGTCAAGCCGCTGAAGTCGGCCTCAACAGCGAGATTCCGCAGCACGCGGGGCGCTCCAGAGCTCTAACGGAGCGATCGGAAAGCACTGTCCCCCAAGGGGATTCAGCCCCTTCTCAAGCCCGGCAGAACCCCTCCCGCAGCCATGTTTCATGCATAATCGCTATTATGCATCATATATCAGACGACGGATAGCGTCGAAATTGTCGGTGCTGTGCGGTACAAGATCACTATGCTCGTTTCCGAGGCACAGCAAGCGTTCTTCGCCGCACGGCGGCCGCGCAAGGACTCGCCGCACACCACTGCCGCCTATCGGCGGGACCTCGCCGGGATCACCGCTCTCCTGCTGGCGGAGCTGGGGCGCGACGAGGTGGACGTCGAAGAGCTGACAGCGCCGGTGCTGCGGGCTGCCTTCGGCGCGTTTGCCGACAACCACGCGAAAAGCTCGGTGCTGCGGGCGTGGTCGACGTGGAATCAGTTCCTCACCTTCTGCGTCTCGGACGGACTGCTGCCCGGCAATCCCATGGGAGCGGTCGCGCGGCCCAAGACTCCCCCGCTCACGCCGAAACCGTTGCGGGGCGAGGAAACTCCCGAGCAGCTGCTCACCGCGGCGGCCGACGGTGCCCGGCGTGCGCGGGATCCTTGGCCCGAGCGAGACGTGCTGGTCCTGGCGTTGGGGCTGGTCGCGGGTCTGCGAGCAGCGGAGATGCGCGCGCTCACGCCGCGGTCGGTGGTCGGGCGAGATGGCGAACTGCGGTTGCACGTCCACGGCAAGGGCAGCAGGGACCGGTCGATCCCGGTGCAACCGGCAATGGCGAAACTGATCGAGGACTATCAGGCTTCGTGTCGCCGGCGGTTCCCCCGGCAGCGATTCCCGGCGAGCGAGCCGCTGCTGCGGGACCGGGCGGGCGAACCGATCGGCCGCGGTGCGCTGGAGTACCTGGTGAAGTCGTGCTACCGATGGGCCGGCTTGCATGACAGGGTGCCGACGGGCGCGAATCTGCACGCTCTGCGGCACACCTTCGCCACGCGGCTGGCCGAAGACGGTGCCACCGCGTCGGAGATCATGTCGCTGCTGGGGCACGCGAGCTTGGCGACGAGCCAGAACTACATCGAAGCGACCGGACGCGAACAGCGAGCGGCCGCCGCGAGCAACCGGACCTATCGGGCGCTCAACGGATTGGCTCGGGACGATGCTCCGCAAGAGGGCACTGCGCGGGAGGCCGATGTGATTGCATGAGCGCGTGACTGACGAACCCTCGCGCGTCGTGCGCGCCAGCCGTGAGATCGAGGCCCCCGCCGAGCGGATTTTCGAGCTGATCGCCGACCCGTCGCAGCAGCCGAGCTGGGACGGCAACGACAACCTGGCCGAGTCGAAGCCGGGCCAGCGCGTCCACGCGGTCGGCGACGTGTTCGCCACGACGCTCACGAACGGCTGGGTCCGGGAGAACCACATCGTGGAGTTCGAGGAAGCGCGCCGGGTGGCGTGGCGTCCGTCGGAACCGGGCAAGCAGCCTCCGGGGCATCTGTGGCGCTGGGAACTGAACCCGCTCGGCGAGACGCGTACGGAGGTGACGCACACCTACGACTGGTCGAACCTCGACCCGGACGACGCGATGCGGAACGCCCGCGCCCGCACCATTACGGCGGAGAAGCTGTCGGCGTCGCTGGAGAACCTGGCGAAGGCGGCGGAACTTCCGCAGTAGTAGCTCGGGTTTCCGGCAGGCGCGGGGGTCGCCTCGGAGGTAGCTGCGCGAACGATGCGGGTGATGCGCCGAGGTGGATCCGCGCTGGCTTGGGCCAGGGGTGCGGGGAGATTGGCTGTCACTCCCCTGTGTCTGGCACGCCTGAACCATGTTTTCTCTCACGCGGCTCGACTGTCCCGCCGGAAGTCGAGGAGCGGCAGGTCCGTCCGGTGCGCCGGAAACCAGCGCACCGGACGGAGCGGAGACAAACACGCTCGGAAGCGGGTTTACGTCCGAAGGATGGCCTGACACGCGTCGGTGACGTCGAGCTGGACGGTTCGTGCGCGTCCTGCTGCGGAAAGACGGTTCTCCCCTGCGCGCAAGCCGTCAGTGGCAACCGCGCCGGAGCTTGCCCGAGCTGCTCAGGCCGCGGCCGCACCCCGCGGAAAGTCCTTGCGCTTGATCTTCGCCCTCCGCCCGTCCGGGTGGTGGAACACGATCCCCTCCGCGAGGTGTCCCGGCGAGAATTTGCTGTCCAAAGTGGTCAGGAACTCGCGCAGTCCCTGGTAGCTGCGCGGGACGTCCAGCACCGTGGGCGCTTGGAAGTCGAACGGCACGCACAGGTGGTCCGGCAGCGCCAGCGGGTTCCCCTGGATGCGCGGTCCGAGTGCCTCGCACGGGTGCTCGCCGTCCGGCCAGTGCGAGACGTCGGTGTTTCCCGCGGCGGCGAGGATCCACTTGTCGTCGGCGGACGTTTCGTCGGTGTCGACGTACCAGCCGTCGACGATGCCTTGCTGTTTCTGAGTTTTGCTCGGGTTTCGGCGCTTTTCGACGCGGACCAGGAGGCCGGAGCGGACGGTCAGGCGGACGTTGGTGCCGTCGAGTTTCTCGGTCCCCACTCCGGCTCCGTCGAAGACCCACGCGCATTCGGCGCGGGGCCGGTCGACCACCTGGAAACGCTCGTCGCGTTCGAAGAGCGTGGGGATTTTCTCCATGACTTGGTTGCCTCTCCTGATGTGCCCCAGCAGTTCCTCGTGGCTGATGACGCCCTCGGCCAGTCCGCTCGCCAGCGACCGGACGAGGTCTGCCACTGACACGTCCGCTTCGACGGCGACGTGTTTCAGTGCCTTCTTCTCCTCCGGGGAGATCCAGGCGACGAGCCGCGACCAGCCTTCCGGGGGCGTCCAGCGGGCCGGGGCCGCGGGGTTTTTGCGGGGCCTGCCTCGCCCTCGGGGTTCGTCCATGGCGGGAACGCTAGAGCACCAGCGGAACTTGTGTCAATTGGCATAACGGAAAATAGTCAGCAGTTCAGGAGGCATTTTTCTGCGTAATAACAAGATCAGCGGAGCTGTTCGAGATCCTTCGCCGCTGTGGCGATGTCCTCGGCGAGCTGTCGCAGCTCGCTCGCCGACGCGCCGTCTTGAGCAGCGGTCACGATGTCCTCCGCGGCGCAGCGCAGCTGGAAGAGGCGGTCCTGCAGGGCGGCGATCTCGGTGTCCGACAGCACGACGGCGTCCTCGGGCAGGCCGCTGCGCTGCAGGGCGGTCCGGCGTTCGTAGGCGCGCTGGCGGCAGGACTGCCCGCAGTAGCGCCTGCGGCGTCCGACGTTGCCTGCTTCGGGCAGGCGGCGTCCGCACCAGCCGCAGTGTTTCGGGGCGTTCGTGCGGCGCGGCACGACGCGTTCGTCGCCGGTCAGGGCGTGTTCGGCCAGTTCCCTCACCCGCCGGACTCTAGCTGTCCATCACGTTCTCACGACGGGGCCACACCGATGGCGCAGACTGGAACCATGCGCCCACCGTTTCCGTACCTCGCCGACTCGCTCCCCCGCGCCTTCGCCCACCGCGGCTGGCACATCGGCGACCTCGAGGGGCTGGAGAACTCGCTGCCGGCGTTCCAGCGCGCGGCCGCCGAGGGGTACCGCTATCTCGAGACCGACGTGCACGCCACGTCGGACGGGGTGGTGGTCGTCCATCACGACGCGACGCTCGACCGCACGACCGACGGGCGCGGGGCGATCGCGACCCAGACGTGGGCGCAGCTCAAGGACGTCAAGATCGACGGGCGGGCGCCGTTGTCGCGGCTGGAGGATCTCCTCGAAGAGCTGCCGGAGGCGTTTTTCAACATCGACGTGAAGGCCGACAGCGCGGTGGTCCCGTTCGTGCGGACGCTGCAGCGAACCGGTGCGGTCGGGCGGGTCGCCGCGGCGTCCTTTTCGGACTCCCGGCTGGCTCGGCTGCGGCGGCTGGCCGGGCCGGAGCTGCTGACCGCGATGGGGCCGCGCTCGGCGTTCCTGCTGTGGGCGAACGGCTGGGTGCCGCTGCTGCAGATCAGCCGGTTCTCGGCGGGCTGGCTCGCGCAGGTTCCGGTGCGGCAGGGGCCGTTGAAGGTGGTCGACGAGGCGTTCGTGAAGTCGGCGGTGCGGCGTGGGTTCGAGGTGCACACGTGGACGATCGACGACGCGGACGAGATGCGGACGCTGCTGGACCTCGGCGTGCACGGGATCGTCACGGATCGGCCGGACCTGCTGCGCGAGGTGCTGCGGGAGCGGGGTGCGTGGAGGTAGCGGACAGGAGCTGACCGCTGCTTCAGGCAGGATCGAGGACGTGCCGAAGACCTCCGCGCGGCTGTTGTCGCTGCTCTCGTTGCTTCAGGCTCGGCGGGACTGGCCGGGTGCGCTGCTGGCCGAGCGGCTGGAGGTCAGTCCGCGCACGGTGCGCCGGGACGTGGATCGGTTGCGGGAGCTCGGTTATCCGATCGTCACGACGAAGGGGCCGGACGGCGGTTACCGGCTCGACGCCGGTGCGCGGCTTCCGCCGTTGCTGTTCGACGACGACCAGGCGGTCGCGCTGGCGATCGCGTTGCAGGCGGCGACCGGGGCCGGGACCGAGGAAGCGGCCAAGCGGGCGTTGCAGACCGTGCGGCAGGTGATGCCCGCGCGGCTTCGGCACCGGGTGGACGCCTTGAGCTTCACCGCCGTCGAACGTCCGGCGCCCAGCGCGGATCCGCACACCCTCGTCACGTTGAGCGCCGCCGTGCGCGCCCGGGAGGTGCTGCGGTTCGATTACGCGCCAACGGATACGCCGCCCCGGCGCGTCGAGCCGCATCATCTCGTCACGTGGGGTCAGCGCTGGTATCTGGTCGCGTGGGATCTCGATCGCGAGGACTGGCGGATCTTCCGGGCGGACCGGATCACGCCGCGCACGCCCACGGGGCCGAAGTTCGCCGAGCGCGGGCTGTCCGATGTCGCCGCGTTCGTGGCCGCGCGGTTCCGCGGGACGGATCTGTCCGGCGAATGGCCCTGCCGCGGCGAGGTGATCCTGCGGCTCCCGGCGACGGAAGCGGCGAGCTACCTGGCCGACGGCGTCATCGAGGCGCTCGGGCCGGACCGGTGCCGGGTGAGCCTCGGCGCCTGGTCGTGGCGCGGGCTGGCCGCCTCGTTCGGCCGGGTCGACGCCGACGTCGAGGTCGTCGGCCCGGCCGAACTGAAGGAAGCGTTCCGGCAGCTCGCCGCGCGCTACGCGGCGGCGGGGCGGGTCAGCGCGGAGCCTTGCCTTCCCACGCGGCCTTCCACGTCTTCGGACCCAGCCGGCCCGAGTCGTTGATGCCGTTGGCGCGCTGCAGGTCCAGCACCGCGGTGCGGGTCTTGTCGTAGTAGCAGCCGGTGCCGGTGAAGCCGTAGCCGAAGGCGTTCATCCGCAGCTGGAACGTGCGCAGCGCGGGCGCGCAGTCGCCGTAGGCGTAGACGAGACCGGGCCACGCGGGCGTCGCGCCGGGCGGTCCCGGCGGCGGGGCGGGCTGCGGCTTGGGCGCGGGCGGGGCCGGCAGTCCGCCGCCGCCGATGTACGCGGCTTCTTCCCAGGAGGGAACGCGCTTGCTGCGGGCGTCGCCGTCGTTGGACAGGCCGAGCATGCCGCCGCATTCCCAGGGCTGCCAGCCGCGCATCCGGTACAGGTAGAGCGCGCGGTAGTCCTGCTCGCGGGGGCTGGCCTGGTCGGGGCGGCCCTGGCCGCCGACGCTGCGCCAGGTGGGGAGGTCGAACTGGTAGGCGCCGTAGTAGCCGTTGCCGGTGTTGATCGAGTAGCGGCCGCTCGACTCGCACATGCGGAGCTTGGCCCAGGTGCCCGAGGCGGGGTCCGCGGAGGCGGCGCCGGTGACGACGAGTTCCATGCCGAGGACGGCGACGACGAGCAGCAAGGCTCTGGCGGCGGCCCGTCTGGCAGTGCGAACGCGGTTGGTCATGCCACGCACACTAAGCACGTGACCCATCGACCACAAGAGTCACACCACGCTCAGCAGTCTCACATGACACGCCCGGAAATCCCGGCAGCGACACGCCCGGCCCGGCGTGTCGCGCGTTCCGCCGCGCGGCGTGGCGCAAACCGGAAGCGACGAACCGGACACGGTTTGCCCCCTTCGGCGGTACCGGTCGCCCTCGCCGCAGTAATGTCCGGCGCGACCTGGAGATTCGCACCGATTCGAGGAGTCGTGGATGACGCTGGCCGAGACCCGGGACAGCAAGCGGGAACGGTGGGGCTGGTACTTCTACGACTGGGCCAACTCGCCGTTCTATTCGTCGGTCACGACGGTGTTCGGGGCGCTGTACATGAGCACCGTCGCGGCCGCGGACGCGAAGCAGAACATCACCCTTAACGGGGACAGGGCTTGTCTCAACGTGTCCGGGGCGGACGACAAGCTCAACCACTGCGACGTGTCGCTGTTCGGCCTCCACTTCCCCGCCGGTTCGCTGTGGGGCTACCTGCTGTCCGTCGCGACGATCGTGCAGGTCCTGGTGCTGCCGATCGCGGGCGCGGTGGCCGACCGCAGCCGCAACAAGCGCAAGATCCTCGGCGGGTTCGCGGTGCTGGGCGCGGTGGCGTCGGCGCTGATGTTCTTCATGGCCGGTTCGGACTGGCAGCTGGGCGCGGCGCTGTTCATCCTCGCCAACATCGGGTACGGCGGTTCGCTGGTCGTCTACTACTCGTTCCTGGTGGACATCGCGACGCCGGACGAGCGCGACGACGTGTCGGCGAAGGGCTGGGCGTTCGGCTATCTCGGCGGCGGGCTCGCGCTCGCGCTGCAGCTCGCCTTCTACCTCAGCCGCGAATCCCTCGGCATCGACACCGGCCTCGCGGTGCGGATCTGCTTCCTGACCTCGGGGATCTGGTGGGCCCTCTTCACCATCCCGACCCTGCGCCGGCTCCCCCGCGTCCACGTCCCGACCGCGACCGCGCGCGGCGTCTCGGTGCTGCGCGCCGGTTTCCGCGAACTGCGCCAGACGCTCGGCGAGGCGAAGGCGTATCCGCTCACGCTCGCCTTCCTCGGCAGCTACCTGCTCTTCGCGGACGGGATCAACACCGTCGTCACGGTCTCGGCGCAGTACGGGAAGGACGAGCTGCGGTTCTCCGACGAGGTGTTGATCGTCACGGTCCTGGTGATCCAGTTCCTCGCCTACGCGGGCGGCGTCCTGCACGGCCTGCTCGCGCGCCGCCTCGGCGCGAAGCGGACGATCCTGGTCAGTCTCGTGCTGTGGGTCGTGGTGCTGGGCGGGGCGTACTTCGTGCAGCCGAGGCAGCCGTTGCAGTTCTTCGCCGTCGCGATCGGCATCGGGCTCGTGCTCGGCGGGACGAACGCGCTGGCCAGGTCGCTGTTCAGCCAGATGATCCCGGCCGGGAAGGACGCGCAGTACTACTCCCTCTACGTCGTCGGCGAGAAGGGCACGTCGTGGCTCGGGCCGCTGGTGTTCGCCGGCGTCGGGCAGGCGACCGGCTCGTTCCGGCTGGCGATCATCGCGCTCGTGGTGTTCTTCGTGCTCGGCTTCGTGTTCGTCGCGCTGGTGCCGGTGCGGCGCGCGATCGCGGCCGCCGGCAACCGTCCGCCGGAGGTGCTGTGAGGCCCAGATAGGGTCGGTCGTCGTGACCGCTGCAGACGACGTTGTGCTCGACGACCCCACCGACGCGCTTTCCGCGGCCCCGCCCGCCGGGGCCCGGCGCAACGGTCCGGCCCGGGGACGGCTGAAGTTCTGCTACGGCCCGATGGATTGCGGGAAGTCGACGCTCGCGCTGCAGATCGACCACAACCACGCGCGCCAGGGCAGGCGCGGTCTCGTCCTGGTCCGCCACGACCGGTCCGGCGCGCCGCAGATCACCAGCCGGATCGGCATCGCGCGGCGCGCGACCGAGGTCGCGACCGGCACCGACCTGCGGGATCTGGTGCGCGAGCAGTGGGCGAGCGGGCAGCACGTGGACTACGTGATCGTGGACGAGGCGCAGTTCCTCTCCCCCGCGCAGGTCGACCAGCTCGCCGAACTCGCCGACGAGGCGGGCATCGACGTCTACTGCTTCGGCATCGCGACCGATTTCCGCAGCAGGCTGTTCCCCGGGGCCGGCCGGCTGTTCGAGATCGCCGACGAGCTCCAGCCGGTCCAGGTCGAGGTGCTCTGCTGGTGCGGGCTGCCCGGCCGGTTCAACGCGCGGGTCCGCGACGACGTGATTCTCCGTGACGGAGACACCGTTGTGGTGGCAGATACCGAACACTCCGTAGTTGAACCTTCAGCTTCAGCACGGTCTGATGCCGAAACGGTCACGGTCCGTTATCAGGTACTGTGCCGTCGCCACTTCCGCTCGGGGGATCTGGGACCCGCCGCTGCCCAGCACGGTCAGTTACGGTTGTCCTAGAGCTAACCTAACTAGCCCGACTGGGGGATATCCGCACTAAGAAGGCGGTATCCGCGTCACGTCAGAGGGCGAAAAGACTCCCTCTGGAGGAAGCTGAAGACCACGGGTGACGCAGCTCATCGTGAGCAGCGACATGGCGTGCCGGGAATCCCCCGGACGCCTCGTTCGTTGCATAGGGTGAGCATCACCCTGGCTCCACCCGGAGCTGACTGAAAGGAATCCCACTATGGCCGACCGTGTTCTCCGTGGAAGCCGGCTGGGAGCGGTCAGCTACGAGACCGACCGCAATCACGACCTCGCTCCGCGCCGTACCGTGCGCTACTCCTGCCCCAAGAACCACGAGTTCGAGGTGCCGTTCTCCGACGACGCCGAGATCCCGACGGTGTGGGAGTGCCGCCTGCACGGCAGCGAATCCGAGATCGTCGACGGCGGGCAGCCCGAGCAAAAAAAGGTCAAGCCCCCCAGGACCCACTGGGACATGCTGCTGGAGCGCCGCTCCATCCCCGAGCTCGAGGACCTGCTGAACGAACGTCTCGCCGAGCTCAAGGGACGCCGGACCAGCCGGTCCGCTTGAGCCTCGGCCAGTAGCTGGCTCCCACCACCGAACAGGAACGGCCCCCGCGACCTCCCCCCGCGGGGGCCGTTCCGCGTCCGCGGCACCTCTCCGGCGGTGCACGCGTCTCGCCGGTCCGCGCCGCGCGGATCAGGCCGCCGCGTCGGCGCGGGCTTGCCGCCACCGGGGGCTGTCGACGTAGTGGTTGTCGTACTGCTCGGCGGAAGCGGCGATCTCCTTCGGGTCCGCCTCGCCGCGGGCGACACGGTCGAGCAGCCGGTAGTAGCCGAAGCGGTCCATCCCGGGGGTGAAGACCACCAGGACGTCGGCCGCGGAGCCCGCGGCCGGGCCGAAAGCGTGCGGGACGGTCGGCGGAACCGCGAGGAAGTCGCCGGTTTCCAGGGTGTGGAGTTCGTCGCCTGCGAGGACCTGCAGGGCGCCGCCGAGGACGTAGAAGAACTCGGTCGCGCGGGTGTGGAAGTGCGCGGGCGTGCCGAAGACGCCCTCGTCCAGGGTGGCGCGGTTGGCGGTGAACCGGTTGCCGGTGCCGCCGGAGTCGGCCAGCAGGGCGATCAGGCTGCCGGGAGCGTCCGACAGGACTTCGGCCTCGGCGGCGCGGATCAGGGTGGGGTGCGACATCGGTTCCTCCGGGGTGGAGCGGGCTGGACGAGGTCTACTTTTCCGCCGCTGAGCTGGGCGAACAACGGAGAAGTCCGGATCGGTTGATAAGCTCTGGGTTATCGATCGGAGGCGCGGGTGGAACACCGGGACATCGAGGTTTTCCTCGCGCTCGCCGAGGAACTGCACTTCGGCCGGACCGCGGAACGGCTGCGGGTGTCGCAGGCGCGGGTCAGCCAGTCGGTCAAGACGATGGAGCGCCGGATCGGGGCCCGGTTGTTCGACCGCACCAGCAGACGGGTCTCCCTGACCCCGATCGGCCGCACGCTGGAGGCCGACATCCGGCCCGCCTACCGGCAACTGCTGGCCGGGATCGAGCGCGCGGTCGCGGCGGGACGCGGTGTCGAAGGCGTCCTGCGGCTCGCCTTCGAGGCTCCGGCGGTGGCGAACCTGATCTCCGGCGTCACGGCCGCCTTCCGGGCCCGGTATCCGGGCTGCGAGGTCGACATCAGCGAGGCGCCGTTCGAGGACCCGCTCGCCACGCTTCGTTCCGGCGAAGCCGACCTGGCCGTGGTGCTGCTGCCGGTCTCCGAGCCGGCGATCGCGACGGGACCGGTCGTGCACACCGAGCCGATGGTGCTCGCCGTCGCGTCCGGGCATCCGTTCGCGCGCCGGGAGTTCGTCACGCTCGAGGACCTCGGCCGCGACACGGTCCTGCGCGCCGCGCACCCGCCGCCCGCCTACTGGCGGGAGCCGCCCGAGCCGTGGACGACGCCCGCGGGCGTTCCGATCGCCCGCGGGCGCGCCTACCGCACGTTTCAGGAACTTCTGCTGGTCATCGGCGCGGGCGAAGGGATCTGCCCGCTCGCCGCGCACGCCGCGGAGTACTTCGCCCGGCCGGGCATCGCGTTCGTGCCCTTCCGCGACACCCCGCCTGCCCGGTGGGGGCTGATGTGGCGCAGCGCCGGGGAGACCGCGCTGGTCAAGGCGTTCGCGTCGACAGCCGCCGAGCATCGGCCCTGAACCAGGCCCACACCGCGAACGCGCACCCGGCGAACGCCGCGCCCAGCATGGCGGAGCCGGTCCAGCCCGCCGCGGCGAACGCGGTAGTCGTCGCCGTCGCGCCCAGTGCGGAGCCGAGCGAGTAGAAGATCATGTACCCGCCGATGACGCTGCTGGTGCGGTCCGGATGCGCCGCGGTGAGCAGGTGCTGATTGCTGACATGCACCGCCTGCACAGCGAAATCGAGCACCAGCACGCCCAGCCCCAGCAACCACAGCGACGGCTGCCCGACCGCGAGCCAGGACACCGCCAGCAGTACCAGCGCTCCGCCGGTGACCAGGCTCGCGCGTCCCCGGTCGGCCCAGCGTCCGGCACGGGCGGCGCCGAGCGCGCCTGCGAGGCCGACCAGCCCGAACAGGCCGATCTGCGCGGTGCTCAGGTTCCACGGGTCCGCGGCGAGCGGCAGCGACAGACCGCTCCACAGCGCGCCGAACGACGCGAACAGGAAGAACGCGATCAACCCCCGCGAGAGGAACAGCGGTTCCCGGAACAGCCCGCCAAGCGAGCTCAGCACCTGCCGGTACGTCGTGCCGTCGCGGCGCGGATCCGGCGGCATCGTCCTCAGCACGAGACCGGCGAGCGTCACCAGCAGCACCGCGAATGCGACATAGACGCTGCGCCACCCCCACAGTTCGGCCAGCGCTCCGGCGGCGACGCGGGCACCGAGAATGCCGATGACGACCCCGGACGTCACGACGCCGAGGGTGCGGCCGCGTTCGTCCGGAGTGGACAGTGCGGCGGCGTAGGCGACCGTCGTCTGCACGACCACCGCGAACAGTCCCGCGAGCACCAAGCCGGCCAGCAGCAGCCAGGTTTGGCTTGCTACTGCGGCCACTCCGGCTCCGACGGCGGTCAGGAGCAGGTGGGCGGCGATGAGTGTGCGCCGGTCGACGAGGTCGCCCAGCGGGACGAGCGCGGCGAGACCGGCGAGGTAGCCGAGCTGTCCGGCGGCGACGATCCAGCCCAGGCCGGCGTCCGGCACGCCCAGGTCCGCGCCGATCTCGGCCAGCACCGGCTGAGCGGCGTAAATGCTCGCGACGGCGACCGCGCACACCGCGGCGAACACCGTCCGGCGGCCCGTGGTCAGGCCCATGAGTCCCCCAATCAGTAGCGAATTGCAACTAATCGCACCGTACGGCAGAATGGTTTCAAAGAGCAACTCATCAAGGAGGCGCGCGAGCGTGGACGGCACCACGGCCTGGACCGACCCGTCGTGTCCGGTGGCCCGCACCCTCGACCTCGTCGGCGATCGGTGGAGCCTGCTGATCGTCCGCGACGCGATGGACGGCGCGCGGGCGTTCACCGACTTCCAGCAGCGCACCGGCATCGCCCGCAACATCCTCACCGACCGGCTGCGCCGCCTGGTCGAACGCGGCGTCCTCGACCGGCAGACCGCGGAATCCGGCAAACGGCAGGTCTACTCGCTCACGCCGGCCGGACGCGACCTGTTCACCGTCGTCGTCGCGCTCCGGCAGTGGGGCGAGCGGCACGCCTTCTCCCCCGGCGAAGACCACTCCGTGCTGGTCGACAACGCCGGGCAGCCGATCCCGCTGCTCGCGCCGGTCGCCGCGAACGGCGAGGCGGTCGACGCCGAGACGACCTCGGTGCGCAAGAGCTGAATCCCCTGTCAGGAACTTCAGGCTGCGTTGCGTCGGCGGGTCTGCCCAGTTCGGAGGTGCTCAGCGGGTGCTGGCGGGCGTCTGGCGGTACGTGAGGGCCTCCCTGAGGGAATCTGATTCCCTCAGGGAGGCCCTCACGTACCTTGAGAAACCGATATGTAGCCGGAAAGCGGGCGTTTCGACGGCTGTTGTGTCTCTTGTGGACGGTCGGCCAGCCGAATCGACGCGGCTGACGTTGCCCGGCATGGGGACTTGGCGTCCGGTCAAGGACTTTCGGGAGCGTCCTGCTGCCGCTCCCGGCGACCGCCGACCCCGACCAACCCGTCGATGCGGGCACCGCGCCTCGGCTGCCCCCGGCAATGTCGCCTTAAGCCCCTTGGCATCGGAACCAGATTCCCACAGAGGTCCCGCACGGACCGCCAGACCCCTTGACCCGGTGCCGCAACGGACTTATTGTCAACGTACTGCTTGATAAAGAGATCGGTTGATAAAGATGTCCGTTGACAACGTCGAGGAACGGCTGGACCGGGCCTTCACCGCGCTGGGCGACCCGATCCGGCGCGCGCTGATCGCCCGGCTGTCGCGCGGCGAAGCGACGGTGAACGAACTCGCCGAGCCGTTCCCGGTGACGAAGCAAGCCGTGTCGCGGCACGTCCAGGTGCTGGAGGCGGCCGGGCTCATCACGCGCAGCCGCGACGGCCAGCGCCGCCCGTGCCACCTCAACGCCACCGCTCTCGAAGAGCTGACCAGCTGGATCGACACCTACCGGCTCACCCGCGAACGCGAGTTCCGCCGCCTCGACAGCCTTCTCGAAGAAACCAAGGAGCAGGACCGATGAACCCCACCACCATCACCGCCCAGCCCGGCAGCCCGTTCGTCGAGGTCGTCCGCGAGTTCGACGCGACGCCCGCGCGGCTCTTCCGCGCCTACACCGACCCGGACCTGATCACGCGCTGGCTCGGTCCGCGCGACGTCGAGATGCGGCTCCTCGAGTTCGACCCGCATTCCGGCGGGGCGTACCGCTACGCGCATGTCGACACCGACGGCAGCGAGCACCTCTTCCGCGGCGTCTTCCATTCCGTGGAGAGAGCCGAGCGGATTGTCCAGACCTTCGAGTACGAGGGCGCGCCCGGCCAGGTCAGCCTGGAGACCCTGATCTTCGAGGAACTCGACGGGCGGACGCGGCTGCGGGCCCGGTCGGTGTTCCCGAGCGTCGAGGCCCGCGACGCGATGGTCGCGAGCGGGATGGAACACGGGATCCGCGATTCGATGGACCGGCTCGGCGAACTCGCGCGCGACGCGGAGCAGCCGGGCACGAGCCGGGTGGTCGTGGACATCTCGATGTCGCTGGACGGCTACGTCACCGGGCCAGGAGCCGATCCCGAACACGGTCTCGGCGCCGGCGGCGAACCGCTGCACGCCTGGGTGTCCGAGCCGACGCCGCGCGATTCGGAAATCCTGCACCGGTCGTTCACCGAAACCGGCGCCGTGGTGATGGGCCGCAGCACCTTCGACGTCGTCGACGGGCCGCAGGGCTGGAACGACGAGATCGGCTACGGCTACGACGAAGACCAGACCGTCGCCCCGCCGGTCTTCGTCGTCACCCACGCACGGCCCCGCGAGGTGCGCCTCGGCGAGCGGTTCCGGTTCGTCACCGACGGCGTCGAGCAGGCGGTCGAGCAGGCGCGCGCGGCCTCGGGCGACAAGGACGTCGTCGTGATGGGCGGCGGGTCGATCGCGTCGCAGGTCCTGTACGCCGGACTGGCGGACGTGCTGCGGATCCACCTCGCGCCGATCGTCCTCGGCGGCGGAACCCCGTTGTTCCCCCAGGGAAATCCCGGGCCGGTGCGGCTGGAGCCGCTCGGTGCGGTGTCGACGCCGGGCGCCGAACACCTCACCTACCGCGTCCTGAAGTAGCCGCCGCTCAGCCCCGGCCCAGCAGCTTCTTCAGCTGGGCCAGGCGGCGCTGCACGCCCCACTCCGCGACCCGGAAGAACGCCTCGGACATGATGCCGCCGCTCATCTTCGACACGCCGATCTCCCGGTCGGTGAAGGTGATCGGCACCTCGACGATGTCGAACCCGGCGTCCGCGGTGCGGCGCGTGAGGTCGATCTGGAAGCAGTAGCCGTGCGAGGCGACCTCGTTCAGCGCCAGCTTCTCCAGCACCGGGCGCCGGTACGCGCGGAACCCGGCGGTCATGTCCGCGACCTTGATCCCCAGCGCGATCCGCGAGTACAGGTTCGCCCCGCGCGAGAGCAGCGTCCGGCGCAGCGGCCAGTTCACCGTGCTGCCGCCGGGCACGTACCGCGACCCGATCGACAGGTCCGCGTCGCCGACCGCGTCCAGCAGCCGCGGCAGGTCCTCCGGCGCGTGCGAACCGTCGGCGTCCATCTCCACGAACGTCGCGTAGCCGCGCTCCATCCCCCAATGGAACCCGGCGATGTAGGCCTTGCCGAGGCCTTCCTTCGCGGTGCGGTGCAGCACGTGCACCCGCTTGTCCGCGGCCGCGCGCTCGTCGGCCAGCTCGCCGGTGCCGTCCGGGCTGCCGTCGTCGACGACGAGCACGTCGACGTCCGGGAGTGCCTTGTGGAGCCGGTCCAGCACCGGGCCGAGGTTGTCCCGCTCGTTGTAGGTCGGGATCACCACCAGCACCGGTTCGATCGTTTCGGCCCCCCGCGGCGCCTGCGCCATCCGTCTCCTCCGCATCCGGCGAGTCAGCCCGCCGCTTCCCCTGCTGTGGTCCCCGTCTTCGCGGCCGTCGCTGCCTCGCCGCGCCGGGTGCGAAAACGGAGCACGAACCCGCCGGCGACACCCGCGATCGCCAACGCCAGCAGTCCGTACTCCGTCCACGCACCGATTCGATCCGACAGCGTAGTCTGCGTGCGCAGCGGCACGCGCCCGACCAGGGCATCCGCCGTGAAAAGCCCGGTCGAGCTGGTGATCGTCCCGTCCGGGGCGACCAGCGCGCTCACCCCGGACACCGCCGACACCACCACCGCGCGCCCGTGCTCCACCGCGCGCAGCCGCGCCATCGCCAGCTGCTGGTAGCTCATCTCCCCCGGCCCGTACCACGCGTTGTTGGTCGGCACGACGAGCAGTTCGCCGCCCGCGTTGGTCGCGTCGCGAGCGGGACCGTCGAAGGCCGATTCGTAGCAGATGAACACGCCGATCTTGGTGCCCGCGACCGACAGGGCGGCGTTGGAGCCGTCGCCGGGACGCATGTCGCGGGTGTCGTCGATGAACGGCGTCACCAGCCGCGCGACGGCGCGCGCGGGCACGTACTCGCCGAAGGGCACCAGATCCTGTTTGACGTACCGCTGGCCCGGCCCGGTGTTCGGGTCCCAGACGACCGCGGAGTTCTCCGCCGCCCCGTCCGGGGTGCGCACGAGCGCGCCGATGATCGCCGGGGCCCCGAAGGCCGCCACCACCTGGTCGACGCCCGGGTCGTCGCCGTCGAGCGGGGTCGAGGTTTCCGGCCACAGCAGCAGATCCGGCTTCGGCGCCTGTCCTGATTGGACTTTCTGCAGCAGCCGCGCGCTCTCGGCGAGGGCGTTGGCGCGCAGCACCTCGCGCTGGCCCTGCAGAGCCAGGCCGATGTCCGGCGCGTTGCCCTGCACGGAGCCGACGGTGAGCGAACCGTCCTGCGCCTCGGTGCCGATCGTCGGCCACACCGCGAGCCCGGCCGCGGCGGGAAGCACGGTGAACACGGCGGGCCAGACCAGCGCGCGGTCCCAGGCTTTGCGCGTGCGCCAGAGCCTGCTGAGCACGGCGGCGAGGCCGAAACCGGTGAGCACGACGGCGAAACCGACCAGCGGCGCGCCGCCGACCGACGCGAGCGACAGGAACGCGCCCTCGGGCTGGCTGAACGCGACCCGGCCCCACGGGAATCCGCCGAACGGGAACCACGTGCGCGGCGTCTCCAGCGCGACGAACACCAGCGCGCCCCAGAGCGGCGCCAGCGGCAGCCGCGCCACGACCCGGATCAGCCATCCGGCGAGTCCGAAGTAGAGCGACAGCGCGAACGACAGCGCCAGCCACGGCAGCGGCCCGAAGTCGCGGCCGAGGAAGTCCTGCAGCCACACCAGCAGCGGCACGAAGAACGCCATGCCGAACACGAAGCCGAAGCCGAACGCGCCGCGGAACGACCGTCCGCGAAGGAGCAGCGCGAACGCGGCGAACGCGATCGGGGCCAGCCACCACAGCGGGCGCGGCGCGAAGCTGAGGTAGTAGCCGTAGCCGGTCGCCGCCGTCGCCGCGACGCGCGCCAGCCAGGGCTTCCACGCCCGCTTTCGCTTGGTCTTGTGCGGAACGCCCGAATCGGCGTCCGCCACGCTCACTGCCACACCCGGAACTCTAAGCGGCCGGTGTGAACTCGTCGTAGATGACCGTGCCGCCGCGGACCGTGCGCAGGCAGCGCGGCAGCGCAGTGCCCGGCTCCAGCCTCGGCAGCGGCGGCACGCCCGAACGCGGATCGGTGGACCAGCGCTGCACTCGGCTGTCGGCGGTGGCGACGACGAGGTCGGCCGCGTCCCAGATCGCGTAGTGCGCGGGCGCGCCCGGGACGAGGCTGCCGGTCACGCCGTCGTTGACGCCCGCCGCGCGGTGTCCGGCGCGCGTGTGGGCGGTGAACGCGGCGCGGGCGGACAGGCGCGCTTCGGGCGTGTGATGGTGCACGGCCGCGCGTACGGAAGCCCACGGGTCGACCGCGCACACCGGGGCGTCGCTGCCGAAGGCGAGCACGACTCCCTCAGCGGCCAGCTGCGCGAACGGGTTCAGCGCCGCGGCCCGGTCGCCGAGCCGTTCGGAGTACATGCCGGAAGTGCCGCCCCAGGCTTCGTCGAAGAGCGGCTGCACGGACGCGACGACGCCCCAGCCGGCGAGTGCGCGCGCCTGCTCAGCGGTGACCATCTCCAGGTGCTCGACCCGGTGGTGCCGCGCGGCGAGGGGACGCTGGCCGACCTGCTTCTCGGCGAGCCGGAATCCCTCGACCACCTCGCCGACGGCGGCGTCGCCGATGACGTGGAAGCCCGCCTGCAGCCCGGCTTCGGTGCAGGCCACGAGATGGTCGGCGATGACCCCGGCGTCGGCGTAGAGGGAGCCGGAGGTGCCGGGCTCGTCGGAGTACGGCGAGGTGAGGGCCGCGGTGCGGGAGCCGAGCGCGCCGTCCACGAAAAGGTCTCCGGCGACGCCGTGCGCGCCGAGGCGGCGGGCGGTGTCGAGGCCGTTCAGCTGGCCCCAGTAGCCGACGACCTCGGGCAGCGTCGGGCCGGCCAGCGCGAGGAGGTCGGCGAAGTCTTCCTCGCCGGAGATGTCCGGACCCGCGCATTCGTGCACCGAAACGATCCCGCGCGCGGCAGCCGTCGTCAGGAACGCGCGCTGGGCTGCCTGCCGCTGCGCTCGGGTGATCGCGTCTCGGGCGGCTCCGCGGACGAGGTGGTGGGCGTCGCGGGTGAGCGGGCCGTCGGCGGACCATCCCGCCTTGGACTCGACGCCCGGCGCGAGTTTCGCGAGCGCGGTCGAGACCAGCGCGGAGTGAACGTCGACCCGGCTCAGGTAGACGGGCGTGTCCCCGGCGGCGTCGTCCAGCTCGGCGCGGCTCGGCAGCCGCTGCTCGGTCCAGGACGACTCGTCCCAGCCGTGCGCGAGCAGGACCTGCCCGGGAACGACGGCGTCGCGCACTGCGGCGAGGAGTTCGGCGGAGCTGCGGACGGCGGTCAGGTCGAGACCGGTCAGGTGCAGGCCGGTGGAGGTGGCGTGCACGTGCGCGTCCACGAACGCCGGCGCGACGAACGCCCCGCCCAGGTCGACGACCTCGGCGTCCGGGTGCAGCGCGCGGGCCGGCGCGTCCTGGCCGACCCACACCACGGTGCCGCCGGAAACCGCCATCGCGGTCGCGTCGGGCGAGGACGGGGTGTAGACGCGGCCGCCGAGCAGGAGCGTGGTGCTGTCGTTCACTCCCCGAGTCTCCCGCCTGGTCCCCCGAGCAGGGCAGACCGGGTCATCGTGCAGAAAGATTTACGGTCGACTAACGTTATGGCAGGATATTTTCACGCGTTCCCGACGACTAGGAGTACAGATGACTGCGATCCAGGAACCTGTGCCGACTGCCGCCGCCTTCGACCAGCCGTACGAGTACGTCCGCGCCGAGTTGGCCGAACCCGACTGGCGCCGCTTCCCCGGCTGGCACGACGTGACCGAAGCAGAGTGGCGGGACGCCCAGTGGCAGCGCGTGCACTGCGTGCGCAACGTCAAGCAGCTGCGGGCCCTCATGGGCGATCTGCTGGAGGACCGGTTCTACGAGGACCTGGTCGCCGACCAGCGCGAGATGGCCACGATGTCGATGCTGCTGCCGCCGCAGATGATCAACACGATGGCCCCGCACGCGGGCACCGACCCGGCGAAGGTCACCGAGGCGTTCTACGCCGACCCGATCCGCCGCTACATGCTTCCCGTGCGCAGCGACCGGCACCCGGCGTGGCCCAGCCACCCGCACGCCGAACGCGACTCCCTGCACGAGGCCGAGATGTGGGTGGTCGAGGGGCTCACCCACCGCTACCCGACGAAGGTGCTGGCCGAGATGATCTCGACCTGCCCGCAGTACTGCGGCCACTGCACCCGGATGGACCTCGTCGGCAACTCGACCGAGCAGGTGGAGAAGCACAAGCTCGCGCTCAAGCCGGTGGACCGCCAGGACGCCATGATCGACTACCTGAAGCGCACCCCGGGGGTCCGGGACGTGGTGGTGTCGGGCGGCGACGTGGCGAACGTGCCGTGGCCGCAACTGGAGTCGTTCCTGATGCGCCTGATGGACATCGAGACGGTGCGCGACATCCGCCTGGCGACGAAGGCCCTCGCGGCGCTCCCGCAGCACTGGCTGCAGCCCAAGGTGACGGAGGGCCTGCAGCGGGTCGCGCTGACGGCGCAGGCGCGCGGGGTGAACCTGGCTATCCACACGCACGTGAACCACGCGCAGTCGGTGACGCCGCTGGTGGCGGAGGCCGCGCGGACGGCGTTGCAGGTCGGGGTGCGGGATGTGCGGAACCAGGGCGTGTTGATGCGCGGGGTCAATGCGACTCCGGCTGCGCTTTTGGATCTTTGCTTTGCGTTGCAGGGTGAGGCCAATATTCTGCCTTACTATTTTTATATGTGCGACATGATTCCGAATGCTGAACACTGGCGGGTTGCCGTTTGGGAAGCCCAGGAATTGCAGCATTCGATCATGGGGTATCTGCCGGGGTATGCCACGCCGCGGATTGTGTGCGATGTTCCCTATGTTGGGAAGCGGTGGGTGCACCAGCTGGCGGAGTACGACCGGGATCTGGGGATTTCGTACTGGACGAAGAACTACCGGACCGGGATCGAGCACGAGGACCCGGAGGCGTTGCAGCGGAGGTACCCGTACTACGACCCGATCCAGACGCTGCCGGAGGCTGGGCAGAAGTGGTGGGCTGACGAGAAGGGTCGCTGATCCTGGGCGCGCTTGCCGTCGCGGGACCCGCGCCCTGCCATAGGCGGACGGCACCGGGGATGAAGACCTCAAAGGGTGCCTGGCCGGCGGTATATCCGCTGGCCAGGCACCTGCCAAAGTGCTGCGACGTCGCCGTCCGCGCGTTCCTCACCCGCTGGCCCTCCGTAGACCTCACCGAGGACTGAACTACCGCCAGCCAAGACACCGCTGCTGCCGGGCACCAGTGGGAGTGCCGCGATGTGACCGACCGGGTTGGGGCCGGACAGCTGGTCGGCTAGCGCTGCCGCTACGGGGAATCCGCCTCGAGTACCAATACCGCCATGTCCAGAAGCCTTTGGCAGTACACGCGACTGTCGGCGGCCGATTCGGGGATGGCCCGAATGAGGTCCTGTTCGCATTCGGCGAGGATGTTCCATCTCCGGTCGTCCAGGTGACCTTGTTGCACTAACCATGTGGACACACAACCGGCTAGGTCCGCGTCGAGCATCGCCAGATCGAAGCCTGCCGGGAATGGCGTCTTTATGTGGGCCTCGAAAAGCGTCGTGACTACTGCCAGCCGCTCCGCGAGGTCCAACGGCTTCCTCCTCCTAGCCCGGCGACGCATGCCTTCCAGCCGAGAACCTACGCGCTCGCGGTCGTTGCGTGCCAGGCAGTAACGCGGGCTCCCGGACGCTGACAGCGACATTTCCCCGAAGCCTCTGGATGTCGTTCGAACATTTCCTGAGAATTTTGTGGAGAACGGGCCCGCCAGACAGTCGAAAACCGACCTACGCCGACAATTCTGGCAGCGTTTCCGCTGCGGGGAACCGTGTCCGCGGAAGGGAAACGGGGTTGGCTACTATGGGCGCGAACCCGCGCGAAACAACGGCGAACGGAGTGCGCATCGTGCTGCCTGGTCCGGTCCAGCGAATCATCTACGGGATTTACACGCACCGGCTGCGGAAACAGCTCGTGGGCGCCGAATTGCCGGGGCACATCGGGATCATCATGGACGGCAACCGGCGCTGGGCTCGGCAGATGGGCATGGCCGACCTCAGCATGGGGCACAAGCGCGGGGCCGAACACGTCGAGACCGTGCTGTCCTGGTGCGAGCGCGCGGGCGTCAAGCACGTGACGATCTACCTCTGCTCGACCGAGAACCTCGCGCGCCGCGACGACGCCGAGGTGTCGTACCTGATGCACCTGATCGAGCAGGTCATCACCGACAAGCTCGCCCAGCCCGACGCGGGGTGGCAGGTGCACGTCGCGGGTCTTCTCGACGCCCTGCCGGACACCACCGCGCATGCGCTGAAGAACGCTGTCGAGGTCACCCGCGACTGCGACACCGGCCACCACATCACGCTGGCCATCGGCTACGGCGGCCGCCAGGAGGTCGTCGACGCGCTGCGTGCCCTGCTGACCGAACACGCCGCTGCCGGGACCCTGAACGAACTCGCCGACACCATCACCATGGAAGACGTGTCCCGGCATCTCTACACCGCCGGGCAACCCGACCCCGACCTGGTCATCCGCACCAGCGGGGAACAACGGCTGTCCAACTTCCTGGTCTGGCAGAGCGCCTACTCCGAGCTGTACTTCTGCGACACCTTCTGGCCCGCCTTCCGCGAGGTCGACTTCCTCCGGGCCCTCCGCAGTTACGCGCGGCGGAACCGTCGTTACGGCCGCTGACCGTCGAGTGCGGAAGTTCCGCACTCGACGGTCAGCCGGAGGGGCAAGGTGACCGCCGGGGCGACCTCGGCGGTCACCTTCACTGGACGGCGAGCGCCTCGACCACCGAGGTCTTCGCGGCCTGCCGCAGCGGCAGGAGGGCGGCCACGACCCCCGCGACCGCCGCACCGGCCAAGATCAGCGCGATCCGGTGGGGTCGGCCGGTCGAAAAGGTCGCCCAGCGACACCGCCGCGCCAAGCCGGTCCCGGATCCGCGCGATGAGCATCGTGCCGGTGAGGGCAATGGCCGCCGAGGGCGAAGAAGTCGTCGTCGGCGGGCACCTCGGCAAGCCCCGGCACGTCGACGAAGAGTTCGCACAGCGCGGTTTCCCGCTGCGCGGAGTACCCGGTCGATCGTGTCGCAGGTTTGGGCGCGGGCAGTGCGACCGCGGGTTGCTGCACCGCATCGTGCTGTCGAGAGCACAGTTTTCGCTCGGCTCCGACGGTATTGTCCAGGTTCGGTTTTTGCCTCTCACCGCATGGGACGGGAACTGATCGCACACCTCGTCGGAGACTGAGTTCGCACCGCTCGGAGCCAGCCGCGACTGGTCGCCGTGCACAGCGCCGCGGTCCTGATCAGCGACATGCCTTGCGAGTTCGCCCACGATCGCTCACTGGCCTTCGACGTCGGCCAAGCGGGAACCTTCGACCACGACGATTTCCCCGGCCTTGTCCGGTTCCCGGGCCGCGGCTGCGCGGATACCTGGCGCATTCCGCGGTGCCCGACACGAAGCAGGTCGTCGAAGCTGCTCCAGGCGTGGCTTGCGACCGGCCGCGGACTAGATGTCTCCGTTGGTGCCGTTGATGAATTGACCCGACCACTTGCGTTTGAGCCGGAGGCTCGCCAGGTTCACCCGGTCCCGGAGAATTCCCATCGGGCGGCGGATGTCGATGATCACCACGATCCGGTCCTCTTCGCTCTCGTTGCTGACCTCGTGCTCGAAGGTGTCGTCGATGAGCACGCTTTCGCCCTCCCGCCAGGTGTAGTGCTCGGTGTCGACCCGCAGCCGCGGCGGATTCTCCCGCGGCACTTTGATCCCGAGGTGATACCGGAGAATTCCCGCGTAGGGACCGTTGTGCACGTTGAGCTTCACCCCGGGTTCGAGGACCGAGATCATCGCGTTCACCACCGTGGGCGTCCGCTCGGCGAAAGACAGGATGGTCGGGCAGTCTTCCCGTGCTTTGGGGTTCGCGACGCCGAGCATGTAGGCGTAGTAGAGCCGCCAGTTGTCGGACACCTCCGCCGCGCGGACGGGGTCGATGTCTCGGTACTGGGGCAGGTCGCGCCTGCCGACCAGGGCCAGCACTTCGCTTCTGACCTGGTCGAACTGCGCTTCGAGCTGTCGTGCCTCAGGAAAGAGCTTGTACGGGGACATGATCCGGAAACGTTTCTCGCCACCGCTGGTGCGCAGGAAGTAGCTGTTGATCGCGTTCCGGACGCCCGGCTGGTCGACGCTGAGCGAGCCTTTCATCTGATGCTCCTTGTGCGGAAGAGGATGGTTTTCGGTTCAGTCGGAGCCTTCGGCGTGCGAAACCTCCTTGGTGCCGTAACGGCGGAGGAGCAGATGGATCGTCAGCCCGCCGCAGATGATCGCGGTGCCCCAGCAGACGATCACCATGCGCACCGACAGGATGAGGGTCAGCGTGCCCAGACCCAGCGCGACGGCAAGCCACAACGCCGACAACACCAGCTGCGACACCGCGAGGATCCGGCCGGTGTAGTCCGGCGGTGCTTCGGCCTGGACATAAGCGCGGAACAGCACGAGCGAGCCGAGCGCCGCCCCGCCCACGAAGGCGGCCAGCGCGATCGACCACGGCAGGTTCGTCGCCGTGGCCAGCAGCGTCATCGCGCAGCCGGTGAGCAGCAGCGAACCGGTGTGGTAGCGCGGGTCGTCGTGCGCGTGGGAAAGCTTCACGCACACCAGCCCTGCGAGGAACGCGCCGACGCCCCAAGCCGCGTCGATCAGCCCGTACTCGGCGGCGCCCATCCCGTTGTCGTTCTTGACGAAAGCGGGCAGCACCGCATTGATGCCGGAGATCAGACTGCCTGGTATCGCAGCGAAGAGGGCCGCCAACAGCAGTCTCCGGTGCGACGCCAGCACGCGCCAGGCGTCGGTCATGTCGCGGAACAGCAGCCCGCTCGTGCGCTTCGTCGCGGGTTTGGTGGTGCGCCGCGACGGCATCGCCAGGAGCATGCCGCTGGTGAGTATGCGCCCGGCCAGGCCGACGAGCAGCGGAGCGGTGTCGCCGAGAGCCGGAATGGCGGCCCCGCCCAGCCCCGCCCCGATGAACACCCCGACCTGCGACACGGCCTGCCAGACCCCATTCGCCCGCAGGAGTCCCGTCCGGTCGAACAGTTCCGGCAGCAGGGCGCTGTAGCTGGCCGAGGACAGCGAGTACAGGCCGCTGACCACCGCGCCCGCTACCAGCACGTGCCAGGGCCGCAACTCCCCCAGGCCGGCGAGGAGCGGGATCGCGCCGAGCGGCAGGACGCGCCCGAGTTCGGTGGCCACGGTGACCGCGCGCCGGGAGAATCGGTCGATCAGCGGTCCCCCGAAGAACGCGGCGGGCACTCCCGCGCCCGCGTTGAGCGCGGCCATCACCGCGAGGTGCAGCGGGGTGCCTCCGAGGGCGAGGACGAGCCAAGCCAGCACGACGACGTCCAAGCCGGTGCACAGGGTGGAGACTGCACGCGCGCCCAGCAGCAACCGGAAAGCGGGGGTGCCCAGCATCAGAGCTCGGCCCTTCCGGCGTCGGCGATCCGGTCGAGCCGTTCCCGCAGCCCCTCAGGGCACATCGGACCGAGCTCTTCCCGCAGTTCCCGCGCCTTGGCCCGGTTGTGCCGGGCGGTGTCCTCGTCCGACCAGCCGGACGGAGGGCGCAGCAGCATCGACCACACGGGCACGGGTTCGCCGCCCCGCAACAGTTTCTGCCGGTACCCCGCCACGCCGAGGTCGAGTTCGCGCAGTCCGTTCCGCAGGCAGTACCGGACCGGTTCGTGGATCATCAGGTTGAAGTACTCGGCGTGGTCGCCGATCCGGTCGTAGTCGAGCCCCGCGGAGCGGCCGACCAGCGTACGACCGTGTCGGATGCAGGAGAAGTAGCCGAGGGCGCGGCCTTCGTGGCGGCAGACGAAGGCGAACAACGCGTCGCCGAGAACCGATTTCAGCTTTCGGTAGCGCCCGACGAAATAGTCGGCGTCGCCGTAGCTGCCGTGCCGGCGCTGGGTGCTTTCCTGCAGCTCGCCGATCTCGCGGAGGTTGTCGTCGGTGATGTCCTCGACGGTCACCGACCGACCGCCTCTCGCCAGCAGCCGTCGCTCCCAGCGCACCCGGTCGCGGTCCCGTTTGCGCAGGCCCGCTTCGTACTCCCGCTCCGAATCGGCATGCACCGGCACCGAGATCCGCATCGCTGTCAGCAATACCGGCCGGCCGGGCAGCAGTTCCCGCAGCCGAGTCATGTCCGGTCCGGTCAGGTGCGCGGCGAACGCGGACCCAGCCCCCGCCGCCGCCTCGGACTCCGCCGCCGCGGCCCATGCCTCCAGCCCGCCGTTCACCACGGGTGCGGTTCCGTAGCCCGAGGCGTTCCCCACCACGGTCACCGGTTCCCAGCGGCGGGCGGCCTCGTCGGTCACCCGGTCCGCGCCGCCGAAGAGCGTGCCGGGATGGAGGTGGGCGTTGGCGGGACCGTCGCGGTACCGGAACAGCGGGACGATCGCGCGCAACGCGCCGCCGGCGTCCCGTACGACCAGTACCCGCTCCTCCGCGCCGTTCTGCCCGAGCATGGCGAGGTTCCAGGTCCTGGCCGAGTAGAACCCGATCCCGGTCGGGGCCGCCAGATCGTCCCATTCCGCCGGCGCGGCAGGAAGCGGGCACTCCTCGATCTCGAAAGCGCTGCGGCCGGTTGCCCGCGTGCGCGCGGTCATGCCGTAGGCCCCGTCAGCGCCACCAGAGGACGGGGGGTCAGGCCCATCTTGCGTTTGAACGGTTCGTTGAGGCGTCCGCATTCCGCGATCTCGACCCCGGACGACCACATCAGTTCCAGCATCTGCCACCACATCCGGTAATAGGGGCTGAACGCGACGTCCGGCCGGTCGCGCAGGTACCCGGCGGCCCAGTACTGCAGCCGGGCCGCTTCGAGAAAGCTCACTCCGACGGCCAGCGTCGCGCCGGCGGCGTCGCAGACCTCCAGCACCCGCACGGGCTCCCCCAGTTCGCGCAGGAACGCCGCGAGCTTGACCGGGTCGTAGTACCGCGGCGACCCGGCCCGGGTGGCGGTGGCGGCCACGAACTCCATCAATCGGGGAAGGTCCGGGTGGTCGGCTCGACGGATCTCGCACCGGGCGCCCTGGTCTTCGGCCCGGCGCAGCTGCCTGCCGAGTTCGCGCCGGGCCGAGCCGCGGAGCGAGGCCAGGTAGGAGGGGCCGTCGGGCGCGAGCGTGCGCGGCAGCACCCACCGCGGCACGAGTTCCTCGCGCTGGAACCCGTGCTCGCCAAGCGCGCGGACGGTGTCAGTGCCGTCCTCGAGATTGATGAAGCCCCATCGTGCGCATCCGGTCTCCGCTGCCTGCGCGCCGAACGCTTCGCCCAGCGCCTGCAGGGATTCGTCGTCGCGCGCGAGCACTCTCGCACCGGGGCAGTGCCACATCGGGGAGAGAAACGCCTGCTCGTTTTCGCGCAGGCCGAGCAGTCCGAGCGGGTCGCCCTGGAGGTAGGCGGGGGCGGCGGCCAGCAACCCGCCGCTGGCGTCGCGCACTTCCAGATAGCGCGGGAGGGCGATCTTCTGCACCGGATGGTGTTCGTAGGCACGCAGGAACGCCCTGGTGTGGAACACCGGCGCGGCGAGATCCTTCGCCAGCTCGTCCCACTCCGGGCCGAGCTCGTCGGCGGTGCGGAGCACCCTGACCTCCCGCCGCCCGCCGACCGGCGCGCTCCGGCGGGGCGTGGTGACGGCGGCGATCGCCTCGGCGCAGGCCGCCACGTCGGCGGGCGCGACCGGGCCCATGTGGCCGATCCGGAGGACATCGCGTTTCCACGCGCCGCGTCCCGAGGACACCCACACGTCGTGCCGGGCGGCGAGGGTGTCGCGAACCCGTTCGGCGGTGGGCGCCGGCAGGCGGACCGCAGTGACCGTCGGCGAGCACAGCGGCTCCGGAGGCACTACGACGAGTCCTCGCGCACGCAAGGTCTCCCGGCAGAGGCGCGCCGTCTCGGCGTGCCGCGACCAGACGTTTTCCAGGCCCTCTTTCTCGATCTCGGCGACCGCCGCTTCCAGCGCGAAGAGCACGGACAGGTTGGGGGTGTACGTGGTGGTGGACTCGCGGGCGTGCGCGGCGGCGCGCGCGAGGTCGAGGTAGTAGCTGCCCGCTCCGGGAGCGGCGGCCCGGGCGAGCGCCCGCTCCGACGCGGCCACCAGCGCGAGGCCGGGCGGACAGGCGAGTGCCTTCTGGGGCACCCCGACGGCGACGTCCAGGCCCAGCCGGTCGAACGCGATCTCGGCAGCGCCCAGACTGCTCACGACGTCGACCAGGATCAGGCAGTCGCTGACCGAACGGATCGCCGCGGCCCACTCCTCCAGCGGGGCCAGTACCCCGGTCGAGGTTTCGTTGTGCGTCAGCAGGACAGCCTGGTAGCCCTCGGTGGCCTTCGCGCGGATCTCCTCGGTCGACGGCACGTCGCCCCACGCGGATTCCAGGACGTCGACCTCGGCGCCGTGGAACGCGGCGATCTCGCCGAAACGCGCGCCGAAGTAGCCCTGCCGCACCGACAGCACGCGATCGCCCCGCCGCAGCACCGACGCGGCCGCCGCCTCAAGCCCGCCTGTGCCGGAGCAGGTCAGCACCAGCACCGGCGCGGTCGTGCCGAACACCTTCGCCAGCCGCGGCGTCAGGTCTGCCAGCCGGTCGCGAAACTCCCGCGAGCGATGGCTGATCATCCGTTCGGCGGCCATCGCCTCCAGCGTCGCCCCGCTCACTTCCGCAGGGCCGGTCATTCGGTAGTTGCGCATGGGACATCGCCCTTCCTTCGCCGGTCCGCGGCGCTCGATCCGGCAGGCAACAAGCCCTCGACCGCGGCACGGACGCGCGCCCGGTCGAGGACGACCGGGGTACCGCTGACCCGGTTCGAAGCCAATCCCTCTTCCACCACGACTCCGGCGAGTCCGGGTGCGCCTTCGGCGCGGCGCTCCGCCGGCAGGCCGCGGGCGGTGATGAGCGACCGGATCGTCGCGCCGAGGTCGCGCTCGCCGGCTCGAAGCAGCCGCCGCAGCGTCGCGACCGCTGCGGCGACCGCCGCCGGATCGTGGTGGTCCGGAATCTCGGCCGGCCCCGCCCGCTCGACCATCGGGGCCAGCCAGGTCAGGTGCATCGCACAAGCGAGGCCGTGCGGCACGCCGAGATGGACGGTGAGCGGATAGGCCAGCGCGTGCGCCGCGGTGGTGCGGGTGATGTCGATGGCCCGTCCAGCCAGGGTGGCGGCCTCGCAGAGCAGATCCCGCTCCGCCGCCGTGGGAACCTCGCCCGCCTCGCGCAGGATCGGGATGACCTTGCCGAGCGCGGCCTCGGCATGGTCCCGGGATCGCTCTGTCGCGCGGATCGACCACAGCGATTCGACGGCGTGCGCGAGCGTGTCGAAAGCACAGCTCCAGGTGAGCGCGGGCGCACAACTGTCGGTCAGCGCGGGATCGACCAGCGCGACGTCGGCCCGTACCGCCGCGTCGTCGAGCGAAACCTTGCGGTTCCCCCGGTACAAAGTCGCGAACCGGGTGACCTCGCTGCCCGAGCCCGCGGTCGTCGGGACCAGCACCAGCCTGGCTCCGTCGAGCGGAGCGCGGCGTCCCTCGAGCACCTCCGCGGCCGCCGAGGGTTCCGGGGGCAACGCCCGGGCCGCCTTGGCGATGTCGAGCGAAGAGCCGCCGCCCACGCCGACCACCAAGGTGGCGCCGCAGTCCGCCCTCGCCCCGGCCGCAGCCACCGCCTCGTCGAACGTGGGATTCGGCCGGAATCCGGAGAAGACGCGGGTGCCGGGCGGCAACCGGCGCGCCAGCCCGAGCCGTCGCACGGTGCCCCTGCTGGCGACCACGAGCGTGCCTGCCCAGCCAAGCCCCGCGAGTTCGGCGAGCCTGCCGGACACACCCCTCCCGGCGATCACCGGGACGCTCGGCTCGGCAGCCGCTGTCACGACGCCTGCCCGGCAGCCGCGCCGCGGAACCGTTCTGCGACCGCGTCGAGGCTCATGGCCGCGGACGCCCTCGGGTGCACCTCGTCCGGCGTCGGCATGGCCTTGAGGACGCACAGCACCGGACCCGGCGCGGACAGGGCGGCGCGCACCTTGGGGGTGAGCGTCCTTTCGTCGTCGCACGTCAGGACCGTGCGGTACCCGAGCCCCCGGCCAAGGGAGTCCCAATCGAGCCCTGCCGAGGTACTGCGCTGGCAGCCGGTGGATTCGTAACATCCGTTGTCCACCACCACATGCACCAGTTGCGCGGCACCGGAAGCGGCGACGGTGCTTCCGGTGCCGAGATGCATGAGGAAAGCGCCGTCGCCGTCGAGCACCACCACGCGGCGTCCTGGGCGCGCGGTCGCCAGGCCCAGCCCGATGGCCGCGGCGTGCCCCATCGAACCCTGCATGTAGAACGTCTCCGGCCGGTCCCGCTCGTGATGAGCCTGCCGCGACAGATAGCCGGTCGTGGTGACCAGCAGTTCGTCGGTCAACTGGTCGAACAAGGCGGCGACCGCGGCCGCCCGGGTCAGCCCGGACCCCCGCACCGGTTCCTTCTCCGCAGCCTTCCCGATCGATTTCCTCGGCACCAAAAGGAAGAACGGGTCGTTCTTGGCACGCGCTCGAGCCGCGTCGTCGAGCGCTTCGCCGAGCCCGTCCGGCCGGAGCACCGCGTGCGGAATGCCGAAGCCGGCGAGCATCGGAAGGGTGGCCGAGCCCATCACCGCGTGCTGGGCCTCGTCCTCGCCGGGGTCCGGCCAGCCGCGCAGGGTCATCACCACCAGCACCGGGACGCGGTAGGGCAGCACGAGCGAGGTCAGCGGGTTGACCAGGTTGCCGAATCCCGAGTTCTGGCACAGCACCGCGGCCTGCTCCCCGGCGAGTTCCCAGCCCGCGGCCAGCGCCAGCGCGGCGCCCTCGGACGCGGCCGGGGTCAGTTCGCCCGCACGGTCGAAGAGCGTCCAGGGCCCGGCGAGATGACCGCACGGGACGCCCGTCACCCGGCGGGTGCCGTAGGCGCGCAGTTCGCGGACGAACGCCTCTGCCGCCAGTACCCCGCTCAACGGTCCCTGCCCAGCCACTGGTTCATGCCGGACAGGTCGAAGATCTCTTTCACCGAAGCGATATGCGGTTCGATGCCGGTGGTGGACCCCTCGGCGAGCACGGTCGCCCAAGCGTCGCGTACCGCCCGTACTGTCGCCCGCATTCCCTGGTTCGCGTAGATCACCATGGCGATGCCGGCGTCGTTCGCCTCTTGGACCGAGAACCGCGCGTAGGTGGTGGGCACGACGACCACCGGCGCCCGATGCCGCCACCGGTCCATGAAGGCGATGACTTCCGCCGAATCGACGGCCTTCGAGTGCACCAGCACCGCGTCGGCGCCGACGTCGACGTAGTGGTGGCAGCGGCGGAGCGCCTCATCGACCCCGAGGCCGCAGATGAACGCCTCTGTCCTGGCGATGAGGACCGTGTCCGGGTGCCGCTGTGCCTGCTTCGCGGTGGTCAGCTTCTGCCCGAACTCTTCGGCCTCGAGAAGCTGCTGTCCGGCGTCGACGAAGCTGTTTCGCTTCGGGAACACCTTGTCCTCTATGCAGACCGCGGCGACCCCGGTGTCCTCGTAGCACATCATTGTGTACGCGGCGTTGAGGTTTCCGCCGAATCCGGTGTCGCAGTCCGCCACCACCGGGACGGCCACCGACCGTTGCATCGTGGCCGCGCCGGCGAGGAATTCGGCCATGCCGAGAAGGCTGACGTCCGGAAGCCCGTGCGCCGCCGAGATCTCCAGCCCGGACGCCCAGATGGCGTCGAACCCGGCTTCGGCGGCCAACCGGGCGCTGAGGCCGTCGTGCGCGCCTGCCACCCGGAGAAGCTTTTTCTCGGCGAACGCGCGCCGCAGCATGGCCGCCCGCGCACCGGGCGCCTCGATCAGGTTCGCAGTTTCTGTTGTCATCGCAGTCCCTCGCTCTTTCCGGCTGCTCCGATTGCAGCCGTCCCCAGGAATTCCGACAGGCGGCCAGCGGCCTCCGACAGGAGGCCAGGCGCCGCCGCGACACAGAGCCGGACATGGCCCGGCAGCCCGAAGGTGGACCCGGGCCGCAAGCGGACTCCGGCGTGCTCGGCCAACGCCGCGCACAGCACCCGGTCGTCACGCCACTCGGGCCGCGCCTTCGCGAGCCCCGAAGCGTCGAGGCACAGATAAATACCGCCGCGCGGGACGATCACGCGCACCGCCGGAACGGCCGACATCGTCCGTACGGCGTGCTCCCGCAACGCGTCCAGCCGGCGCACCCGATCCGGCACGGCGTCCTGCTGCCGGTCGAGAACCGCGGCGACCGCGGGCTGCGCCAGGGTGCTGACCGGCCCGGTGGTGTGCTCCACGATGGTCCGCACCGCCGCCGTCAGCGCCGCGTCCGCCCACACCCAGCCGACCCGGAGACCGGCCAGCGCATGCACCTTCGAAGCTCCGCCGACCACGACCTCGCACGCACCGGCCCGTACCCCGCCGGCGTCTTCGCCGCCGTAGGCCCAGTAGATGTCGTCGACGACCAGAAGCAGCCCGTGCTGTGCGCACCACGCGCGGATCGCAGCCAGGGTTTCCGTGTCGTAGACGGCTCCCGTCGGGTTGACCGGGCTGTTGACCACGACCGCTTTGGTCCGCCCGGTCCGCGCGGCTTCGAGCCGATCGGGATCCGGCAGCCAGCCGTTGGCTGGATCTCCCGGCACGGGCACCGGCCGGGCACCCGCGATCCGCAGCATCTCGGGATAGTGGCTCCACCGGGGTTCCGGGACGAGGATCTCGCCGTCGGCCGCCGAAGCCGCGACGACGCTGAACAGCCCGTGCCGCGCTCCCGCGGTGACGGTGATCTGCTCGGGGTCGACGTCGGATCCGACCCGGCGGGCGTAGTGCGCGGCGACGGCGGAGCGCAGACCCGATTCTCCGCCGGATGCCGCATAAGCGGTGACCTCGCGGCCGGACACGGTCTCGGCGAGCGCCTTCAACGCCGGTTCGGCCAGCGGCTCGATCACCTGGCCCGAGGACAGGTCGATCACCCCGCTCATCCGTCGCCGTCCTTGGCCTGGAGCGGGCGGATGCCGGTGAGGGCCGCGATCTTCGCCAGGTCGGTTACCACCGCCGGCAACAGCGGGATGCCGTCGGCGGCGCGCTGTCGCGCCGATCTGCGGCGCCGGTCGCCCGGCATGCGCACCGGGACCTCCGGATTCGCAGGCCTGGCCGAGCGCACCTCGGCGGCCAGACGGTGCACCTCGCCGGCGACGACGTCCGGTTCGCCGAGGGCGCCGAGATCCAGGCACAGCACGAACTGCCCGAGACCGGCCCCGCTCTCGTCGTAGGTGTGTTTGCTCCACCGCGCGCCCGCCAACGGGCCGCACAGCAGTTCGGCGAGCAACCCGAGACCGGATCCTTTGTGCCCGCCGTATTCCTCGCCGAGGCCGCCGAGCGGGAGGAGCGCGAATCCCGCCCGTGCCTTCAGCCCGGCGACGACCGCGGGGATGTCCGTGGCTGATTCGCCGTCCGGGCCGACCGCCCAACCGGGGCGCATCGGCCTGCCTTCGCGGCGAAGACGTTCGAGCTTGCCGCGCGGCACGATGCTCGTCGCCGCGTCGAAACAGAGCGGGCCGTCCGTACTGGGCACGGCGTAGCTGATCGGGTCGGTGCCGAACATCGGCTCGCCCGCTCCCGACGGCGCGACCTGCGGCGTGGCGTTGGTGGTGGCGATCGCGAACATGCCCGCGCGCGCGGCGCGTTCGGTGTACCAGCCCGCGATGCCGATGTGGTTCGAGCGGCGCACCGCCACCGCCGCGACTCCCTGCGCCCTCGCACGTTCGACGGCCAGGTCCATCGCGAAGCACAACGCAGGCTGTCCGAGCCCGTTGTGCGCGTCGACCACGGCGACCGCGCCGTGGTCACGCACGACCTCCGGCGAGGCGAGTCCGTCGATCGTGCCTTCCCGCAATCCCTCGACGTAGCGGCGCAGCCGAGCGACACCGTGACTGTCCACGCCGGCCAGATCGGCGGCGACCAGCACCTCCGCGGTCAGGTCGGCATCGTGACCGGACGCTCCCGTCGCTCGCAGCGCGGTCGCGGCGAACGCGCGCAGTTCGGCGGCTCCCACGATCACGACGGCATCACCGCCGCGAACGGCGTGCACGAGCGTGCGGCCGCGTCGGCCAGCCCGCTCCACAGCGCGGCACCGGTCAACGGCGACGTGGGCGGCGGATCGGCGACCGGGTGGTGGGCGATGAGCGGATCCGGAGAGCGGCCGGCGAACCGGATCGCCACTACGCCCGTGCGGAGCCCGTCCGCGGCGCGCCGGGAGGCTATGGTGCCCGGGAGTTTGCCCCTCCAGGTGCTCTCGTCCACTTTTCCTTCCGCGGTGACGGCGAGATCCGCCGACCGCACCGCGCCTGTTCTGTCCACCATGTCGAGAAGTGCCTCCGCCCCGGGTTTCGCCTCCGCTGTCGCCGCCGCGGCCAGTCCGAATCCGATCCCGCCGCCCGCCCCGAACCAGCCGCTGCGGAACCGGGCCGGGGCGGCTTCGTCGCCTGCTGCCGCGAGCAGGCCGACGAGCTGGCTCAATGCGCCCGCCGCGATCGGCCGGTCCTGCTCGGTCATGCCTTTCTGCGCACCGAAAAAAGCAAGGTTCTCCGCCAGCGACGGGCGGACGTCCGGCAGCAGGCGCAGAGTCACTCCGTCGAGAAGACGCCGGGCTGGGGCCAGGTCGATCAACGCTGCCTCGCGCAGCGTCGAGGGAACGGGAACGACGCGCTTGCCCGCCGAGTCGAGAAACCGTGCACCGAGCGCGTGCAGCGCGCCCGCTCCGCCGTCGACGACGGCCGTGCCGCCAAGGGCGAGCAAAACAGTCTTCGCTCCGTTGGCGATCGCGTGTGCGATCACCGTGCCGACCCCCGCCGAACTCGCCGCGAGCGGGCGGAGATTCCGCGGGCTCGTTCCGCCGAGCCCGCAGATCGACGCGGTCTCCACCACCGCGGTGCGGGAGTCCAGTGCCAACCAGGAAATCCGTTGCGCGCGACCTGAGGCGTCCTGGGCGGTGACGGGCATCAACCGACCGCCGAGGACCTCGTGCAGCACGGACAGCGTGCCGTCGCCTCCGTCGGCGAGCGGCAGCACGGTGACGGAGGCGTGCGGAAGCGCGCGCCGGACGCCGACCGCGAGCGCGTCGGCGACCTCGACGGACGTGGCGTAGCCACGCAGGCAGTTCGGAGCGACGACCACGCTGCCGATGCGTCGCGCGGCCGCCCGGATATCGGGACTCATCTGCGCACGGCGGAGCGCCCGCGGACCCACGTGCGTAGCAGCAGCCGCGTGTGATCGGGTTCGTCCTGGAATTCGGTGCGCCCGTGCAGCAGGGAGAGATTGTCGAACAGGGCGAGTTCGCCTTCGCGCAGCTTGCCTGTCTTCGCGAGGCCGCCGGAGGCGACAATCCGGTCCAGTTCGTCCAGCGCGGCGCGCTGCCGATCGGTCAACGGCGGGATTCCGGGGTGCTCGTGCCCTCGCTCGATGTAACCGCGGAGATAGCTGATCGCGGACTTTCCGTTCTGAGTGAACAACACCGGCTTCCGCGTGGTCGGCGGTTCGCCCGGAGCCTGGTCGCCTCTGCGATCGAAATGGAAAGGCTCGCGCAGCGCCGCGGTCACCCCAGCGCGGGAGGCGAGAGCGGCTTCCAGGTCGCGAATGTGGACGAACTCCAGTGCTCCGCCCCGCGCGGATTGCCGGACGCACAGGAGCGTGAAGAACTCGGGCGCCGGAAGCGGAGCCTCCGCGCCGTCCGTGTGCAGGCTGCCGCCGAAGCGGGAGTCCGAATACCGCGCCCGCGCGCCTTCGCCGATCGCCGTTCCGCGGTCCCGGACCTCGCGAACCAGGTTGCCCTCCCCGTCCTGCGGGAGCGGTTCGCCGAGCAGGCTCGTGAACCGGACCAGCGCCTCCTTGTTCCTCTCGTCGTCGAGCGGGAAACCGGTCAGGACCAGCACTCCCTGGCCAAGCTCGACGTGCTCCCTGACCAAGGCGGCGAGTTCGTCGCGCGCCTCGTGCGGGGCCGGGTCCTCGTCGTCGGCGACGAGGAATGCGCGAAGCCCTCCGGCGAGCGGGACGCGCGAGGCGCCGAAGCTGTCGACCTCCGCTCTGGCGCCCGCGGCATCGCGAGGCGTTGCCAAAAACTCGACCAACGGATCCCCCTCTGTCCGTTTTGTGCACCTGCCGCCAGAAAACTGCCAAGCTCCGGCAGAACGCCGAATCACGGCAAGGTGCTCCCCAGATTTTATCGCCCCAGTAGTGCGCAATTAACGAAAATGTAGTCTAGGTGTCATCTTGTCCGAGTGTCAAGGCGGCATCCGCGTCCGCCGGGCACCGTACTGCTCCTTTCGGGCCACTGCCTCCTGCGTTTTTTGACAATTTTTGCGCCCGTTTCGCTTTTCCGCGCGCGGCGCGTACAGCAAGCGGATGCGCTCGCTGCCCCAAAGGACGGAACATCATTAACGAACAGACTGCCGGGCAGACGCACCGCTCGATGCGGGAAAGATCAGCGGCACCAATGGTCACAGGCTGACATTCCGGGCGTAACACCGCGGACGACAGTGCGATTTTCCCGGCATTGAGCGCATTGAACTTCAGATTCCGCAAAAGCTAAGCACCAGCAAACAACATCGCTGCACGGCCGCGCCCCGCCCCGGAGCTGCCGATCGGCCGGTCGGCCAGTTTGTGTTCCACTTGCACGCAATTCAGGAAAACGATCGTGACTAAAGAGCACAAACAGCGCAGAACCGGCTAATAGGTCGAGTAATCCGCTGCTTTCTCGCGCCTTGCTGCCCGCGCAACGGCGGGTCGACCGGGCCCGGCAACAGCATGGGCGGAGCGATTCCCTTGCTCGAGGTGGTCGGGGCGGACTACTCGCGTTGACGCGGCGGGAGATCGTCCTCGACCCGGTTGCCCGGCCGCGGCACTACTGTGTTCCACAAGACTCGACGACGCAGCCGCTCCCGGTTGTCCTTGGCAGGCCGTGCCATCACCGTTCCGCCGAAGTTTCGGCCTATCAGCACGACGTCCGCGAGGCCGCATCCCGGGCCGGACCGCCGCACCAGGAACTGCGCCCCTGAACGAAATTGATCGTAACTAAGCGCTCGTTTTCCGGTGTACGGAACGAATCGAACGGAACGATGCGAGTCACCGACGAAAACCCGCGCTCGCCACGCACGCGAGGACAAGCAGTGCAACCCTCGCGCCCCCGCCGCCCGACCAGGTTAGCCGCAGCCCCAGCCAGAAGAAGATCAGCTGACCCTAAGGCGGCGCGATCCGCCCGCGGCAGCGGACGGCCAAGGGGCCTCCGCGCCGCCGGAACCGCGGACGAGCCTTTCGGATGGATCAATGCTCCGTCGGCGGTGACCGCGAGTCTGACATTTGTCCCACGGCGCGTCCCCGGCCGAGGTTTCGACGTGCTCGCCGCCGAACCGCGCAGTACAACGCCAATGCCTAGGCCGTTGAGCAATGGAGTCATGGGCGGTTGCGAAACCGGAGATTCTCGCCGGACGCCCGACCGCCACGGGCAGTCGGTGCAGATTTTGCGGGCAGGGGCGGAAGTGGAGAGCTATAGCCACTGACTTGCCGCAGCACCGGTTCTACCCTTCGGCCCGGACGGTGACCAGCCCCGACAGTCTGGTCACTGCGATGCAGGACTCCGCCCGGATCGGTTTCCCTTCGACGTCGCCGACCGGCCGGATGGCGGCCCGCCGGGCAATTTCGGAAAACCTCGACGGCCGCGGCGTGCGGGCGGGCGACAGCCGCCCGGTCAAGATACTTGTCGCCGGCGTTCGAGAGACCTGGTTCATCGACCGTCAGGTCGGAGTCTTCTTGCCGGAGAACCGGCGGCTCGCGATGGGCCACCCGGACCCACCTCTCGCGGGACCCAGCACGGCGTGAAACCCGGCCGGTACTCGCGGTTGTTCCTGTTCATTCCCCGAACCTGTTGCCGCATCGCGACCCGCGCAGGGCACCGACCTCTCGCCGATAAGATCCGCACGGGTTTCCCGGTGCGGGAAAGCTCCTCGCCGAGGCTGCCACGGTCACCGCAGCCAGCATCGGATCGCCAGGAGCACACACGCCCGCGTCCCGTCGTCTTGCGGCCCGCCGTGGACTTGGCCGCAGGCGCCCGCTGCGTGCTCACGGCGACCGGGAACGCAACTGTCCCCCACCTTTGCCGCGGTTGCCCCGCTCCCTGTTTGCGGATCTCGGAGCCGGACCGTGCGCCCAGTGCGGCTATCGCACTCGCCGGGGCTTCGCGTCCACTCAATTCGAGAAGAACAATTCTCATGGAATTGCGATCATTACGGTCGTTATTTTGTCCGTTTCGAGATTTTTCTCAGGTTCTGCCGGGCTCGTGATTCGGATCACCGAAATGGCGCAGCGAATTCACCGGCTGCGCCTGTAGCATGTGAGAAGGAGACCGGGCGGGCATTCTCGCGCCATCTGGGGAACAAGAGCTTCGGTGCCGGATCCGATCTCCGGGCGGGGGTTTGCGCGCGACAGCGGATCATTCCCGGGCGTCGCGGCGCGGGAACCGCGCGGGCCACGCATTTATCGGAAACAGCTGTGCATCAGCGGCATCATGACAACGCGGTACGGGCGCATCCGGCACCTGCGCCCGTACCGCACTGGGGGTACGGTGGAAGAATTGAAAAGCCGGGCCGCGGTCCGGCGTGCGGCTTTTTTCGATGTCGACGAAACAGTCATCACCGCAAAAAGCATGTTCGCTTTCCTGCACTACTGGATGGAACGCCATGGCGACGACGGGAGCGGGTATGCCCGCCGCGCCGGCGAATTGCGGCAGATCGCTGCCTCCGGCAGGCCGCGGGAGGAAGGGAATCGACTTTACTACCGGTATTTCGCCGGGGCCGTTGCGGCCGAGGTGCAGGCCGCAGGCCGGGCCTGGTACGCGACCTACCGGGCGGGTCCCGAAGCGTTCGTCGGGGCCGCCTTGGCGGCACTGGAGAGACATCGCCGCGCCGGGCACCGGATCGTGCTGGTGTCCGGCTCCTTCACGGCCTGCCTGACGCCGCTCGCGGAGGATCTCGGGGCTGACCTCGTACTCTGCTCTGAGCCGTTGACCTCGGAAGACGGGCGGTATACCGGCGAAGTCCGCCGTTCGATGATCGGCGAGGCCAAGCGGGACGCGGTGACGGCGGAGATCGCCGCGGCGAATCTGGATCCGCGTGATTGCTTCGCGTACGGCGACCACGCCAGCGACCTCGACATGCTGGCCGCGGTGGGCAATCCGGTCGTGGTCGGGAACGATCCGGTGCTGACCGCCCGCGGCTGGCCCGCCCTGCCCGCGGACCCCGCGCCGCGGTATTCCGGCGCGCGGGAAAACGCCGCGCACTGACTCCCGCGGCACATTACTCAGCAAGGACACCAGCCCCGTGGAGGTGGGGATGACTGCGTTCGTCGTGGTCGGCGATCGATTTTCGAAATTCGCCGCGCATACCGGAGCTCTGACGGTTTCACAAGTGATCCAAAAGATGCGGGGCGACGGCATGCCAGGTGCGACGAAGCTGGTCGGCGGGCAAGGCTTGGAAGAATGCGACTGGGACCGGATCCGAGACGAAATCGCGCACCGGGGAACGTCCGGCAAAGTCGAGATCCGCCCGCTGACGCACGGCCCGCTCAGCGACCGCTCGGAAACCCACAAGCACAATCCGCACAACGTTCTGGTCGCCGGACTGGAACCGGTGGGCGACCACGAGTTCGAGGCAGCGCTGCGGTTGCACAACGACCAGGAGTTCCAACTCGACCACATGGGCGTGCACGTCCAGGGAATGATCGTGCTGGAGGCCGCGCGGCAGATGTATCTCGCGGTGTGCGAGCGCTATTACCCGAGCGAAGGCGAAATTCATCTGTTCGACAAGATGGAGACCACTTTCCGCAACTTCCTTTATCCCCTGGAAACCCGGCTGCGCTCCGCGGTGACCGCCGGGACCAGCGACCTCGGCCGGCCGGTCTTCGACGTGCGGACCGAGTTCCGGCAGGCCGGGCTGCACATCGCGGAGGTGCGGACGGTCGGCACCGCCTTGTCCGCACAGTCGCTGGAGCGCAAGGAGCACCGCGGTGCCGAACGCGCCCTGCGGCACGCCCTCAAGAACGCCCCGGCGCCCGACCCGGCCCGCTGACCCCGCTGCGAAGAGGAGAACCATGACGACGACGGAAGGCGCGGGACCGCCGAAATTCCCGATGCCCCGCCGCCCCGGCTGCCCGTTCGACCCGCCGGAGGAACTCGCCGAGATCCGCGAGACCCGGCCCGTCCAGCAGGTGCGCAACTGGGACGGCTCCCGGCACTGGCTGATCACCCGGTACTCGGACTGCCGCACGGTGCTCGGCGACGCGCGGTTCAGCTCGAACTTCCGGCTGCCCGGCTACCCGACCACCGGGCCGGCTCAGCTCGCCTCGACCTGGCGCAGCTTCATCAACATGGACGGCCCCGAGCATCTGGACCAGCGCAGGGTGCTCATGCGCGAGTTCACCCGGCGCCGGGCGGAGCAGCTGCGGCCGCGCGTGCAGCAGATCGTGGACGACGCCATCGACGCTCTGCTCGCCCAAGGCCCGCCCGCCGACCTGGTGAGCCGTTTCGCGCTGCCGGTCTCTTCGCTGGTGATCTGCGAACTGCTCGGCGTGCCGTTCGAAGACTCCGCGTTCTTCCAGGACCGCTCGGCCGCCATGCTGGACAAGACGCTGAGCCGGGAAGGCATCAACAACGCCAGGGAGGAGCTGCGCGGTTTCCTGCGCGACCTGGTGGCCGCCAAGGAGGCGACGCCGGGCGACGACCTGATCAGCCGGCTCGTGCACGACCAGGTCCGGGCCGGGCGGATGACTTCGGTGCAGGTCGTGGACACCAGCATGCTGTTGCTCATCGCCGGCCACGAGACCACCGCGGACATGATCGGCCTCGGCACCGCGGCGCTGCTGGCCCGTCCGGACCGGCTGGCCGAGATCCGCGACAGCGACGACCCGGCGTTTCTCGCCAACGCGGCCGAGGAAATGCTGCGGTATCTCACCATCACCCAGTCCGGCAGGCGGCGGGTGGCGGTCGCCGACATCGAGGTGGGCGGGCAGCTGATCCGCGCCGGCGAAGGCGTGATCGTCGCGAACGCCGCCGCCAACCGAGATCCCCGGCACTTCGCGGCCCCGGACGACCTCGACCCGCACCAGAAGGCGCGCCACCACCTCGCGTTCGGCTACGGGCCGCACCAATGCCTCGGCCAGTCACTGGCCCGGGTCGAGTTGCAGGTCGTCTACGGCACGCTCTACCGGCGGATCCCCGCCCTGCGGCTCGCCGTCGCTCCGGAAGAAGTCCGCTACCAGCACGAAATGCTCATCTACGGCGTGCACGAGCTGCCGGTCGCCTGGTGACCGCGGCGCGAACCCCGATACCCGGAAAGGGAATCTTCATGACTTCATCGTTGCTCCTGGCCACCGAGATCCCGGTGGCCGGGCAGTCGGCGGCCGACGCGGTCAAAGCGCTGCGGGACACCGGTTCCGGCACGCTCTACGAGGGCCTCGAACACCCGGCGATCCTCGAGCTGACGCCGGTCGCCGACGCGGCCGCGCTCGCCGCGCCGCTGGCCCGGCTGCGCGAACTGCGCAAACCGCTCGCGCCGCTGCAGACCGGCGACTTCCGCACCCAGGTGCTGGAATTCGTCGCCGCGCCGAAGCCGGTCGACGGAGACCTCCCGGACACCCCGTACGTGCAACTGCGGCACGTCGAGGTGAAACCGCCGGTGCACGAGGAATACCTGGCCTGGCGCGAGGGGACGATCTTCGCCGAGGTCCGCGAGTCGGCCAAGATCGAGGCCTTCCTGGCTTATCACTCGCTGGTGAGCACCGAGCCGGGCGTGCTGTTCGTCGCGGGGTTCTCCTGCCCGCCGGAGGAGTACCTGCCGACGTTCGCCTCGGCGCGGTACGCCGAGATCGCCCGGCAGGCGCATCCCCGTTTCGTCACCGACGAAGGCCTCTACACCCGGATCTACCGGCGGGTTCCCGCTGAAGGCGAGCAGTCCCGATGACCGAGCCGTGCCGGTCCGCAGTCTACCGGCTGAGCATGACCACCCAGGGCCCGCTGTACCCGCCGAGCGAGGTGATGAACACCGACGGGGACTTCGTCGTCATCGGCACGATCACCCGCGCGCAGCCGGACGGCAGCGTCGCGGCGGCGCCCGGACGCGCGATCGTCGCGGCGGACAGCCCGCTCCCGGAGTTCGGGAGCACCCTCCCCTACCGGATCGTCCGCGAACTGCCCGAGGAGCTTTCCGCCGAGGACGAGGCGATGGTGCTCGCCACGCTGCCGCTGCCGCTGCCCTGCTCCAACTACACGGCGGTGATGGCGCCGCAACAGCAACCGGAGCCGTTCTCGGTGACGCGCCCGAGCTATCCGTTCCACCAGGCCCCGATTCCGGATCTGCAGCCGGAAGACGGCCCGAAGGTGACCGCGCCGGTCACGCTCGGGCAGTGGGTCAAGGCCCGCGGCACGCTGACCGTCACGCTGGCCGAGGACAGCACGGCGGCGGAGTTCCGCGGCGAATTCTCCGGGCTGATCCCGGAAAGCCTGTACACCGTGATGGCGATCCGCCGCCGGGACATGGACCCGGACGGCCCGGCCCACCCCAGCCCGCTGGGAGTGCCGAATGTGTTCGTCGCCGACGAGGAAGGCAACGGGCGCTACCGCGCCGTGCTGCCCGACCCGTTCCCGGCCGCGGACGCGCCGAACAGCGCGGACCGGCTGGTCAATTTCGTCGTGCTGTGGATGAGCTACCAGCAGAACTACGGCGGCGCGGTGGGGCACCACGGTCTCGGCGCCGACATCCACGCGCAGCTGCGCCTCGACGCGCCCGGCTTCGCCGAGTTCACCACCCGGCCCCGCAACGGAGATGGCAAATGACGTCAGGAATCGTGTCCCCGGTCAGCGATCCGGCCGACGAGGCCGCCCGCGGGCGCAACGCGGCGGCGGGCTTGCGCCGGCCGGTCGGCGTCGTGTCGACCGGGCTGTGCGTGCCGCCGCGGGTGGTGACCAACACCGAACTCACCCGCACGCTCGACACCTCCGACGCGTGGATCCGGTCCCGCACCGGGATCGAAGAACGGCGGTACCTCGCGACCGGACTGTCCACATCGGACATGAGCATCGCAGCGGCGCGCGAGGCGCTGCGCCGGGGCGGTGTCGCCGCGGCCGAGCTGGACGCGATCATCGTCACCACGTTCACTCCGGACCAGCCGCTGCCCTCCACCGCGTTGATGGTCAAGGAACGGCTGGGCGCGCACCGCGCCGTCCCGCTCGACCTCACCCAGGCGGCCTGCGCCGGCGGGATCTACGCCCTGGTGGTGGCGGCGCACTTGCTGCAGAACACCTCGTACCGGCACGTGCTGGTGATCGGGGCCGACGCGGGTTCGCGGGCGACCGACCCGCAGGACCGCGGCACCCGGGTGTTCCTCGGGGACGCCGCGGGCGCCGCGCTGCTTGCGCCGACCGCGGACGGCTTCGGAATCCTGTCCTGGCACACCGATTCCGAACTGTCCTACGAGGTCGAGATCCCGGCAGGCGGCTCGCGGACGCCGACCAGCCCGGAAACCCTGCAGCGGCGCGACCAGTACCTGAAGATGAACGGCAAGGCAGTCTGGACCATGGCGACCGACCGGCTGCCGCGCAGCATCCGCGAAACCGCGGCACGAGCCGGGATCGGTCTCGACGAGGTCGGCTATTACCTGCTGCACCAGGCCAATCTCAACATCATCACCGAGGCGATGGCGAGCCTCGGCGTGCCTGCCGAGCGAGCTCCCACCACCGTCCGGCGCTTCGGGAACACCGCCGCGGCCAGCATGTTCACCGTTCTGCACGAGACGCTGAACGGCCCCGCGGAACACGGCGACGTGCTGATCATGGCGGGCATCGGCGCCGGGTTCCTGTGGGGTTCGATGTGCCTGCGCCACTGCGCGGCCCGGGGCTAGCGGTGTTCGCGATCTCAGCGGCGGGCACCGACGCCGCCGACCCGCTCGGCCAGCTGCGCGCCGGAGAGTGGCCGGACCCCTCCCCTGGCGAAGGCTGGACGACGGTGACCGTTCGCGCGGCTTCGCTGAACCGCCACGACCTGTGGACGTTGCGCGGCGTGGTGCCGCCGCACCAGCGGCTGCCGGTGGTACTCGGTTCGGACGCCGCCGGCGTCGACGAGAACGGCGAACCGGTCCTCGTGCATTCGGTCATCGGGAACCCGGAGTACCGGGGCGACGAGACGCTGGATCCGGACCGCACCGTGCTGAGCGAGAAATACGACGGCACGTTCGCCGAACGAGTCGCCGTCCCGGTCCGGAACCTGCTGCCCAAACCGTCGTGGCTTTCGTTCGAGGAGGCCGCGTGCCTGCCGGGTTCGTGGTTGACGGCGTATCGGATGCTGTTCGAACAGGCGCCGCTGAAACCCGGCGACACGGTGCTGGTGCAGGGCGCGGGCGGCGGGGTGTCGACCGCGCTCGTCGCGCTCGCCGCCGCAGGCGGGTTCCGGGTCTGGGTGACCGGCAGTACCGAAGAACGGCGGCGGCGGGCCGAGCGGCTCGGCGCGGACGCGTCCTTCCCGCCCGGAACCCGCCTGCCGCGCCGGGTCGACGCGGTGATGGAGACCGTCGGCGAGGCGACGCTGGCGCATTCGCTCCGGAGCGTCCGGTCCGGCGGCCACATCGTCGTCTCCGGTGCGACCACCGGGGCGACTCCGCGCATCGACCTGACGCACGTGTTCTACCGGCAGCTCACCCTCACCGGCTGCACGCTCGGCACCCGCGAGCACCTGGCGCGGCTCCTGCGGTTCTGCGCGGAGCATCGGCTCGCGCCCGAGGTCGACCGGGTGCTGCCGCTGTCGCGTGCGGCGGCCGGATTCCGGGCGATGGCGGAGGGGAACGTGTTCGGCAAGGTCGTGTTCACGGTCTGAATCAGTTGTCCGCACGGAAAAACGAACCCAAGGAGAGTGGTGTGGTGAGCAGTTCCGCGGTGACCCGCGAGGCGCTGGAGACCTTCGTGATCGACGCGCTGGCGGAGCAGGGCGCGGCCCGGGAACGGATCGGCCCGGACGTGTCCTTCGACGAGCTGGGGCTGGATTCGCTGAACGTGACCGACATGGGCCTGTCGGTCAAGAACGAGTTCGGCATCGACGTGCACCCCGGCGACCTCGAAGACGCCGAGAATCTCCGCGCGGCGCTCGCGGTGATCTACCGGAAGGCCGGGCTCGGATGACGGTCACGCTCTCCGGGGCCGGATCGGCGCTGCCGCGCCGCGTCGTCGGCAACGACGACTTCACACACCTGGACACGTCCGACGAATGGATCGTGCAGCGCACCGGCATCCGGCAGCGGTATTGGCTGGAGGAGGACGAAACCCTCGCGGACCTCGCGGAGCGGGCCTGCCGCGCCGCGCTCGCCGACGCGGCGGTCGCGCCGCAGGCGATCCGGCACGTCATCGTGGCCACGTCCACCGCGGACCGGATCAGCCCGGGTGTCGCGGTCGAGGTGGCCACCCGGCTCGGCCTCGACTTTCCGGCGGCGTTCGACGTCAGCGCCGGCTGCTCCGGCTTCCTCTACGCGCTGGACCAAGGGATCGCGCTCATCGAGTCCGGGCGCGCCGAGCACGTCCTGGTGTGCGGAGCCGAGGCGCTTTCGCGCATCACCGACTTCTCCGACCGGAGCACAGCCGTGCTGCTGGGCGACGGTGCGGGCGCGGTGGTGGTGTCGCGCGCACCGGGCGCGATGCGGCCGGTCTTCGCGTTGGGCTCGGACGGGACGAAGATCGACCTGCTGTACGTCGGCCGGCACGACAGGCTGCTGCGGATGCGCGGCCGGGACATTTACGAACACGCCGTCGAGGCGATGACCGGGCACACCCGGCTCGTGCTGAAAACCTCCGGGCTGAGCGCAGGCGACCTCGCGCTCTTCGTCGCGCATCAGGCCAACGCGCGAATCGTGCAGGCGGTTGCCCGGCGGCTGGAAGTGCCCGAGCGCAAGGTCTTTCTCAATGTCGACCGGGTAGCGAACACGTCGTCCGCGTCGATCCCGCTCGCGCTCGCGCAGGCCGCCGGGCAGCAGCTGGCGCCCGCGGGCGGAATCCTCGGCCTCGCCACCTTCGGTGCGGGCCTGACCTGGGGCGCCGGGGTCATTTCGTGGAAAGCGAGACCCGGCGCAAGCGGAGAATCAACCGAAAGGGAAACACCATGAACCATCCGGGACTGCTGGCAGGCAAGGTCGCGCTGATCACCGGCGCGAGCAGCGGGATCGGCGCCGCGGCGGCAAAGGTTTTCGCGCGGGAGGGCGCCAAGGTCGTCCTGGTGGCGCGGCGCAAGGAGCGGTTGGAGGCGTTGACCGAGGAACTGCGGGACCGCGGCGCGGAAGCGGAGTTCGCGGTCGCGGACGTGCGCGTCGCCGAAGAATGCGCGGCCGCGGTGGACCTTGCCGTCGAGCGGTTCGGCCGGCTCGACGCGGCCTTCAACAACGCAGGCCACGGCATCGGGCGCGACCCGTTGCACCTGATGGACGACGATGTTTACGACTACCTCGTCGACACCAACCTGCGCGGTGTCTTCAACTGCCTCCGTCCGGAGATCACCACGATGCTGACGAACGAGAACGGCGGTGCGATCGTCAACACCAGCAGCGTCGGCGGGCTCGTCGCGTCACCCGTGTCCGCGCCGTACATCGCCGCGAAACACGCCGTCGTCGGCCTGACCCGGGCGGCTGCCGCGGAGTACGGGCGCGAGCGGATCCGGGTGAACGCCATCGCACCGGGCGCGACGCACAGCGAGCAGGTGGCCGACTGGTTCACGAAGAACCCTGGCATGGAGGAGACGCTGCACCAGCTGACCCCGCTGCCCCGGACCGCGCAGCCGGAGGAAACCGCCGAGGTGGTCGCGTGGCTGTGCAGCGACCGTGCCTCCTACGTCACCGGCGTCGCGATGCCGGTCGACGGCGGATTCACCATCCAGTGACGCCGCCGGCCGGCGCGGGAAAGGAGAAGGCGATGGGAGGCCGCCTCGACGGAAAGGTCGCGGTGATCACCGGGGCGGGATCGGGAATCGGGCGGGCGACCGCGGAACGATTCGCCGCCGAAGGCGCCGTCGTCGCTGCATGGGACGTCAATGCCGACGGCGCGGCTCTGACTGCGAAAACGTTGGCAGACCGTGGATTCCGGGCCGCCGCGTTCGCGGTCGACGTGTCTTCGGCGGAGTCGGTGCGGGCAGCCGCCGACGAGGTCGCCGCGCAGTTCGGCACAGTGGACGTCCTGGTCAACAACGCGGGGATCTTCGATTACTACGCCACCCTGCGCGACACGACCGAGGAAGCCTGGGACCGCGTCTTGAACGTGAACCTGAAGGGGATGTTCCTCGTCACCCAGGCGCTGCTCGACGCGCTCGTCGACGGCGGCGGGGCGGTGGTGAACACATCCTCGATCTCCGGCTTGGTGGCCGGCGGTGGCGGGGTCGCCTACACCGCGTCGAAGCACGGCGTCATCGGATTCACCCGGCAACTGGCCCTCGAATACGGCAAACACGGCGTGCGGGCCAATGCGGTGCTGCCCGGCGCGGTCGAAACCGAAATGACCAAACCGCTGCTGGCACAGGCTGATCTGCCGATTCTGGAAACCGTCCGCAGCGTGCCGGCCGGCAGGCACGCCCACCCGGACGAGATCGCCGACACGGTGCTGTTCCTGGCCAGCGACGAGGCCAGGTTCGTCTACGGCACGAGCTTCGTCGTCGACGGCGGCTGGACCGTCGTCTGACCGACGGAACCATTGCGGCTGTTTTTCCTGGGGAAGCATTTTTCTCAGCACTGGGGTTCCGCGCGCGAAAAATCGCGCGCGGATGGACGAAAGAATGGACGACCATGTTCTTTTCCGAATCGCGGACGCCGGGCAGGTCCGGCCGCCGCGGCATCGCGTTGCTGGCCGCCTGCGCGGCGTTGGCGCTGACCGCGGGGACGGCGGACGCAGCCGGTCCGGTGACGCCGCTGTTCACCCTTCCGGCAGGCAATGTCGCTCCCGAGTCGCTGACCGCGGACCCGGCCACCGGCGACATCTACGTTTCCAGCTACACCAACGGCGAAGTCGACCGCCGCGCCGCCGGTTCCGGACAGGCGCAGGTGTTCATTCCCGGCGGCGCCGACGGCAGGGCGAACGCGACCGGGGTCAAGGTCGACAGCGCCGGCCGGCTGTGGGTGCTGGGCGGCCCCACCGGCATCGTCGACGTCTACGACGTCAAAACCGGAGCGCGGATCGCGGCATTCACCAGCGGCAGCACCGACGGCCTGCTCAACGATGTCGCCTTCGGCCCGGACGGCAGCGCGTACATCACCGATTCGTATCTGCCGGTGGTGTACCGGGTCGCCCCCGCCGACCTGGCCGGCGCGGCGAACGGCGCGACCCTGCCGCAGTGGCTCTCCCTGCGCGGCACGCCCGCGGACTACGGCACGACGAAACAGCTGAACCTCAACGGCATCGGCGTGTACCGCGGAAATCTGGTGACAGTCAACTCCACCACCGGGCAATTGTTCCGGATCTGCCTGGCGACGCGTTCGGTCAGCGTCGTGCAGAGCAGCGCGAAGTTTGTCGACGGCGACGGCCTGACCATCGCCGGCGACAAGATGTGGATCGCCCAGAACTACCGCAACACGGTGGTGCGGGCCGGACTCAGCGGCGACGCCGGTGTCGCCTCCCCGGAGGTCTCGTTCACCAGCGACGACCTCCGGATTCCCAGTTCGGTGATCCGCTACGGCGGGCAGACGGTCGTGACCCGCGGCCAGTTCGGCAGCCCGACGCCCGTGACCCCGTTCGACGTCGCCGCGGTCGGCGGGGTCTAGCGGACGACCTCCGCGAGAGCCGTAGCGCCTCCCGTGCGGGTTCCGGCGGTCTCAGCCGCCGCCGGCACCCGCACGGGAGGCCATCTCCGCGAGCCTCCGCAGCGCCTCGTGGTCCGCGCTGCCCGGTTCGGCCTGGTAGATCGTCATCCGCTGGCCGCCCGGGCCCAGCCGCAGCACCTCGTAGTCGAACGTGACCTCGCCGAGGTCCGGATGCCGCAGCCGGGCTTGGGCGCTGCGCCGGCTGCGGACATCGTAGCGCTGCCACAACCGGCAGAATTCCGTGCTGTCCCGGGAAAGTTCCTCGACCAGCGCGGCCAGGTCCGGAGCCTCGGGCGCGTCGGCGAGCAGCGAGCGCAGCTGCGCGGCGGTGCTGACCGCGGCTTCCTCCCAATCGACGTAAAGCTCCCGCGCGGCCGGATGCCGGAACAGGTACCGGATCGTATTGCGGCGTTCGGCAGGCCAGTCCGTCAATCCCGGGAACAGCGCGAGCGCTTCCGGATTCGCGGCAAGGATGTCGCTGGTTCGGCTCAGCAGATGCGCAGGCCACGGGCGCACCGTCTCGAGGAGCCGGAGAATGCCCGGACGCACCTCGCGTTCGGACGGATTTCCCGGTGACAGCACGCGTTGCGCGGTGTGGTTGGCAAGCGCGTAGAGGTGCGCGTGTTCCTCCCGGTTGAGCCGCAGCGCATTCGCGATCCCGTCGAGGACCACGCCGCTCGGATTGGTTTCGCGGCCTTGCTCCAGCCGGATGTAGTACTGGACGCTGAGCCCGGCGAGAGTGGCGAGTTCCTCCCGGCGCAACCCCTGCGTGCGGCGGAGTCCGGTGCCCTCGGGGAGCCCGACGTCGGCAGGGCGCAGCCGGGCGCGCCGGGCGAGCAGGAATTCGCCGAGCAGGGCGGGCGTGCTCGTGGGCACGGATTCTCCTCTTCCAGGGCTCGCCGGTGTGGTGGTTGCCGGACGCTGCCTGTCCCTTTCACTGGCAGGCACGGTGGTGCCATGCACACTGCGGTCTTCTTCCTGACGGTACTTGCTGCCAGGGTCGAAGTCATCCCGGAAACCCGGGCAGACCCGAAGGGAGATCCGTGACACGAATGCCGGGCACGGTTTCGCCGCCGCGCGGCCGCTGGGCGGGCCCGCCACCGGAACAGGCGGGGTTCGGCGGCCGGTTCACCGCCGCGACCTCGATCGGCTCCGTGCTCAACCCGGTCAACTCGTCGATCATCGCGATCGCGCTGGTGTCCATCGGCCAGGCGTTCGGGGTCGGAGCCGACTCCACCACGTGGCTGGTCTCCGCGCTGTACGTGGCGACCGCGGTGGGCCAGCCGACCGCTGGTCGGCTCGCCGACCTGTTCGGACCGCGCCGGGTCTACTTGATCGGCTCGGCGCTGGTCGGCCTCGGCGGGCTGCTCGGGTTCCTCGCGCCGACGCTGTCCCTGCTGGTGGTTGCGCGGGTGATCATCGGGATCGGCACCTCAGCCGCGTATCCGGCGGCGATGGCCATGGTGCGGCGGCAATCCGAGCGGCTGCGCACTCCGGCCCCGGGCGGGGTGCTGAGCGCGCTGGCGATCGCTGGCTGGACCAGCATGGCGGTCGGTCCGCCACTGGGCGGTCTGCTGATCGCGATCGGCGGCTGGCGGGCCACCTTCGTCGTCAACCTTCCCCTGGCGGCGATCAGCGTGCTGTGCGCTCTGCGCTGGCTGCCCGCCGACGAACCGAACGAGCGCGGCACTTCGCGGCTGCGCAGTTTCGACCCGGCCGGAATGGCGCTGTTCGCGGTCGTGCTGATCGGCCTGCTGGTATTCCTGATGGACCTGAGCACGCCTCGCTGGTGGCTGCTCGGCGGCGCCGCGGTGCTGCTCGGCGTGCTGGTCTGGTGGGAACTGCGGAATCCCACGCCGTTCCTCGACGTGCGGATGCTGGCCACGAACCGGGCGTTGACCACGACTTATCTGCGGTACGCGGTGACCATGCTGGTGACGTACTGCTTCCTCTACGGCTGGACGATGTGGCTGGAGCAGAGCGCGCACTTCTCGAGCTCCACGACCGGTCTGCTGATGGTGCCGTGCTTCGTCGTGGCCGCCGCCGGTTCGGCGCTGATCGCCCGGTGCGGGGCGTGGGGCCCGCTGCTGGCAGGCACGATCGCGCTGACCGCGGCCAGCGCGTGCCTGTTGCTGCTGCACGCGGATTCGCCGCTGTGGCTGCTGATCGTGACGAGCCTCGTGTTCGGGCTGCAGAACGGGCTCAACGCGGTGAGCAACCAGGCCGCGATGTACCGGCAGGCACCGGCTTCGCACACCGGCTCGGCCGCCGGGCTGCTGCGCACGTTCTCCTACCTCGGGGCGATCGCGTCGGCCAGCCTGATCAGCCTGACCTTCGGCGAACAGGCCACCGATGCCGGGCTGCACGAACTGGCGTTGATCCTCACCTTCGGCTCCGCGGCGACCATCCTGACCGTGGTGTTCGACCGGGAACTGCGGAAACCCGCGCCGGACAAGACTTCCTGACCTTTTCAGCAGTACGACAACAAGGAGAAGAGAACCCGTGGCCATCACCACGCTGGACCGCACCACCGCACTGATCGTGATCGACCTCCAGAAAGGCATCGTGGCACTGCCCACCGTCCACCCGGCCGCGGACATCGTCGAGCGCAGCAACCAGCTGCTCGCCGCCTTCCACCGGCACGACCTGCCGGTGGTGCTGGTCAACGTCGACGGCGGCGCTCCTGGCCGCACCGACGCTCCCGCCGGCGGCGGCGAGTTGCCTGCCGACTTCGCCGAGTTCGTGCCCGAACTGGACCGGCAGCCCGGCGACCACGTCGTGACGAAGCCGAACTGGGGCGCGTTCTACGGGACGTCGCTCGACCTTCGGCTGCGCCGGCTCGGCGTCACCCAGGTCGTGCTGGCCGGCATCGCCACCAGTATCGGCGTCGAGTCCACCGCCCGCGCGGCGCACGAACGCGGCTATCACGTCACGCTCGCGGTGGACGCGATGACCGACCTGAACGCCGAAACGCACCGGAACAGCATCGAGCGGATCTTCCCGATGCTCGGTGAGAGCGGTACCGCACAGGAGATCATCGATCACCTGAAGAACTCTCACTGATATCGGGCGCGCGGCCGTTGGCCGGGTCTTCTTCCCCCCAGGGATGACCCGGCCAACGGCCTTTTTCGCGGACTCGACGCGCTATTTGCGGAACAATAAACCACATTTCCTCCTATTACGCTCGCGGCCGTCGGAAGCTGTTGTCCGGCTCCGCTGTGCTTGCTAAGGTCGCAACCGGATTCCCGCGGGGACAAGGAGACCGGTCCGATGAGCCTTGCCAATGTACTGTCCCTGCGTGCGCGTCCGGCGGACCGGATAGAGCATTACGGCACCGGATCCGAGCACGTGCTCGAAATGTGGCACGGCGGCGAACAGATCGCCGTAGTGGTGCACGGAGGGTTTTGGGCCGCGGAATACGACCGGTCGCATATCCGTCCGTTCTGCGCGGCGCTCGCGGATCAGGGCTACACGACGGTCGCGGTCGAATACCACCGCGTCGGGCAGCACGCGGGCGGCTGGCCGGGCACGTTCACCGATGTCGCGGCTGCGGTCGATGCGCTTCCGCGGCTCGTCGGGGCACGACGCGAGACAACGGTGCTGGTCGGGCATTCCGCGGGCGGGCATCTCGCGCTCTGGACGGCTTTACGGGACCGGTTGCCCGACGGCGGGCCGGGCGCGCCGGGGAACCGGACGGAAGTCAACGGAGTGGTGTCCCTGGCGGGCGTCTGCGATCTGGTCGACGGTCACCGGCGCAACCTCGACGACGGTGCGGTGCACCGCCTCCTCGGCGGTCCGCCGGACGGTCTTTCCGCCCGCTACCGCCTGGCCGATCCGATCCGGCTCGTGCCGTCGGCCGCGCGGTGCGTCCTGGTCCACGGCGACCAGGACGACCGGGTGCCGGTGAGCCAGAGCGTCCGGTTCCACGCCGCCGCACTGGCCCAAGGCGGCGACGCACGGCTGACGATCCTTCCGGGCACCGGGCATTTCGAGTTGATCGACCCGACCTCGGCGGCCTTCGACGCGGTGCTCGACGCGGTCCGCACCGCCTTCTCCGCTCCCGGCTATCTCGCCCCGACCGGCTCGGAATCGGCGAAATAAGACCCGAAAACCCGCTCTACCACCGGAACCGGGCGCAAGGCGTACAGCATCAACGCGTAGCAACTCCCCCGCAGCAACAACGACGGCACCAGCACACCCGCACCGACCGCGAGCGTCGCAAGCGGCTTGTTGTGGACGACATCGAGCAACACCAGCGGCGCCACGCCCAGCAGCATCGTTTCCAGAATCACCCGGACCGCGAACAATGCGTAGAGGGGCAGGAATATCCGGCGTTCCCGCATCGCAGCGACCACCGAGCTCCGCTCCCGCACGGAAACCGGGAGCGGGGCGGCGACGATCGCGGCCGAGACCGCGGCATAGGCGGCCGGGAAGGCCAGCACGGCGACGGCCAGCAACGGAATCGTCAGGTCCGCCCCGGCAGTGCGCCACACCAGCAGGGCGGGTAGGTACCCGAGCAAGCCGGCCAGTGCGCACAGGACGTAAAGCGCGAGTTCCGCACCGAAAAGCCAGCAGACGGAGCCCACGCGGATCGACCGCAGCGTGGCGAACAACGTCGTGCGCCGGTCCCGGAAAAGCAGCATCAACTGCTGCGAAGCGGCCGCACTGACCAAGATCTTGCCCGCAAACCCGCCCGCGGCCACCGCCAGGAACGCGGGCGACCGGATCAGGGACCATGCTTCCGCGGGAGCGTCGTCGAAGAGCCAGCCGCGGCGGAAGACGTCGGTGGCGATGCCTTGATCCGGGACCAGCAAAGAAAAAGCCAGCACAACCCCCGCGACGGCGAGAACGCTCGGGTTGCGCAGGAGGAGCGCGAACGGGCGCACGACGGCCTGCCTCGCGAAGTCCCGGAGCACGGCGTCAGCCGGCGGAAAGGGTGTAGAGGTCGCGCAGGGTCCAGCCGCACAGGGCGGTCAGCACGAGCAGCGCACCTCCGAGAACCAGGGGCAGCAGGCCGGTCACGCCGTCCACCACAGTGGACCACAGCACCACACCGCCGCCGACCGCCAGCGCCGCGGCCACCATGCCGATCCCCCACCACAGCCGCCCTGGCTCGGGTGCCACCACGTCCTCCGGGTCGAGGCCCGCGACGACGGTGCACACTTGCACCGAGCCCAGCACCAGCGCCAGCCACCACCCGACCAGCAGCGTGATGCGCAGGCCCGGCGAAAGCGAGGCGGACAGGTTCGCGGCGACGTACACCGCGCCGCCGATGACGACCGGCACCGCGAGCCGGCGCAGGGCTTGCGCGACCAGGCGGAGCATCGCCCGCACGGAAAGCCGCGGCAACGGGACGACCAGCACCAGGCCCGCCAGCACGAGCACATCGCTGATGTTCGCCGCCCACGAATGCACCACGTTCTCCGGCAGCAGCGAGTCTTCGACGGCGACGTGCCCGAGCAGCCAACCGCTCAGCCCGGCCGCGAAAACCAGTGCGGAAGCCCGGCTGCGCCGCTGCGCGGCCGAATCGGCAGGCCACACCACCGGATGCACCCACATGTCCAGAGCGCCGACGACCAGGTTCGGCAGCCGCCGCCAGCCGGCGGCGCGGGCCTCGTCTTCCAGCCCCGCGCCCCAGCGGCTGCGCAGCGACGCCGGATAAAGCCGGACCAGCCGCGCCGCCCAGCTCATGCCGGGTTCACCCCCAGCCGCCGCAGGCCGGCGTCGGCGACCCGGGCCATCGCCCGCAGTTCGCGTTCGAGGACCTCCCGCCCGCGGTCGGTCAGCTGCACCGGGCGTTGCCTTCCCTGCTCCTCCAGCGATTCGACCAGCCCCTTCGCCTCCAGCCGGGCCAATGCGCCGTAAAGGCTGCCCGCGCCGAGACGTTCGCCGGTCAGCTGCTCGATCGCGCTGTTGATGGCGTAACCGTGCAACTGGCCGTCGGCCAGTGCACACAGCACCAGGGTCTGCGCGTCGTTGGCTTGCATCCGTTCTCCCTTGCTCGCCTCTCAGCATACTAGTACGCGCCGCGTCGTACGCGCCGTGTACTATCCGGGTCATGGTGGAAAACGACACACCAGTGGTCCTGGACAACGTCTCCAAGAGGTTCGGATCCACTGCCGCGGTGCAATCGGTGTCCTGGGCGCCGCTGCGCGGCCAGGTCACCGCGTTGGTCGGGCTCAACGGAGCCGGCAAGTCCACGCTCATGCGCATCGTCACCGGGCTCATCCGGCCGACCGAGGGCACCGTGACGGTGCGGCCGTCCCGCGACGGCGGCCGCGCGCTCTCGGCGATGATCGAAGCCCCCGCGCTGTTCAACGGGCTGACCGTCCGGCGCAACCTGGAGATGCACCGGATACTGACCGGAGCGGACGCTGCCGAGGTGGCCCGCGCGGTGGAGCTCGCGCAGATCGGCGACGTGCTCAAGCGTCGCGCCGGCACGCTCTCGCAGGGTTACCGGCAGCGGGTCGCGATGGCGCAGTCGCTGCTGGGATCGCCGGATCTGCTCCTGCTGGACGAGCCGACGAACGCCCTCGACCCGGAAGCCATCGTGCAGCTGCGCGCGATGATCCGGACGGTCGCCGACGAGGGCTCCGCGGTGGTGGTTTCCAGCCACCAGCTGCGCGAACTCGAAGGCACCGCGGATGCGCTGGCCCTGCTGCACGGCGGGCGGATCCTCTACGACGGCCCGTTCGATTCGTTCGTCGGCCCGCCGACGCTGCGGGTGCGGGTCGCCGGCTCCGACGGGGCGGACACCGCGCGGCTGACCGCTCTGCTGCGGGAGAAACACATCGACGCCGCGCAGACCGACGACGGCATCCGGGCGGTCGCCGACGGCGCGGCCGACTCCATCGCCCAGCAGATCTTCAGCACCGCGGTCAAAGCCGACATCGAACTGATCGAACTGACCCACCTCGCACCGACCCTCGAAGAAGCCTTCCACATCGCGATCGCCGGAGCCCGCTCATGACCACCTACCGCGCCGAACTCCTGCGCGCGCGCAGCCGCACCACCCTGGTGTTCTTGCTGCTGTGCATCGTTTTCACGCTGTTTTCGATGAGCAATGCCGGCCCGCAGGGCCATCCGCCGCTGTGGGGTTTCCGCGAGGTGGCGATCCTGACCGCGACGCTGCTGATGGGCCGCGGCGCGGTGGTGGCCGCCAACGACTTCTCTACCGGCACGATCCGGCCGTGGCTGATCTCGCGGCCGTCCAGGCTCTCGGTGTTCGCCGGCAAGCTCGCCGCCTCGGTGACTGTGGCACTCGGCGCCGCGGTGCTGATCGGCCTGGTTTCGTACGCGGCCAGCGGGCTTTTCGGCGAAGCCGCGACCGCGCGGGACATGGCCGTGGCGACCGGGCAGTTCGCGCTCGCCTGCGTGGCGCTCACCATTTTCGGGCACGCCGTCGGCGTGCTGACCCGGTCGGTGCCCGCGGCGCTGGCCATCACCATCGCCTGGGTGCTTCCCGCGGAGAAGGTGCTTCAGGGCCGGTCGGAGGCACTGGACCAGTGGCTGCCGGGAAACCTGCTGCAGGACTTCACTCTCGGCGTGATCGGCTACCACACCGGCCCGGCCGCCGCGGTCCTGCACGCGACCGTGCCGTTCATCCTGCTGGACGTCGTGGCGCTGGTCCTGTTCGCCCGACGCGACATCAACAGCTGACGAGGTGTTCGCCGTGACGACAGACGCACTGGAAATCCCGGCCGGGCACCCGGCCCGCCGTCCCGCCGCGTGGGCGCTGTGGTGCAGCGTCCTCACCGGGGTCGTGTTCACCGCTTGGGCGTACGCGACCACCCAGTTCCCCAGCATCAGCGCCAGCACGCCGTGGCAGGACGACCCGTACCACGGGATGATCTCGTTCACCGAGTTCCTGGTGCCCGCGATGACCGCGCTGCTCGTCGTGCGGGCCTCGCTGTGGCGGCGCGGGCAGCCGCAGCCGGTGTTCCGGATCAACCAGCTCGCGCGCGGCTGCCTGGTCAGCTCGGCACTGGTCGCGCTGACCGTCCTGACCGACGTCGTCGCGACCGTGCTGGCGGCCGACCGCGACCGATGGGACGCGAAAACGCCGGGGCTCATCGCGAGCCTGGTCCCGCTGGCGCTGCTGGCCGCGGCGTCGTTCGCGCTGCACCGGACGGCGCTGCGGCAGTTGCCGCAGACCGAATCCGGCCGTCCGGACGGCGACTGGCTCGACGACCTGGCCGAACTGGTCCACCGCATCGCCCGCGTGCGTATCGACCGGCCGCTCGGATTCGTGCGCGACCACATCGTCGCGTCCGCGGTGCTGCTCAGCGCACTCGCCGGCATCGGGGTCGCCTCGATGCAGGCGCTCGGCGAGGGCGGCGAAACCCCGCTGCTGTACGGCATGAGCGTGCTGGTCGCGTTCGGCGGATTCCTCGCGTTCTGCCTGATTTCGAACGCCGTCTTGCACATCGCGGTGCCCCGGGGCGCGGAATCGGCCCGCCCCGGCCGCATCCGGCGGGCCGCCCGCGTCGCGGTGATCGCGGGCGCGCTGACGCTTCCGGCCGCGGCGGTCCTGCGCGACCGGATCTGGCAGTTGCTTGGCCACCGAGCGGAAGTCGATTCTGTCGGAACATACGCGAGCATCACGCTGATCACCGCGCTGCTGATCGGTCTGCTGGCGTTCGCCGCGGCGGCCGGCATGCCCCGCGGAGGCCGTCGACGGGCCGCCTCACTCCGCACCTGATTCATCCGCCGCGCGGGCGGTCCGGGGCTCCCCTGCCCGGGCCGCCCGCGTCCGAATTTTCCGTACTGCCGGGACGTAACGCAGCCTCTCCGGCAACCAGGGCGCACAGGTGCGGACACCGGCCGCGAACCGCTCGAAGCGGCGCTGGTCCGCGGGCGTCCAGCGCAACTTCAGCACATCACGCACTTCGGGTGGCAACGTGCCGGCGGTGACGAAACCGGCGGCACGGCCGAGAATCCGGCCGGGCCGCCGCCACAGCGCGGGCGGCACAGCCGGTGGCGGCGGCGGATCGCGCAAGTCCGACAGCACAGCCAGCGCCGCGTCCGAGCGTTCGAGGCACCCGCTGATCATGGTCGCGAAGTATTCGCGGAACTCGTTCAGCGTGGGCGGCATCTCGCGGCCGGGAACGCCCAGTACATGTCCTAATTGGACGGAATCGGCGTACAGCCGTTCTTGTTGCCGCACCGACAGCTCCGGCCCGAACAGCGCGCACGAGGTCAGGTACCGCTCTGCCAGCGTCGCGTTGACCCAGGCGTAGGCCGCGCCGTTCAGCGCGTGGTAGCGGCGGCCGTGCTCGTCCACGCCATGGAAGGGCTTGTGCAGCTCGCGCAGCCGGCGCGCCTCGGCGAAGGCCAGCTCGCCGCCGTAGATGTAGCGCAGCATCGAATCCGACGTGCGGCTCGCCCGGCCCCACTGGTCGGTGCGGAACGCCGAATGCGCGCTCACCGCCGCCCCGACCACCGGATGCATCACCTGCAGCAGCAGAGTGGAGGGAATGACGAGGAACGCGCGCAGCTCCCCCGCGACGTCCCACATCACGCTTCCCGCGCCGAGCGGTTCGGGATTTGCCATCGCCCGCCAGCATACGCCGAGTTCGTCTCCGGCGCGGCCGGCGAGCGCAATAACCGTAATTCGCCGCAATCGGAAAACTGTCCCGCGCGCCATTTTTCCGTAGTACGATGACCGGCATAATGCGCACGGCGTGAATGGCCGCGCCGCCGCGCTTCCGACGAATCCCCGATATCCGGCTGCGCACCGGTGAAAGGCGAGCACATGGGAACGTCCACGGCAACCCGGCCAGCCGGCCCGCCGGATGCGGTCAAGCTGCTGCCCGTCATCGAGCCGGAGCGGCTGCGCGCGGACTTGGCCGCGGTGGAGAAGCACTTCCTCATCCATGCCAACCCGGCCGCCGCGGACGCGGAGCCGGCGGAGGGCGAGCAGACCGGCTGGGATGTCCTGGTGCTGCGCTGCCCTGGCGGCGACCTGGAGAAAATCGGCCGCAACGCGGGCGGATTGGAGGACTTCGCCGACACGTCCTACCTGGAACTGACCCCGTACGTGCGGGAAATCCTCGACAGCATGGACGTGCCGATCCGCGGCGTGCGGTTCAGTTCGCTGGCAGCAGGCGCGGAAGTGCAAGAACACACTGACAGCCCGTACGGCCTGCCGGTCGGATGGGTGCGACTGCACATTCCGGTGGAAACCAGCGACGACGCGGTGCTGACGATCAACGGCGCTGACCAGCGGTGGAAGCCGAGCGAATTCTGGTACGCGAATTTCGGGCTTCCGCATTCACTCTACAATCGCGGTTCCGCGGCGCGTGTCCACCTGATCATCGACTGTTATGTCGCGCCCGGGCTTTTCGACCTCTTCCCGCCGGACGTACGCGCGCAGATTGCCGAGGACGAGGTGCTGTTCTTCCGGGAGGAACGCGCGCTGCCGGGTCAGCTGCGCAGCGTGCAGGGAACGATCCGGATGCCGGCCGCTTTCCTGAAACCGCATCCGGAACTGCCCACCGCGGAAGAATGGGATTCCGGCGAGGACGCCGAAGCAGAACTGCGAGTACAGGACGACCGGCTCGTCCTGCGGCTGGGCGAGCACGAGACCGCGCTCGCCCACATCGGGGACCGCGAGTTCCGCCCGCTGTGCTGGACGCACGAACAGAGCATGGTGCTGGACCCGGCCGGCCCCGCTCCGCGGATCGTGTTCCGCTACCGGCGCGGCAATCATGTGATCGAGGCGGTCCGGGAGCAGCCCGCGCTGGCGAGCTGAACCGGCGGAACCGCGCGTGCGCCGCACCGGTGGGTGCGGCGCACTTTTCGCGGCTCCTGCTCCGGCATGAGATCCGCGAAATGCTCTGGCAGGACTGGGAAACCGGCAAGGTCCCTCGCGGGAACCGTGTTGCCGCGAGGGACCTTGCCGGATCGCTGCGCACCGAGACGGGATGCGGAGCCGCGCAGGGCAGGGCGGCGAACGGTTCCGCTCCGGCCCCTGCGGTGCCGTTCGGCAGCTCCGCTCAGTACTGGCCGAGCGACCCGCGCACCCGTGCCCTGCGGATGCCCACCTCGAACACCAGCACGCCGAGCCCGAGGTAGATCCCGGTGTTCAGGAGCAGCCCGGGCAGTCCGCCGTCGGACCACATCGCGGCCAGCGACCGGCCCTGCAGCACCGATTCGCGGAGCATGGTGACCCCTTGCGTGCTGGGCAGGCTGTTGGCGATCGTGGTGAGCCAGCGCGGGAACTCGTCCACCGGCAGCAGCGTGCCGTTGGTGAAGATGATCATGTTGATCATCAGGTTCGCGAGCGCCCCGACGTGCTTGAAGACCAGCATCGCACCGCCGATCATCAGGCCGAAGCCGAACAGGCCGGTCAAGGTCAGGGCGAGCATCAGCAAGCCGCCGCCGGACACCGGGACGGACACGCCGAAACTCGCGAGCAGCACCAGGTCGAGCACGGCGACCAGTCCGGTGGTGGTGACCAGCGCCGCGACCGCCCTGCCGACCAGCAGCAGTTCCGGCTGGCTCACCGACATGCACATCTGTTCCAGCGTGCCGGTCTGCGCCTCGCTGACCAGATCGATGCCCACCCAGCTGACCATGTTGACGGCGTAGAACCACACCACGTAGCCCAGCAGTGCCGAGGTGAGCTGCCCGGGGTCCATCGAACCGTGGCCGAGGAAGAACACCAGGAAAAGGAAGATCGCAGTGAGCGTGACGAGTTGCATCACCATGTTGAACTTGTAGTACCAGTTGACGCGCAGGCCTTTGCGCGCCTCGGCCAGCACCACGTGCACCGCCGCGCTCATCGTCGCAGCTCCTGCTCGTCCTGGACCACTCGCAAGAAGACTTCCTCCAGTGTCGGCTCGAGGCGATTGATCCCGAGCACGGTCAGCGACCGGCTGCGCGCGTGCGCCAGGAGTTCGTGTAGTTCCTCCTGGTCGTTGATCTCGCCGGAGAGGGTGATCTCGCCGTCCCGCGCGGTGACCTCCAGGTCCCGCCAGGCCGGTTCGCGGGCGTCGAGATGCCCGCCCAGCCGGATTTCGTAGCTGTCCTTGCCGAACAGCGCCAGCAGTTCCTTCACCGGCTTGTCGATCAGCATCCGGCCCTGGTGGATCACCGCCACCCGGTCGCACAGGTCCTGGACGACCTCCAGCTGGTGCGAGGTGAGCAGCACGGTGCGGCCCTCCTCGCGGGCCAGCCGGTCCACCCAGAGCCGCACGGTGCGCGAGGCCTGCGCGTCCAGTCCGAGCGTCGGCTCGTCGAGCAGGATCACCGGCGGGTCGCCGATCAGCGCGCAGGCGATCGCCACTTTTTGCTGCATGCCGCGGGAAAACCGGGTGACCGGCTCGTGCCTGCGCTCCCACAGCTCCAGGTCGCGCAGCAGCTGCTCGGCTCGCTCCCGCCAGGCGGTGCCCCGGGAACCCTTGAGCCGGGCGAAGTACCGAAGGTTCTCCCATGCCGAGAGCTGCCAGTAGATGTTGCGGGTGCCTTCCAGCACCGCACCGATCTGCGCCATCGCGCGCCGCCGCGAGCGGCGCACGTCGCAGCCGTTGACGCGCAATTCGCCCGAGGTGGGGGTGACCAGTCCGCAGATCATCTTGATGGTGGTCGTCTTGCCCGCCCCGTTCACGCCGAGCAGGCCGAGCACCTGGCCGTGCTCGATGGCCAGGTGCAGACCGTCGACCACCCGGCGCGTTCCCGATCCGGCGCGGTAGACCTTGGTCAGCCCGGTCACCTCGACGGCCTTGCCGCTCTCGGAAGTCATGTCCGCATCGCCTGTCCGTTCTCGCTGGGGGGCCGTCCGCCGGCCGGCGGAGTGCGCAGGTGCTCGGCCAGTGCCGCGACGAGCGGCGGGTCGAGCATGGTCAGATGGCTGCCCGGCACCAGCCGGACCTCGAGGCCGCCGCGGGCCAGCTCGCCCCAGCCCCACGCCGGATCGCTGTCCGGCGGTTCGTCCGGGTCGGCGCAGCGCAGCAGCAACGCCGCTCCGGCGTGGGGTCGCGGACGGTAGGCCAGCGCAGCTCGCGTGTGCGCGCGGGCGATGTCCACGTACTGGCGCATCGTGCGCAGGTCCATGTGCTCGGCCAGCAAACCCGCTTCGTCGGCCAGCGCGACCACGTGCGGCAGCCGTTCGTCCTCGGGCAGCGCGCGCAACCGCGCTTCGGTCACTGGCAGGTGTTCGGCGAACTCGCTTGCGAGGAATCGCACGTCGTCCATCGCCTCGAATTCGGCGAGCGACGGGAAGTCCGGCCCGAGGTCGGGACTGCTGTCGAGCAGAACCAGACGTGCCACCTCGTGCCCGGCCGCGCGCAATTGCCGGGCCATCTCGTACGCGATCAGGCCGCCGAGCGAGTATCCGCACAGGTGATACGCGCCCTCCGGCTGCACCTTCCGGATGTCCGCCACATACGCGGCAGCCATCTCCTCGATCGATTCGTGCGGTGCGCGCGCCAGTTCGAGGGAGTGCGCTTGCACGCCGTAGACCGGGCCTTCCCCGGGCAGTACGCGGGCCAGCGAGGTGAAGCAGAAGACGGTGCCGTTCTTCGGGTGCATGCAGAACAGCGGTGGCTCGGCGGTTCCGGCGCGCAACGTGATAATCGAGCGCGGCCAGCCCTCGCGCGGCTGCTCCAGTGCCTCGGCGAGTTCCGCGGGCGTCGGGTTGCCGTACAGGTCGGCCAGCGACACTGCGCGGCCGAGAATCCGGCGCAACTCCCCCACCAGCCGCAGCGCGACCATGGAATGCCCGCCCGCGTCGAAGAAGTTGTCGTGCGCGCCGATGCGCGGGACTCCCAGCACGTCCTGCCAGACCGCGGCGAGCACTGCCTGCACAGGGGTTTGCGGCGGGACGTACTCCGCCGCGAGCGTCGGACCGACCGGCGCGGGCAGCGCGTCCCGGTCGATTTTTCCGTTGCGAGTCAACGGAAGTTCGCCCAGGGTCAGCACTGCCGAGGGGACCAGGTAGTCCGGCAGCGCCGAGCGGCAGTGCGCGCCCAAGTCGCCCGCATCGCTGTCGCCCACGACGTACGCGACGAGGCGCCAGCCTGCCCCTTCGTCCCGGTGCGCGACGACGATCGCCTCCCGGACCGAGGGGTGCGCGCGCAGCACCGCTTCGATTTCGCCGACCTCGACCCGGAAGCCGCGGATCTTGACCTGGTCGTCCGTCCGGCCGACGAAGTCCAGCACGCCGCCTGCGGTCCAACGCACCAGGTCGCCGGTCCGGTACATGCGAGAGCCCGGTTCGCCGAACGGGTCCGGCAGGAACCGGTCGGCGGTCATGCCGGACTGGCCGAGGTAGCCGCGGGCCACCCCCGCGCCGGCGACGAACAATTCGCCGACCGAGCCGGGCGGCGCCAGGCGCAGCCGCGCGTCGAGAACTCGCACGGCCATGCCGTCCAGCGGACGGCCGATCGGGACCGGCGACGGCACGGTCTCGCTGTCGGTCATCCGGAACCGAGTGGCGAAGGTCGTGGTTTCGGTCGGCCCGTAGACGTCCGTCACCGCGAGGCCGGGGCATGCGGCCAGCACGCGGCGCACGGCGTCGGCGGGCACCGCGTCGCCGCCGGTCCACAGTTCGCGAAGACCGGCCAGCGCGGACGGTGCGGCGTCGGCAAGCACGCGGAACAGCCCGGAGGTCAGGAAAGCCGCGGTCACCTGGTGCTCGGCGACGAGTTCGCCCAGGTCGTCGATGGTGAGGTCGCCGGCCGGTGCGACGACTACTTCGCCGCCGGACAGCAGCGGCGCCCAGACCTCGTAGGTGACCGCGTCGAATGCGTGCGGCGAGTGGAAAAGGACCCGCCGATGGCCATCGGCCCAGGACGAGTCGGCGGCAAGAGCCACGACGTCCGCGTGCGTGACGGCGACGCCCTTCGGCGCGCCCGTGGAACCGGACGTGTGCATCACATAGGCGAGGCCGGCCGGGTGCACCGGAAGATCCGGTGCGGCCACGGGGAAATCGGTCCGCTCCGCTGCCGTGTCGACCACGCGCACCGCGGCGGATCCGGCGACGTTCCGGGCCGCCGAGGCCTCGTCGGTGAGGACGGCTTTCACCGCACAGCGGCGGACCATCGCGGCCAGCCGGTCGTCGGGACTGCGGGCGTCCAGCGGAACGTACGCGCCGCCGGCCTTGAGCACCGCCAGCGTCGAAACGATCAGCTCCACTCCGCGTTGCTGGAGCAGGGCGACCCGGTCTTCGGGGCCGACCCCGGCCGCCCGCAGCCAGTGCGCCAGGCGGTTCGCCCGTTCGTCCAGCTCCCGGTAGGTGACCGTTCCGCCCCGGTGCCGCAGGGCGGGCGCGTCCGGGGTGCGGGCCGCTTGGCAGGCGAACAGCTCGTGCACGCACTGGCCGGCAGGCGGCCTGCCCGGCGTCCGGCCCCACTGTTCCAGGAGGATCCGGCGCTGGTCGGCCGGGAGCGCCATCAGGTTCTCCACCGGCGCATCGGGCGCCTCGGCCATGCCGTCGAGAATCCGGACAAGCCGGTCCAGCAGCGTTCGTGCCGCGTCGCCGTCGAAGCGCCCTCGCTCGTGCCACAGCTGCAGTCGCAGTTCCTCGCCCGGTGCTGCGGCGAGAGTCAGCGGATAGTTGGTCTGCGCGTCGGTCCGCACGTCACGGACGCGCAGACCGGTCTCGTCATCGCTGCCGGTGCGAGACGCGGGATAGTTCTCGAACACGACCGCGCTGTCGAACAACGCACGGTCCCGCGGCGCCTCGCTGAGAGCGTGGATGCGGGCCAGCGGCGTGTGCTCGTGCTGGCGCGATTCGGTGAGCTGCCGCTGGACGTCGGAAAGCCACTCGCCGACCGGCTGCCCGGTCCGGAGGACCGCCCGGACCGGCACGGTGTTGATCAGCAGGCCCACGATGTCGTCCGCGCCGGGCAATTCCGGCGGACGCCCGGAAACCGTCATGCCGAACACCACGTCGTCGGAGCCGAGCCGCAGCGCGGTGAGCACTGCCCACGCCGCTTGCACCACGGTGTTGAGCGTGACGTGGCAACGCTTCGCGAGTTCGGCGAGCTTGCTGGTCGAACTCGCCGGGAGCTCGGCTTCCTGGCAACCCGGTTCCCCGCCGTTCTCGCGGCCGGTCTCGACCGGCGGCCGGTAGCCGGCCATCAGCTCGCGCCAGTACGACTCCGCTCGCGCCGGATCCTGCTCGCCGAGCCAGCCCAGATAATCGCGGAACGGCCGCGCGGGCGCGAGTTCCGCCGGCAGGCCGCGGACCGCGGCCTCGTATCTCTGGAATGCCTCGCCGGTGACTCTCGGGAAGGACCAGCCGTCCAGCAACAGGTGATGATGGCTGAAGACGAACCGGTGGTCGTCGGCTGCGAGACGGATCAGCGCGAAGCGCAACAACGGCGGGCGGTCCAGCGCGAACCCGCGTGCGCGGTCGTCCGCCAGGAACTGGTCGAGCCGGCGCTGGTGCTCGGAGGAGAGCGTGTCGCGCCAGTCCAGCTCCGTCCACTCCGGACAGACCGAGTCGTGCACCACTTGCACCGGAGCGGGCAGACCCGACCAGTGCACGGAAGTGCGCAGCACCGGGTGCCGCTGCACGACCGCTTCCCACGCCGCACGCAGCGCTGCCGGGTCCAACGGGCCTTCGAGGCGGCAGGTGAACTGTTCGACGTAAAGCCCGCCGCCCTGTTCGCTGTGGAAGACCATGCCTTCCTGCATCGGGGTCAGCGGGTAGACGTCCGCGACGCCGTCCATGCCGGCCAGCACCCGGTCGAGTGCTTCCTGGTCCAAGGCGGACAGCGGGAAATCGGACGGCGTCCAGCCGCCGGTCCCCGGCGCACAGCAGTGTGCGACGAGGGCGCGCAGGCGGTCGGCGAAGGAGGCGGCGAGCGCTTCGATCGTTTCCGGGCGGTGCACGGTGGTGCTGTAGCCCCAGGCGACTTCGAGCTGTCCGCCGCTGACCGCGGCCGTGACGTCGAGCAGGTTCTCCCTCGGCTCGTTCGGGTCGTGCATCCGCCCGGCCGGTTCCGGCGCGGGCTCCCACCATGAGCCGGGCTGGAAGGAGCTGTCGAACTGGCCCAGGTAGTTGAACGCGACCTGCGGGCGGTGCGCGGCGCGGAGCTCCGGCGTGCCGCCGAGGTAGCGCAGCAGCCCGTAGCCGATGCCGCCGCGCGGCACCGCGCGCTGCGCTTCTTTGACCCGCTTCAGGAGCGCGCCCGGATCGTCGTCCGAACCCAGCTCGATCAGCACCGGGTGGAAGCTGGTGAACCAGCCCACCGTGCGCGACAGGTCGAGGTCGTCGGGTGCGGCGTCGCGGCCGTGGCTTTCCAGCTCGACGAGCACCCGCGACGAGTCGAGCCACTCGCCCAGCGCCTGTCCCAGCGCGGCGAGCAGGACGTCATTGACCCGGGTCCGATATGCCTGCGGCACCTCGCGCAGCAGGGCGGCCGTCTCGTCGGCGCCGAACCTCGTGCGCACAACGTCCACTGTGGACACAGTGGGGGGTTCGGCGAACGGCAGGTCGAGCGGAATCGCCGCGGTGCCGGCGAGTCCGGCCCAGTAATCCGCTTCCCCGCGTATCTCCGCGCTCCGCGCGCGGCGGCGCAGGTGGTGTGCCCACTCGCGGAACGAGGTCGTTTTCGGCGGCAGCGCGGACGCACCCCGTGCCATCACCGCTTCGAAGTCTTCGAGCAGGATGCGCCAGGACACACCGTCCACCGCGACGTGGTGCACCACCACCAGCAGGCGGCAGTCGTCCGGTCCGAGGTCGAAATAGACCGCGGCGACCAGCCGGCCGGCCGCGAGGTCGAGGCTGGTTTGCGCGCGTTCCGCCGATGCCGCGATCCGGGCAGGCCGTTCGGCTTCCGGAACCGCGCGAAGGTCCTCCACAGTCAGAATCCGCTCCGGGATCCCGGAGAGCCCGGCCTGTTCCTGCCGCCAGCCCGAGCCGGCCCGCTCGACGCGCAGCCGCAGGGCGTCGTGGTGCCGCAGCAGTTCGCGCAGCGCCGCTTCCACGGCCGAGGGCGGCGCCGGGCGGCGCGCCCGCAGCAGAACGGCCTGGTTGTAGTGGTCCGGCACCGGCGGGCGCTGCTCGGTCAGCATGGCGAGCTGGATCGGCGTCAGCGGCACCGGGCCGGTCACCACACCCTGTTCTGCCTGCTGGACATCGGTCTCCGCGATCTCCCGTGCGGCGGAGGCGAGCGCCCGCACCGTCTGATGTTCGAACACCTGCTTCGGTGTCACGGCCCAGCCCGCGGCGCGGATCCGGGCGACCACCTGCAGGCTCACGATCGAGTCGCCGCCGAGGGAGAAGAAGTTGTCCTCCGCGCCGACCGTGTCGAGGCCGAGCACCTCGGCCCACGCCTGCGCGACCGCCTGCTCGGCAGGCGTCGCCGGAGCGGTGCGCACCGGGGCGGACTCGGGAGCGGGCGGTGCGGGCAACGCCTGGCGATCCACCTTTCCGTTGGCGCTCAACGGCATCCGGTCCAGCAGCACAATTGCCGAAGGCACGAGATAGGGCGGCAGGCTCTGCGCCGCGTGTGCCCTCAGTGTCTCCGCGAGACCGCCGCGTTCGGCACCGGGTGCGGCCACGGCGTAGCCGACCAGCCGGGCGTCGGCCCCTGACTCGGCGCGCGCGACGACGACGGAGCCGGAAACCGCTGGGTGGGCATCGAGCACCGCCTCGACCTCGCCGGGTTCGACCCGGTGCCCGCGGATCTTGACCTGATGGTCGGCCCGGCCGAGGAATTCGAGGTCGCCGCGGGCGTTCCGGCGCACGAGATCGCCAGTGCGGTAGAACCGGGTGCCGGGCTCGCCGAACGGGTCCGGGACGAACCGGGCGGCGGTGAGGCCGGGCCGGCCGAGGTAGCCGCGAGCCACTGCGTCGCCGCCGAGGAACAGTTCCCCCGGCACCCCCGGCGGAACCGGGTTGCCGTGGCGGTCCAGCACGTGCGTCCGGCTGTGCCCGAGCGGACCGCCGATCGGGGTGAGCGCGCCTTCCGGCCCGGAGTCCGACTCGAACCAGGTGTTGTCGATGGTCGCTTCGGTGACCCCGTAGGAATTCACCACCCGGCCGCCCGGTCCGACGATCTCCCGCGCACGCGCGTACTCCTGCGCAGGCCACGCGTCCGCGCCGGAGATCAGCAACCGCAGGGCGCCGAGCCGTCGGCCGCGCAGGGCGGCGGCGACGTGCCGGAGCACGACGGGGACGAATTCCGCGCAGGTGATGCCGTGCGCGTCCGTCGACTCGGCGAGCGAAGCCGGCTCCAGCAGCAGATCCCGCGGGCAGAGCACGAGGGTCGCACCCGAGCCGAGCGCGCGGGCCACATCGCCGGTGAAGACGTCGAAGGCGGCGCTGGCCATTTGCAGGTGACGGTCGTCCGGGACGAGGTCATAGGCAGCGTGCCAAGCCTCGATGGCGGAAGCGAGATTTCGATGGGTCACCTGCACGCCCTTCGGGCGCCCGGTCGAGCCGGAGGTATAAACCACGTACGCAAGATTGCCCGGCTTCGCGCGGCCCGGCAGGTTACCGGCGGAGTGCTCGGGTGCTCGCGGCCGGACCAGCGGGAAGTCATCCAGCGCTTCCTCGGCGATCAGCAAGTCCGCGCCCGCGTCGGAGAGCAGCATCGCCTGCCGTTCCCGCGGGTGGTCCGGATCCACCGGTACGTACGCGGCGCCGGCCTTGAGCACGGCGAGCACCGCGACGATCAGGTCCGGGGACCGGCGCAGCAGCACGCCGACCCGGGTTTCCGGCCCGGCCCCGCGCTCCCGCAACGCACGCGCCAGCCGGTTCGCCGCGGCGTTGAGCGCGGCGTAGGTCAGAGTCCGGCCGTCGCCGGTCACCGCGACGGCGTCCGGGCGAAGTGCGGCGTGCTGCTCGACGAGTTCGTGCAGCGACCGTCCAGGTCGGACGGGGCGGTCCGGGCGCGCCGCGGCGAGTGCGCGCGTCCGCTCGCCCGGGGCCAGCATCGACAGGCTCCGCATCGGCTCCGCGGGGCGGGCGGCTGCCTCGGACAGCAAGTTCCGGCAATGCTCGGCCATCCGCTGCACGGTGCCGGCGGCGAACAGATCGGTGTTGTACTCCAGCGTGCCTTCGAGGCCGTCCGGCGTCTCGCGCAACGACATGCTGAGGTCGAATTTCGCGGTGGTGCCGAGCAACGCCTCCCCGCCGGCGAACGGACGAAGCCGCAGCCCCGGCCACTCGACCTCTCCTCCGGGCGTGTTCTGCACGTCGAAGAACACCTGCACCAGCGGGCTGTAGCTGAGCGAACGGTCCGGACGCAACGCCTCGACCAGGCGTTCAAAAGGCAGGTCCTGATGGGAAAACGCGTCGAGGCACGTACGCCGCACCCGCGCGAGCAGCGATCGGAAATCCGCGGAGTCGTCGCACCGGGTGCGCAGCGCGAGCGTGTTGACGAACAATCCGATCAACCCGGCCAGCTCGGACCGCGTGCGGCCTGCCACCGGCGTGCCGACCACCACGTCGTCTTGCCGCGTGTAGCGCGCCAGCGCCGCCGAGAAACCGGCCAGCAGCACCATGAAGAGCGTCGCGTCCTGGCTGCGGGCAAGTGCGTGCAGCCGCTCGACCAGCTCGCCGGGCCAGGTGAACGCGACTGTCGCGCCGCGGAAGCTCTGCACCGGGGGCCGAGGGAAGTCCGCGGGCAGATCGGCGAGATCCGGCGCGCCGGCGAGTTCTTCGCGCCACCAGGCGACCTCGCCTTCGATCCAGTCGCCTGCCAGCCGGTCCCGTTGCCAGGCCGCGTAATCCTGGTATTGCACCGGCAGCGCCGAGAGCGCGGGCGGACGGCCCTCGGCGCGCGCCAGGTACACCTCGCCCAGTTCGCGCACCAGCACGCCGAGAGACCAGCCGTCGCTGACGATGTGGTGGGTCGCCAGCACCATCACATGGTCGCGGGCGGAGACCCGGAAAAGGGTCAGCCGCAGCAGCGGCGGACGGGTCAGGTCGAACGGCGCCTGCGCGGCCCGGGCAGCCAGGCCGGGCAGCACCCGCTCGGCCTCCGCCGAAGGCAGCCCGGAGAGGTCCACCGCCGACATCGGTGTCGGCACGGCAGGCCGGACCGACTGGCGCACCAGGCCTTCTCTGCTGTGGAACGCCGACCGCAGGGCGTCGTGCCGGGCGAGGACGGACTCCAGGCCCGCTCGCAGCGAGCCGGCCCGCAGCGGTCCGTCGATCCGGGCGCTCATCGCGATGTGGTAAGTGGACTGTCCGGGCTCGACCTGGTCCAGGAACCACATCCGCTGCTGCGCGAACGAGAGCGGCAGATCGTCGGTGCGGCCGGCCGGGACGATCCGGTCCGGGTCGGGCAGCGCGATGCCCCGCTCGCGCAGCAGCCGCGCCAGCAGCCGCTGCTTGGCCTCCGCGGCCCGGGCGTCGGGAACGTGCTGGTCGGTCATCGGCTACTCGCCGTCTTCCAGCTGCGCGAGGATCTCCTCGAGCGACAGCGCGTCGATCTGGCCGCGGAGTTCGGCGACCGCGGCGACGTGTCCCGCCGCGGGCTCGGCCGCTGCGAGAGCGCGCGCCAGACGGGCAGGAGTCGGCGCGTCGAACAGAGCACGCAACGGCAGGTCCACCGCGAAGTCCGCGCGCAGCCGGGCCGCGACCTGCGTCGCGAGCAGCGAATGGCCGCCGAGCGCGAAGAAGTTGTCCTGCGCCCCGATCGGCGCGACGCCGAGCACGTCCTCCCACACCCGGACAACCGCCGCCTCGACGGCGTCGGCGGGCGGCTGCGCTTCGGCTGCCGCTTCGTCCCGCCCCGCCGGAGCCGGCAGGGCACCGCGATCGAGTTTCCCGTTGGGGTTCAAGGGAAACCGGTCGAGCAGCTGGACCGCGGCAGGCACCATGAAGGCGGGCAGCCGGTCGGCGCAGTGCGCCCGCAGCTCGGTTTCGGCCACCGGGCCGCCGGGCACCGCATACGCGACCAGCCGGCGGTCGCCGGGAGCGTCCTCGCGGACCAGCACGGCAGCTTCGGCCACCGCGGGATGGGCGCGCAGCACCGCCTCGACCTCGCCGGGCTCGATCCGAAACCCGCGCAGCTTGACCTGGTGGTCGCGCCGGCCGAGGAAGGAAAGCTCGCCGTCGCCGCGCCACCGGGCGAGATCGCCGGTCCGGTACAGCCGATCCCCTGGCTCGGCGGAGAAGGGATCGGGCACGAACCGGTCCGCGGTCAGCCCGGGCCGGCGGAAGTAGCCGCGGGCTACCCCGGCACCGCCGAGGTACAGCTCCCCGGCGACGCCCCGCGGCACCGGCCGCAACCACTGGTCCAGCACATACGCGCGGGTTCCGGCGATCGGTGTCCCGACCGGCGGCGGCAGTTCGGCATCGGCCGGCACGAGCGCCGCGGTCGAGTACGTGGTGGCCTCGCTGGGCCCGTAGAGGTTGTGCACCGCTGCGACGGCCGCCTGCTGGTGCGCGGCGTCGACGAGCGACCCCGGCAGCGGTTCTCCGGCAAGGCAGACCGTGCGCGCGCCGGGCGGCAGTCCCCCGTCCCGCAACACTTCCGCGAGCACAGACGGCACGGTGTTCACCAGCGTGATGTCCGGCAGCGGCGTGTCCAGCATGGCCAGCGCACTGTCGACGAGCACGACGCGCGCGCCGAGGGTCAGCGGCAAGAAGATCTCGAACACCGACAGGTCGAAACACACCGACGTGGCGGCCAGCATTCCGTCCGATCCGTCGAGCGGGAACGCGGAACTCGCCCAGTCCACCAGCGCCGCTACGTTGGCATGGCTGATCTGCACGCCCTTCGGCTTGCCGGTCGATCCGGACGTATAGAGGACGTATGCGGTTTGCGCGCCCGAGACCGCGTCGTCCGGACGGTCCGCCGGCTGTGCCGCGATAGCCGTCGCGTCGCCGTCGACTGAGACCGTGCGCATTCCGTTGCCGGTCCACCGACCCGCCAGCGCATCACGGGTCACGACGATCTCGGCGCCGCTGTCGGAGAGCATCGCGTTCAGCCGCTCCGCCGGATACGCCGGATCCAGCGGCAGGTAGCCGCCGCCTGCTTTGAGCACCGCCAGCAGCGCGATCACCAGCTCCGGCGTGCGGTCGAGACAGACCGCCACCGGGGTTTCGGCTCGCACGCCCAGGCCGCGCAAATGCCCGGCCAGCTGGTTGGCGCGCTCGTCCAATTCCCGGTAGGTCACGGCGGTTTCCCCGCACCGCACGGCGATCGCGTCCGGAGTGCGGGCCGCCTGGGCGCGGAACCGCTCGGGTACGGGCGTCCGGCTGCCCGCCGGGCCGCCGTCGGCCAACCGCGCCGCTTCGTCCAACTCGGCCGCGCTCAGCATCGGAAGCGTGCTCACCGGCGCGACGGGATCCGCGACGGCCGCCTCCAGCAGCGTGCGGAGATGTCCGGTGAGGCGTTCGACCGTCGCGTGCTCGAACAACATTCCGTCGTATTCGATCACGACGTCGAGGCCGTCCGCACCGATCTCGGTGACGAACAGGCTGAGGTCGAACTTCGACGTGCCTCCGCGGTGCTCCCGCCGGAACAGCACCGACCGCAGCCCGGGCCAGTCCCGGTCCGCCGCCGGAGTGTTCTGCAGCGCGAAAAGCGCCTGTACCACCGGGTTGTGCCGAGAGTCCCGCTCCGGCCGCAACGCCTCGACCAGTCGCTCGAACGGCAGGTCCTGGTGGCTGTAGGCGTCGAGGCAGCTCTCCCGCACCTGATCGAGCAGGCTGGCGAAACCCGGGTCGCCGGAGACGTCCGTGCGCAGCGCCAGAGTGTTGACCAGCAGGCCGATCATGCCGTCGAGCTCCGGACGGCCGCGACCGGCGACCGGGGTGCCGACGACCACGTCCGGCGAACCAGTGTGCCGGGCCAGCACCGCGCTGAAACCGGCCAGCAGCACCATGAACAGCGTGGCCCCGCGCTCGTGGCCGAGCGCTGCGAGGCCGTCGCGCAGATCGGCCGGCCAGCGCACGGCGACCTGCGCGGACCGCGACGCAGGCACCGGCGGGCGCGGGCGGTCCAGCGGGAGGTCGAGGAGCGCGGGAGCGCCGGCCAGCCGGTCGCGCCAGTAGTCCAGTTCGCGTTCCAGCGCGGCGCCGGAGAGCTGTTCCCGTTGCCACACCGCGTAATCCGCGTACTGGATGGGCAGCTCGGGCAGCTCCGGCTCGCTGCCCGCCACGGCGGCCTGGTAGCAGATGCCGAGCTCCCGGGCGAAGTTTCCGAGCGACCATCCGTCGGTGATGACGTGGTGCATGGTGGTGAGCAGCACGTGGTCGGCACGGCCGAGACGGAGCAGGCGGACCCGCAGCAGCGGTCCGGTCGCCAGGTCGAACGGTGCGGTGGCTTCCGCTGCGGCCAGCCGCGCCGCGACCTCGGCGCGGTCCGCCTCGGGCAGACCGGACAGGTCGATCGCCGGCAGCGCGACGTCGGCGGCCGGGGCCACGAGCTGGCTCGGCACGCCGGACTGGTCGATGTCGGCCAGCGTCGTCCGCAGCGTTTCGTGCCGGCCGGCCACGGTGCGCAGCGCTTGGCGCAGTGCCGGGGCGTCGAGCTCGCCGGCCAGCCGCACGGCCATCGGGACGGTGTAGGCGGGGCTGCCCGGTTCGAGCTGGTCGAGGAACCACAGCCGCTGCTGCGCGTAAGACGAGGGCAGGACGAAGACGTCCTGCTCCACGCCCGGATCGATGCCGGTCACCAGCCGACCTCCGGGCAGAAGCCCGCGACGGACTGCCCGGCGCCTGCCGCGCGCACCCTCTCGGCGAGCCAGGAGCCGACCGCGAGGTCCAGCACGCCCAGCCCGAATGGCGAGAACACCGCGGCCCGCTCCGGATCGCGGGAGACCGTGCCGTTCAGCACGTCGGCGAGGGTTCCTGCGACGAAATCGCGGTGCCCGACCCGCTGCTGCGCCAGGTGCAGCGAAGTGCGCTCGCGCATCACGTGGTCGATGTCGTCGGTGAAATTCTGCACGCCCAGCACCAGGTCTTCGCTCAGATCGCGCAACGACAGGTGCAACACCGTCGGCCGGTGCGCGAGCAGCTCCGGATCGTGCAGGTGCGGGCTGCCCGCGACGGTGGCGAGCACCACGAGATCGCAGTCTTCGAAGGCTCCGGACACCTTGTCCGCGACGACGACGTCGGAGCCGGGCAGCCGCTCCGCGAACCGGTGCGCGGCCGCCGGGTCGGTGTCGAACAACCGGTAGCCGCCGACGTCCCAGGACAGATCGGCGACGAACCGGCGCACGTGGTCGGCGATCAGGCCGGTGCCGACGAATCCGATCCGGCGGGCGGTCCGCCCGCCGGTCAGCGCCTCGGCGGCGAGCACGGCCGATCCGGCCGTGCGGGTCGCCGAGATCAGCGAGGATTCCATGCAGGCGTAGGCGAATCCGGTCGCCGGGTCGTTGAGCAGCAGCACCGCCGACGCGCGCGGCAGGCCGTGGTTCTTGTTGCCGGGGACGCTGGCGATCCACTTGATCCCCGCGACGTCGAACTCCCCGCCGAGATATCCGGGCAGCGCGATGATCCGGTCGGACGCGCGCCCCGGGAACCGCAGGAAACTGCTGTGCGGCAGCGACGAGTCCCCCGCGGCGTGGACGAGGTAGGCACGGCGGACCACGTCGGCGCACTGCGGGCGCGCGGCGTCGAGGTGCTCGCGCGCGTCGCTTCCGGTGATGACGGTGAATTCGGGCGGCGCCAGCTCGGGCATGGGAATCCCTTTCAGATGCTCAGCACCGGCTCGGGCAGGCGCTCGGCGAGCCAGCCAGGCCGGTAGACGGTGTCCGCGTACGCGGTGCCCCGGTCCGCGCACAACATGGCGACCACCGGGGCCGGACCGCGATACCCGGCGAAGTACCGTTCGATCGCGGCGTAGACGCTGCCGGTGGACCCGCCCGCGTAGATGCCGTGTTCGCGCACCAGGGCGTGGCAGGCGGCGACGGTTTCGGTCTCCGGGACGAGCACCACGTCGTCGATCTCGGCCCGGTCCACCATCGGCGGCCGGATCGCCGAGCCGAGCCCCGGGATGTGCCGGGCGCGCGGCGGACTGCCGAAGATCGCCGATCCCTCGGCGTCCACCGCGATCACCTTCGCCCGCGACCGCAGTCGTTTGACGCAGCGGGCGACGCCGGCGATCGTCGCGCCGGTGCCGACCCCCACGAACACGTAGTCGATCCGCTCCAGCGCCGCGCACAGCTCGGCTCCGGTCATCAGCTCGTGCGCGTCCGCGGCGTCGGCGTTCTCGTACTGGTTGGGCCAGTACCCGTCCGGCATGCCCGCCTTCAGCCGGCGCACCGCGGCCAGCCGGCTGAGCAGGAATCCGCCGCTTTCATCCCGTTCGGCCACCTTCTCCACCCGCTCGCACGCCGCGCGCAGGAACCGTTCGGTGGACTGGTTGGTGTTCGGGTCGATCACCGGCACGAAGGACAGGCCGGCCGCTCGGCAGAACGACGCCAGCGAGATCGCGAAGTTCCCGGACGAGGACTCCACCACCACGCTGGCCGACGTCAGCTCGCCCCGTTCGGCCGCGCGGCGCAGGATCAGGTACGCCGAGCGGTCCTTCACGCTGCCGGTCGGGTTCTGGAATTCGAGCTTCGCGTACAACCGCAGCCGCTCGTGCGAGAGCCGCGCCACCGGAGTGCGCGCGAAGCCGGCGCCGATCCCCTCCAGCCGCGCGAGCAGCGCGTGGTCGGTCACGCGTCCGCGCCGGTCGTCGCCAGCAGCCGGCCGGTCCCGCTCAGTGTGGCCAGGTCGATGTCCGCGACGCAGCGCACCGGTTCGTCGTTGAGCACCAAGCTGCCCTCCAAGTGCACGGCGCCGGTGCCCTGCGCGAAGTCCGCGCCGTCGAGCGCGCAGCGTTCGCGGTCGAGCAGGACGCCGAGGTCGGTGCCGCCGGAGGTCCCGGTGAACTTCACGAACACGAAGCCCAGCTCGTCGACCCGGCGGTGCAGTTCGGCCAGCGTCGCCACCGGCCCGCCGACGGCCACCGGGTGCGTGCCCTCCGAAAGGCGCTGCACCAGTTCATCCATTGCGCTGTCCTCCTTGGTTTTCCGAATCAGCCGCGGCCACGAGGTCGGCGGGCACCGCGAAACCCAGCTCGGCGGTGCAGAATTCCTGCCATCCGGGGGCGTCGCCGCCGAACAGCAGCGGTTCGCCGGTCACCGGATCGGCGCGCACCGCGTAGTCGTCGCCGAGATAGCCGAGGTCGTCGTCCCCGAGACCGGCCTGCGCCGGCGCGGCCGCCGCGGCCCAGCCGGGGAACCGGCGGAAGTCGGCCAGCGCAAAGGCTTTGCAGTACCCGGGCAGTGCGGCCGCGCTCACTGTGCCGCGGCCTCGGCGGCCATCTGCTTGCGCAGGCTCAACGGCCGCATGTCGGTCCACACCTCGTCCACGTGGGCCAAGCATTCCTTCTTGGTGCCCGAGGTGCCCTCGTCGCGCCAGCCGGCCGGGATTTCCCGGTCCGCGGGCCAGATCGAGTACTGCTCCTCGTGGTTGACCACCACGTGGTAAATGGTGGTCTCGTCGTCGTCCTCGAACACAGTTCCTCCTTCGGCGCGCTCAGCGGCGCGGTTCTTTCACGGTGTTCTTTTCGGTGGCCAAGGTCAGCTGCCGCCGCAGGTCCCACAGGAACGGGAAAACCCGCTGCGCGGCCCGGCCTTCGAGATAGCCGGACGATCCGCCGCCGGTGCCGCGCACCAGCCTGCCGATGATCCGTTCGACCAGGCACAGGTGCTCGTGCCGCCAGCGCAGCCACATCCGGTCGTGGTCAAGCAGTTCCTCGCCGAGCAGCACCAGCGCGGCATGCCGCTCCGGTTCCGCGTACACCGCCTGCCAGTCCTCGGCGCCAGCCGCGCGCGGCACCCCGACGGCCACTTCGGCGAGGCTCGGCACGGCGAGCGCGGCGCTCACGTCGGACGGCAGCACGCCGCTGCTGGCCGAGGCGAGCTGGGCCAGGTAACCCGGCTCGCGCAAACCGACCAGCACCTCGAGCACCCGGAACTGCACCGACTGGAATCCGCTCGCGGTGCCGAGCGCGTGCCGGAACTGCAGGAAGGCGCTCGGCTCCAGCGTGTTCAACGTCTGCATCTGCGCGGTCTGGGCGGCGAAGATCTCGTTGACCCGGCGCATCCTGGTGACCGCACGCGCCCACTGCCGGTCGGCCAGGCAGGGCAGAACCCGGTACAGCTCGTGGATCATCACCTTGAACCACAGCTCCATCGCCTGGTGGGTGACGATGAAGTGCAGTTCGTCCGGGTGCTCGGGTTCGCTCACCGGGCGCTGGAGCCGCAGCAGGGCGTCCAGTTCGAGGTAGCTCCCGTAAGTCAGCTCGGCGGTGCCGGGCAGGTCGGTCATCCCGCATCTCCCCCTCTGGGCTGCGCTGCCGGGGCGGTCGCGCGCGGCATTCGGAGTTCGGATTTCCGGCGGCGGTAGCCGTCGCGGCCCACCGCCCGGATCGCGCCCGCGTCCGCCGCGGGCCCGGCCGCGGACCGGCGGTCGAGCTCGGCGGCCAGCGCGGCCACGGTCGGCAGCTCGAACAGCGCCCGCAGCGGCAGGTCGGACTGGAATTCGGCGCGGAGCCGGGCGTGCACGCGGGTCGCCAGCAACGAATGGCCGCCGAGCGCGAAGAAATTGTCGTCCGCGCCGACCTCGGGCACGCCGAGCACGACCTGCCACACCTTCGCGACCCTTTCCTCGGAGGGCGTCGCGGGCACCCGGTAAGGAACTCCGCCGAGTTCGTCGCCGTCCGCCGGCCGAAGCGCTTTCCGGTCGATCTTCCCGTTGGGCGACAACGGGAATTCCGTGAGCCGCACGAACACGGCAGGCACCAGGTAGGCGGGCAGCGTGCGAGCGCAGTGCGACCGCAGCCCCGAATCGTCCACTTCGGACTCCGTGACGACGTATCCGACCAGGCGCGCCTGGTCGCCGGTTCCGTGCGCGACGGTGACCGCTGCCCGGACGTCCGGATGCGCCTCGAGCACCGCGTCCACTTCGCCGGGCTCGATGCGCAGGCCGCGGATCTTGACCTGGTGGTCGAGCCTGCCGAGGAATTCGAGCACCCCGTCGGCGCGCAGTCGCACCTGGTCGCCGGTGCGGTACAGCCGGGAGCCGGACGTCCCGGCCGGGTCGGGCACGAAGCGCTCGGCGGTCAGGCCCGGCCGGCCGTGGTAACCGCGGCCGACTTGCACGCCGCCGATGCACAGCTCGCCGGGAACCCCGGCAGGCACCGGCCGCAGGAAACGGTCCAGCACGTGGATCCGCGTGTTGGCCACCGGCGCGCCGAGCGGCACGGCGCCGAGCGGGTCCGGCGGGCACGGCCAGTGCGTCACGTCGACCGCGGCTTCGGTCGGCCCGTACAGGTTGTGCAAGGGCACGCCGGGCAACCTCGCCGCGACCGCCCGGACGACCTCCGCGGGCAGCGCCTCTCCGCTGGCGATCAGCCGGCGCAGGGAACTCGCGCGGGCGGATTCGGGCGTTTCGACGAACGCCGAGAGCATGGCCGGCACGAAATGCGCCGTGGTGACGGCTTGTTCGTCGGTCAGCTCCGCCAGATAACGCGGGTCTCGGTGTCCTCCGGGCGCGGCGAGCACCAGCCGCGCACCGGTCAGCAGCGGCCAGAAGAACTCCCACACCGACACGTCGAAAGTCGCCGGCGTTTTCTGCAGCACCCGGTCGTCGCCGTCGAGGCGGTAGGTGTCCTGCATCCACTGCAACCGGTTGACGATCGCGCGGTGAGTGTTCATCGCCGCCTTGGGCCGCCCCGTCGAGCCCGAGGTGTAGATGACGTAAGCGAGATTGTCCGGCACCGCCTCCGGTCCGCCTCGCGGATCGGCTCCCTCGCCCGGATGCACCGTTTCGATGTCCGGCACGACCGCCTGGTCGGTGACCAGCGCCGCGACCGCACTGTCGGCCAGCAGCGACGCGAGCCGTTCCGCCGGGTGCTCCGGATCGAGCGGCAGGTAGGCGGCAGCGGCGAACAGAACGCCGAGCACGGCGACGACGAGCTCCGGCGACCGGTCCAGGCAGACGCCGACCCGGTCCTCCGGGCCGATCCCGGACGCGCGCAACCGCTGGGCCAGCCGCTCGGCCTTGGTGCGCAAGGCCCGGTAGGTCAGCTCGCGCCCGGCCGAGGACACCGCGATCGCGTCGGGTGTTCGCTCCGCTTGCGCGCGCACCAGCGCGGCCAGGGTGGTCTCCGGCAGTTCGGCGGCGGGACCGGCGAGCACGGCCTGCGCGGCGAGTTCCGGTGCGGGCAGCAACGGCAGGTCCGGCACCCGCCGGTCGGGGTCCTCGGCCAGCGCCCCCAGCACGCTTTCGTACGAGCGCATCAGGCGGCGGATCGTCGCCTGGTCGAAGAGGTCGGTGTTGTATTCGACGTTGGCGTGCAGCCCTTCGGCGGATTCGCGCACCGAGAGGGTCAGGTCGAAGCGCGCGGTGTCACCGGCCGGTTGGTCGTGCAGCGCGCTGATTTCCAATCCTGGCCACGGCGCGCCACCCGCCGGCGCGTTCTGCAGCACGAACAACACCTGAACCAAGGGGCTGTGGCTCGGCGAGCGCTCCGGCCGCACCGCGTCGACCAGCAGCTCGAACGGCACGTCCTGCCGGGTGTAGGCGTCCACAGTGGTCTCGCGCACCCTGGCGAGCAGTTCCCGGCCGGTGGGCGCGCCCGTCAGGTCGGCGCGCAGCACCAGGGTGTTGGCGAAGAATCCGATCAGCGGCTCCAGTTCGGGCCGCGAGCGGTTGGCGATCGGGGTGCCGATCAGCAAGTCGTGCTGGCCGCTGTAGCCCGACAGCACGGTCGCGAAGGCGGCGAACAGGACCATGAAGACGGTCGCGCCTTCCGCACTGCCCAGTTCCCGGGCGGCCGCGGCCACCCGCGCGGGCAGGTCGACCGCGAGGTTCGCGCCCCGGTGGGTCTGCACCGCCGGCCGCGGCCGGTCGGTGGGCAGCGCAAGCAGCCCGGGCGCGCCGGCCAGCTTCTCCCGCCATTGCGCGAGCTCGCGTTCCAGCCGCTCGCCGCTGAGCAGTTCGCGTTGCCACACCGCGAAATCCGGGTACTGCACCGGCAGTTCCGGCAGCACCGCGGGCCGGTGTTCGACCGCCGCGGTGTAGCTCTCGCTCAGCTCCGCGACCAGCACGCCGGACGACCAGCCGTCGCTGACGATGTGGTGCAGGTTCAGCAGGAGGACGTGGTCGTCTTCGGCCAGCCGCACCAGCGCCGTCCGCAGCAGCGGGCCGGTTTCGAGGTCGAACGGCGCGCGGGCGTCCCGCCTCGCCAGCGCCCGGGCCTGCGCGAGCGCGTCCGCCCGGTCGAGTTCGCGCAGGTCGACCACTGGCAGCCGGACCTCCGGCATCTTGGCGATCACCTGGTACGGCGTGCCGTCGTCGCTGGAGAACGTGGTGCGCAAGGATTCGTGGCGGCGCACGACGTTCCGCACGGCGTCGGCCAGTGCAGTGACGTCGAGGTCGCCGGCGAGGCGCACTGCCATCGGCAGGTTGTACGCCGAGCTTCCGGGTGCCCATCGGTCGAGGAACCAAAGACGCTGCTGCGCGAAGGAAAGCGGAAGGACGCCATTGCGCGGGACCGGGGCGAGCGCCGGCGCCGAGTCGTCCGCCAGCCGCGCACGCTCGACGAACCGAGCGAAGTCGGCGAGCGTCGGGTTGTCGAACAAGGCGCGGAGCGGGAGCTCCGCGTGCACCAAGGCAGACAGGCGGGCGATCACCCGCATCGCCGAGAGCGAATGCCCGCCCAGCGCGAAGAACGCCGACTGGCGACTCACGTCCGTGCGGCCGAGGACGCCCGACCAGACGGTGGCGACCAGCTCCTCCATGCCGGGTCGCGGCCGGTCCGCCTCGGCGGTCGCGGCGGCCCCGGCAGCAGGCGGGAGCGCGCGGCGGTCCAGTTTCCCGTTGGGGGTCAACGGAAGCGCGTCCAGCCGGACGAACGCCGACGGCACCATGTACCCGGGCAGGTGCTCCGCGCAGTGCGCCAGGAGGTCCCGGTCGGCGGAGCCGGTCACCGCGTACGCGACGAGCTGCTGGTTGCCCGGCACGTCCTCGCGGAGCAGGACGACCGCGTCGCGCACGGCCGGGTGCCGGTGCAGGACCGCCTCGATTTCGCCGAGTTCGATCCGGAAGCCGCGCAGCTTCACCTGATGGTCGATGCGGCCGAGGAATTCCAGCGTGCCGTCCACCGCTGCGCGCACCAGGTCGCCGGTGCGGTAAAGCCGCGTGCCCGGCGGCCCGAACGGGTCCGGCACGAACGACGACGCGGTGCGGCCAGGCCGTCCGGCATACCCGCGGCCGACTCCGCTGCCGCCCACGCACAATTCGCCGGGCGCGCCGAGCGGCACCGGACGCTGCCGGTTGTCCAGGACGTACAGCCGCGTGTTCGGCAACGGCGTCCCGATCGGCACTCCGGAAGCGTCCGCGGCGGGCGGGGCCGCGATGACGTGGTGCGTGACGTCATCGGAGCATTCCGTCGGACCGTAGGCGTTGAGCAGCGGAATCCGCGGATGCCGGGCGAGCCAGGTCCGGCAGAGGTCGGCGGGCAGCGCCTCGCCGGTCAGCAGCAGCCACCGCAGCGCAGGCAGCTCCCCGGGTGTCTCGGACGCCTCGATCGCGCGGAGCATCGCGGGCACCACTTCGAGAATCGTCACGTCCCGGCGGGCGGTCTCGGCCATCAGCCGCACCGGATCGTGGGCTACCGGATCGGCGAACACCCGCACGCTGCCGCCGACCAGCAGCGCCGAGAAGAACTGCCACACCGAAATGTCGAAGGACGGCGACGCGGTGGCAGCCACCGTGTCGTCCGAGGAAAGGCCGAGGGCGCGGACCTTCGCGAGCAAGTGGTTGACCATCCCGCGCTGCTCGACCATCGCCCCCTTGGGCCTGCCGGTGGAGCCGGAGGTATAGATGACGTACGCGAGATGGTCCGGCCCGGTCCGCGGATCCGGCGGCTGTACCGCGCTGGGCTGGTCAGCGTCGTCTACGCAGACGACCTGTGCGTCCGTCGGCGGAAGGGCGGCACGAGCCGCGCTGGTGGTGACCACGACCGCCGCGCGGGCGTCGTCGAGCATGAAGGCGATGCGCTGCGCGGAAAGCGCGGTGTCCACCGGGAGATACGCGCCGCCGGCCTGCCACACCGCGAGGATCGCGACGATCAGGTCGGCCGAGCGGTCCAGGCACAGGGCGACCCTGGTCTCCGGCTCGACACCGAGGCCCCGCAAGCGGTGCGCGAGGCCTGCGGCGGCCGCGGCCAGTTCGGCGTAGGTCAGCTCACGGTCGTCGTCGGCCACGGCGAGCGCGGCCGGAGTGCGCGCCGCTTGTGCCTGGAAGAGCTGCGGGAAAGTCTGGTCCAGCGGGAACGGCACCGCGGTGTCGTTCCAGTCGACCAGCATCTGCCGGACCTCGTCCTCGGCCAGCAGCGGCAGGTCCGCGACAGTGCGCCGCGGATTGTCCGCCAGCGCTGCCAGCGCGGTGCGGACCTGGTCGAGCACCCGCCGTGCGGTCTGCGGACGGTAGCGGTCGCCGTCGTAGAGCAACTGGAGCCGGACCTGCTCGCCGGGCGCCGAGATCAGCGTCAGCGGGTAGTTGGTCTGCTCGTGCCCCTGCAACCGGTCCACCGCAGGCATCCCGGCGGGACGCGCCGCCGCGGCTTCCGGCAACTGCTCGACCAGGTAGTTCTCGAACACCAGCACCGACTCGAACAACGGCTGGTCCCGGGGAGCCGCGCTGACGCCGTGGATCTCCACCAGGGGGGTGAACTCGAACTGGCGGGCGTCGGCGAGCGCGCGCTGCACGTCGTGCAGCCAGTCCAGCGCTTCCCGGTCCGGCTCGACCGCGAGCCGCACCGGCTGGGTGTTGATGAACTGCCCGACCATGCCCTCGGCTCCGGACAAGTCCGCGGGCCTGCCGGCGACGACGGTGCCGAACACCACTTCGGGTTCCATGCTGTGCCGGTGCAGCACCAGCGCCCAAGCGGCGTGCACCAGGGTGCCGAGCGTGACCTGATTGGACCGGCCGAAGTCCTGCACGGCGGCAGTCTGCTCGGCGGTCAAATGCGCGATCTCGGTGGCGGACCCGGTGCCCGGCACCGGCTCGCCCGGTTCGGCCGGCAACGGCGTCGGCGCGCTGATGTCGCCGAATTCCTTGCGCCAGAAGGCTTCCGCTTGCGCCGAATCGCGCTCGGCGAGCCAGCCGAGGTAGTCGCGGTACGGCCGGGCAGGCGCCGGGACGAACTCAGTGCCGGTCAGCGCGGCCCGCTGGAACGCGAGGACTTCCTGGAACACCCGGGCCAGCGACCATCCATCCAGCAGGAGATGGTGGTGGGTCCAGATCAGCTCGCGGGTGTCCTCGCCGGTGCGGACCAGCGTCAGCCGCATCAGCGGCGCGGTTTCCGGGCGGAACCGCTCGGCCCGGTCCGCGCGCAGCAGATCCGCCAGCGCTTCGCGTTGTTCCGCGGCCGTCCGGCCTCGCCAGTCCAGCTCCCGCCACGGCATTTCCGCCGTGCGGTGCACCGCTTGCAGCGGGGAATCGCCGTCGCGCCAGTGGAACGAAGTGCGCAGCACCGGGTGGCTCGCCACCACCGCCGCCCACGCCGAACGCAGCGACGGCATGTCGAGGTCGCCGGTGAGCCGGCAGGTCACCTGCTCGACGTTCACGCCGCCCTCCGGCGCGTACAGCAGGTGGAACAACATCCCTTGCTGCATGGGCGACAACGGATACAGGTCTTCGAGGCCGCCGGGCAGCGCGGCGAACCGGTCCACCGCGTCCTGGGTTACCGTCGCGAGCGGGAAGTCCTGCGGGGTCGCCAGCGCGGCGTCCTCCGCGACGCCCGCGAACTGCGCGACGCGATCGAGAAAGCGGCCCGCCAGCCGGGCCACGGTGGCTTCGCGGTGCCGGCCGGGGCTGTAGGTCCAGCGGACCTGGAGCTTGCCGTTCGCGACGGCGGCGGTCACTTCCAGCGCATACCGGCGCGGCGCGCGGTCGTCCTGCGGCACTCCGGCCGGTTCGCCGGACAGCCGCCAGCCGGCGCCGTTCTCCGGGTTCTCGTCGAATTGGCCGAGGTAGTTGAACAGGACGTCGCGCTCGGCCGCCCGGAAACGGACGCCCCGGCCGTAGGCGAGCAACTGGTGCCCGATGCCGCCGTCCGGCACCGACCGGAGCCGGGCTTTCGCGTGCCGCAGCGCCGAAACCGCGTCGCCCGCGGACAGTTCGAGCGGGTAAAGGCTGGTGAACCACCCGACAGTGCCGGTCAGGTCGACACCGGCCCAGCACGTCTCGCGGCCGTGTCCCTCGGTGTCCACTACCACGCGGTCGCGGCCGGACCACTCCCCCAGGGTCTGGCCCAGGGCGGCGAGCAGGACCTCGACGGGCCGCACCCGGGCAGACCCGGCGTGCAGGAGGGAGCGGGTCTGCCGCCGGTTCAGCGACCGGGTCACAGTTGCCGCCGTGCCGGCCGGGTGCGGTCCGGCGCTGGGGAAATCGACGGGCAGCGACGCGTTCGCGGCGCGAAGCATGTCCTGCCAGAACGGGATTTCCGCGGCGAGTTCGTCCGACTCCGCGTACTCGGCCAGCCGAGTCGCCCAGGCAGCGAAGGAAGTGCCGGACGCGCCGGCTGGCGCCTTTCGGCCGCGGGAGATCTCGGCGTAGGCCGTCGCGAGGTCAGCCAGCAGGACGCGCCACGAAACGCCGTCCACTCCCAGGTGGTGGACGACCAGCAGCAGCCGCTCGCCGTCGTCGCCGAGGCTGACATGCACCGCGCGCAACAGGAGGCCGTCGTCCAGGGCGAGCGAAGTCTGCGTCTCAGTCGCGATCTCCTCGAACGCGCGGACCGGCTCGGCGCTCGCGGAGAGGTCGACGCAGCGCAGAAGCTCGGGATGCTCGGCGGGCTCAGCGATCCGCTGCTGCCACCGGCTGTCGGGGCGTCGCTCGAAACGGAGCCGCAGCGCTGCGTGCTTCGAGGTCAGGTGCACGAGCGCGGCTCGCAGCGCGTCGGGGTCCGCGGGCTGATCCAGCCGCATGACGAACGCTTGGTTGAAGTGATGCGGAGCGGGCCGTTCCGCGGCGAAGAACCAGGACTGGATCGGAGTCAGCGGGATCGGGCCGGTCGGATCGGGCTCTGCCACCGCGGGTTCGGCTGTTTCGGCGCCGGCCGCCGTCGCCAGTTCGGCCACGGTCTGGTGCTCGAACAACTGCCGCGGATTGATCCGCAGCCCGGCCTGCATCGCCCGGGCCGCGATCCGCATGCTCAGGATCGAATCTCCGCCCAGTGCGAAGAAGTTGTCGTGCACGCCGACCGCGTCCAGCCCCAGGATGTCCTGCCAGATCTCGGCGAGCGCCCGTTCGGCGGGGGTGTCCGGCGCGGCGTACTCGGCACCGGACTGAACGCGGTCGGCGGACGGCGTCGGCAAAGCGGCATCGTCGATCTTGCCGTGCGCGGTCAACGGGAACGCGTCGACAACCACGTAGTGCGCGGGGTGCAGGTAGCTCGGCAGGGATCCGGCCACGTGTTCGCGGATGTCGGCGATCTCGCCGGTGGTGACCAGGTACGCGGCCAGCCTCTCGTCGCGCAGCAGCACGTGTGCTGTGGTCACGTCCGGGTGGGCGCGCAGCGCGGATTCGATCTCGCCCGGCTCGACGCGGTGCCCGCGGACCTGCACCTGGCTGTCGCTGCGCCCGAGGTAGACGAACGTGCCGTCGGGCAGCGCCCGCGCCAGGTCGCCGGTGCGGTACATCCGGGCGCCCGGCGCGCCGTGCGCGTGCGGGTCCGGCAGGAAGCGCTCCGCGGTGAGCCCGGACCGGCCGAGGTATCCGCGGGCGGGCCCGGCGCCGCCGACGTAAAGCTCGCCGGCCACGCCGGCGGGCACCGGGCGCAGATCGTCGTCCAGGAGGTACACGCGCAGGTCCGCAATCGGCCTGCCGATCGCCGAGCCCGCCCCGGGCCGCAGATCGGCCTCGGCGACCCGGTGCTGGGTCACGTGCACGGTCGTCTCGGTGATGCCGTACATGTTCACCAGCCGCGGCCGGCGCAACCCGGTGCGGCCGGCCCAGCCGGCGAGTTGTCCGGCGGACAGCGCCTCGCCGCCGAAGATCACCGTGTGCAGGGCGGGCAGTTCGCCGGCGCGGGAGGCCAGCGGCAGGAATGCCGAAGGAGTCTGGTTCAGCACGGTGACCGCTTGCTCGGCAAGGAGTTCCGCGAAGTCGTCCGGCGAGCGCCGGGTCGGTTCGTCCACCAGCACCAGCCGGCCGCCGTGTGCCAGCGCGCCCCACAGCTCCCACACGGAGAAGTCGAACGCGATCGAGTGGAACAGGCTCCAGATGTCGTCCGCGCCGAACCCGGTCCAGCATTGGGTCGCGTCGAACAGCCGGGCCGCGTTGCCGTGCGGCACCAGCACGCCCTTGGGCTGTCCGGTGGAACCCGACGTGTAGATCACGTACGCCAGCTGCGCCGGGTCCACCGGCACGTCAGCCGGTTCAGCCGCACGCTCGTCCAGGACGACGACCGCGGGTCCGGCAGGCACCCGCGCGGCCAGGTCCGCGGTGGTGACGACGATCGGCGTCCGGCTGTCGGCCACCAGGTACGCGATCCGGTCGGCCGGGTAAGCCGGGTCCAGCGGCAGGTACGCGCCGCCGGCGAGCTGGCAGGCCAGTACCGCGATCACCTGCTGCGGCCCGCGCTCTGACAGCACGCCGACCAGCTTCTCCGGGCCGACGCCCGCGGACCGCAGACGTTCCGCGAGACCGGACGCGCGTCGCAGCACCGCGCGATAGCTCAGCTGTTCCTCGCCCCACACGACGGCGATCGCGTCCGGCCGCGTCCGGGCCTGCTCCTGGAAGCGGGTCACCAGCGGCGTCGGTGCGGCCAGTTCGCCGGCCTCCGGGTTCCACCGCCGGACCAGCTCCGCCTCGTCCACTGTGGACACCAAGGGCAGCCGGGCCACCGGGCGGGCCGGATCGGCGGCCATGCCGGCCAGCAGCCGGGCGAGCTGACCGAGCAGGTCGGCGGCGGTCGGCGCGTCGTACCGGTCGGTGGCGTACAGCAGGCGGAGGCTGAACCGGTCGCCCGGGGCCGCGACCAGGGTCAATGGCACGTCGGTCTGCTCGGCGACCCGCACGTCGCGCACCACCGGGTCCGATTCGCCGCGCACGGAGTCGTCGCCGAGCGGATAGTTCTCGAAGACCACCAGGCTGTCGAACAGCGCGACCCCGCCGGGCACTTCGCTCCACGCCCGGATCCGCGCCAGCGGCGTATGTTCGTGCTGCCGCAGCTCGGCGACCGAGCGCTGCAGCTGACGAAGCCACTCGCCGACTGGCTCACCGTGCGACCAGCGCACGCGCACCGGAACGGTGTTGATGAACAGCCCGATCATGTCCTCGGAGCCGGGCAGTTGCGGCGGACGCCCGGCCACAGTCACGCCGAACACCACGTCGTCGGAACCGCTGTGCTTGCCCAGCAGCAGCCCCCACGCGGCCTGCACGACCGTGCTCGCAGTGAGTCCGTGCTCCCGGCACATCCGCTGCAGCGCCGCTGTCGCTTCCTCGTCCAGCTCGACGACCGCGCTCGCCGATCCCGCCGAGCCGGGGTTCGCGGGCCCGGCCGGCAGCGGGGTCGGGGCGGCGAACCCGCGGAGCGCGTCGCTCCAGGTCTCCTCGGCCGCCTGGTCGTCCCGGGCCTGCAGCCAGCCGACGTAATCGCGGAACGGCCGGACCGGCGGAAGGCGGACCTCGGCGCCGGGCGCCGCCGAGTAGTACGCCATCACTTCGCGCAGCAGCCTCGCCCGGGACCATCCGTCGAAGATCAGGTGGTGGTTGCTGCAGACGATTTCCCACGCGCTCTCGGCGAGCCGGATCAGTGCGATGCGCAGCAGCGGAGCCCGCGCCACGTCGAACCCGCGGGTGTGGTCGGCGCGCAGGAACTCCTCCAGCCGCTGCTCGCGCTCGGCGTCGCTCGCGCCGCGCCAATCCTCCACCACGACGTCGAGCCGCGCCTCGCGGTGCACGACCTGAACCGGCTCGTCCAGCTTCTGCCACAGGAACGAGGTGCGCAGCGCCGGGTGCCGGTCGACCACGCGCTGCCACGCGCGGGCGAAAGCATCCGGGTCGAAGGGGCCTTCGACCCGGAACGCGACCTGTTCCACGTACATCCCGCCGCGGTCGTCGGAGACGGTGTGGAACAGCAATCCTTGCTGCAGCGGGGAAAGCGGGTAAAGGTCCGCGACGTCGCTCACAGCGCCGAGTCCAGCTCGTCGGCGGCCGCGGCCGGGACGACCGCGACCGGCAGCCTGCTCGGACCGCTGAGGAAGTTGGAGCGCACTCGCGTCACCGGCCCGGCCACGTCGATGTCCGCGGCGAACTCGGCCAGCGCGCCGAGCAGGGCGGACATCTCCACCCGGGCCAGATAGGACCCGAGGCAGAAGTGCGGGCCGAACCCGAACGTGACGTGTTTGTTGGGCTGGCGGGCCAGATCGAACACCTCGGGCCGGTCGAACACCCGCTCGTCCCGGTTCGCCGAGCAGTTCCACACCGTCACGATGTCGCCCGCGGCGATGGTGCGGTCGTGCAGCACCACGTCTTCGAGGGCGACCCGGCCGAAGTGCATGGCCGGCGTCGCCCAGCGGAGCACCTCCTCGACCGCGGTTTCCTTCGCCACCGCGCCCTCGCGCAGCGCGCGCCACTGGTCTTTGTGCTCGCTGAGTGCCTGCACCGCGGTGCACATGGACAGCCGCGCGGTTTCGTCGCCGCCGATGACCAGGCTGTAGCAGTTGAAGATGATCTCGTGCACGGTGAGCGCACGATTGCCGATGCTGCCGGTGGCGAGCGCACTGATCACGTCGTCCTCCGGGTTTTCGCGGCGCAGCTCGGCCAGCTCGGCGAAATACATCAGGATCTCGTTCCGCGCCGCCCACGCGTCGCTGAACGTTTCGTCCGCGTCGTCGGAACTGAGCGCGGATTTGTTCAGCCGGAGCAGATGCGGCCGGTCGGCCTCGGGCACGCCGAGCAGATCGCAGATGGTGGTCATCGGGATCCGGTCGGCCACCTCGCCGGCGAAATCGAACGTGCCGCGCCGCACCGCGGCCCGCACTGCCCGCCGGGTGGACCGGCGCACCTGCCCGGAGACCCGTTCGAGCACCCGCGGCGAGAACGCCTTCAGCAGCACCGCGCGCAGTTCCCGCTGCCGCGGCCCGTCGGTGACCGCGAGCATTTTCCCGGCCGCGGTGTCGCCGCCGCGCAGCAAAGTGGTGAGCAGATTGCCGCGTTCGGACGTGAACCGGATGTTGTCCTTGTACACCGCCTGCACATCGGCATGCCGGGTGATCACCCAGAATTCCGGGCCGTGCGCCGTTTCGGAATGCCGGTAAACCGGTTCGCAGTCGCGCAGATAACGCCACATCCCGGACAGGTCGGAATCGGCATGGGTGGCCGGGTCGGCCAAATCGAACACCGCCGGGTTTTCCGCCGCAACCGCCGTTTCGGCACTCACGAAGCCGCCCTCCGTCTTCCGCCGCCCCGGGCGGTCGTCCCCTGCGCCGGAACCGGACTGCTCCACATGCTGTCCGGTCGGCGAGCCCGACAGTAGAGGCTTCGGCGGAATGCGTGCAAGACCTTCCCGGCAATGCTTTCAGCGGTCCGGACAATGCGCAATGATCGTAATTCGATGCAATGCTCCATTACCTGCCACAGCGCATTTTTTTGTCCCGTGCAAAGCGGGTTGGCGAGGTCCCCGCTCCGTGCTAGCGTGCGGGAGAATTGATCCGCAGCCACGCCATTCTGGGGGCGTTTCAGCGTGTTATCCAGCGAGTCACGGACGACGGCCGCCGCCGGTTTCCGGCGCACCGCCGAAGCAGCTGCATGACGGCATCGAATACGCCGGACGGCGCAGTCGCGCTCGCCGGCGCTCCGTCCGGCCAGGCCACGCTGCACGAACTGTTCGCCGCGCACGCGAGCGCGGCGCCGGACGCGATCGCGGTCGTCTGCGGCGACCGGCAGCTCACCTACCGGGCGCTCGACGCGCGCGCCACCGCCTTGGCGCGCCGCCTGCGCGCGCTGGGCGTCGGACCGGGCGTGCGCGTGGGTGTCTGTCTTCCGCCGGCCGCGGACCTGGTGACCGCGCTGCTGGCAGTGCTCAAGGCGGGCGGAGCCTATCTCCCGATCGACCCCGCGTATCCCGCCCGGCGGCTGGAGTTCCTGCTCGCGGACGGCGACGTACCGCTTTTGCTCACCCATTCCGCGATCTCGCTGCCCCGGCACAACGCGCGGGTGCTGCCGCTCGACCAGCCGTGGCCCGCCGAAACCGCCGGGCTGCCGGCGCCGCGCGTCGACGCTCTGGCGTACGTCATCTACACCTCCGGATCGACCGGACGGCCGAAGGGAGCCCTGCTCACCCACCGCGGCATCGCCGGACTCTCCCTCGCGCAGCAACGGATTCTCGGCACCGGACCCGGCCGCCGGGTACTGCAGTTCGCATCCGCCAGCTTCGACGCCTCAGTGTTCGAGATCGTGATGGCGTTGTGTTCCGGCGCGACGCTGGTCCTTCCCGGCGAGCGGCTGATGCCCGGTGCGGACCTGATCGCGACGCTGGACCGGCAGGCAGTCACGACGGTCACCCTGCCGCCGTCCGCGTTGGTGGTCACCCCCGCCGCGAAGCTGCCCGCACTCGTCACCGTCTCGGTGGCCGGCGAGGTTTGCCCGCCGGAAGTCGTCCGCCGGTGGGCGCCCGGCCGCCGCTTCCACAACCTGTACGGCCCCACCGAGGCGACGGTCTGGTCGACGGCGGCGACGTGCGTGCCGGACGGGCCGGTCACCATCGGCGTCCCGGTCGCGGACGCCCGGGCGCACGTCCTCGACGCCGATCTCCGGACGGTGCCGCCCGGGGCTTCCGGCGAGCTGTACCTCGGCGGGCCCGGCTTGGCGCGCGGCTATTGGCGGCGTCCGGGAACCACCGCGGAACGTTTCGTGCCGGATCCGTTCGGCGAGCCCGGCGCGCGGCTTTACCGGACCGGCGACCGCGTGTTGCGCCGCCTGGACGGCGAACTGGACTTCGTGGACAGGCTCGACCGGCAGGCGAAGGTCCGCGGCCACCGCGTCGAACCGGGCGAAGTCGAGGCTGTGCTGCGCGAGCACCCGGCAGTGCGCGATTGCGTCGTCATCGCCGCGCCCGACACGCTGACGGCTTACGCGGTCGCCCCCGAGACGACTGCCGAAGACCTGCGGTCGCACTGCGCCGAGCGGTTGCCGGCCCACCTGGTGCCGGACGCGTTCCCGCTCCTCGACGCGCTGCCCACCACGCCGAACGGCAAGGTCGACCGAGCCGCGCTGCCTCCCGTGCGACGGGATTCCGGCCGACCGTACGAAGAACCGGTCACTGATGCCGAAAAGCGGCTCGCCGAGATCTGGGCCGACGTCCTCGCCGTGCCTAAGGCAGGCAGGCACGACCGGTTCCTCGCCCTCGGCGGCCATTCGCTGCTCGCCACCATGGTGCAAAGCCGGGTCCGCGCGGCGTTCGGTGTCGACCTGCCCGTGCGCGCGGTGTTCGAGGCGACCGATCTCGCGGCGCTCGCCCGCGAGATCGCCGAGCAGGACCGCACGCACACCGACGCCGCACTCCCGTCCGGCGACTCCCCCGCTCCGCTCTCCTCCGGGCAGCGCCAGCTGTGGTTCCTGGAAGAGCTTCTGCCCGGTACCGCGGCCTACGTGTCGCACGTGGCGGTGCGGCTGTCCGGGCCGGTGTCGGTCCCGGAGGCCGAACGCGCGCTCAACGCGGTCGTCGCCCGGCATTCCGCGCTGCGCACGGCCATAGTTTCGGACGACGGCCAGCCGGTGCAGGTGGTCTCCGATGAGCTGTGCCTCGGCATCGAGCTGATCAACGCCGAGGCGACGCCGGACGCGGGGCGGGAATTGGCGGCGCGGGTCGCGCGTCGCCCGTTCGACCTCGGCCGCGCCCCGTTGCTGCGGGCCGCGCTGGTGCGCATCGCCGATGACGACCACGTGCTGGTGCTGGCCGGGCACCACGCGGTGGTCGACGGCTGGTCGTTTTCCTTGCTGCTGCGCGATTTCGCCACCGCCTACCGGGGCGCCCCGCTGCCGCCGCCGAGCGCGCGGTACGCGCAGTTCGCCCGCTGGCAGCGGGACCGCCCGGAGCTGGGCACGCGACTGACCTACTGGCGAGAACAGCTCTCCGACGCACCGGCGTTGCACGAATTGCCGCTGGACCGGCCGCGCCCGGCCGTGCAGACCTTCGCCGGAGCCGTGCACACCTTCACCGTCCCGGCCGACCTGCACCGGCGCCTGATCGCGTTGAGCCGGGAAGAAGAAGTCACCCTCTTCATGACCTTGTTCACCGCGTACGCGGTCCTGCTCGCCCGGCACAGCGGGCAAGACGATCTGGTGGTGGGGACGCCGGTCGCGAACCGGGGGCGGCCGGAATTCGAGGAGGTCGTCGGATTCTTCGCCAACACCGTCGCACTGCGCGTCCGGATCGACGGCGACCCCAGCTTCCGCGCCCTGCTGCGCCAGGTCCGGCGCACCTGCCTCGCGGCCTACGCCCAGGACGTGCCGTTCGAGCTGGTCACCGAGGCGCTGCGGCCCGGACGGGACCTCAGCCACAACCCGGTCTACCAGGTGTTGTTCGCGCTGCAGAACGCTTCCGCCTTCGACGTCGACCTGCCAGGGGTGACCGCCCGGCAGCTCGATCTCGATCCCGGCACCTCCCGGTTCGACCTCGCCTTCGCGGTGACCGAGACCGACGGCGGGCTGCACGGTGTGGTCGAGTACAGCACGGACCTGTTCGCCGCGCGCACTGTCGAACGGCTCGCCGACCACTACTGTCTGCTGCTGGCCGCGATGGCCGCCGATCCCGGCGGGCGGGCGAGTTCGGTGCCGCTGCTCACTCCCGCCGAAACCCGGCAGCTCGCCGAGTGGAACGACACCGCGGTACCGGTCGAAGAGGGTCAACGCCTGCACCAGCTCATCGCGCACCAGGCCGCTCGGACGCCGGACGCGATCGCGGTCGTCTGCGGCGACCGGCAGCTCACCTACGCCGCGCTGCAGCGGTCCGCGCACCGGCTCGCCCATGTGCTGCGTGCGCGGGGAGTGTGCGCCGAGACGCCGGTCGGCGTGTTCCTCGAACGCTCCGCCGAGTCGATCGTCAGCCTGCTGGCGGTGCTCGCCGCGGGCGGGGCGTACCTGCCCCTCGATCCGGCCTACCCGGCGGACCGGCTCTCGTTCATGGCCGCCGACAGCGGCCTTCGCGTCGTCGTGACCACCAGCGATCTCGCCGAGTCCGTTCCCTCCGGCGTCGGCACTGTCGTGCGTCTCGACGGCCACCGGGACGAGATCGCCGCCGCGAGCGCATCCGCACCCGCGGTCACCGTCGGCCCGGACCACCTCGCATACGTCATCTACACCTCCGGATCCTCCGGACGGCCCAAAGGCGCGCTGATGACGCACCGCGGCCTGACGAATCTGGTCGCCGCCGAGGCGTCCGCGATCGCCCCGTCCGCCGCGGACCGGGTGCTGGCCGTCGCGTCATTCGGTTTCGACGCCTCGTTGTGGGATGTCGTGATGGCGCTGTGTTTCGGCGGCACGCTCTGCATCGCGACCGGTGAGGAGCGCCTGCCGGGCCCGGAACTGGCCGGGCTGATGGGCCGGCAGGCGATCACGCACGCGACCTTGGCGCCGTCCGCCCTGGCGTCACTGCCCGCGACCCCGCCGGACCTCGCCGTGCTGACCTCGACCGGAGAAGCCGTCACCGCGGAAGTCGTGCGTCGCTGGGCGCCGGGCCGCCGGTTCCTCAACGGCTACGGCCCGACCGAGTGCACCGTCGGCGCGACCATCGGCCAGTGCCGCGCCGAGGACGCGGAACCCACGCTGGGCCGTCCCTTCGCCAACACTCAGGTCCACTTGCTCGACGCGCGTCTCCGGCCGGTGCCGCCGGGTGTCGCGGGCGAGGTGTACGTGAGCGGGCCCGGTTTGTCGCGCGGCTATCTCGGCCGTCCCGGGCTTACCGCGCAACGGTTTCTGCCGGACCCGTTCGGTGCACCGGGCGGCCGGCTCTACCGCACCGGCGACCGCGCGCGGTTCGGCCCCGACGGCGGCCTGGTCTTCCTCGGCCGGGCCGACGATCAGGTGCAGCTGCGCGGATTCCGGGTCGAGCCCGGCGAGATCGAGACCGTGCTGCTCGACCACCCCGCGGTGCGCGAAGCCGCGGTGCTGGTCCGCCGCGGCACGGCCCGGCTCGCCGCCTACGTGGTGGCCGAACCCCGCCCCGGCCCGGCCGAGCTGCGCGAGCACTGCGCGCGTCGCCTGCCGGAGTTCATGGTGCCGGCGGCGATCGTGCTGCTCGACCGGATGCCGTTGACCAGCAACGGAAAAGTCGACCGCGACGCGCTGCCGGAGCCCGATTTCACCGCGAGCGCGGAATACCAGCCGCCGCGCACCGCGGCCGAACGCGCGCTCGCCGCGGTCTGGGAGCAGGTGCTCGGCATCGCCCGAGTGGGACGGGACGACAACTTCTTCGCGCTCGGCGGCGACTCGATCCTGAGCATTCAGGTGGTCTCCCGTGCCGCGCAAGCCGGGCTTGCCGTCACCGCCAAGCAGCTGTTCCAGCACCAGACCGTCGCGGAACTGGCCGCCGTCGCCGGATCGGCGCCCGCAGTCTCCGCCGAGCAAGGCCCGGTCGCCGGGCCCGTGTCCCCGACGCCGATCCAGCAGTGGTTTCTCGATCAGAAGCTCCCCGCACCGCACCATTTCAACCAGGCGCTCGCCCTGCGCTCCGCCCAGCCGCTCGACCCGGCGGCGTTGGAAATCGCGCTGCACGCGCTGCTCGCGCATCACGACGCGCTGCGCCTGCGGCTGCGCGCCGAAGACGGCTGGGCGCTGGACAACGCCCCGCCCCCGGCGGAACCGCCCGCGCTGCTTCACATCGCCGATCTGACCGCATTGCCTGCAGCGCAACGGTTCTCCGCGCTCGAGTCCCGCGTCGCGGAAGCACAGCGCTCGCTCGATCTCGCCAGCGGTGTACTGCTGAGCGCGCTGTACGCCACCGTCTCCCAGGACGACCACCGCGTCCTGCTCGTCGCGCACCATCTCGGCGTGGACGGCGTTTCCTGGCGAATCCTGCTCGACGACCTCGCCACCGCGTACCGCCAAGCGCTCCGGCGCGAGCCGGTCGTGCTTCCGCCGAAAACCACGTCGTTCCGTCAGTGGGCCGAGTCGGCCGGCGGCCGCTCGGGCGACCAGGACCGGTGCCGGGCATTGCTGGAACAGCACGACGGCAGCGTTCCGGTGGACTTCGCGCCCGCCGACTTCGCACACGCCGGAGCCGGTGCCGTCGGCGACGCTCACACCGTGACCGTCGCTCTCGACGAAGACCAGACCTCGGTGTTGCTGCGGCCGGCCGGCAGCCGGTCGGCGAAAGACATCCTGCACGCCGCGCTCGGCCGGGTGCTGACCGGCTGGACCGGCCGCGACCGCGTGCTGGTCGACGTCGAGGGCCACGGCCGTGACACCGGTCCCGATGCCGACCTCACCCGCACCGTCGGGTGGTTCACGGTCGTCGAGCCGATGGTGCTCGGCAAGGACGGCACGGAAGCGGTCGGTACCGGATGCCTGGCGCTGCGGCACGGCTCGGACGCGCCGCTGCGTTCCCTTCCGGTGCCGGAGGTGTGCTTCAACTACCTCGGCCAGCTCGACGGCGGACTCGGCGACGCCTCGTGGGAACTCGTCCCCGAACTGCCTTCCGGCACTCAGGATCCCCGGCAGCCGCGGCCGTATCCCCTCGAGGTAACCGCCTTCGTGGCGGCCGGGCGGTTGCACGTCCGCTGGACCCACGTGCCCGCGATGCACGCGGAGCGCACCGTCACGCGGCTCGCCGAGCAGTTTCTCCAGCACGTCCGCGACCTCGCCGAACCGGCTGACGAATCCGGCGCCGAAGCGACGTATCCGCTGTCCCCATTGCAGCAGGGCATGCGCTTTCACGCACTGCTGTCGCCGGACAGCGGGGTGTACGTCGTCCAGCTTTCCTTTGCGCTGGAAGGCGATCTGGACGTCGCCGCGTTCCGCGGCGCCTGGCATCAGGTGGTCTCCCGGCACCCTGCCCTGCGCACGACCTTCCATCAGGCGGACGGCGAAGATCCCGTGCAGGTCGTCCACCGCGACGTGCCGGAGCCGTGGCGGCTGACCGACTGGCGCGGTCGCGACGACGTGGCCGCGCTGGTCTCGGACCTGCTGGAGAGAGAGCGCGCCGCCGGATTCGACCTGGCCGAGCCGCCTCTGTTCCGCTTCGCCCTCGCCCGGGTCGCCGAGCGGACCCACCGGTTCGTCTGGACGCATCACCACCTGCTGATGGACGGCTGGTCGCTGCCGATCGTCCTCGCCGATTTGTTCACCGCATACGAAGCGCGGGTCGCCGGACAGCGGCCGAACCTGCCCGCCGTGCCGCCGTACGAGAAGTACGTCGGCTGGCTGTGCGAGCAGGACGCCACCGAATCCGACGCCGGATGGCGCGAGGCGCTCGCCGGGTTCGCCGCGCCGACCCCGCTTCCGCTGGACCAGCCCGGATGCGGTCCGATCGGCACCGCGACGGCAGAGGTCGAACTGTCCGCGGAGCGCACCCGCGCGCTGCGGGACCTGTGCCGGGGCAACGGGTTGACGTTGAGCACCGCGGTGCAGGCGGCATGGGGCCTGGTCCTCGCCCGTCACGCCGAGTCCGACGACGTCGTGTTCGGCGTGACCGTGTCCGGGCGGCCGCCGGAGCTGCCCGGGGTCGAGAGCATGGTCGGACTGTTCATCAACACCCTGCCGATGCGCCTGCGCGTCGACCCGGACGCCGAGGTGGCGCCGTGGCTGCGTGCCGTGCAGTCGTCGTTCGCCGAAGTCCGGCAGTACGAACACACGCCGTTGGTGCGGATACAGGGCTGCAGCGGCGTGCCCCGCGGCAGCCGCCTGTTCGACAGCCTGGTGGTCTTCGAGAACTACCCGCTCGGCGAACACGCCGTACGGCCGCGCGGCGGGTTGCGGGCGCACGATGTGCGCGCCACTGAACAGACCGACGCGGCGCTGACCCTCGTCGCCGCCCCGGGCGAGCGGCTGGCGCTCCGTCTCATGTACGCCACCGATCGCTGCCCCGACGACAGTGCTGCCGCGTTGGCCGAGCAGGTGATCCGCGCGCTTGAGTCCTTTGCGGACGGTCCAGGCCGCCTGGTCGGCAGCGTCTCGCTGGCCCCGGAGGACGACCGGTTGCTGCGCGCTTGGAACCCCGAGCAGGAAGAGGTCCGCGGCCCGGCGCTGATCGAGCGGTTCGTCGAGGCGGCACGAACGCAACCCGACGCGGTGGCGCTGGTGTGGGGCGGCGAACAGCTCACCTACCACGCCGTGCTGCACCGCGCGGGCGGCCTGGCGAGCCGGCTGCGTGCCGCCGGGGTCGGGCCGGACGTGCTGGTCGGCGTCCTGCTGGACCGCGGGCCGCTCCAGGTGATCGCGATACTCGCCTGCCATCTCGCCGGCGGCGCGTACTTGCCGCTCGACCCGGCTTATCCGCAGGAGCGGCTCGACTATCTGCTCTCCGACAGCGGCGCCCCGGTCGTGGTCGCCTCGCCGGATCTGGCCGCCCGGGTACCCGCAGGGCCACGCGTCCTCACGCCCGAGGCCGCGCCCGCCGAGCCCGCGCCGGCTCCGATCGATCCCGCGCACCTCGCATACGTGATCTACACGTCCGGATCGACCGGACGGCCGAAGGGCGTCCTGGTCCCGCACGGCAACGCGGCCCGGCTGTTCGACGCGACCCGGCACTGGTTCGGATTCGGCCGCGAGGACGTGTGGAGCCTGTTCCACTCCGTGTCGTTCGACTTCTCGGTCTGGGAACTGTGGGGTGCGCTCGCGCACGGCGGACGGCTGGTCCTCGTCGACGACACCACCCGGCGGGCCCCCGCCGACTTTGCCCGGGTCCTGGCCGACCAGGCGGTCACCGTGCTGAACCAGACGCCCTCGGCCTTCCTGCCACTGGCCGAGACGGTCTCCGAACTGCCCGCACTGCGCACGGTGGTCTTCGGCGGCGAGGCGCTGTCCGCCGACCGGCTCGCCGGCTGGGCCGAACGGTTCGGGCTGGAGCGCCCGCAGCTGGTGAACATGTACGGAATCACCGAGACCACCGTCCACGTCACCCGGCACCCGGTCGGCCGTCCGGACCTGGACCGCGCATCCGGAAGCGTCGTCGGCCGCCCGATCCCGGACCTGCGCGTCTACCTGCTTGACGACGATCTCCGGCCGGTGCCCGCCGGGATCGCCGGGCACCTCCACGTCGGCGGAGCCGGTCCGGCGCGGGGCTACCTCGGCAGGCCAGGGCTGACTGCCGAGCGATTCGTGCCGGACCCGTTCGGGGAACCCGGTTCGCGGATGTACCGCACCGGCGACCGCGCGCACGCGCTGCCCGACGGAGCCTTCGTCTATCTCGGCCGTTCCGACGACCAAGTGCAGTTGCGCGGCCACCGCATCGAACCGAACGAAATCGAAGCGGTGCTGCGCCGCCACCCCCAGGTCACCGGCGCCCGCGTGGTCCTGCGCGAAGACGAGCCCGGGGACCAGCGTCTGGTCGCTTATCTCACCGCGGACGGCGACACCAGCGACCTGCGCTCCCGCGTCCGAGAGGCCCTTCCGGCGCATCTGCGTCCGGCGCATTACGTCACGCTGGAAGCCTTCCCGCTGACCGCGCACGGGAAGATCGACGTCGCCGCGCTTCCCGCGCCGGGAGGGGGCGAAGAACCGGCCGCCGGGTACGTCGCACCGCGTACGCCGACCGAACAGGCGCTGGCCGAGCTGTGGTGCAGCGTGCTGCACGTGCCCGAAGCCGGACTGCACGACAGTTTCTTCGCGCTCGGCGGGCATTCGCTGATCGCTACGCGGCTGCAGGGCCGCATTCGTGCCGAGTTCGGTGTGGAACTGCCGCTGCGCGCCGTTTTCGAAGCACCCGATCTCGCCGCGATGGCCAAGGAGATCGCCGGCGCCCGGGCCGACGAAGCATCGATCGTCCCGCGGAAACGGACCGGACCGGCTCCGCTCTCGTCGGCGCAACTGCGGCTCTGGTTCCTGGAGCGATGGCGGCCGGGCACCCCGCTCTACCACATCGCCGGCGTCCTGCGGTTGACCGGAGAACTGGACCCGCGGGCCTTGCGCACGGCGCTGCAGGCGGTGGCCGACCGGCACGAAAGCCTCCGGACGCACCTGACGGTCGCCGGTTCCGAAGCGGGTCAGCTCGCGCGGGACCAGCTCGCCGCCGAGCTGCCGGTGGTGGATCTGTCCGGCCAGCCGCACCATGCCGACCGGCTGGCAGCGGCGGTCGCGCAAACCCCGTTCGACCTCGCCGAGGGCCCGCTGTGGCGGACCGTGCTGGTGCGCACCTCCCCGCGAGAGCACCAGTTCGCGCTGTGCCTGCACCACCTCGTCGCCGACGGTCACTCGCTTGACCTCCTGCTGCGCGAGCTGGCGGAGAACTACCGCACCGCGCTCGCCGGCGAGCCGATCGCGCGCGCGCCGTTGCCGATCCAGTTCGCCGACTACGCCGACTGGCAGCAGGACCGCTTGGCAGGCAGGCAGATCGCCGACGATCTCGCGTACTGGCGCGCGAAGCTGACCGGAATCTCCCCCGCCCCGCTGCCGACCGATTTCCCCCGGCCGGACGTGCAGACGCACGCCAGCGCCGTGCACCAGGCCGAACTGCCCGCCGCGGTCGCGGCCGGAGCGGCCGAAGTGGCGGACCGGACCGGCACGACGGCGTTCATGGTCTTGTTCGCGGCCACCGCGGTCGCTTTTCAGCAGGCAAGGGAGCTGCCCGAGGTGGTGGTCGGCACGCCGGTCGCGAACCGGTCCCGGCCGGAAACCGAGGAGCTGATCGGCTGTCTGGTCAACACCGTCGTGCTGCGCGCGGACCCGGGCGGCGAGTCCACCTTCGCGAGCCTGCTGGAACAAGTCCGGGCCACCTGCCTGGACGCCTATGCGCACTCCGAAGCGCCGTTCGAACGCGTCGTGCAGGAGGTGCAGCCGGAGCGCTCGGCCAGTCACCTGCCGCTGTTCCAGACCTGGTTCGTCGTGCAGGACGAACCGGCCGCCGGCGGCTTCGGCAGCCTGGACGCACAGCCGGTCGGGGCGCCGCCGGGCATGGCTCGCTACGACCTCCGGCTGGAGTTCCGCCGCACGGGCACCGGCTTGAGCCTGGTGTGCGAGTACAAGACCAGCCTGTTCCGGCTCGCCGGGATCGTCCGGCTGGCCGAGCACATCCGGCGGGTGCTGCGCGCCGTGACCGCCGACCCGGGCGCCGCGATCGCGGACCTCGCGGACGAACTCGCCGCCGCCGACGAGGAGGAACGGGTCGCAGGCGCGGCCGGAGCCGCCGCCTACAGCCAAGGAGCCCTGCGACGGCGCCGCCGTGCTGTCGCCGCGGCGCCCGACCAGGTCGAACCCAACGCACGACAGGAAGCGGGAAGATGAGCAATCGGGAAAGCGGATCAGCCCAGTTCCGGCCCCGGCGGCGAACCGCGGTGAGCCTCGCGCCGGAGACGTTGGTCTCGGCCCGCCCGCTGCTGGCCGAAAGCCCGGCGCCGCTGCTGTTCGCCCCGGCCGTCGACGGCGTCAACGCGCTGTCCTGGGTCGAGGCCAACCGCGAGCAGGTCCGCGAGCAGACCGTCCGGCACAAAGCCGTGCTGCTGCGCGGGTTCACCGTCGGCGACGTCGCCGAATTCGAGCAGGTGGTGCGGCTGGTCGGCGGCGACATGCTGGAGTACTCCTACGGATCGACGCCGCGCAGCCACGTCGCGGGCAACGTCTACACGTCGACCGAATACCCGGCCACGCAGGAAATCCCGCAGCACAACGAGATGGCCTACAGCCGGTCTTGGCCGCTGAAACTGGGCTTCTACTCGGTACGGGCCGCTCCCGAAGGCGGCCAGACGCCGCTCGCGGACAGCACCCGCGTCCTGGCGCGCATCCCCGCCGCGATCCGCGACCGGTTCGCCGAGCACGGCGTGATGTACGTGCGCAATTACGGGCAGGGCCTGGATTTGCCGTGGCAGGACGTGTTCCAGACGCCGGAGCGGACCGAGGTGGAGGCGTTCTGCGACCGCGCCGGGATCGAGTACGAATGGCTCGCCGACGACAGCCTGCGCACCCGTCAGGTCTGCCAAGCGGTGGTGACGCACCCGGAAACCGGTGAAACGGCCTGGTTCAACCAGGCGCACCTGTTCCACATTTCCGCGCAGGCGCCCGAAATCCGCGAAACGCTGCTGGCCGCCTTCGGCGAGCAGGGCCTGCCTCGCAACACCTACTACGGCGACGGCAGCCCGATCGACGAAGCCGACCTCGACGAGATCCGCCGCGCCTACCGGGAAGAAACCGTCATGTTCCGGTGGCAGGACGGCGACATCGCCATTCTGGAGAACATGCTCGTCTCGCACGGGCGCATGCCGTACGCCGGACCGCGCGAGCTCGTCGTCGCGATGGCCGGCGCGGGCGGACAGGGCCAGTAGAGCGACGATGGAAGGCTACCGGCTCTCCCCTCAGCAAAAGCGTGCCTGCCTGGTGCACCAGGCCGACCCGAGCGGTGTCTACCCGGCGCAGGCGCGCGCCGAAGTCGACGGGAACCTGGACCGCGAGCGGTTGCGCCGCGCCGTCGAAAGCGGGTGCCTGCGCCACGAAGCGCTGCGGACGGTGCTCCACCGGCCCGCGGGCATGGACTTGCCGATTCAGGTCATCCAGCCGACGCCGCGCGTGGCGTATGCGGTGCACGTCGGCACCGAACCGGCTGATCTGGCGCGAGCGCGCGCGGGCACGGATTTCGATCTCCCGGACGGTCCGCTCGTGCTGGCCGATCTGGTGCTGCTGTCCGATTCCCGGGCCGAACTGCTGCTGACGATGCCCGGCTGGCTGGTCGACGCGGTGTCCCTGCACGTCCTGCTGTCCGAGATCCGCGAGAGCTACGAGGGACGCTCGCAGCCCGAGGAACCGTTGCAGTACGCCGACGCCGCCGAGTGGCAGCACGATGTCCTGACCGCTCCCGAGACCGCCGGTGGCCGGGAGTTCTGGCAGACGCACCTCGCAGCGCTCCCGCCGGCCGAAGCGCTCCCCTGCGAGCGAACCGGTGCGGCGGAAGGCTTTCGCCCGGCGACCGTACCGGTCGAACTGCCCGCCGAAGTCGTCGCGCTCGCGCAGCAGCGGGAGTGGCCGCTCGACGCCGTGTTCGCCGCGGCATGGCAGGCATTGCTCACCCGGATGGCCGGCAGCGTCGTCCGGATCGCCTCGGCGGCGGCGAACCGGCCGCACGCGGAGATGCGGCACGCGGTCGGCTCGTACGTCCAGTGGCTGCCGCACGCCGCGGCGGCCGACCCGGCACAGACGTTCGCCGAGTCCGTCGCCGCGGTGGCGGATCAAACCCGGAAGCTCGCGGAAAACCAGGAATTCTTCGATGCGGCCGCGTTCGGCGAGACCCCGGCAGCGCGTGCCGGATTCGCCTGGACAGCGCTGCCGGCGCGGTCGGACTGGCCGGTCGTTTTCGCGGTCGCACACCGCGAACCGTTCCCGGTCCTGCTCGACGGGATGCGCTGCGGCACAACGATCCGGCTGGCGCTGCACCACGACACCGCCCGGCTGACCACCGGCGACGCGCGCCGGTTGGCAGCGATGTACGAGTGCTTGCTCGCCGCCGCGGTGCGGGAACCGGAGGCGCGGATCGAGTCGCTGCCGATGTCCCCGAGCGAAGAATCGCGCCGCGCGCTGGCCGCCGGGCTGCCCGCGTCCCCGGCCGCGGTTCCGGATCGCTGCGTGCACACGATGTTCGAGGAGCAAGCGGCGCTCCGGCCGGAGCAGACGGCGGTCGTCGCGGGAGAGGACCGGCTCACCTACCGGCAACTGAACGAGCGGGCGAACCGGATCGCGCACCGCCTGCGCCGGGCCGGCGTACGGCCGGAAGACCGGGTAGGCCTGGTGGCCGGGCGGGGAACTGGCTCGCTCGCCGGGCTGCTGGGCGTGCTGAAATCCGGCGCGGCGTATCTGCCGGTCGACGCCGACCTGCCACCGGCCCGCCGCGACGCCCTGTTCGAGCAGGCCGGCGTGCGGCTGGTCCTGGCCGAAGGCGGTGCGGGCACGATCGACCCGGCCGACCCGAGCCTGGCCGGCGAACCGGCGACCGACCCGGTCGGCGGAGCGGGACTCGCCAACCTCGCGTACGTCGTCTTCACCTCCGGCTCCACCGGCACGCCGAAGGGCGTCGCGGTCACGCACGACAGCCTCGCCCGCTATACGAGCGGCATCGCGGGCGTGCTGGATCTGCCCGCGGGCAGCGGGTACGGCATTGTCTCCACCTTCGCCGCCGACCTCGGGCACACCGTCGTCTACCCGTCGCTGTGCACCGGCGGCACGCTGCACGTCCTGTCCCGCGAGGTCGCGAACAGCCCGGCGCGGATGGCAGGCTACGCGGACCGGAACCCGATCGACTGCCTGAAGATCGTGCCGTCCCACCTGCGGGCGCTGCTGGACGGCCCGCGACCGGCGGCGGTCCTGCCGAAGCGACGGCTGGTCCTCGGCGGCGAGGCGCTGACCGCCGATCTGGTCCGGTCGGTACAGGAACTGGCGCCGGACTGCCGCCTGCTCAATCACTACGGCCCCACCGAAACGACCGTCGGCGTGCTCAGCCACGAAGTCGCCGCGGCGGACGACCCGGTGCCGCTCGGGCGGCCGCTCCCGCACGCCAGGGTGCACGTGCTGGACGACCGGCTCGACCTCGCTCCCTTGTGGACAGCAGGCGAGGTGTGCGTCGGCGGTCCCGCGACGGCCCGCGGCTACCTCGCCGACCCCGCGGCCACCGCCGAGCGGTTCGTTCCCGACCCCCGCCTGCCCGGCGAACGGCTTTACCGCACCGGGGACCTGGCGCGCCGGCGCGCCGACGGCACCCTGGTCTTCCTCGGCCGCGACGACGAACAGGTGAAGCTGCGCGGGTACCGGGTCGAACCAGCCGAGGCCGCCGCGGTGCTCCGCCGGCATCCGGACGTCCAGGACGCGGCCGTCGTGGTCCGCAGCGGCAACGGCGCGCCGCAGCTCGTCGGGTATGTCGTCTCCGGCGCCACCCCGGAAGTTCTGCAAGCGCACTGCGGCGCGCACCTGCCGCCCTACCTGGTCCCGTCAGCGATCGTGCCGATCGGCGCGATCCCGTTGACCGCCAACGGGAAGCTCGACCGCGCGGCGCTTCCCGAACCGGCAGGCGCCACCGCGTACGCGCCGCCGGAATCCCCTGCGGAGGAGACTCTCGCCGCCATCTGGGCCGAACTTCTCCGCGTCGACCGAGTCGGCCGCCACGACGGTTTCTTCGCACTGGGCGGCGACTCGATCCTGGGCATCCAGGTGGTCTCGCGCGCGAACCAAGCCGGCCTCGCGGTGACGCCCCCGCTGCTGTTCCAGCACCCGACGATCGCCGCTCTCGCCGCTGCCTGCGCGACCGGCGCCGCGCCCGTCCGGGCGGAACAGGGACCGGTGACCGGACCTGTGCCGGCGACGCCGATCCAGCGCTGGTTCCTCGGCTTGGACCTGCCCGACCTGTCGCGGTACAACCAGACGATCTGCTTGCGCCCGCGGCAAAGCCTGCGTGCCGGGCCGCTGCGGTCCGCACTGCATGCGCTGGTCGTCCACCACGACGCGCTGCGGCTGCGCCTGACCCGGACCCCCGACGGCGATTGGACGCTGGACAACGCACCGATCGCCGAGCACGAACTGCTGCGCACCGCCGACGACCTGGAACCGGCTGTGGTGCACGCACAGCAGGACATCGACACCGCGTCCGGCTGCCTGCTCCGCGCCGTCCTCGCCGGCGACGGCGCCGCTCAGCGGCTGGTCCTGGTCGCACACCACCTCGGCGTCGACGGGGTGTCCTGGCGCATCCTGCTCGAAGACCTCGCGACCGCGTACCAGCAGGCCGCGGCAGGGCACCCGGTCCGGCTGCCCGCGAAAACCACCTCGCATCAGGAGTGGGCCGTGCGGACCGCGGAGCGGGCGCATGCCCACGACGCGGAAATCCCGTACTGGACGGACCTGCTGACCGCGGCGCGCAACGCCCGGATACCGCAGGACGAGTACCGCGCCGGCGGGCCAGGCACCTACGGCGAGAGCCGGACGGTCGCCGTGGAACTGGACGCTTCCGCCACCGAAGCCCTGCTCGGCCGGTCCGCGCAGACCTCGGTGCACGCCGCGGTGCTCGGTGCGCTCGGCCGGGTCCTGCACAAATGGACTGGGCAGCAGGCGGTCGTGGACGTCGAGGGCCACGGCCGGGACGTCCACGGGGCGGAATCCGACCTGAGCCGCACCGCCGGCTGGTTCACCACCATCCACCCCGTACGGCTGACCTCCGACGGGGCCGCGCCCGCACCGTCCGGCGGGATTGGCTACGGCATCCTGCGCCACCTCCGCTCGGACACCGCCACCGCCCGCCTGCGCGCGCTGCCCAGCCCGGCGATCCGGGTCAACTACCTCGGCCGCGGAACCGGCTCCGCCGCCGGCGGATTGCTCGAGCTGATGCCCGACCGTCTCGGCCACACGGCGGACCCGACGGCTCGGCGGCCGTACCTGCTCGACATCACCGCCGTCGAGCTGTCCGGCCGGCTGAGGATGACCTGGGAGTACCGCCCAGCAGTTCACTGCGAGCAGACCGTCGCGACACTCGCCGGGGACTGCCTGCGCGAACTGGCCGCGGGCCCCGGCCCCGGCACCCGCGCGGAGCAGGGGCCTCGCTTCGCCGAGTCCGGCCTCGCCGAAGCGGACCTGGCCGAGCTCATGGACGAACTCGACACGCTGCCCGCCGAGGGGGACGCATGACCGGACAGCACGCCCGCATCGAGCGCATCTACCCGCTCTCGCCTCTGCAGCAGGGCATGGTGTTCCACGCCCTCTACGAACCGGGCAAGGACCCGTACGTGGAGCAGGTGTGCTGCACGCTGACGGGCGAACTCGACGCGGCGGCGTTCCGGGACGCCTGGGCCAAGGTCATGGACCGGCACGCCGCGCTGCGCACCGCGTTCCGCTGGACTGGGCAGGCGCAGGCACGGCAGGTCGTGCACCGGCAGGTCGCGTTGCCGTGGACCGAATCCGACCTCGCCGGGCTCGGCGCGCACGAACAGGCCGCGGCCGTCGCGGAACTGGCCGAGCGGGACTGGGCCCGCGGCTTCGACCTCGCCCGCGCCCCGCTGTTCCGGCTGGCCTTGGCCCGGCTCGGCGAGCGGGAGCACCGTCTGGTGTGGACGAACCACCACGCGGTGCTGGACGGCTGGTCGCGTTCCCGGGTGTTCGGCGAAGTGATGACGCTCTACGGCGCCGCGGTCGCCGGACGGGACGCCGAGCTCGCGCCGGCGCCCGCTTTCGGCGACTACATCGCGTGGTACCAAGGGCTCGACCTCGCGCAGGCGGAGAAGTTCTGGCGCGACACGCTTTCCGGATTCAGCGCGGCCACCCCGCTGCCGTTCGGAACCGCCGAGGCGCGCGAGGGCACCGGCTCGGTGCGGCTCGACCTGTCCGAATCCGGCACGGCCGCGCTGCGCGCGCTCGGCCCCAGCCACGGGTTCACCGCCAACACTCTCGTCCAGGCCGCGTGGACGTTGCTGCTGGCGCGGCACAGCGGGCAGTCCGACGTCCTGTTCGGGGCGACCGTCGCCGGCCGGCCGCCGGGCCTCGCGCGCGTCGAGGACATGGTGGGGTTGTTCATCAACACCGTCCCGGTGCGCGTCCGGGCGACCGGCGAGTCCGTCGCCGAATGGCTCGGGGATCTTCAGCGGGCATTCGTCGAACTCCGCCAGTACGAGCACACGCCGTTGGCGGAGACGCGGCGGTGGGCCGAACTGCCCGGAAACAGCCCCCTCTTCGAAAGCCTGGTGGTCTTCGAGAACTACCCGCTGGACGAGCACACCGCAGGCAGTCCTCGAGTGGCCGGCGTCAGCTTCCGCGAGCAGACGCACTACCCGCTCACCCTCGTCTCGGCGCTCGCCGATCGGCTGACGCTGCGGCTGGCGTACGCGCGGAATCAGTACGACGAAGCGGGTGCGAGCGGATTGCTCGCCGAACTGAAGGACCTGCTGGCCGCGCTCGTCGCGAATCTCGACGCACCCGTCGCTGCGCTCGCCGCGCTCGCGCCGGAGCGGGAAGCCGCCCTCCTCGCGAGCTGGAACCCCGCCCCGGCAGCGGTTTCCGCGGACGAAGGAACGCTGGTGGAACGCTTCCTCAGGCAGGCGCGCGAGCGGCCGGACGCCATCGCGGTGGTCTGGGGCGGGGAACAGTTCACCTACCGCGCGGTCGCACGCCGGGCCGCGGGGCTGGCAGAGCAGCTCCGCTCGGCCGGAGTCGGCCGCGAGGTGCTGACCGGGGTGCTCGTGGACCGCGGCCCGCAGCAGGTGATCGCCGTGCTGGCGTGTCACCTCGCCGGCGGAGCCTACGTGCCGCTGGACCCGGAGTATCCGCGGGAGCGGCTGGACTATCTGGTGTCCGACAGTCAGATCCCGACGCTGATCAGCACCGTCGACCTCGCCGACCGGATCCCGGACGGGCCGGCGGTGGTCTTCCTCGCCGGCACCGAAGCCGACCCGGCGCCGCCGCGGATCGACCCGGCCGACCTCGCGTACGTCATCTACACGTCCGGATCGACCGGAGAGCCCAAGGGCGTGCTGGTCCCGCATCGCAACGCGGCGCGCTTGTTCGACGCCACCCGCCCGTGGTTCGGCTTCGACGCCCGCGACGTGTGGAGCCTGTTCCACTCGGTCGCGTTCGACTTCTCGGTCTGGGAGCTGTGGGGCGCGCTGGCGCACGGCGGCCGCCTGGTGCTCGTGGACGACCTGACCCGGCGCACGCCCGCCGAGTTCGCCTGCCTCGCCGACCGGCAAGCGGTCACCGTGCTCAACCAGACTCCCTCGGCGTTCCTTCCGTTGACCGAGGTCGCCGGCGACCTGCCGAGCCTGCGCACGGTGGTCTTCGGCGGCGAAGCCCTGGCCGCCGACCGGTTGTCGCACTGGGCCGGGCTGCACGACCTGGACCGGCCCCGGCTGGTGAACATGTACGGCATCACCGAAACCACCGTGCACGTCACCGGGCACCCGGTCGGCGCGGCGGACCTCGACCCGGCCGCGGGCAGCGTCATCGGCCGTCCGATCCCGGACCTGCGCGTCTACCTGCTTGACGAGAACCTGCGTCCGGTGCCGGCGGGCCGGACCGGCGAGCTTCACGTCGGCGGCGCCGGACCGGCCCGCGGCTACCTTCGCCGCCCAGGGCTGACCGCGCAACGCTTCCTGCCCGATCCGTACGGCCCGGCCGGGACGCGCATGTACCGCACCGGCGACCTGGCGCGGGCGCTGCCTGATGGCACGTTCGTCTACCTCGGCCGCGCCGACGACCAGATCCAGGTCCGCGGCCACCGCGTCGAACCGGCCGAGATCGAGGCCGCACTGCGCGCCCATCCGCACGTGACCGGCGCGCACGTGCGGCTCCGCGACGATCAGCTCGTCGCGTATCTCACCGCCGGCGGCGAGGTCGGCGACCTGCGTGAGCACCTCGCGCGGCGCCTCCCCCGCCACCTCTTCCCGGCGCATTGCGTCGTGGTGGACGAGTTCCCGCTCACCGTGCACGGCAAGATCGACCCGGCGGCGCTGCCGGAGCCCGGCCGCGAGCGGTCGGGAGTCGAGACGGCCGCACCGAGAACGCCGGTGCAGGAGGTCGTCGCCGGGGTCTGGCAACAGCTTCTCGGCGTCGAGAACGTCGGCATCCACGACGACTTCTTCGCGCTCGGGGGCCACTCCCTGATCGCCGCCCAGGTCCATGCCCGGCTCCGGGCGGTGTTCGGCGTCGACGTGCCGCTGCGGGTGCTGTTCGCGCATCCCACCGTCGCGGAACTCGCCGAGCACGTCGAAGCTCGCCGCGGCACGACCGCGGACCAGCGGCCGCCGCTGCGCGCGCAAGACCGCCCGGCGGACGTTCCGTTGTCGTTCGCACAGCAGCGCGCCTGGTTCTTCGAGCAGTGGGCTCCGGACAGGCCGCTCAACACGATCATCGCCGGCCTGCGGCTCACCGGCGTCCTCGACGTGGCAGCCGTTGCCGCGGGGCTGACCGTCATCGCCGCGCGCCATGAACCCCTGCGCACCGCTTTCGGCACCGGGGCCCTGTCGCAGGTGATCTCGCCGCCCGCGCCGGTGCCGTTGCCGGCGGTGGACCTCCGCGGCCTCGACCCGGCCCGGACCGCCGCGGTCGTCCGCGAGCTCGCCGCCTCCGAGGCCCGGCTGCGCTTCGACCTTCAGGCCGGGCCGCTCGCCCGCGCTCGGCTGCTGCGCCTGGCCGAAGACGACCACGTGCTGTTGCTCGGACTGCACCACACCATCGCCGACGGCCGTTCGCTCGAGGTCCTGCTGGCCGAATTGACCGAGCTGTACACCGCGCTCCGGGAACACCGCGAACCGGTGCTCCCGGAACTTCCCTTCCAGTACGCGGATTACACCCTGTGGCAACGGTCCTGGTTGGACAGTGCGACGCTGGAGCGGCAGCTCGCGCACTGGCGCGAGAACCTCGCCGGCGCGCCCGCGCTGCTCGAACTTCCCACCGACCGTCCGCGCCCTGCGGAGCTGGGATTCGACGGCGCGAGCCACGCGTTCACCGTGCCCGAACCGGTCCGGCAGATGCTGCACCAGGTGAGCCGGGAGATCGGCGCGACGCCGTTCATGACTCTGCTGGCCGCGTTCTCGCTGGTGCTGTCCCGCTACAGCGGCCAGGACGACATCGTGGTCGGCACGCCGATCGGACAGCGCCCCACCGAGGAAGCCGAACGGCTGATCGGGTTCTTCACCAACACCTTGGCTCTGCGCACCGATCTCAGCGGCAACCCGACCTTCGCGCAACTGGTCGCCCGGGTCCGCGAAGGGTGCCTGGACGCCTACGCCAACCAGGACGTGCCGTTCGAGCAACTGGTGGAGGAACTGCGTCCCGCACGAGACGCCAGCTACGCGCCGCTGGCCCAGGTGGGGTGCGACTACCAGCGGGTGTCCTCGCCCGAACTCGGCTGGCCGGGCGTGCGCGTCCGGCCGCTTGACCCGCCGCCCGGCAACGGAACGGCGAAGTTCGACCTGGCGCTCGCCCTGGTCGAAAGCCCGGATTCGCTGACCGGCACGCTGATCTACAACACCGCGTTGTTCGAGCCGGCTACCGTCGAACGGATTGCCGTCGTGCTGCTCGACGCGCTCGCCGCCCTGACGACGGAGCCGAACCGGCGGCTGCGCGACGCGCCGCTGCTGTCCACTGCCGACCACGACCTGCTGACCCGCCGGTGGAACCACACCCCGGCCCCCGCGGCGCCAGCCCTCGGATTCGCGGATCTCGTTGCCGCACAGGCCAAGCGCAGCCCGGACGCGGTCGCGGTCGCGATGGGCGGGCATCAGCTCACCTACGCCGCGCTCGACGCGCGCGCCACCCGGCTGGCCCAGCACCTGCGGGCCGCCGGAGCCGGACCGGACGTCCGGGTCGCGGTTTGCCTGGAGCGTTGTCCCGAACTGGTGATCAGCGTGCTGGGCATCATGAAGGCGGGCGCCGCCTACGTGCCGCTGGACCCGACGTATCCAGCCGACCGGCTGGCCTACCTGGTCCAGGACAGCCGCGCGCAACTGCTGCTGTCGCAACGGGACCTGCTGGACCGGTTGCCTCGGCACGAGAACGTCCTGCTCCTCGACGAGCAGTGGCCTGCCATCCGCGCGGAGCGCGACGACACCCCGCTGCCGCCGGTTCCGCTCGACGCCGTCGCGTACGTCATCTACACCTCCGGCTCCACCGGCCGTCCAAAAGGGACGATGGTGCCGCACCGCGGCATCGCCGCGCTCGCCGACGCGCAGGCGGGCGCGCTGGAGGTCGGCAACGGGAGTCGCGTGTTGCAGTACGCGTCGCTGAGCTTCGACGCGTCCCTGCTGGAACTCGTCATGGCGCTGCCGTCCGGCGCGACGTTGTGCCTCGCACCGCGCGAGCGGCCGCTCCCCGGCCCGGATCTCGTCCAGCTCCTGGACGAGCAAGCGGTCACCACGGTGATGCTGCCGCCGTCCGCGCTGGCGGTCACCCCGGACGCGGCGCTGCCGGCCCTGACCACCGTGACAGTCGGCGGCGAGGCGTGCTCGGCCGACCTGGTGCGCCGATGGGCCCCCGGCCGCCGGTTCCACAACCTGTACGGGCCCACCGAGGCGACCATCTGCACCGTCATGGCCGAATGCCTGCCGGGTGCGCCGGTGGCGATCGGCAGGCCGATCCCGGGCAGCACCGCGTACGTGCTCGACGCCGAGCTGCGTCCGGCGCCGATCGGCGTCCCCGGCGAGCTGTGCCTCGGCGGGGACGGCCTCGCCCACGGGTATCTTGGCCGGCCTGGCCTGACCGCGGACCGTTTCGTGCCGGACCCGTTCGGGCCGCCCGGTGCGCGGCTTTACCGCACCGGTGACCGGGTGCGGTTCCGTGCCGACGGGACGCTCGCGTTCCTGGGCAGGCTGGACGCCCAAGTCAAACTGCGCGGCTTCCGCATCGAGCCGGGCGAGGTCGAAGCCGCGTTGCGGAGCGTCCCGGACGTGGCGGACGCGGCGGTGGTCCTGCGCGAGGACCAGCCGGGCGCGCCCCGGTTGGTCGGGTACGCGGTGGCGAACACCGGAGTCACGACCGACGAGCTGCGCGCGGCGTGCGCCCGCGATCTGCCGGAGTACATGGTCCCGGCCGCGTTCGTGGTTCTCGACGAGTTCCCGTCGCTGCCGAGCGGCAAGCTCGACCGCGGCGCGCTGCCCGCGCCCGGCGCGGACCGTCCGGAACTGGCGGTGTCGTACGCCGCGCCCTCCACCCGGACGGAGCGCACGATCGCCGACATCTGGGCGAAGGCGCTCGGGCTGGATCGAGTGGGCCGCGACGACGACTTCTTCGCCCTCGGCGGCGACTCGATCCTGAGCATCCAGGTGATCACCCAAGCAGCCAAGACGGGTCTGCGGATCAGCCACAAAATCCTGTTCCAGAACCGGACCGTGCGCGCCCTCGCGTCCGCCGTCGAAGAAGCGGCCCCGGCGGCGACCGGCTCCGGCGCTCAGGACGCGGTGTCCGGCCTGGTCCGGCCGACTCCGATCCAGCAGTGGTTCCTGGACCAGCACCTGCCGACACCGGAGCACTACAACCAAGCGCTGCTGGTGCGTCCGCGCCGTCCGCTGCACACCGAAGCGCTCCGTGCGGCGCTGCGCGAAGTGGTTGCCCACCATGACGTCCTGCGGTTGCGCGTGACGTCCGGCACCACGCTGGACATCGCCGCCCTGTCGGACGCGGCGCCGGTCCAACTGACCGTCGCCGGACCGGCGGACGCGGAAACCATCGCCGAAACGGCGGCCGAGGCGCACGCGGGCATCGACCTGTCCGCGGGCTGCCTGCTTCGCGCTGTCCACATCAGACTCGCGGACAGCGAACGGCTGCTGCTGGTAGCTCACCACCTCGCCGTGGACGGCGTTTCCTGGCGGATTCTTCTGGAGGACTTGGCCACCGCTTATCATCAAGCGCTGCGCGGTGCGCCGCTCGCGCTCCCGGCCAAGACCACCGCCTTCCGGGACTGGGCCGCCGGTCTGGCCGAGCACGCGAACCACCCCGAGATCAGCGTCCAGATTCCCTATTGGACAGACGTGCTGGTCGACGCGCAGACCCAAGCCTTGCCGACCGACGCGGACCTCGACCCGGCGGCCGACACCTATGCCGCTGCCGGTTCGGTGACCGCCGAGCTCGACGCCACCGCCACCGAAGACCTGCTCCGCTCCTCCGGCCCGGCCAGCGCGCACGAACTGCTGCTGACCGCGCTCGGCCGCGCACTCTGCGACTGGACCGGAAGCGACCGGGCGGTGGTGGACGTGGAAAGCCACGGCCGGGACGCCTTGTCCGGCATGGCCGGGACGGCCGACCTGACCCGCACGGTCGGCTGGTTCACCGCGATCTACCCGCTCGTCCTTCCGGTCGCCGGACCGCCGCGGACTGCGGTGCGCAACGTCCGCGAAGCGATCCGCGCGCTGCCGGACGGCGGTCTGGGCTACGGGCTGCTGCGGCACGGACGCTCCGACGCCGCGACCGAGCGGCTGCGCGCGCTGCCCGGACCGGAGGTGTGTTTCAACTACCTCGGCCAGGTGGACCAGTCCTTCGCGGGCGACTCGCCGTGGCTGCCCGCGGAAGAAGACACCGGGCCCGGCCAGTCGCCGGACGTCCCGAGGCGGTACCTGATCGACGTGGTTGCGCTGGTCGCCGACGGCCGCCTCCGGATCACCGTGACGCACGGCGCGCTGCACCGGCGCGAGACGGTGGCCGGCTTGCTCGACGCGCTCCGCGCGCACCTGCGCACGTTGCTGGCCGCCGTCCGGTCCGGATCCGGCGACGCGCTCGTGCCGGCGGACTTCCCCTTGGCCGACCTGGACCAGGCAGCGCTCGACCGCCTCGCCGCCGCGACCGACGGCGCGGTGGAAGACGTCTACCCGCTTTCGCCGATGCAGGAAGGGATGCTGTTCCATACCGTCCGCGAGGACGGGCCCGGCTCGTACGTGGTGCAGATGGCCGCCCGGCTGACCGGGAAGGTCGACCCCCGCCGGTTCCGCGCCGCCTGGCAGCGGGTGCTGAACCGGCACGCGGCGCTGCGCACGTCATTCCACTGGGATCGGCTGCACCGTCCGCTCCAGGTCGTGCACCGCACTGTGCCCGTCGCCGTCGACACGGTGGACTGGCGGGCGCTGGACCGCGCGGAACAGGTCGTGCGCAGCGCGGAATTCCTGGCCGCCGACCGTGAACGCGGGTTCTCCCTCACCCGCCCGCCGCTCATCCGCCTCACCCTGCTCCGGCTGGCCGACGAGGAGTGGGAACTGGTCTGGACCCATCACCACCTGTTGCTGGACGGCTGGTCGATGCCGCTGGTCGTGCGCGAGCTGTTCGGCTGGTACGAAGCGCTCGACGACGACGGCGCCCCGGCGGTTCCGGCCGCTCCCGCCCGCCCGTACCGGGACTACATCGCGTGGCTGCGGGACCAGGACCCGGCGGAGGAGTTCTGGCGCGCACGGCTCGGCGGCTTCGCCGCCGCCACTCCGCTTCCGGCGCGCACACCCGGCAGGACCGGGAACGGGTACCGCACCGCGGAGATCCGGCTTCCCGAGGACGCGACCGAACAACTGCGGCAGTTCACCCGCGACCTGGGCATCACGACCAGCACACTGGTGAACGCCGTCTGGGCGGTGCTGCTCGGCCGCCACAGCGGGGAGGAAGACGTCGTGTTCGGCGTGACGGTCGCCGGCCGCCCGCCGGAACTGCCCGGCGTCGAGTCGATCGTCGGCCTGTTCATCAACACGTTGCCCGCGCGCGTCCGCCTGCCCCGGCGGCAGCCGGTCGGCGAGTGGCTGCGAGAGCTGCACCAGGACCTGCTGGAAATGCAGAGCAACGCCTACAGCCCGTTGGTGCGGATGCAGGCCTGCAGCGCGGTGCCGCGCGGCAGCAGCCTGTTCGAAAGCATCGTCGTGTTCGAGAACTACCCGGTGGACGAAGCCGCGGGCCAAGCCCTCACGGGGGTCGAAGCACGCCAGGTGCACGCCGTCGAGCAGACCGACTATCCGCTGACCTTCAGCTCCGCTCCCGGCCCGCGGCTGCTGCTGTCGCTGCTCTACGACAACAGCCGCTACAGCGCGGATGCGGCCGAAGAGCTGCTCGCCCAGCTGCGGCACCTGCTGGCCGAGTTCGCGAAACACCCCGGTCGACCGGTCGGCCAAGTGTCCATTTTGGACGACAACGCGCACTGGGCCGTGCTGTCCCAAGGAATTTCCCCGGTCTCCCCGGCGTCCGAGGAGCGTCCGCTGCACCGGCTGGCCGAGGAGCACGCCGAGCGCACGCCGGATGCGGTCGCGGTGGTCGCCGACGACCGGCAGCTCACCTATCGTGCGCTGAACGCACGCGCGAATCAGCTGGCCCGGGTGCTGCGGCGGCACGGCGTCGGTCCGGAGACGCGGGTCGGGCTGCTGCTCGACCGCTCCCCCGGCCTGCTGGTCGGGTTGCTGGCGGTGCTCAAAGCCGGCGGCGCGTACGTGCCGCTCGACCCGGACGCGCCTGCGGACCGGAATCACCGGCTGATCGGCGACGCCGGAATCCGGCTGCTGGTGTCCGACCAGGACCTGAGCGATGCGCCCGTGCCGGCAATCCCGGTCAGCGCCGGCGGTTCCGAGTCCGCGGAGAACCTTCCCGGAACGACTCTGCCGGACAGCCTCGCCTACGTCGTGCACACCTCCGGTTCGACCGGACGTCCGAAGGGCGTGCAGGTCAGCCACCGCAACCTGAGCGCCGCCGCGGCCGCCTGGCGCACTGCGTACGCGCTGTCCGAAGAGGATCGGCACCTGCAGATGGCGGGCGTGACGTTCGACGTGTTCACCGGCGACGTCACGCGCGCGCTGAGTTCAGGCGCGGCTCTCGTGTTGTGCCCGCGCGAGTTGCTGCTCGACCCGGCCGCGCTGGCCCGGCTCCTGGACGAGCAGCAGATCACCGCGGCCGAGTTCGTGCCAGTGGTGCTCCGGCACGCAGTGGAGGCCGTGCAGTCGTCCGGCGGCCGGTTGCCCGCGCTGCGGTTGCTGGTGTCCGGCGCGGACGCTTGGCCGGCGCGCGATCGCGCGGCGGCCGCGCGGATCGGCGGCGAGCACACCCGTGTCATCAACTCCTACGGCGTCACCGAAGCCACAGTCGACAGCACGTGTTTCGACGGCGAGCTCACCGAGGCCGGCGACGCGCTCGTCCCGGTCGGCCGTCCGCTCGGCGCTACCAGGGTGTACGTACTGGACCGGTCCGGCGCGCCGGCGCCGCTCGGCGCGCCCGGCGAACTCCACCTCGGCGGACCGCAGGTGGCCCGCGGGTACGCGGGTCTGCCCGGCCTGACCGCTGAGCGGTTCGTGCCCGATCCGTGGGGCGGTCCGGGCGACCGGCTCTACCGCACCGGCGACCGGGCTCGCTGGCGCCCTGACGGCGAACTGGAGTTCCTCGGCCGTCTCGACGAGCAGGTGAAGCTGCGCGGCGTGCGGATCGAACCAGGCGAGGTGGAGGCGGCGCTCGCCGCGCATCCGGCCGTGCGCGCCGCGGCCGTCGCGGTCCGGGCCGATGCTCGCGGGGAACCCCGGTTGGCCGGTTACGTCGTCGCGGACCGCGACGACGCTCTGCTGGCGGAAGTCCGGGCGACGGCTGCGCGACTGCTGCCCGCGTCGATGATGCCCTCCGTTCTCGTGGTTCTGGACGCCTTGCCCCTGACTGCGAACGGAAAGCTCGACCGGTCCGCGTTGCCTGCCCCGGAGGCGCCCGAAGCCACCGAGGATTACGACCCCCCGGAAACGGCCGCCGAACGCGCGATCGCCGAGGTCTGGGCGAAAGTGCTCGGCGTGCCGCGAGTGTCAGCGACCGACAGCTTCTTCGCCCTCGGCGGCGATTCGATCGTCAGCCTTCAGGTCGTCGCCCGGACCCGCGCCGCGGGCTGGGCCGTCAGCCCGAAGCAGGTTTTCGACCACCAGACTGTCCGGGCGCTGGCGGCGGTCGCGGTCCCGGCCTCGCCCGCGTCGCACGCCGAGCAAGGCGTGGTGACCGGCTCGCTACCGCTCACTCCGGTCCAGGCGACGTTCTTCGCCGAACAGCACCCGGCCCCGCACCACTACAACCAAGCGGTGCTGCTCCGTGCGCGCGGTCCGATCGACACCGAAGCCCTCGAGCGGGCGTTGCGCCTGGTGGTCCGGCACCACGACGCGTTGCGGATGCGATTCCGGCGCACCGAAGACGGCTGGGCGCAAGAGCAGGCCGGGCTGTCCGGACTGCCGGCGCGACTGCTCACCGTGGAAGACCTCGCCGCGGCCGACGATCCCGCCGCGGCGGTCGAGGCCCGCGCCGCCGCCGCGCAGCGCACCCTCGACCTCGACGCCGGGCTGCTTCTGCGCGCGGTGTGGTTCGACCTCGGCACCGACCGTCCCGGCCGGTTGCTGCTCGCGGTGCACCACCTCGCGATCGACGGCGTCTCGTGGCGAATCCTGCTGGAGGACTTGGCCCACGCGTACACCCGGGAGCGCGACGGGGCCCCGGTCGAGCTGCCGCCCAAGACCACGGCGTTCCGGGACTGGGCGCAGGCGCTCGCCGAACACGCGCACAGCGACGAGATCGGCGCGCAGACCGGCCACTGGCTCTCCGTCGCGCGAGCAGGGGCCGAATCCGGTCTCCCGCTGGACCTGCTGCCCGAGGCGGACGAGGGTCTGGAGGACGTCAACACCCGGGCCCAGCTGGCCGCGGTGACCCGCGAACTGGACGAGGAAACGACCCGGCTCCTGCTGCACGAGGTGCCCCCGGCATACCGGGCCCGGATCGACGAGGTGCTGGTGACCGCGGTCAGCTCCGCGATCGCGAGCTGGGCGGGCGAGCCCTCGGTGCTGGTGGACCTGGAAGGCCACGGGCGCGAGGATTTCGGGGCCGCGCTGGATGTCTCCCGCACCGTCGGGTGGTTCACGAGCGTCTACCCGGTCCTGCTGACGCCCGATCCGCACGACCCGGCGGCCGCGCTGCGGCACGTCGGGCAGCGGATGCGTGAGGTGCCGCAACGCGGCCTCGGCTACGGCCTGATCCGCCATTCGCGCACCGGGGACCCCGCCGCGGCACAACTGGCGGACCTGCCGTCCGCGGCGGTCTGCTTCAACTACCTCGGACGGCTGGACGCCGGGTTCGGCGGGGCCGGGCCGTGGGAGCCGGCCGCCGAACCGGAAGGTCCGGGCCAGGACGCCCGCGCACCCAGGCCGTACCTGCTGGAGGTCGACGCCATGGTGCTTTCCGGGCGGTTGCGGTTCACCTGGTCCTACAGCGACCGCCTGCACACCGAGGCGACCGCCGCCGGGCTCGCCGACCACTGCGCCGCCCTGCTGCGGACCCTGGTCGAGCGCCGCCGCGACGCGGAGGCGGCGAGCTGGCCGGCCCCCGACGTGACCGGGGTCGCCTTAGCCCCCGGCGAGCTGGACGACCTGCTCGCCGGTTTCCGGACGCCATGACGATCTCCCCAGGAGCGCCGCCAGCGATGCCCGAGCAGACGACCGTCGAGAGCATTCACCCGCTGTCCCCGCTGCAGCAGGGCATGTTGTTCCACGCCCTCTACTCCCCGCACGACGACGTCTACGTCGAGCAGTTCAGCTGCCGCTTCGACGGGCCGCTGGACGTGCCGGCGTTCCGCGCCGCCTGGACGGGCGTCGTGGCTCGGCATCCAGCGTTGCGCACTTCGTTCCACTCCCTCGAAGGCGAGCAGCCGGTGCAGGCGGTGCACCGCGCCTTCAAACTGCCGTGGACCGAACACGACTGGCGGACCGTCGAACTCGCGCCGGACCGCCTGCCTGAGTTCCTCGCCGCGGACCGGGCGGCGGGCATCGACCCGGCCGCGCCGCCGCTGCACCGGTTCTCGCTGCTGCGAGTGGCCGACGACGCGTACGTGTTCGTGTGGACGCACCACCACCTGCTCCTGGACGGCTGGTCCATGCCGCTGGTGCTGAGCGAAGTGGCCGCGAGGTACGCGGCGCTGCGGCGCGGCGAGGACGCCGACCTCCCGCCGGTGCGGCCCTATCAGGACTACCTGACTTGGCTGGCCGAGCAGAGTCAGGCGAAAACCGAGGAGTTCTGGCGCACTCGCCTCAGCGGGTTCGCCACCGCCACCCCGTTGCCGCTGCGCGCCGCGGAAGCGGTGCCGGCGCAAGGATTTCTCTCCGTCGAAGAAGTGTTTTCCGAGGAGTCGACGGCGAAGCGGATCGCAACCGCACAGGCCGGCGGGCTCACCATCGGCACCGTCGTACAAGCAGCGTGGTCCTTGGTGCTCGCCCGGTTCAGCGGCGTCTCGGACGTCGTGCACGGCGCCACGACTTCCGGTCGTCCGCCGGAACTGCCGGGCGTGGAAGACATCGTGGGCATGTTCATCAACACGCTACCCGTACGCACCCGGGTCGAGGGCCGGCGGCCGGTCCTGGAATGGCTGCGCGAAACACAGGCGGACTTCGCCGCCGCGCGCGGGCACGAGCACATCTCCCTGGTGCGTGCGCAAGGCTGCAGCGATGTGCCGCGCGGCGAGCCGCTGTTCGACAGCCTCGTCGTGGTCGAGAACTTCCCGATCACCGCCGCGGCGGACAACGCTTTCGACGGCGTCGCTGTCACCTCGGTCCAGGCCACCGAACAGACCAGCTACCCGCTGACGGTCGTTGCGCTGCCGGGGCGTTCGTTGCGGTTGCGGCTGCTGTGCGACCGGCGCTGGTACACCGAAGAGACCGCCCGCGCGGTCGTCGGCGCGCTGCGCGCCGCGGTGACGGGCCTCCTCGAAAACCTGGACCGATGCGTGAACGACGTGCCGATCATGTCCGACGACGCAGCAGCGGCACTGGTCCGGAAGTGGAACGCCACCCGCGGCGACTACCCGCGCGACCACAGCGTGCCCGCTCTGGTCGCGGAACAAACTGCACGCACCCCCGACGCGGTAGCGGTCGTGCACGGCGAACAGCACCTCACCTACCGCGCGCTGGCCGCCCGCGCCGCCCGCCTGACTGGCGCGTTGCGCGCGCTGGGCGTCACGCCGGGTTCCTGCGTGGGCGTCTTTCTCGAGCGCTCCCCCGAACTGATCACCGCGCTGCTCGGCACTCTCCGTGCCGGTGCGGCGTACGTCCCGCTCGCTCCTTCCTACCCGGCACAGCGCCTGGCGTTCATGGCTGAGGACAGCGGAACCTCCGTCGTTCTCACCGTAAAAGCGTTGCAGCACAACGTTCCAGACGGAGTGCGCACCCTGCTCCTGGACGATCCCCGAACCTGGCCGACCGGCGACGAAGCGGCGGTCACGGCAACCGCGAATGCGCCCGCGTACGTGATGTACACGTCCGGTTCCACCGGAACTCCCAAGGGCGTCACTGTCCCCCACCGGGCGATCGTCCGGCTCGTCCGCGACACCGATTACGTTTCGCTGCGAGCCGACGACCGGATCGCCTTCGCGGCTACCACCGCCTTCGACGCGGCGACCTTCGAGCTGTGGGGAGCCTTGCTGTCCGGTGCCGCAGCGGTGGTCGTGGCGAAACAGCAGGCACTGGACCCGGTCGGCTACGCGGCGCTGATCCGCGAGCAGGCGATCACGACGCTGTTCATGACCACCGCGTTGTTCAACCAGTTCGCCGCAGGCGCGCCGGACGCGTTCGCGCCGATGCGCCAGGTGCTTTTCGGCGGCGAGGCCGTAGATCCGGCCGCCGTCCGCACGGTGCTCGCCGCTGGCGCGCCGCGGCGCCTCCTGCACGTCTACGGCCCGACCGAGAGCACCACCTTCGCGACCTGGCACATGGTCGACGCCGTGGGCGATCAGGACCGCACAGTGCCGATCGGCACTGCGATCGCCAACACCACCGCGTACGTGCTCGACCGTGCGGCACGGCCGGTGCCGGCAGGCGCGGCCGGCGAACTGTGCCTCGGCGGAGACGGCCTGGCGCACGGCTACCGCGGTCACGCTGCACAGACCGCGGAGCGTTTCCTGCCGGATCCGTTCGGGCCGCCGGGAAGCCGGCTCTACCGCACCGGCGACCTGGTCCGCACCCACGCCGACGGCGCGATCGTCTTCCTCGGCCGCACCGATCACCAGGTCAAGCTGCGCGGCTTCCGGATCGAACTGGACGAGGTGGCCGCCGCCCTGCGCGCAGCCGACTCGGTCGCCGACGCAGCAGTCCTGCTCCGCGAGGACGTCCCCGGCAATCCGCAGCTCGTCGCGTATGTGACCGGAGCCCCGCCGCTGGCCGAACTGCGCGCCCACTGCGCCCGCACGATGCCCGACCACATGATCCCCGCCGTGTTCGTGCCGATGCCGAGCCTTCCCTTGACGGACAACGGAAAGCTGGACCGCAAAGCCCTCCCCGCACCCGAGTGCCGCGCGGACGACGCCGACCCCGGCTATGTCGCGCCGCGTCCGGGCACCGAGGAACTGGTCGCCGAACTGTGGGCGCACGTGCTGCACATCGACCGGGTGAGCCGGGACGCCAATTTCTTCGATCTCGGCGGACATTCGCTGACCGCGACTCAGTTGCAGACCCGGCTGCGCCGCGCGTTTGCCGCGGACGTGCCGCTCCGCGCCATCTTCACGGCCGCCGACCTTGCCGGTCTCTCCGCTGAAATCGACGCGCTGCGCCGCGACCCGGCCGTCGCGTCGACGCCTCCGCGCCCGGTCGACCGAACCACGCCGTTGCCGCTGTCATTCCCCCAGCGGCGGCTGTGGTTCCTCCAACAGTGGGAACCGGGCACCGCGCTCTACCACATTTCCGGCGCGCTTCGGCTGCGCGGGAGACTCGACGTGCCCGCGCTGCGCGCTGCCTGGCAGGCCGTCGTCGACCGGCACGAAGTACTGCGCACCCACGTGTCCGCGACGTCAGCGGACGACCCCCGGCAGACCGTGGCCTCGCGGATGCCCGCCGCTATCCCCGTGGTCGACCTGACCGCGGCAGAAGCGCGGGAAGTCGTGCGAGCCGTGCTCGAAACGCCGTTCCGACTCACCGAGGGCCCGTTGTGGCGGCTGATGCTGGTCCGCACGAGCCCGGAGGAGCACATCTTCGCGCTCTGTCTGCACCATCTGATCGCCGACGGCGAGTCCATCGGCTTGCTCCTGCACGAACTCGGCGCGCAGTACCGGGCGCGCGGCCGCGCGGATCTGCCCGCGCTGCCCGTGCAGTACGGCGATTACGCGGCATGGCAGCACCGCACCCTTACCGACGACTGGCTCGCCGCGGACCTCGCCTACTGGCGCAAGACGCTCAGCGGGCTCCCGTCCGTCACCCTTCCCACCGACCGGCCGCGCTCGGCCGACGCCGGTGCCGAAGCCGCCCGCTGCGCCGTCGCGCTTCCGTCCGAAGTGGACGGAAGGCTCGGCTCGCTCTGCCGCCAGGCGGGCGTGACCCGGTTCATGGCGCTGTACGCGGCTTTCGCCGCCGCGCTGGCCCAGACTCGCGACCTCTCCGAGGTCGTGGTCGGCACCCCGACCGCCAACCGCGACCACCAGGAACTGGAGGGACTGATCGGGTTCTTCGTGAACACCCTGGTGCTGCGGCTGGACCTCGGCGGCGACCCGGCGTTCCGGGACCTGCTCGGACGCACCCGGGAAACCTGCCTCGGCGCCTACGCGCACCAGGCGGTCCCGTTCGAGCGCCTCGTGACTGAACTGGCCCCGGACCGCGCCGCCGGCCGCCTGCCGCTGTTCCAGACCTGGTTCGTCGTGCAGGACGCGCCGGCCGCGGCCGAGGCGTTCCCCGGCATCGAGGTGTCGCCGGCAGGCGACCCGGACCGGCTCGCGCGTTACGACCTGCGGCTCGACGTGCAGCGGTCCGGCGGCGAAACGCGCGCGGTGTTCGAGTACAAGGCCGCCCTGTTCGAACCGGCGGCGATTGCGCGGCTGGCCCGCCGGTTCGTCAGCGTGCTCGAACTGGTCACCGCCGACCCGGAGATCCGGTTGTCGGCGGTGACCCGCCGGCTGGCCGAGTCCGAAGACCGGCTGCGCCGCGAACGCAAGAACGGGATGAGCCTCGCCGGGCTGCACCGGCTCAAGAACACCCGGCGCGCGAACGCCCCGGAGCGCAGGGGCCGCGCATGAGCGCGACAACCGGTCCGGTACCGCGCCCGAACCTCGGCCCCGTGACCGGTGAAAGCCGCGTTCGCCGCCGTCCCGCCCCCAGCCCTGCCCAGGGGCCCGTACAGAAGAGGGTGCACTAGTGACTGCCACCGAGGGCTACCCGCTCTCCCCTCAACAACGCCGCCTGTGGGAACTTCAGCGCAGCGGCCCGTCGCCCTACCGCAGCTGGTGTGCGCTCCGGCTGGCGGCAGGCACGACCGCCGAACAGGTCGCCGCGGCGCTGGCCGAAGCGGCGGCGCGGCACGAGATTCTCCGCACCGAGTTCCGGCGCCCGGCCGAGGCGTCGATCCCGCTGCAGGTCATCGCCGACACCGCGGACCGCCCGGAGGTGCCCGTGCACGATCTGCGCTCGGTGCCCGCCAATTCGCGGGACGCGGCATACGCCGCAGTGAAAGCCGCGTTCACCGGGACAATCGGCACCGGCGCACTCAATGCTGCTCTGGTCCTGCTGGCCGACGATGCCCGCCTGCTGCTGCGGCTGCCGGCCCTCTGCGCGGACGAGGCGTCGGCGCGGGTGCTCGCACAGGAAGTCAGCGACCGGCTCGTCGGCGCCGGCGCGGGGACAGAACCGTTGCAGTACGCGGATTTTGCCCCGTGGCAGGACGAACTGCTCACCGCATCGGAGTTCGACCTCGAACGGGAGTATTGGCAGCAGCGGCTCGTCGCGGCGGATCTGCCCTTCGCCCGCACGTCCAGCGCGGGCTTCGCCCCGGCCGCGTTCTCCGTCGACCTCGACTCGTCGCTGGGCGAGGCGGGTCCCGCCGTCGCGCTGGCCAGCTGGCATTTGCTGCTGCGCACGCTGACGGGGCAGGACGAGCTGGCGATCGGCGTGCGGCTGCCGAACCGGGTGGCAGACGAGATGGCTGGTGCGATCGGCCCGTACGAGAAGTACGCGCCGTCGCTCGCCCGGCCGCAGGCCGGCGAAACCGTCGCCGGATTCGTCGCGAAGGTCGCGGGCGAACTGGCCGAAATGGCGGATTGGCAAAGCTATTTCGACCAAAACCGGTGGGCCGCCGGACTCGACCGGACCGGCGCGATCGCGGCGGGCTTCGACTGGCGCCGCGGCGAATCCGGCGTGCTCGAAGAGGCCGAAGCGATCACCGAACGTTTCACCGTCCGCCTGTCCGGTCGCGAATACGACGACCGGACCCGGCTGTCCGTCTGGTTCGACTCGTCCGTCGTCGACGCCGCCGACATGCCGGTCCTCGCCGAACAGTACGTCGCGGTCCTGCGCTCGGTCCGCAGCGACGGCGCACAAGCCGCGCTCGCCGTGCGCGTGCCAGCCGCCGCCGGGCCGGTGCCGGCCCGGCACGCCGACCCGGCACCGCCGGTCCACCGCCGGTTCGAAACGCACGCCCAGCGCGATCCCGGTGGCATCGCGGTGCGCTGCCTGGACGAATCGGTCACCCGGGCGGAACTCGACGCGCGCGCCGACCGGCTGGCGCGCAGGCTGCTGGCCGCGGGAGCCCGGCCCGATACGCCGGTCGGGCTGTGCCTGGACCGTACCGTCGACCTGGTCGTCGCGGTGCTGGGCATCCTGAAGAGCGGTGCGGCGTACCTGCCGCTCGACCCGGCCGTACCGCTGGCCCGCCGGCGCGCCATGCTGGACCAGGCCGGTGCCCGGGTGGTCGTCGCCTCCGCCGGGCAGACCGGTCTCGCCGGTCCGGACCGGGCGCTCGTCACCCCGAACTGTGCTGAAGCACCGGGCGTTGCGCTGCCCGCCGCCGGGAATGCCGACGCCCGGCTCGCATACGTGATCTTCACTTCCGGCTCCACCGGCGCTCCCAAAGGCGTCGCGGTGAGCCACGCCAACCTCGCCGCCTACGTCGACGACGTGACCGCGCGCCTCGACCTGTCCGGCGGCGCGAGCTACGCCATGCTGTCCACGCCGGCGGCCGACCTGGGCAACACCATGCTCTTCGCCGCTCTCAGCACCGGCGGCACCCTGGACCTGCTGCCGGCCGAGCACACAGCTGACCCCGCGCGCCTCGTCGCGCATCTGCGCAAGCATCCGGTCGACTGCGCGAAGATCGTGCCGTCGCATCTGCGCGCACTCCTCGACGCACCCGACGCGGCCGCGGTGCTGCCCACGCGGTGTCTGGTGCTCGGGGGCGAGGCGGCCGACTGGCAGCTCATTGCCGACGTACGCCGTCTCGCGCCGGACTGCCGCATCCTCAACCACTACGGCCCGACCGAGACTACGGTCGGCGTGCTCACGCACGAGCTGCACCCGGACGATTCGCGAGCGTTCCGCACCGTCCCGCTGGGCACCGCGCTGCCGCACAGCCGGGCCGAGATCCTGGACGAACGGCTCGAGCAGGTCCCTTCCTGGGTCGCGGGCGAGATCCATCTCGGCGGTGCCGGCGTGGCCCGCGGCTACCTGGGCCGTCCGGGTCTGACCGCGGACCGCTTCGTGCCGGACCCGTTCGGGCCGCCTGGCGCGCGCATGTACCGCACCGGCGACCGCGGCCGCAGGCTTGGCGGCGGAATCACCGAATTCCTCGGCCGGGCCGACGAGCAGCTGAAACTCCGCGGGTACCGGGTGGAACCCGCGGAGATCCAAGCCGTGCTGTGCACCCATCCCGCGGTCCGCCAGGCCGTCGTGACGCTCCGGGAGGAAAGTTCGACGCTGGCCGCGTACGTGGTCGCCCCCGGCGCCGAACCCGGGCAGCTGCGCGAGCACTGCGCCGAGCACCTGCCCGACTACATGGTGCCTGGCGCGATCCTGGCGATCGAGGCGATCCCGTTGACCGCCAACGGGAAAATCGACCACAGCGCATTGCCCGCCGCCGGGCCCGGCGCGGTCGCCTACCAGCCGCCGCGCACCCCGGCCGAGGCGACGTTGGCCGAGATCTGGCAACAGGTGCTCCGCGTCCAGCGGGTCGGCCGCGACGACAACTTCTTCGCGTTGGGCGGCGATTCGATCCTGGGCATCCAGGTCATGTCGCGCGCAGCCAAGGCGGGCCTCGCGGTCACCCCGAAACTGCTGTTCCAGCATCCGACTGTCGGCGAACTGGCCGGCGTGGCCACCGCGGCGGACGGCAGCGCGACCGGCGCGGAGCAGGGCCCGGTCACCGGGGCGGTGAAGCCCACGCCGATCCAGCGCCGCTTCCTCGCGCAGCGGCTGCCCGCCCGCCACCACTACAACCAGGAAGTCCTGGTGGCGCTGAAACAGCCGCTCGATCCGGAACCGCTGCGGATCGCGCTGCGTGCCCTGATCGACCACCACGACGCTCTGCGCGTCCGGGTCCGAGGCGACGAACTCGACCTCGCCGGACCGCTGCCCGCCTCCGCCGATCCGCTTGTCACCGTCCGACTGGCCGACCTGCCCGCGACCGATCGGCGCAGTGCGTTCGAGAAGGCCGCCGAGCACACCCAAAGCTCGCTCGATCTCGCCTCCGGCTGCGTGTTCCGGGCCCTTCTGGCCGATCTCGGCGACGACGGGCACCGGCTGCTGCTGGTCGCGCACCATCTCGGCGTCGACGGAGTGTCGTGGCGCGTCCTGATCGCGGACCTGGTCGCCGCGTATCAGCAAGCAGCGGCCGGGACTGCGGTGCAACTGCCGCCGAAGACCGTCTCCTACCGTGCCTGGGCGGAGCGGCTCGCCGAAGAAGAAGACCGCCACACCGCGGAAATCCCCTTCTGGACGGACCTCCTCTCCGGCCAGTCCGCGCCGCCGCGCTCCGGTGAGAACACCTATGGCGTTTCCGAGACCGTCACCGTGACTGCGGACGAGGACACCACTCGCGATCTCGTGCGTTCGGCTGGCGCTACTTCGGTCCCCGCGCTGCTCCTGGCCGCGCTGGGCCAGACGCTCACCGAGTGGTCCGGCGCGCCGCGGATCGTCGTCGACATCGAAAGCCACGGCCGGGACGCACTGGCCGACGACCTCGACGTGTCCCGGACCGTCGGATGGTTCACCGTCATCCACCCGGTGGCGCTCGACGCTGGAGCCACCGCACGATCGGTCAAGCAGTCTCTCGCCGAAATACCCGCCAACGGCGTCGGATACGGCCTGCTGCGGTACGGAACCGACCCTGCGGCCGCGGCGCTGCGGGCCATGCCCGAACCGTGGGTCCGGCTCAACTACCACGGTCAGCTCGTCGCCGACCCGGCCGCCGACGCCCTGTTCGACACCGCCCCGGAGAACCCTGGCCCGTCCGCGGACCCGGCGGGCGTCCGGCCGTACCTGCTGGACCTCACCGCCGCCGTTGCCGGAGGCCGCCTCCGAGTGGACTGGACGTATTGCCCGGCCGTGCACGCGCCGGACACTGTGCGGACACTGGCCGAGGCGTTCCTGAGCCGCCTGCGCGAGGAGGTCTCGCACGGCGGCGCAGGCTGGACGCCCGCCGATTTCCCGCTGGCCCGGCTGGACCAGGGCGCGCTCGACGCCATCGCCGGCCTGCTGGACGAACTCGGCTGACCGGACGCGGCGGCCGCTGCCGGAGCGGCCTCCGCGTCCGGGCGCTCACGCCGACCTGGGCGAGCCCGCCGGGTCCTCGCCGAATCCGGCAGCCAGCCGGTACACCCGTTCCGGCGCGCCGACTTTCCCGTAGCGGCACGACACCTGCAACGAGCCGATCTGCGCCAGGTAGCGCACGTAACGCCGAGCCGTGACCACGCTCATCCCGGTCGAATCCGCGATGTCCGCGGCCGACACCTCGCCGTCGGGCGCACTGCGCGCCACGTCGATGACGCGATCCACGGTGATCGCCGATATGCCGTTCGGCGGATCGATTCCCGGATCGATGCTCATTGTCCCCAGCTCCTCGTCGCTCGCGTCGCGAGGTCGATCGAAGGGCGCCGCGCGTCCCCCGCGCCCGGTCGCCGACCATCGATTGGCTGCACGCCACCACATCCGGCGGACCGCCCAGATTCCGCCGGAGCAGGCGCCTGCACCCCCAGACCCCCTGATCGCATACGATCCTACGCCGCGAATATAAACGGCCGTCAACCCCGCAAACGCAGTCTGCTCCACCTGGAATACGCGAAGCGGCCGAGCGCGGAGCCGAGAAAGCGCGCCTGCCACCGCATTCGCGCAGATCCCCCGGCGAGTCCGCGCCAACGGAATTCGGCCGCATCGTTCGCGAAATGCAGAACAAAAGCAAGAAGACGGTAAACTACACTCGGTGATACCGACCAGATCGGACATAAGACGATCGGAACACGGAGAACTTGAGCACCAGGAATTGCCCGCTTTGTCGGTGAAATCCCTTTCGTACGGTCGTTTTGCCGCACGCTGCCCTCGCGCCCTCGGCAGCACTCGGCACTGCCCGCCGAGCGTTGATCTCCTCCGGTGAACACTGGACGACACCGCCGGAAACACCGGAGAAAGACACGCGCGATGCGCCGAGCGCGATCAATAAGCCCGGACCAATCAGTCAACCGGACCGGCGATACGGGATGCCCCAACAACGCACTGGTCCCGTTTTACGCCGATCGTTCGAAATGGTCATTGCTTGACCATCCGGCAAACGGCGCAATGATTATGACCCGATTAATCCGGCCCGCTTCGGCGAACCGTCGCCGGGTGCGAACCACCCCGAACCTGATCGGGCCGCGGCGGCCAGAACAGCGTTGCCGCTCGGGCGATAACGGCATCTGTGCACGTACTCTGCTCCGCTGTTCGGCGGATGCCGGAAAAGCACCGCGGTCTCGAACGGCGTTCAGTGTCCGCGCCCGCCAGGTCACGTTCGAGCCGCGTTGTCGCAGATGCACCAGCCACGCCTCGACCGCGCTGCGGGACACGGTCGTGCAAACTGTGGTGTTGCCTTAAAGTTTCGCGCCGACTGGTGCAGGCACCAAAGGCGGTCTTCGGCCGGCTGCGCGGGCGACGGAGATCACCCGTGCCACAGCTGGACAACGCCCGTCCGGAGCAGAGCCGGGCCACATCCGGTCCACCAACACGCGGCGCGGGCGAACCCGTGCAGCGAGCCGATCCTGTGGCCTTCCTCGCCCGGCCGTAGTCCCCGCGCCCAGTACCCCCCCGGAGTGCCGGAGGCCAGCAGTCCGCACCGAAACGTCGGCGGACCGAGACCTGGACCTTCGGCGCGTGCTGCCGGTCAAACGCGCGGTACGCAAGGCGGAGAAGCTCGATCCTGGCGACGTCGCTCAGGTGACCGTGACGGTGCTCGATCTCTGATTTCGGCGGAGCCTGGCTTGATCACTGCGGCGAGCCGTGGAGCGTTGGCCGGGCCGGAAACGGGGGCACGAACTGCAGAGGATGTCCCGCATGGACTCGTGTCGAGCCACGCGGTGCGACGGCCTCGGCCAGGTGCCCGGCTCGGTCTCGGGCGCGCCGACCGCGTTCGCGACAGACCCGCGAGCCGGGCGCGGGTGGGCCAGGTTCAATTGCTCCACGCGGGGCTGTCGTTAGGCGGGTAGGGAGAACTCGACGCACCCTTCACCCATTCGTCCACCTCCTGCCGGTCCCAAGCGAGCAGGATCTCGGCGTTGCGGATGCAGAGGCCGTAGTCGAGGTTCCCGAACAGGCGGCTGACCGTCAGGTGCTGGTTGAGCTGCTGGTATCCCTTGCCCGTCTTGTATTCCATCTGCACCGTCGTCTGCAGGCGCCCGAGGCGGAGGTTTCCGTTCACCACCGTCAGGACTCCCTGGTGCACGTTGCTGTTCTTCTCCTGCAGCCCCTTGTTCTCCACCGCCAGCTGGCCGATCTTCTTGATGGAATTGACGATGCCGGTGAGCGTGTCCAGGGTGACCAGCCCGCCTACCAGCTGGGTCACCGCCGAAATGACCGGTGACAGGGAAAGCGACGAGATGGACACGCTGCGGCTGTCTCCGGTGATGCCGGTGAGGAACGGCATGGTGGTGAACTGGTTTCCGAAGACGATCCACCGGAACAGATCGAATATCGTGGACGACTGGTCGAAACGAGCAGAATCCGCGGTCTTGCGCATGATGGTGGCGGCCACCGACTGCCACGAGCCGAAGGGGGCCAGCGGTCCCAGGCTGGGCAAGCCGGTGTTGTCTCCGCCGCAGGTGTTGCCGACTCCTGCTTCCTGGTTGAGGTCGCGGCTGTCGCAGCCCAGCACGTCCGGCCTGCCCTCCGCCCACACGGCGATCTCGAACGCTTCCCGCCGCGACTGCTCGTCGCTTGAAGTGCCCACGGCCGGCTCACGACGCTCGCGCGGCGTACAGCTCGCGCGAATCGCAGATCAGGCGCTCGATGTCGTGCACCGTCCGTACCTGCGGGATCGCCTCGAAGCCCAGGTTGACCCGGAAGCCGAGCTCGACCGCGCCCACGAGGCTGAGGACCTTGACGGAGTCGACCCCGGGCAGCTCTGCCACCGTCGTGGTGTCGTCGAGCTCCTCGCCGCCGAGTTCCAGCTTTTCGCGGATCAGGGTGTACAGCTGCTCTCGCTCTCGCGGGGGTAGACGGGTGTCCATGGTTGCTCCTCCCAAAGGGGTGCTCAATGCGCTCCGGAAAGCGCGCCGCGGTGGAGAAATCCCTGCAGATACTGCTGTCGTGTCTTGTTCCGCCGGACCTTGCCGCTGGACGTCTTGGGCAGCTCCCCTGGCGGCACCAGGAGGACGTCGGCCACGGGCAGGGACAGCGTCGTCTGGACGCGGCTGCGGACCCGCCTCGCCACTGCGGCCGCGTCGCCGTCGCGGAGTTCGGCGACGATCACGACCTCCTCGGTCGCCCGGCCGGGCCGGGTGAAGGCGACGATGTTGCCCTTGCGCAAGCCGGGTACCTCGGCCGCGGTCCATTCCACGGTCTGGGGGTCGTGGTTGCGCCCGTTGACGATGAGCAGGTCCTTCTTCCGGCTCGTCACGTAGAGGATGCCGTCCGCCAGGTAACCGCAATCCCCCGTGCGCAGGCCGCGCGGCGTGAAGCTTCGCCGGGTCGCTTCCGGGTCCCCGTGATAGCCCGCTGCCACGCTCGGGCCCTGGAAGACCACCTCGCCGATGTGCCGTTCCGGGAGCGGGTTCCCGTCGTCGTCCACGACGAGGACGCGGTGGCCCGCGACGGGACGTCCGCACGGCACGAACGCCACGTGCTCTTCGGAAGCTGACGCTGGCCGTGCGAGGTCGCGCGCGTGGTAGGGCTCCGTTTGGATGACGTCTGGGGCGAGCGGGACTCCGAGCTCGCCGAACGAGATCGCGAGCGTCGCCTCTGCCATGCCGTAACACGGGATGACCGCCCCCGGACGCAATCCGGCCGCCGCGAAGTGCGTCGTGAAGGACCGCAGTGTCTCGGGGTGGTTGGGTTCGGCGCCGCAGCCCACGACTCTCAGGCAGGACAGATCCAGTTTCCGCAGCTCGTCGGCCGGGGTGTGCTTGATCGCCAAGGCCAGGCCGAAGTTGGGCGCGAAGGTCACGGTCGCGCGGTGGCGGCTCACCGTTTCCAGCCAGAGCCTCGGCGAGAGCGCGAAGCGCAGCGTCGGCAGGAAGGTCACCGGGCAGCGCGCCAACAGCGGCGCCAGCACGAAACCGACCAGCCCCATGTCGTGGTACATCGGCAGCCAGCTCACGCCCCGGTCGCGGTCGCGTTCGAGGCGAAGGGCGCCGATGATGGCCGCGCAGTTCGCGAGCGCGCTGGCGTGCGTGACCCGTACTCCCTTGGGGGCCGCCGTGCTTCCCGAGGTGAACTGCAGGAACATCACGTCCTCGGGAAGGATGTCCTCGGGCTGGGGCGCGTTGCGCGGCAAGGGTTCGGCGAAGAGGTCCTCCGGATCGAGGACCTGCATGCCGGCCACAGCGTGCACGAGCGGGTTCAGCAGGTCCGCGAGGCTGCGGGGAATCAGGAGGGCGCGTGCTCCCGCGGCGCGGAGGATGTGCGCGGAGTCCTCGCAGTACGCCTCGAACTTGCCGAGGCCCATCGGCGGGCTCATCGGGACCGGGATGACGCCGACCGAGACCGCGCCCAGGAAAGCGAGGACGAATTCCTGCTGCTCGGGGACGATGAGCGCGACGCGGTCTCCCTTGCGCAGGCCGCTCCGGAGCAGTTGCCGCCCTCGGCGCAGAGCTTCCCTCGACAGCTCTGCCCAGCTCGCGAAGTGCTCGTGGGCGAAGGTGAAGCCCCCGTCCGGATGGCCGAGATTGTCGGCGAGGACTTGGGCGAAGGTCGATGCCGTTGGGCGCTCGGGAGGCCGCCGTTGCGGGAACACCATGGGACCTGCCTGGGGTCAGGGGCTCCCGGGGCCGCGACCCCGGGAGCCCGCGGAACACGGGACGAATCGGCTCAGTGCTTCCAGGCGGGGCTCTCGTTGGGCGGTTTCGAGGAGCTGGCCGTGTCCTTCTCCCAGTCGTCCACGTCCTGGCCGTCCCACTTGAGCAGCGTGTCGGCGTGGCGCTTGCACTTCTCGAAATCGAGCACGCCGTAGCCGCGGTAGACGTAAATAGTCTGATTCAGCTGCTCGTACCCCTTGCCCGATTTGTACTCCATCTCCACCGCGGTCCGGACGGCTCCGAGGTACAGCGAGCTTTGATGCCGTGACAGGACTCCGACCTGCTGGTTGGAGTTCTTCTGTTTTCTCCCCTCGTTCTCCAGCGCGAGCTGGCCGATCTTCTGGATGGTGGTCACGATGCCCTGGAAGTTCTCCGGCGTCATGATGTTCTCGACCAGGTCCGACACCGCTTCGACGGCCTTTTTCAGCGACGTCTTGCTGATGGACGCGTCACGGTTGTCGAAGGTGTAGGTCAGGAAGAACGGAATCGTGGAGAATTTCTGCAGGAAAACGCTCCACGCGACCGGGTCGAATTTCTCGCTGCCCGGGTTGAACCCACTGAGCGTCACCGCCCGGTGCACGATGGTGCTGCCGACCGACTCCCACGAACCGAACTTCGACAGCGGACCCAGGTCGGGCAACAGGCTGTTGTCCCCCGCCGCCTTGTTGCCCACGCCCTGAGCGTTGCTGTCCGCGTCGAAATCCTGCAGCGCGGACCTCGCGGCGGCCTCCAGTTCGGGGTACGACGTCTGCCACAGCGCGATCTCCAGGGCCTCCCGGCCCAGGTGGGACTGGCTGATCTCGGTCATGACTGCTCCTTGTCCACGGGTGACGGATGAAATGTTCGCGGCGCGGAATCGCGGAAAACGCAGGGAGGAATATTCCACTGGAACGGCGAGTGCGAACCGGCGAGAATCCAGTGCAATAAACGTGCTGCCAACAGTCGGAGCGGGTGGATGTGCCACCGCGAACGCGGGCGCAGTGGTCTATTCCATGACAGCACCTCTCCGCGATTTTCGATCCGCCCGCGCCTCAGCGCCGCGAGGAAACATGCTCCGCCTCCGGGAGAGGCCGGCGAAAGGCCATTGCCACGAATGCCAGGAAAAACATCCGTCCGAGTGCTCGCCGACTACCGGGCATCGCGTCGACCGGTTTCCCCGCCCCTGGCTAGAATTCATCAGATCGAGCCCCTGGCGGGCCGTTCCCCGGCGACATCGCGAGATATCGCTCCGCGAAAAACTCCTCGATCGCGCACGACGGACACCCCGGGCGCACACGCGTAATTCGCTCGGGTTCGAAATGCATATTCCGGCGGGCTCCCCGAATTGGAGCAGGGCCTGCTCCAACCGAGTGGCCCGCCACGGGGCTCACGGGCTCGGCGGGCCTCGCGCGGCCCGCCGAGCCCTTCAGCAGCGGCTCAGGTGTGCCCGCCGAGCTGGATCATCTCGACCCGCTTCTCGTCGTCCAGCACCCGGAAGGTCGCGCGCTGCTTCCCGCCGAGGCGGATCTGGAACTGGTTTCCGCTCAGCTGCTTGTAGTTCATGTCGCCCGCTTCCTCGGCGGCCTTCTTCGGATGCCACTTGTTGTTGTGGATGTAGTTCTGGAACGTGTCGAATTTCGCCTGCTCGGCCGCGGTCAGCGGCTGGTTCCCGAACCGCATGTCCTGTTTGCTGAACGTCCACTTGCAGTCGTTGAGGCCGAGCGGGTCGACCAGCAGCGTCGGGTTGCTGACGTACATCTGGGCGTTCGTGCCGCCGGTCAGCCCGACCGGGTCGGCGCTGAGGTAGCGGGCGAGGGCCGGGTCGAAGTAGCGGTGGTAGTTGTAGTGCAGGCCGGTCTCGGCGTCGAAGTACTGGCCGGGGAACCGCAGCGGCGTGACGTCGTCGCCGCGGCCGGATTCCGCGCCCCAGATGGTGCGCGGGCCGCTTCGGGCGACGGAGCCGTCCAGGCCCACCAGTTCGGTCGGCGTTCCCACGAGGTCGGTCACGATCGCGTGGTAGCGGCGGTCCACCACCTGCTGCGGGGTGTTCGCGTCCAGCAGCTTCTCGCCCTGGATCAGCGGCAGGTCCGTCTCCGGTTCGAACTCCCAGTTGCGCAGCCGGCGCAGCCCGCCCGGACCGCGGTGGTGCTCCTCCGCCAGCCGGGACCCGTCCCAGGTGAAGTCGACCTGTTCGACGACCTCGCCGGTGGCCGACAGCCGCTGTTTGGCGGTGCGCCGCCGCATCGCGTCGTAGCGGTAGCGCCAGCGGTGTCCGTCCACTGTGGTCACCGCGACGAGCCGGTCGTCGGCGTTCCATTCGTACTGCGTGGTACGCGCGCCCGGGCTGATCAGGCGGATCAGCCGTCCTTGAGCGTCGTGCTCGTACTGGTTCGCCCCGGCGCGGACGATCCGGTTTCCGGCGAACTCGCGCACGCCGGAGTGCGGACCGCTGACCGCGGACGAGTTCGCCGCGACGACGTTGCCGGTGGCGTCGTAGCGGTAATGCTCGGTCCCGGCCGTTCCGGTGACGCCGGTGATCCGGCCGAGCGCGTCGACGTCGAACCGGCGAGTGCCCGCCAACGCGTCGTCGACCGCCCTGAGCGTGCCGTCCGCCCGGTAGTCGTACGAACGTCGTTGCTGCGCGGCGTAACCGCCCGACAGGGTTTGCGCGGCGAGCGTGCCGACCGCGTTCCAGTGGTGCCGGATGACCGTCGTGCCCCACGAGCGATCGGATTCGCGGCCGAGCAGGTCGCGCCCCAGCGTCATGGCGTGCCCGTCGACCCGCACGCCGACGAGGCTTCCCGCGGCGTCGAAACTCCACTCGCTGGCGGTGCCCGAGGGCAGGATCCGCTTGACCCGCCTGCCGAGCGCGTCGTACTCCGAACGCAGCGTCCGGCCGTTGCAGCTTTCGGCGAGGACGCGCCCGCAAGCGTCGTAAGTCCAGGTCAGCTCCGTGTCGGCGTTGACCGCGCGGACGACCCGGCCCGCCTGGTCGTAGTCGTAGCGGCTCGTGCTGTCGCCGGCCTGCTCTTCGACCAGCCTGCCCAGCGCGTCCCAGCCGAACCGGGTGGTCTCGCCCGCCCCGTTCACGCGGCTGACGAGCTGGCCCGCCGCGTCGTAGGCGTAGCGCAGCACCCGGCCGTCGAAATCGGTTTCCTCGACCAGGTTCCCGGCCGCGTCGTACCGGCAGCGCCAGTAGTTCCCGCGCTCGTCGCGCACGGAGACGAGGCGCAATTCGGTGTCGTAGCCGAATTCCAGCCGGGTGCCGTCAGGGCGCACTTCCGCCGCAGGCAGGTCGAAGTGGGTCACTTCGGTGACCGTGGTCTGGCCGAGGGCGTCGACGTGGGTGCGCAGGTTGCCCTCGCCGTCGTAAATCCACCGTTCGGTCGTTCCGTCCGGCAGCGTCTGCCAGGACGGTTCGCCGCTGACGGTCCACCCGAGTCGCGTGGCGTTGCCGAGGGGATCCACCACGGCTGAAATACGCCCGAAACCGTCGCGCTCGAACCGGGTGGCGGCGCCGGTCGCATCGGTGACCGAGATCGGCAACCCGGCCGCGTCAGTTGTCACGGCGCGAACCCCGCCGAGCGCGTCCGTGATCGACGACAGGTGCCCGTGTTCGTCGTAGCTGTAGCTGGTGGCCTGTCCCGCCGGGTCGATCAGGCGCGTGAGGTTGCCGCGCGCGTCGTACTCCCGTCGGGTGACCGCGCCGTCCGGCTCGATCACCGTCACCGGAAGGCCGAGGTCGTTGTACTCGGACCGGGTCTGCGTACCGTCCGGCCGCGTCACCGCCACCGTGTTCCCGGCCTCGTCGTACTCGTACCGGGTCACCCGGCCCAGCGGATCGGTGCGCGCGAGCAGCCGGTCGAACTCGTCCCACTCCGAGCGGGTCTCGTTGCCCGCCGGATCGACCTCGCGCAGGGTTTGCCCGCGTTCGTTGAGGTGGTACGCGGTCTGCTCGCCCAGGGAGTTCGTCCACCGCGTCACGCCGTCCGCGTAGGACAGCGAGCCGCTGAAGAATCCGCCGGAACCTTCAGCTCGCACGACGCGGCCCTCGCCGTCGTAGCTGTAGCGGTACCAGGCTCCGTTGCGGTCGGTCCAGCTCGTCATCCGGCCTTCGCCGTCGTAGGCGAACCGCAGCGGCGCCCCGGAAGCGTTGACCACCTCGGTCAGCAGGCCGTGCCGGTAGCCGTACCGCAGCAGCGGCAGATCGGCGCCGCCGTCGGCACCGCACAGGTGAAACGCGCTGATCAGCCCGTCCGCGGACTCGACCCGCACGCGGTACCCGCCGCTGTGCCGGACCTCGGCGAGCGTGCCGGCGTCGTCACGGACGAACTCGACGCGGTGCCCGTTGCGATCGGTGATCGCCCGCAGCGGCAGCACCGGGCCGCCGCGGCCGAAGTGCAGCGTCCGGCCCTCGTCGGGGAGAGTGATCGTGTACCCGTCGCCGGTCAGCGCGAGCCGCCGCCGCGGTCCGGCCAGCGGCATGGCCTCCGGCGCCGGGTGCGGGTAGAACAGCAGCGTGCCGTCGTCGGACGCGAAGGACACGCCCTCGTCGTCCACCTCGATCCGCTGGTCCACAGTGGACGCCCAGTTCGGGCCGAAGGACTGCCCCGCCCGGTACGACGAGAGGTGCACCCGGCGCAGCACCAGCGGAAGCACGCCCGCCAGTTCGACGTCCGTTTGCGGCAGCACCACGTCGCCGCTGGCCACGTCGATCGGATCGCCGCAGGTGTTCAGGTTCTTGTCCGGCACGCGGTCCTGCTGCGGCCCGCGGCTGTTGTCCCGGATGTTCGAACCGGAGCCGCCGCGCGACCCGGAACCGCCGCCGCCCCCGGACTGCCCGCCGCCGGGAGAGTGCACCGGACCGTCGTTGCCGCCGCCGCGCGTGCCGTCGGTCTCCGGTCCCCGGCCGCCGGAACCGCCTTCATGCCCGCCGGAGTTCGCCGGCGGCGAATCCGCGCTGGAGGTCGTCGTGCTCTCGTTCTTGCCGCCGCCCTTGCCCGGCGAGCCCTTCGGGGTTTCGATGTCTTTCGGCTTGGGACTCGGCTTCGGCTTTCCGCCCTTGATCCCCTTCAACGCCTTCCCGGCGTCGGCGAACAGCGTCCCGGCCTTCTTCAGCAGCGGCATCAGCGCCTTGAGCGCCTTCACCAGCTTCGTGGTGACCTGGCCGATCTTCGACGCCGTCTTGGCGACCGCCGAGATCACCTGCGGCACGACCCAGGTCATCCCGATCCCGAGCGTGAACACGACCTGCAGCGCCCACGAGATCAGGTGCCCGACGAGGTCGGCGATGGTGTCGCGGACAAGAGACCGGACCGCCGCGACGATCTCGCCCGCGGTCTTCACCCCGCTCGCCGCGCCCTCGCTGCCCTTCTGCGCGCTCGCGATCAGGGCGGAGGTGTCCTCGGCCTTCTTGCGGTAGCTGTCGGCCGCTTCGCCGTGCCAGTCCTGCAGATCCTTCTTGACCAGCTCGGTCAACTCCGCCGAGACGCTCTCGAGCTCCTTCGCGACGTTGGTCCAGGTCGCGGCCTGGGACTTGATCTCGTCCGCGTTGCCGGTCAGCGCGTCGAGAGCCTCCTTCAGCGGACCGACGTGCTCCATCAGCCAGCCGACCCCGGCCGCGAAGATCGCGCCGAACGGGTCCATCACCGCGGTGAGCACGTCCAGCGCGGTCCCCACCGCGCCGATCGCGACCGCGGCCCAGTTCTTGCTCTCGATCGCCTCTTTCAGCCCCGTCGCGTCCTCCAGCAACGGGACCCCGGCCATCGCCGAAGTCTCCTTCACCGGTGCGACCAACGGATTACTCATGCGACGTACAACCCCCTTGCGGCCGGGCCCGATCCCGGCGAACTCCCCCGGAAACCTAGCGGCACCCGGCAACCGTCCGCCCGCGGCACCGCGAGTCCCTGCCCGAACGAAGTCCCGATGTTGCCCGAGCACCGATCCGGCCCGCGCTGACACCGCGCCTGACACGGCCGCCTCCCCGGCGTCTGAGCCGTGACAGCAGCGTGTCCGCCCAGCAGGCGAATGTGGTCACAACGAACCGCTGAACCAGCCAGGGAGACCGGAAATGTCCACGTTCACCACCCCCAACCCCATCACCGCCGCGCTGACCACCGCGGGTGCTCGCGTCCGGATCACCGCGGGCGAGCGCGCCGAGACCGTCGTGCGGGTGCAGCCGGTCGACGCGGCGAACTCGACCGACGTGAAGGTCGCGGAGAAGACCAAGGTCGAGTTCGCCGACGGCGTGCTCGCCGTCAAGACCACCAAGTCCGGACGTCAGACCGGTTCCGTCGATATCGCGATCGAACTGCCCGCTGGGTCCAAGCTCGTGCTCAACACGGCTTGGACCGAGGTGCAGGCGGACGGCACGCTCGGCGACTGCGAGGTCAACATCGGCTCGGGTCAGGTGCAACTCGACCGGGTCGCCGCGTTGCGCGGGAACCTCGGCGCGGGCGGGCTCGCGGTCGGGCACGTCGGCGGCGACGCGGTCATCGAGGGCAGCGCGGCGGGCCTGCGGCTGCGCGAGGTCGACGGCGAGATCCGGTACCAGGGCACGAGTGGCAAGGTCTGGATCGGCCACGCGCGGTCCGATGTGGACCTCGGCGGGTCGAACGGGAGTTTCGACATCGGCACCGCGGACGGGAGCGTCGTCGCCAAGGCGGCCGACTGCCCGATCCGGATCGGGCGGGTCACGCGCGGTCAGGTGGAGCTGTCGAACGCGGCCGGCGGGATCGAGGTCGGCGTCAGCGCGGGCACCGCCGCCGACGTGGACGCGAAGAGCACGAAGGGCGCCGTGCGCAACACCCTCGGCACGCCGGAGAGCCCGCGCGGCACGCTCAAGGTCCACGCCCGCACCCGGCTCGACGACATCGTCGTCTATTCAGCTGCCTGACCACCCGATCGGATGGCAGGATCGGACGGGTGCAGATCAAGATCCTGGGTCCGTTCGAGGTCCGCGACGGCACGACGGCCGAGGTGCCGGGCGCCCGGTTGCGCGGGCTGCTCGTCGCCCTCGCGCTCCGGCCGGGCCAGGTCGTGCCGAAGGCGTCGCTGATCGACTGGATCTGGGGCGAGCAGCCGCCCGCCGACGCCGCGAACGCCTTGCAACGCCTGGTTTCCCGGCTGCGCAAGGCGCTCCCGGGCGCCGTGGTCGAAGGACTGACCGACGGGTACCGGCTGGCGATCGACGCCGACGCGGTCGACGCGGTGCGCTTCGAGCGGCTCGTCGCCCAGGCCCGCGACCACGGGCCTGGGCGGCTGCGCGAGGCGCTGGAGTTGTGGCGCGGTCCGGCGATGCAGGACGTCGGATTGCAGGACAGCGACGCGTTCGACGCGGCGGCCACGCGGCTGGAATCACTGCGGCTGACGGCCATGGAGGACCGGTTCGAAGCCGAGTTCGATCTCGGCGGCGGCGCGGATCTCGTCCCGGAGCTGACCGACCTGGTGGCCGCGCACCCGGTGCGGGAAAGGCTCGTCGCCGCGCTGATGCGCGCGCTCGCCGCCGCGGGCCGCAACACCGAGGCGTTGCAAGCGTTCCAGCGGATCAGGGAAACGCTGGCCGACGAACTGGGCACCGACCCGTCGCCCGAACTGTCCGCGCTGCACGTCGCGTTGCTGCGCGGCGAGGTCGGACGGCGCGAGGAGAGCCGCAAGACCAACCTGCGCGCCGAATTCACCAGCTACATCGGGAAAGAAGCCGATGTAGCCGCGGTCCGCGACCTGGTTTCGCGGCATCGGCTCACCACCTTGACCGGGCCTGGCGGCTCGGGAAAGACCCGGCTGGCCACGGAAACCGCCCGCACGCTGGTCTCCGGCCTGCACCACGGCGCGTGGCTGGTCGAACTGGCCGCGGTCGGGAGCGGGGACGACGTCGCGCAGGCAACGCTGTCCGGGCTCGGCCTCCGCGACGCGCTGCTCGGGGAAGCGTCCTCCGCGGACCCGGTGGACCGACTGGTCTCCGCGATCCGCGACCGCGAAACGTTGCTGGTGCTGGACAACTGCGAACACGTCATCGAGTCCGCCGCCGCGCTCGCGCACCGACTGCTCGGCGAATGCCGCGGACTGCGGATCCTCGCGACGAGCCGGGAACCGCTGGGGATCACCGGCGAGGCGTTGTGGCCGGTCGAACCGCTCGCCCGCGCCGAGGCCGTCCAACTGCTGCGCGACCGGGCGACGACGCGGAACCAGGACCTCGCCGACGACCGGACGCTGGCCCGCATCTGCACCGCGCTCGACGGGATGCCGCTCGCGATCGAACTGGCCGCGGTCCGGCTCCGCACGATGTCCGCCGAGCAGCTCGCGGACCGCCTCGACGACCGGTTCCGGCTGCTGACCGGCGGCAGCCGCACCGCGCTGCCCCGGCACCGGACGCTGCGCGCGATGGTCGACTGGAGCTGGGAACTGCTCAGCGACGGCGAACGGCTCGTGCTGCGCAGGCTGTCGGTGTTCGCCGGCGGCGCGAGCCTCGAGGCGGCGGAACGGGTCTGCGCGGGAGAACTGGTCGACGAGTACGAGGTGCTGGACCTGCTCGCCGCGCTCAGCGACAAGTCGTTGCTCGTCGCGTTCGGCGAAGGCGCGCCGCGGTACCGGATGCTCGGCACGATCAAGGAGTACAGCACCGCACGCCTCGCCGAGGCCGGGGAGACCGAGCTCGCCCGGCAAGCGCATCTCGCGTACTTCACCGAACTGGCCGAAACCGCGGAACCCCGGCTGCGGCGCGGCGAGCAGCTGGAATGGCTCACCGTTCTCAAGGCAGAGCACGACAATCTCGTCTCGGCCATGCGCGGCGCGCTCGCCGCCGGTGACGCGCACTCCGCGATGCGGCTCGCCGCAGCCTGCGGCTGGTACTGGTGGCTCGTGGGCCGCAAGGCCGAGGGCATGGAACTGATCGCCGCCGCGATCGCGATTCCCGGCGAGGTCCCCGACGGGACCAGAGCCATCGTGTACGCGCTGACCTCGATGTTCGCCACGTCCGGCCCCGGCGATATGCCGGAAGCCGCGCAGTGGATCCACAAGGCGTACGAGTTCGGCAAACACGGCCGGCACCTGCACGCGGCCCTGCGGCTGGTGGTGCCGCTGGAAATGATGCTGCGCGACACGGACGCGCTGCTGCCGGCGTGGGAGTCGCTGCTGGACGACGAGGACCCGTGGGTGCGCGCGTTGTCCCGGCTGCACATCGGGAAACTGCGGATGATGCTCGGCCAGGACTGCGAATCCTGGTTCGACGAATCGCTGGTCGAGTTCCGGGTCCTCGGCGAACGGTTCGGCATCTCGTTCGCGCAGACCGAACTGGCCGGCTGCCTCGCCATGCGCGGCGAATTCGGCGAGGCGAGCGAGCATTTCGACCAGGCGATCGCCGTCGTCGCCGAACTGGACGCCCTCGACGACGTCGTCCAGCTCCGCATGCGGCAGGCGCGGCTGCACTGGCTCGCGGGAGACAAGGACGCTTGCGCCGCCGCGGTCGCCGAGGCGGAAAGACTCGCGGAAGGCGTCACGTGGCCCGGGACGCTGGCGTCGCTCGCCCTCGTCCGGGCGGAACTGGCGCGGTGGAACGGCAACGCGCAGGACGCTTTCGACCAGTTCGGCCACGCGATGAGCCTGCTCGGCGACGAAGCGCAGCAACCACATCTGCGCGCCGCGGCCCACGACTTGCACGCGTGGTTCGCGACCGATCTCGAGGAGGCGCGCGAACACCGTGCCGCTGCCTGCGACGCGGCGGCGGAGACCGGACGCGCGCCGGAGATCGCGCAGGCGGTCGTCGGGGTCGCCGACCTGGCATTGCGGCGCGCGCAGTACGAGCACGCCGCACGGCTGCTGGCCGCGAGCGCACAGGTGCTCGGCCGGAAAGACCTGTCGAACCCGGACGTGCCGCGGATCGAGCAGGAGGCGCGCAACCACCTCGGCGACGCGGCGTTCGACCGGGCCGCCCGGGAAGGCTCTGCGGGTGTGTGGACCGACCTGGTCACGGAGCCGCTGACGCGGGCCTGATCCCGTGTCAGCGCCGTGACGGCTCGGTGTCTGGGCGCTCGGAGATCGTGGTGACATCAAGCCACCACGAGAGGATTTCCCGATGAACCAGCAGGTTTCCCCGGTCAACGGCCTGCCGATGGACCGCGACGCACGCCCGTTCGACCCGCCGTCGGCGATCACCGCGCTGCGCGAGACCCGCCCGGTCAGCCCGATGCTCTTCCCCGACGGCCACGAGGGCTGGCTGATCACCGGATACGAGGCGGTCCGGCAGGTCATGTCCGACGCCCGGTTCAGCAACCGCCTCGACCTCGGCGTGGTCCACGTGCCGTACGAGACGCCGGGCATGCCGGTCGCCACCGAACCGTCGCCGCAGATCCCCGGGCTGTTCATCAGCATGGACGCCCCCGACCACACCCGGTTGCGGCGCAAGCTCACCGGCGCGTTCACGGTCAAGCGGATGAAGCAGCTCGAAGACGGGATCATCGCGATCACCGAACAGCAACTGGACGCGGTCGCGCAGCTCGCGCCGCCGATCGATCTCGTGCGGGAGTTCGCGCTTCCCGTGCCGTCGCTGGTGATCTGCGAACTGCTCGGCGTTCCCTACGCCGACCGCGAAACCTTCCAGGCGAACTCGTCGAAGTTCATGGAGCGCGACGTCAACCTCGAAGACAAGATGGCCGCGTTCGGCGCGATGATGGGCTACCTCGGCCAGCTGTGCACGGACAAGCGCGCCGAGCCGGGCGAAGACATCCTGTCCGACCTCGCCCGCGACGAGGACCTCAGCATCGAAGAACTGACCGGCATGGCGTTCCTGCTGTTGCTGGCCGGGCACGAGACCACCGCGAACATGCTGTCGCTGGGCGCGTTCGCGCTGCTCGATCACCCGACGCAGCTGGCGGAACTGCGCGCCGACCCGACACTGTTCGGCAACGCGGTGGAAGAGCTGATGCGCTACCTGTCGGTGGCTGACATCTTCTACCGCTACGCCACGGAGGACATCGAGGTCGGCGGCGAGACGATTCCGGCTGGCTCGACTGTGGTCGTCTCGCTGCTCGCCGCCAACCGCGACCCGAAGCATTTCGAGGACCCCGACACGATCGACCTGCACCGCAAGGTCCGCGGGCAGGTGGCGTTCGGCCATGGTGTCCACCAGTGCTTGGGACAGCAACTGGCTCGCATCGAGATGCGCGTGGGGTTCGAGGGGCTGTTCCGCCGTTTCCCGGACCTGCGGCTCGCGGTTCCGGCTGGGGAGGTGCCGTTGCGGACCAACATGAATATCTATGGGGTGCACGAGCTTCCGGTCACCTGGTCCTGAGCGAGCGCCACGTTCACCACGGCGCCGGGCGTCAGCCGCGCAGTGCCGGGCCGATCCAGCGGCGCACCAGGCCTCGCAGTTCGTCGTCGGTCGCCGGCGGTGTCGACGGGTATTGCAGGAACGACATGAACAGCCGCATCAGGATCTCGGCGAGTTGCTGGAGTTCGGCGTCGGTGTGCACGCCGGCGGCGGCGGACCAGTCGGCCTCCGTGTCGCGCAGGATTCGCGCGCCTAGGGAGAAGGACGGCGGCGTGGCGGTCCCGGCGGTGAAATAGTCGGCTTCCCCGGCCTGCAGCAGCAAACCTAGGTAGGGCTCGTCGGGCAGGCTGCGGACGGCGAACACGACGGACTCGACGGCGATCTCGACCGGGCTGTCGAACGCGGACAGGTGCCGCCGCATCCGTTCGGCGAACTCCTCGGCGCCCGCGTGGGCGACGGCGCGCAGGATTTCGGCCAGGCCGGGAAAGTAGCGGTAGACGGTCTGCCGGGTCACTCCGGCTTCGGCGGCGATGTGGGAGAGGTTGGTCTTGGCCAGCCCGGCGCGGTCGATGCACGCTATCGCCGCCTGCACGATGCGGCGGCGTGCCTCGTCTTCGGCGCCGGGCGGGTCGCCCTGCCATCCGTGGTACCCCATGTCGCCCATCGTTCCAGACGAGACCGCAGGTCACTGACGGGCGGGGCGAGCGGCGGCCAGCAGCGAACCGGCGGCGAGGAAGCACGCGAGTGCGTACGGTCCGCTCCCGATCGGGGAACCGTCACTGGTGATGCCGTCCCGGGCTCCGAAATAGCCGGGCAGCGCGCCGATCCAGAACACTGCCATCCCGCCCAGGTAGATCGCGGGGTAGTACCGGGCGAACGCCGACTGCGGTTCGCCCGCGCCGCGCTCGCCGGAGCGCAGCTGTGCCACGACGATCCACGCGCCGGCCACCCAGACGAGGCCCAGTTCCGCGCCGAGCACCCAGGCTTGCGCGACCTGGTTGGGATGGTCGCCGCCGAACAGACTCGCCGGGAGTCCGGCGACCGCCATGGTGAACGGGGTGAGGACGCCCGCCGCGAGGATGCGCGGAACCAGCCGCCAGCCGCGGCGCGGCCGTCCGTCTCCGGCCGGGCCTCCGGTGAAGCGCACCACGAGGTAGGTCATCGCTGCCATCGAAACCGAAGCGAACAGCAGCATGCTGGTCATCGGAACCGCGGCGAGTGCCGGCTGGTTGACGATGCGGTTGGCCGGGTTCCAGGCCCACCATTTCAGTTGCGGGCCCACCTGGTCGAAGACCTCGTAGAAGACCTGGCAGGCGAACGCGACGGCGACGGAGCCGGTCAGCGGACCGCGGCGGCGGAAGACCCCCAGCGACCGCACCAGTTCGTAGGCGAGCTGGCTGATCACCGGATAGAACGCCACGATGTAAAGCGGCAGCCGGTCCCCCATGAACTGCACGGTGAACCGGTTGTGCGCGAAGATGAATCCGTACAGCCGGTCGAGGCCGAACCATTCGGGGAAGTACAGCGGCGGTTCGGTGACGACGAGATACACCAGCGAAGCCCACCACAGCGCCAGGTTGACCGGATCGCCCGCGCGATAGCGGCGCACGGCGTGCCAGAGCGCGAACACGGCTCCGCCGACGATCAGCATCTCCAGCAGCGGCATCGTCCAGTGCGCCAGGTCCCACGGCGCCCGGACCGAAACCACCGGGCTGACGTCGTGGCAGTCGAAACCGAGCCGCCGGACGACTTCCTCCGCCTCCGGCCCGCAACCGGCGCTCATCCCGCGACCGCGGCCGGCGAGTAGTCGGTGGTCGGCGGCTCGGCCTGGGGATCGAAGCCGAAGGGCACCCGGTGCCTGCCCAGCATGGAGCGGACGCAGTAGCGGACCAGCCCGGCGAGCACGCGCGGGGTGCGCATCATCTCGCCCAGCGACTCGTCGAGATTGAAGACCTTCGCGAAATGCTCGTCGACGACGTCGTCCTCCCGGGCGGCGCCGACGACAAGGCTGAACGCCGGGGCGGAGACGGCCGCGAGGAGGCGTCGTTGCCACCCGGGCAGCCGTTCGGTGCCCTCCGCGCACTCGTAACCGCGGTCGCGGGCCATCGCCAGAGTCCACGGCACCTTGAGAAGGTCGCGTTGCGCCGCAAGGAATCGCGCGCAGAAGCTCGCGTCGAGATTGGTCGCGCGGGCCAGATGCTCGCGCAGCAGCAGCGCCGAACCCGACGCGGAACTGATGCCCTGTGCGTAGAACGGATTGAACGCGCAGATCGAGTCGCCGACGAACGCCAGGCCTCGCGGCGGGCTCGTCCAGCGGTCGTAGCGCCGCCACCGGTTGCCGGTGGACCGCGTCAGATGCACCTCCGAGGACGGCGTGCACCGGTCCATCGCCGCGGCGAACAACGGCGTCCGCGTCCTGCGCGCCGATTCGACGAAGGCGTCGGCCGTCCGCGGCATCTCCAGTCCCCACGAACCCATGCAGGCGATGACCCGGTCGCCCTCGATCGGGAAGAAGTTCACCAGGAACTCGTGCTCCGCGGGATGCCCGCCGCGGTCCTGGGTCGGCATCAGCACCAGGTGCCGCCACCACCAGGACGCCGGACGGCTCTCGGGCGGCGGCAGTTCGTACCAGCGCGAGGTGTAGGTGACCTTGGCGTCGAGGGTCCGCACCTCGGGCTCCGGCCAGCCCGCCGCCGCCAGCCAGTTCGCGACGGGCGAGCCGCGGCCCATCGCGTCCACGACGAAGTCGGCGTCGAGATGCTCCTCTCCCCCGGGCCGGGCGATGTCGACGCCGGTGACCGCCCCGGGCGCTGTGCCAAGGCCGCGCACCGCCACGTGCTCCCAGATGTCCACATTGGACAGTTGGCGGACCTTGTCCCGCAGCACGCGCTCGATGAGGACGCGCGAGCTGTAGACCATCGTCATCGCACTGCGTTTGCGCGCCGACCAGCCCTCCCGGTCCAGGTAGGCGGCGTCCATCGACGGCATCAGGTGCAGCCCGCCCGCCGCGACGAGGTCGTCCTCGAAACCGGGGAAGAGCGCGGTGATCGCCCGGCGGCCCGAGTTCAGCAGGAAATGCGGGTGCTTGCTCTGCGGCACCCCGCGCCGGTGTTCGGCGCTCTCCGGCAGCTCGTCCCGCTCCAGCACGAGCACCTGATCGAAATACGGGGACAGCGCCCCGGCGGCGCACAGGCCCGCGACGCTTCCGCCGAGGACGACAGCGGTCTTGCCGAGCTTCATCCGAACCAGCTCCGCTCGTCATTCATACAACTTTCGAGATAATGTATGAATGATGGACCGGCGTGTCAATCGGCCTGGTCAGCGACCAGCCCCGGGCTACCCGCGGTCGACCGCGTGCACCAGCCGTCCGTCCTGGTACACCGCGAGGATCCGTTTGCCCAGATCCCGCACGTCGAGCGGATCGCCGTCGACGACGACGAGATCCGCGCGCTTGCCGGGAGTCAGCGAACCCAGCGAGGAACCGAGGCCCATCAGGTTCGCCGCGGACAGTGTCGCGGCGTGCAGTGCGTCGGCCGGGCGCATGCCCTGTTCGACCAGGAGTTCCAGTTCCAGCAGGTTCTCCCCGTGCGGGTACAGCGGCGCGTCGGTGCCCATCGCGATCGGGACGCCCGCCTCGACCGCGCGCCGGACGCTGCCTTCGGTGCGTTCCTTGATCTTCTCGACGATGTGGTCGGGATAGCCCGCTGCCCCGGCTTCGACCGCTTGCCGCAGACCGACTCCGGCGCTGAGGGTCGGGACCAGCCAAGTGCCGCGCACGGCCATCATCTCGAGTGTTTCGTCGTCCAGGAAATGGCCGTGTTCGATGGAGCGGACCCCGTTGCGGACGGCCGCCTTCGCGCCGTCGCCGTGAGCGTGGGCCATGACGTGCAGTCCCGCCGCCGCGGCCTCGGTGACCATCATGGCGATCTCGTCGTCCCGGAAGTGCGCGATCTTCGGCCCGGCGCCGCCGGACACGACGCCTCCGCTGGTAGCGGCTTTGATGACGTCGGCTCCGGCGCGGACCAGCTCCCGGACTTTGCGCCGGATCTCTTCCGGGCCGTCCACCACCACGGGCGGGCGGCCCGGGTGCGGCGGCAGCAGGTCCACCACGCTGGTCGAGGGCCACCACGGGTCGCCGTGCCCGCCCGTCTGGCTCAGCATGTTCAGCGAGATCTGCATGCGGGGCCCGGCGATCAGGCCGCGCTCCTGCGCCACGCGCATCCCGAGGTCGGCGCCCGCCGCGTCCCGGACGGTGGTCACGCCCGCGGCCAGCGTGCGGGCCATGTTCCGCGCGCCTTCGTAGAACTGGAGCGAAAACGGCTGTTGCACGCTCTCGAAGAGATCCGAACTCGTCATCGTGAGGTGCACGTGGCAGTCGATCAGGCCGGGCAGCACTCCCCTGCCGGTGCAGTCGACCTCCTCGTCGCCGTCGAGGCCGGTCCCGACGTCGACGATCCGGCCGTTTTCGACCGCCACGTCCGCTGAATCCGCGCACCGGGACGTCGCGTCGAAGAGAGTTCCGCCGCGGAAAACTGTGCGCTTCACCGGCCCGCTCCGTTCACGGCCGCCTGGTCCCGGTCCATCGTGGTCCCCCTTCTCGCTGCTTGCTTTCGGATGAGCGGAGCCAGCGCGAACAGCAGCAGAGCCAGCACGACCGCGCCGGCGCCGAGCGCACCGAAGTAGCCTGCCGCCGAACGGGCGTCGTAGAACTTCACCAGCTGGGCGCCGATGCCCTGCCCGGCCGCGTTCGACGACAGCCACAACCCCATCGTCTGCGTCGCGAACGCCGCGGGCGCCAGCTTCGTCGTCGCGGACAGCCCGATCGGCGAGAGGCACATTTCGCCGACGGTGACCACGGCCAGGCTCCCGGCCAGCCACAACGGGTTCGTCTGCCCCGGATGCGCCGCGGGCACCACCATCAGCAGGTACGACAGGCCGGCGATCGCCAGTCCCGCGGCGAATTTGTGCGCGGTCGACGGTGAGCGGGGCGAGCGGTCCAGCCGCAGCCACAGCATCGCGAACAGCGGAGTCAGCACGATCAGCACCAGCGAGCCGACCGACTGGAACCACGACGCCGGGATCGCGAACCCGAACGCGTCGAGGTCGGTGCTTTCGCCCGCGTACTGCGCGATCACCGTCGCGCCCTGTTCCTGAATGCACCAGAACGCGACCGCCGCGATGAACATCGGAATGTAGGCGCGGACCCGGGCGCGTTCGGCCGCGGTGGTGCGCGAACTGCGCAGCATGACCGTGAAGTAGCCGACGGGAAGCGCGATCGCCAGCACGCTGATGAGGTTGACGGCACTGTCGGCGTCGAGGACTCCGGTGCTGACCGTCACCGCCGCCAGCACGGCCAGCACAGCGATTCCGGCGACGACCGCGACGAGCCGCGACCGCGGGACCTCGGCCAGCCGCAACGGGTTCTTCGGACTGTTGCTCACCGGGTTGAGGCGCCGCTGCGACCGGAGATAAACCACGAGACCGGCCGCCATGCCGACCGCGGCGATCCCGAAACCGGCGTGGTAGTCGTAATCCTGGCCCACCGTGCCGACGACCAGCGGAGCGGCCACCGCGCCGACGCTGATGCCCATGTAATAGATGCTGAACCCGGAGTCGCGCCGCGGATCGCCGGCCGCGTAGAGATCGCCGACCGACGAGGAAATCGCCGGTTTCAGCAGGCCCGTTCCGACGGCGATGAAGACCATCGAAGCGAACAGCGCGCCGGCGCCCGCCGGGACGGCCAGGCAAATGTGCCCGCACATGATCAGGAACCCGCCGACGAGGGTGGTCCGGCGGTCGCCGAGCAGCCGGTCGCTGATCCAGCCGCCCAGGATCGCCGCCAGGTAAATCGCCGACCCGTAGACCGCGATCAGCGGCTTCGCGCTCTCCGGCCGCAGGCCGAGGCCGCCGTCGGACAGCCGGTCGGTCATGTAGTAGAGCAGCAGCGCGCGCATGCCGTAGTAGGAGAACCGCTCCCACGCCTCGGCGAAGAACAGCCCCACCAAGCCGCGGGGCTGACCGAAGAACGCCCGTTCCTTCCCCATGCCCACCGCACCTTCCGCGTCGACCGCCGCTCCGATGGGAGCAGACGGTACATCTGCCGAATGCGGCAATCAATAGCCGATTCGGCGAGCGAACGCCGATAGTTACGCCGTTTCGTCTTCCGACATGCCTCCCAGGGAGAAGATTCGCCGACCGAGGGGGAATCAGCTAGGTTCTTCCCCGTGCCAGGAAACCCCGACGACGTCGATGAGCTGCTCGTCCGCGCGCTGCAACAGGACGGGCGCGCGTCGTTCGAGACGCTGGCCCGGCTGGTCGGGCTCGCCCGCTCCACCACCAAGGCGCGGGTGCAGCGGCTGATCGAAGAGGGCGGACTCCGGCTGATCGGCGCGATCCATCCGGCGGTGTTCGGGCTCCATCAGCTCGGGCACGTGATCGTCGAGACCGAGGGAGCCGCCCGCCCGGTCGCCGAACGGATCGCGGCACTCGGCGAAACCTCGTTCGTCACCACGACCGCGGGCCGGTTCGCGGTGACGGCCGAACTGCGCGCCGCCGACCTGGAGTCCTTCGCGGCCGGGCTGGCCCGGGTGCAGGCCGTCCCCGGCGTCCGGGCGGTGCAGACGATCACGTACCTGCGGGTCTGGAAGGACCCCTATTTCCCGCCGGGACCGCTGGAAAGCCCCGGGCCGCTCGCGGACCTCGAGCTGGACGACGTCGATCACCTGCTGCTCGCGCAGCTGCGCGACGACGGGCGCGCGTCGTTCGCCGAACTGGCGAAAGCGACCGGGCTTTCCCCGGGAGCCGCGCGGGCCAGGGTGCTCCGGCTGCTCGAGTCCGGCGTCGTCCACATCGGAGCGTTGGTGCGGCTCAGCCGCTCGACGCGCACCCACACCATCGGTTTCGCGGTCCACGCGACCGGCGACACCGAACCGGTCGCCCGCCGGATCGCGGAGTTCGAGAACATCGACTGTTTCGCGACCGGAGTGGGATGGTGCAACGGAATCGGCAGCATTCAGGCGCAGTCCCCGGACGAGGTGCTGGACACGCTCGAACGCCTGCGGGAGCTGCCCGGCGTGCGCGCGATCGAGTCCTGGAGCCACCTGCGGGCGGTCAAGGAGGAGAATGACCGCCCGCTCACCGCCGTCGGCACCGGGCAGGGCTGAGCAGCCCGGCTATCCACTGTGGATGCTCAGAAACCGCTGCCGCTCCATCAGTTCGGCACCCGGAACCCGCCGATCCGCTCCTCCAGCAGCTCAGCCAGCCGCAGCGGGGTCCGGTCCTCGAACATCGGGCCGACGACCTGCACCCCTACCGGCAGGCCCTCCGGCGAGAAGCCCGCGGGCATCGCCGTGGCGGGCAGGCCCGGCATGGTCGCCACCCCGGCCCAGACCAGCTGGTCGAAGAACGGGTACTCGACGCCGTCGATGTCGATCCGGCAGGCCAGCAGGTCGGGGTTGTGGTCGTGCGGGAACGCGGGCGTCGGCGTCACCGGGCAGACCACCGCGTCGAACTCGGCGAAGAACTGTCGCCAGCCGTGCCGGTGCAGTTCGCGGCGGTGGTTCACCCCGAGCCAGTCGCGGTGGCTGAGCACCAGGCCGCGCAGGCGCGCCGCGTCCAGGCTTTGGTCGGTTGCGCTCAAGGCGGCGGCACGAGTCTGCAGCTCCTCGTAGGCGTCGACCGGGAAGCGCGCGACGGAGCCGGAGAACAGCAGCTGGGTGTAGAGGGTCGCGGCTTCGGCCAGGTCGGGCAGCAGCGGGCTGTGTCGTTCGACCCGGGCGCCGGCGTCGGCGAGTGCATCGGCTACCCGGTTCACTCCGGCCCGCACCGCGGTTCCGGTCGGGATGAAGGGGTGCTCGTCGAGGATCAGGACGCGGAAGTCGCTCAGCTGCTCGTGGCGGGCGGGCGGCAGGGCCAGGTCGTGCGCGACGCCGTAGGTCAGCGGGTCCGGCCCGGCCATGACGTCGAGCAGCATTGCCAGGTCGCGGGCGGTGCGCGCCATCGGCCCGACGACAGCGAGATCCAGGTCGAGCGGCAAGGGCAGCTCGTTCGGCAGGACCATGCCGCGGTTGGCCACCAGGCCGAGGGACGGCTTGTGCCCGTAGACACCGCAGAAATGCGCGGGGGTGCGCAGCGAACCGCCGATGTCGGAGCCGATGGACAGGGCGCCGAAGCCCGCTGCCAGGGCCGCTGACGATCCGCCGGAGGAGCCGCCCGGGGTGCGGTCGTGGTCCCAAGGGTTGTTGGTAGTGCCGTAGACCGGGTTGGAGCTCTGCAAGCCCTGAAGTCCTAAGGGGACGTTGGTTTTGCCGAGGATGACCGCGCCGGCGTTCTTGAGCCGCGACACCTGGACCGCGTCTTCGGCGGGCATGAAGTCCCGGTGCTGCGGCATGCCCCAGGTCGTGGGCAGCCCGGCGACGTTGTAGCACTCCTTGACAGTCACCGGGATTCCGAGCAGCGGCCGGTCTTCGCCGCGGGCACGCGCCCGGTCGGCCTCTTGCGCGGCGATGCGGGCACGGTCGAAGTCCGGTGTGCAGATCGCGTTGAGTGCCTTGTCTTCCCGCTCGATGCGGGCGATCGCCTCGTCGGTCAGCTCCGCCGAGGTTGTTTCGCCTGCCCGCATGGCGGCCGCGAGTTCTCCGGCCGACTGAAAGTTCCGCTCCATGAATTCGACCGTAACGGGTACCCGGTGGAGCCATAAAACATTAATTCGCGCAACGGGTCAGTGGTCCCAGAATCCCTGTTTTTCCAGCAACGCCACCGCTCGCTCGCCCGCGTCGGCGAGGTGCTTCTCCACCAGGGTGCGCGCCCGGCCGGCCGAGCGGGCGGACAGTGCGTCCAGGATCAGCCGGTGGTCGTCCCGGGCCTTGACCGGCCAGTCCTCGTGTGCCTCGTAAAACCCGTGCGAGACGGTTTTGACGAGGATTCCCAAGAGCGACAGGAGACGGCGCGAATCGGCGGCGTAATTGATTCGCCGGTGGAACTCGTAGTTCAGCCGTTCCTGCTCGCCACTGTCCACTGCGGACTCCATCCGGTCCGCGAGATCGTGCAGCGCCTGGAGGCTTTCCGGGGAGAGGTTCTTCGCCGCGCGCTCCGCGGCCAATCCGGACACGACGCCGAACACGCGGAAATGGTCCCGGATGTCGTCGCGCGTCATCCGGGCGACGAACGCGCCCCGGCGGGCGATGTGCTCCACCACGCCCTCGTGGTCGAGCGTGATCAACGCTTCGCGGACCGGGAGTTTGCTGATGCCGAGTTCGTCGGCCAGCGCCTCCTGGTCGATCTTCGCCCCGGCGCGCAGCTGCCCGGAGAAGACCCGCCGCCGGATTTCCTGCGCGGCCATCGCCTTGAGGTTCGCCGGGCCGGTGCGGCGCGGTCCGGCACTCGCGGTCTCGGGCATCGCCACTACCTTCTCCCTCCTCATGCGCGGCTGTATCGGATCAAGTATTACACGACCGGGGCACGCTCGGGAGGCTCTGTCACTCGCGCCCGAAGCGCCCGTCAAGCGAAGAAACCGCCGTTGACCTGGAGAACCATGCGGGCCGAGCGTCGCCCGGGAGTGTGAGCCATTCGATGATTTCTGATAAAGTATTTTCCAGCGAGGCGGTCTGGGTCATAGTGGGAGGCATGGCAGCAGCGGTTACCCCCGAGGACTTCCGGCCCATCCTGGAGCTGGTGCGCGACTTCGTCCGGGCGAAGGTCGTCCCGCGCGAGCAGGAGATCATGGACGGCAACGCCATCCCCGACGACCTGCGCGGGCAGGCCGCCGAGATGGGCCTGTTCGGCTACGCGATCCCCCAGGAATGGGGCGGGCTCGGGCTCGACCTGACCCAGGACGTCGAGCTGGCGATGGAGTTCGGCTACACGTCGCTCGCGCTCCGGTCGATGTTCGGCACCAACAACGGCATCGCCGGACAGGTGCTGGTCGGCTTCGGCACCGACGAGCAGAAGAGCCAGTGGCTGGAGCGCATCGCCTCGGGCGAGGTCGTCGCGTCGTTCGCGCTGACCGAGCCCGGCGCCGGGTCCAATCCCGCCGGGCTGCGCACCAAAGCGGTGCGCGACGGCGACGACTGGGTGATCGACGGGCAGAAGCGGTTCATCACCAACGCGCCGATCGCGGACCTGTTCGTCGTCTTCGCGCGCACCCGTCCCGCGGACGACTCCGGGCCGGGCATCGCGGTGTTCCTCGTGCCCGCGGACACGCCGGGCCTGGAAGTCGGGCCCAAGGACAAGAAGATGGGCCAGGAAGGCGCCTGGACCGCGGATGTCACCTTCTCCAACGTCCGAGTGCCTGCTTCCGCGCTCGTCGGCGGCAACGAAGACGACGGGTATCGCGCCGCGATGACCTCCCTCGCGCGGGGTCGCGTGCACATCGCCGCGCTCGCCGTCGGTTCCGCGCAGCGGGCGCTGGACGAGTCCGTCGCATACGCCGCTTCGGCGACGCAGGGCGGTCAGCCGATCGGCGATTTCCAGCTGGTGCAAGCAATGCTGGCGGATCAGCAGACCGGCGTGATGGCCGGCCGCGCGCTGGTGCGGGAGACCGCGGCGCGCTACGTGTCCGGTGAGGACCGGCGGATCGGGCCGTCGGCCGCGAAGCTGTACTGCACGGAGATGGCGGGCAAGGTCGCCGACCTCGCGGTGCAGATCCACGGCGGCACCGGGTACATGCGCGACGTGCCGGTCGAGCGGATCTACCGCGACATCCGGCTGTTGCGGCTTTACGAAGGCACCAGCGAAATCCAGCGCCTCATCATCGGCGGCGGCCTGGTCCGGCAGGCGAAGAAGGCACAGAAATGACCAGCCGCGCGGCCACGCGGGCGCGGGAAGCGACAACCCTCCTGTTCGTCCCGGGCGACCGGCCGGAGCGGTTCGGCAAGGCGATGGCGGCCGGGCCGAGCCTGGTCGTGCTCGATCTGGAGGACGCCGTCGCGCCGGAGCGCAAGGTGTACGCGCGGGAACAAGCCGTCGCGTGGCTCGAGGAGAACCCCGAGTGCGCGGTGCGGGTAAACGCCGCCGGCACCGCCTGGCACGACGAAGACCTCGCCGTGCTCAGGCGGCGCCGGTGCACGGTGATGCTGCCGAAGGCCGAGCCCGCGACGACGCGTGCCGCGGCCGAGCAGCTCGGCGTCCTGCCGGTGGTGATCGCGCTGGTCGAAACCGCGCGCGGCGTGCTGGACGCACGGGAGACCGCCACCGTGCCGAATGTGCAGCGTCTCGCGTTCGGCAGCTTCGACCTCGCCGCGGAGCTGGGGGCCGATCCGGCGGACCGGGACGCGTTCGTCGCCGCGCGGGGCGCGCTCGTGCTCGCCTCCGCCGCGGCGGGACTGCCCGGGCCGATCGACGGCGTCACCGCGGACCTGGACAACGAGCTGCACCTCACCGACGAAGTCCATTACGCACGGCGGCTCGGCTTCGCCGGAAAGCTGTGCGTGCACCCGAAACAGGTGCCCGTCGCCGCCGCGGCGCTGCGTCCGACGCGCGAGGAAGTCCGCTGGGCGCAGTCGATCCTCGACGCCGGCGCGGACGGCGCGGTCGCGGTGAACGGGCAGATGGTCGACAAGCCGGTGCTGGAGCGCGCCCAGCGCGTCCTCCGGCAGGCACGAGAAGGGAACGGGCGATGACGCTCACCGACGACGAACAGCAGATGGTCGCTCTGGTCGCGGAGTTCGTGGACGAACGGGTCCGGCCCCGGGTCCGCGAATTCGAAGCCGACGACATCTACCCCGCCGAGTTCATCGACGAGATGAAGAAACTCGGCTTCTTCGGGCTGCTCGTCCCGGCCGAATACGGCGGCGTCGACGTCAGCACCGCCTGTTTCGCCCGCGTCACCGAAGAACTCGCGCGCGGCTGGATGAGCCTGGCGGGCGCGATCGGCGGGCACTCGGTCATCACTTATCTGATCAAGACCTTCGGCACCCCGGAGCAGCGCGAGAAGTACCTGCCAGCCATGGCCGAGGGGCGGATCCGCGCGACGATGGCGCTGACCGAACCCGGCGGCGGCAGCGACCTCCAGGCGATGCGCACCCAGGCCGTGCCGGGCGACGAGGGCTACACGATCACCGGCTCGAAAACCTGGATCTCCAACGCCGCGCACTCCGGCCTCATCGGCCTGCTGTGCGTCACCGACCGCGACGCGAAACCCGCGCACCGCGGCATGAGCGTCCTGCTCGTCGAACCCGGCGACGGCCTCACCATCTCCAAGAAGCTGCCCAAACTCGGCTACCGCGGCGTCGAAGCCTGCGAACTCGTCTTCGACGGCCAGCAGGTGCCCGCGGACGCGGTTCTCGGCGGCACGCCGAACCAGGGCTGGTCGCACATGATGCGCGGGCTGGAAGTCGGCCGGATCCAGGTCGCGTCGCGCGCGCTGGGCGTCGGGCAGGCCGCGTTGAACGACGCCGTCCGCTACGCCCAGGAACGCGAGTCCTTCGGCAAGCCGATCTGGAAACACCAGTCGGTCGGGAACCTGCTCGCCGACATGGCCACGAAGATGCGCGCCGCCCGGCTGCTCACCGTGGACGCCGCGGAGAAGCTCGATGCGGGCGAACGCGCGGACATGGAAGCCGGGATGGCCAAGCTGTTCGCGTCGGAAACCGCGATGCAGGTCGCGCTCGACGCCATCCGCGTCCACGGCGGCTACGGCTACTCCCGGGAGTACGACGTCGAACGCTACTTCCGCGACGCGCCGCTGATGATCGTCGGCGAGGGCACCAACGAAATCCAGCGCAACGTCATCGCCGCGCAGCTCGTGGCGCGCAACAAGATCTGAGGGAATCCCATGACTCTGCTCAACGGCCGGACCGCTGTCGTCACCGGCGGCGCGCAAGGCATCGGACTCGCCATCGCCCAGTTGTTCGTCGCCCAGGGCGCCCGCGTGGTGCTCGGCGACATCGACGGCGACGCGGCCGCGAAAGCCGCGGACAGCCTGGACGGGGAAGCGGTCGGCGTGGCCTGCGACGTGACCAAGTCCTCCGATGTGGACGCCCTGCTGGCAGCTGCCGCCGAGTCGTTCTCGCCGGTCGACGTGTTCGTCAACAACGCAGGCATCACCCGCGACGCGACGATGCGGACGATGACCGAGGACGAGTTCGACCAGGTCATTTCCGTGCACCTCAAGGGAACCTGGAACGGCACCCGCAAGGCCGCCGCGATCATGCGCGAGCGCAAGAGCGGCGCGATCGTGAACCTGTCGTCGCTGTCGGGCAAGGTCGGCATGGTCGGGCAGACCAACTACTCCGCCGCGAAAGCGGGGATCGTCGGGCTGACCAAGGCCGCGGCGAAGGAGATGGCGCACCACGGCGTCCGGGTCAACGCGATCCAGCCCGGCCTGATCCGCACCGCGATGACCGAGGCCATGCCGCAGAAGGCGTGGGACCAGAAGATGGCCGAGATCCCGATGCGCCGCGCGGGCGAGGTCGGCGAAATCGCTTCGGTGGCGTTGTTCCTCGCGTCCGACCTGTCCTCCTACATGACCGGCACGGTGCTCGAGGTGACCGGCGGGCGGTTCATGTGACCGGCTGGGAACCGCACGCGGTCACGACCGTGGAGCTGGTCGACCCGGCCCCGGTCGCGGCGCTGGCCGCGCTCTTCGACAACGGGCTGCCCGCGCCGCGCCCGGGCGACGACCTGCCGCCGCTGTGGCACTGGGTCGCGCTCCCCCGCTGGCCGGTCTCCTCCGGGCTCGGCCCCGACGGGCATCCGGCGCGCGGCACGTTTCTGCCGCCGGTCGACCTGCCGCGGCGGATGTTCGCCGGCGGCGAGGTGACCGTGCACCGGGCCCCGAAGATCGGCGAGACGGTGACCCGGCGGTCCATTGTGGACTCGGTGACCGAGAAGTCCGGCCGGTCCGGGAAGCTGGTGATCGTCGTGGTGCGGACCGTGCTGTCCGGGGTGGACGGTTCGCCGCTCGTCGAGGAACGGCAGGACCTCATCTACCGCGAAGCGGGCGCGACAACGTCCGACGCAGCGCCCGTGGAGCCTGCGGAGCTCGCGGGAGCCCCGTTCCGCCGCACCGAAGACGGCTGGGACTTCGCCACCGACCCCACCCTGCTGATGCGCTTCTCCGCCGCCACCGCGAACGCGCACCGCATCCACTACGACTGGCCGTACGCGACCCGGGTCGAGGGCTATCCCGGCCTGGTCGTGCACGGGCCGCTGATGTCGCTGGCGCTGGCCGAGGTGCTGCGCCTGGACTCCCCCGGCGCCCGGGTGACCCGGCTGGCGCACCGCAACCTGGCCCCGCTGTTCTGCGGCCAGCCCGCGCACCTGCGCACCGAACCGCGTCCCGGCGGCGCGACCCTGACCCTCGTCGGGGACCCCGGACCGCGCACCAGCCTCGAAGCCGATTACCACGAGGAAGGCACTCCCCATGCGTGACGCCGTCATCTGCGAACCTGTCCGCACCCCGATCGGCCGCTTCGGCGGTTCGCTCAAGAGCGTGCCCGCCGCCGACCTCGGCACGATCGCGCTGAAAGGCCTGCTGGAGCGCACCGGCCTGCCCGCCGACGCGATCGACGACGTCATCCTCGGCCACTGCTACCCCAGCGCCGAAGCCCCCGCGATCGGCCGCGTCGTCGCGCTCGACGCCGGGCTGCCGGTCACCGTGCCGGGCATGCAGGTCGACCGCCGCTGCGGCTCCGGACTGCAGTCGGTGCTGCTCGCCGCGCTCCAGGTGCAGGCGGGCGCGAGCGACCTGATCGTCGCGGGCGGCGCGGAAAGCATGTCCAACACCGTCTTCTACGCCAACGACCTGCGCTGGGGCGCGAGCGGCGCGGGCGTCCACCTGCACGATTCCCTCACCCGCGGCCGCCAGACGCCGGGCGGCAAGCACTACCCGGTGCCCGGCGGGATGCTGGAGACCGCGGAGAACCTGCGGCGGCAGTACGGCATCACCCGCGAGGAACAGGACCGGCTCGCCGCCGCCTCGCACCAGCGGGCTGTCGCCGCGCAGCAGTCCGGGGTGTTCGCCGAGGAGATCATCCCGGTGCCGGTCGAGACGCGGAAGGGCACCGTCGTCGTGGACACCGACGAGCACCCGCGCCCGGACACGACCGTCGAAACGCTCGCCAAGCTGCGGCCGGTGCTGGGCAAGCAGGATCCGGAGGCGACGGTCACCGCGGGCAACGCCAGCGGCCAGAACGACGCCGCCGCGGTGTGCGTCGTGACCACCCGCGAACGCGCCGCCGAACTGGGCCTGCGCCCGCTCGTGCAGCTGGTCTCGCACGGCGTCGCCGGGGTCGAGCCGAAGGTGATGGGCATCGGCCCGGTGCCCGCTTCGGCGCTCGCGCTGGAACGCGCCGGTCTGAAGATCTCCGACATCGACCTGATCGAACTCAACGAGGCGTTCGCCGCGCAGGCGCTGGCGTGCACCCGTGAATGGGGCTTCGGCGAGTCCGACTTCGACCGGCTCAACGTGCACGGTTCCGGGATCTCGCTGGGCCACCCGGTCGGCGCGACTGGCACCCGGATTCTCGCCACGATGGCGCGGGAAATGCAGCGCCGCGAGGCCCGGTACGGGCTGGAGACCATGTGCATCGGCGGCGGGCAGGGCCTGGCCGCGGTGTTCGAGCGGGTCACGGCATGACCCGCGTCTTCGGCTCGGCGGACGAGGTGCGGGCCGCGATCGGCGACGAGAGCGGGCCGACCGCATGGTTCGCCGTCGACCAGGCGCGGATCGACGCGTTCGCCGAGGCCACCGGCGACCGCCAGTGGATCCACACCGATCCCGAGCGGGCCGCGAACGGACCGTTCGGGGCGACGATCGCGCACGGGTTCCTCACGCTGTCGCTCATCCCGTACTTCAGCGCGCAGCTGGTCCGGCTCGATTTCGGATCCGCGCGGATCAACTACGGGCTGGGCAAGGTCCGTTTCCCGGCGCCGGTCCCGGTCGGGTCCCGGCTGCGCGCGAGCGCGTCGTTCGCCGAGGTGAAAGACGGTTCCGCCGGGGTCACCGTGACCACGCGGTACACGGTGGAACTCGAAGGCGCGGCGAAACCGGCGTGTGTCGCCGAAACTTTGGTGGTTGTGGCCTGATGACCGAGTTCTGCCAGCTGGACGAAGCCGTCTCGCGCCATGTGCGCGAGGGCGACGCGCTGCACGTCATCCTGGGGCACAGCCGCTGGAGCGCGCTTGTCCGGGAGATCGCGCGGCAGCACTGGCATCGGCCGTCGCGGTTCACGCTGATCATGGCGAGCCTGTCGTCGCTCGGCGCGGTGCTGTTCCGCTCCGGGTGCGTGGAGAAGGTCGTGACTGTCTACTCGGGAGACTCGTTTCCCGTCTTCACGCCGAATCCGGTGTTCCAGCAGGCGTACGCGGACGGTTCGGTCGAGGTCGAGAACTGGTCGTTCCTGAGCTATATCCAGGGGTTGCGCGCCGCCGCGACCGGTGTGCCCGCTGTGGTCACCGGCTCGGTGCGCGATTCTTCGATGGCCGGGAATCCTGGTTACGCGGAGGTCGACACGCCGTTCGGCCGCGTCGGTCTGGTCGCGCCGATCACCCCGGACGTCGCGATCGTGCACGCCGCGGTCGCCGACCGGCAAGGCAATCTGGCCATCGCGCCGCCGATGTTCGAGGGCTCGATCGGCGCGTTCGCCGCGCGGCGCGGAGTCCTCGCGACGGTGGAGAAGGTCGTTGACGACCTGCGGCCGTGGGCTTCGTTCGTCCGTGTTCCGGCGCACCGCGTGCTGGCCGTGGTCGAGGCCCCGTTCGGCGCCCATCCCGGCGGGGTCTTCCCCGGCAGCGAGAACGCTCGGTTGCCCGTCGACGGTTACGCCGAGGACGTCGAGTTCTGGATCGCTGCCCGGGAAGCCAGCCGTTCGGCGGACTTCGACGACTGGATCCGCGAATGGATCCTCCTCGACCACGACGCTTACCTGGCGAAACTCGGTCAAGCGCGGCTGGATCGGCTGACCCGCACGCTCGGGCAGCCGACCCCGCCCACCGGCCGCGGCGACCACACCGGACCGGTGACCCGGCCGGAACGCGCGGCGACCTGGCTCGCCGCACTCGTCCGGTCGCGGATCGCCGAAACCCGAGCCGACGGCGTACTGGCCGGCGCCGGGCTGGCGAACCTCGCCGCCTGGGTGGCCGTCGAACAGGCGAAGGCGGACGGGCACGAGGTCGCGCTCGCGGCCGAACTCGGTCTGTGGGACTACTCCCCGACGCCCGGCGACCCGTTCATCTTCAGCTTCGCCAACTTCCCGTCGTCATCGATGCTGCTCGACACCGAACAAGCGCTCGGGACGCTCATGAACGGCCCGGCCACGAAGTCGATCGCCTGCGTCGGAGCGGCGGAAATCGACCGACGCGGCAACATCAACACCACCCGGATCGACGGCGGCCCGTACCTCGTCGGTTCGGGCGGCGGCAACGACGTCGTGACCGGCGCCGACGAGACGTACGTCGTCGGGACGATGAGCCCGCGACGGTTCATCGAAAGCTGCAGCTACGTCACCAGCCCCGGCGCGCGGGTCCGGGCGGTCGTCAGCGACCTCGGCATCCTGACCCCGCGCGACGGCGAACTGGTGCTCACCGCGATCGCGCCCGGGCCGGAGCCGCTCGGCGACCGCATCGCGCACGTCCGGTCGCGCTGCGGCTGGGACCTCGCGGTGGCGGACGACCTGAGCGAACTGCCCGAGGTGACCGCGGACGACGTCGAGCAGTTGCGGAAATACGACCGCGAGGGCTTGTTCCTCGGCGACGGCAGGAAAGGAGCGGCATGAGTCGCTACGCACAGTTCGAGAACCTGCGGGTCGACGGCCCGGACGAGGACGGCGTCGTCGAACTCGTCCTCGACGCCCCGAATCTCAACGCGGTGAGCGAAGCCGCGCACGCCGATCTCGCCGACGTCTGGCGCGAGTTCGACCGTGACCCGGCGGTGAAAGCCGTCCTGCTGCGCGGCGAAGGCAAGGGCTTCTCCGCCGGCGGATCCTTCGACCTGGTCGAAAAACTCGCCACCGACTTCGAAGCGCGCTCCCGCACCATGCGCGAGGCCCGCGATCTGGTCTACAACGTCATCGACTGTTCGAAGCCGATCGTGTCGGCGATCCACGGCCCCGCCGTCGGCGCCGGACTCGTCGCCGGAGTGCTCGCGGACGTCTCCGTCGTCACCGCCAACGCCAAGATCATCGACGGCCACACCCGGCTCGGCGTCGCGGCGGGCGACCACGCGGCGGTGTGCTGGCCGCTGCTGTGCGGGATGGCGAAAGCCAAGTACTACCTGATGACCTGCCGTCCGCTCAACGGCGCCGAAGCCGAGCGGATCGGCTTGGTGTCGCTGTGCGTCGAGGACGAAGCCGAGCTGCTGCCGACCGCGCGGGAGATCGCGCACGAACTGGCATGCGGCGCGCCCACCGCGATCCGGTGGACCAAGCAGAGCCTCAACCTCTGGTACCGACAGCTCGCGGGCGCGATCTTCGACTCCTCGCTGGCACTGGAGTTCTACGGCTTCGGCGGTCCCGAGGTGCACGAAGGCCTGGCCTCGCACCGCGAACGCCGCAAGCCGGACTTCTCCCGGGTGCACGACGCATGAACCCCGCACTGCTGGCGGGATTGCGGGTCGTCGAGCTGTCCGCCTACGTCGCTACGCCGCTGTGCGGGCTCACGCTCGCCCAGCTCGGCGCGGACGTCGTACGGGTCGAACCGCTCGGCGGAGCCGCCGACCGCACGCGCTGGCCGTTGTCCGACTCCGGGACCAGCCTGTACTGGTCCGGGCTGAACAAGGGAAAGCGCGCGGTCGCCGTCGATCTGGAGTCCGAAATGGACCGCCGCCGGGTCGCCTCGCTGATTCTCGACGGCGGACCGTGCGTGGTCGTGACGAACACTTCGCGGCACGCCGATCTCGGGTACGAGGCACTGAGTGCGCAACGGCCGGACCTCATCCACGTCCTCTTGGACGGCCGAGCCGACGGCGGTGCCGCGGTCGACTACACCGTGCAGGCCGCGACCGGCTTCCCGCTGCTCACCGGCACCGGATCCGAGCCGGTCAACCACGTGCTGCCCGCCTGGGACGTCTGCGCCGGGCTGTATCTCGCGGTGGGCCTGCTGGCCGCCGAACGGCACCGGCAAGTCACCGGCCGCGGCCGATCGATCCGGGTCGCGCTGGAGGACGTCGCCCTCGCCACCGCCGGGAATCTCGGCTATCTCGCCGAAGCGCAGCTGACGGACCATTCGCGGACCAAGTCCGGCAACGAGATCTACGGGACCTACGGCGACGATTTCGAGACCGCCGACGGTGTCCGCGTGATGATCGTGCTGCTCACCGAACGGCATTGGCAGAAAATGCTCGCCGCGACCGGCCTGTCCGACGCCTTCGCCGGATTGAGCGAGGCGCTGGGGATCTCGTTCGCCACCGAGTCCGACCGGTACCGGCACCGGGACGTGATCACACCGCTGCTGGCGCGGTGGTTCGGGCAGACGTCGTACGAGGAGGTGGCGGAAGTGCTTACGCGGCACCGGATTCTGTGGGAGCGGTACCGCAGCTTCGCCGAACTCGGCCGGGACGGAGGTGCGGCGCTGCGGGAGCTGGCTCTGTTCGGGAGGGTGGACCAGCCTGGGGCGGGGACGCATTGGGCACCGAAGTCTCCTGTGCAGGTGGACGGAGCGCGGCTCGATCCTCAGCCTGCGCCGGACGTCGGCCAGCACAATGCTGCGGTGCTGCCTCCGACTCAGGCATAGCTGTCGCCTGCCGTGGGCGCCCTCCCGTTCGACCGGGGGCAAACGCACGTTTATCCCCGTCCGATGCGGCAAACCCTCCGGTGACCGCACCGACGACGAGGAGACCGGACATGACCGCACCCGGGCCCGAACCGGACGACGTGCCGGGTCTCGAACCGGGCGGTTCCGTACCGCCCGGCGACACCCCGCCCGACGCCGGACAGACTTCGGGGCTTTCGCATCCGCAGCCGATGCCGTCGCGCAAGCTGCCCGCCCGGTGGCTTGCCATCGTGGCGATTCTCGTGCTGGTGGTGGCCGCGTTCTTCGTGCTGCGCGCTGTCGATTGGTTGTAGGGCAGCGTTCGGGGAAATTCGCTTCTAGCGTTGCTGCGGTGTCTCTACTGTGCCGTGGTGACGACTAATGTGATCATGCTCAACGGCGGTTCCAGCTCGGGGAAGTCCGGGATCGCGCGGTGCCTGCAGGCGGTCCTACCGGATCCGTGGCTTGCCTTGGGGACGGACACACTAGTTCAGGCGATGCCCGCGGCCATGCGGGCTTCGAACGCCGGGATCGAGTTCGCTCCGGACGGAAAGGTGCTCGTCGGGCTGGAGTTCCGGGCGCTGGAAGCGGCATGGATCGAGGGGATCGCCGCGACGGCCCGCACGGGTGCCCGGGTCATCGTCGACGAGGTCTTCCTCGGCGGAACGGGGTCGCGAAACCGATGGCAGAAGGCTTTGGGCGGCTTGCGGGTGCTGTGGGTCGGCGTCCGCTGTGACAGCGCGGTCGCAGCGGGCCGTGAGGTCGCCCGAGGCGATCGGGTCATCGGCATGGCGGCGGCCCAGGCGGAGATGGTCCACCGGGGCATGGTCTATGACCTGGAGGTGGACACCACGCGTACCGAGTCGCTGGAGTGCGCTCGGACGATCGCCGCGCAGGTCGGCTGATCGGCCCGTCTCCGCCGAGCGGTTTGCGAGTGATCTCCGCCGGGAATTCGCGCCGCGAGGTGATCGACGTGGTGCGAACCGATGTGCCGGCGAGGATGGACCGGCTTCCTTGGTCGTCGTGGCATTGGCTGATGCTCGTCGGGCTGGGCACGGTGTGGATCCTCGACGGGCTCGAGGTGACCATCGTCAGCGCGCTGTCCGACCGGCTGACCGAACCCGGCAGCGGGCTCGTGCTGTCCGAGACCCAGGTCGGGCTCGCGACCTCGTGCTACGTCACCGGCGCGGTCTGCGGTTCGCTGGTTTTCGGGTATCTCACCGACCGCTGGGGCCGGAAGCGCCTGTTCCTGCTGACCCTCGGCCTCTACCTCCTCGCCACCGTCCTGACCGCGTTTTCCTTCGCGCCATGGTGGTTCTTCCTCATGCGGTTCCTGACCGGCGCGGGCATCGGCGGCGAGTACGCGGCGATCAACTCCGCGATCGACGAACTCGTGCCCGCCCGCTGGCGCGCCACGGTGAGCCTCGCGGTCAACGGCTCGTACTGGTTCGGCGCGGCGGGCGGTGCGGCGCTCAGCCTGGTTCTGCTCGACGTCGGCCTGATCCCGGCGTGGCTCGGCTGGCGGCTGGCGTTCGGGCTGGGTGCGGTGCTCGGCCTGTTCATCCTGATTGTCCGCCGCACCGTGCCGGAAAGTCCGCGCTGGCTGTTCACGCACGGCCGTGCCGAGGAGGCCGACCACGTTGTCACCGGCATTGAAGACCGCGTCCAGAAAGCGACCAGCGAACGGCTCGAACCGGTCGACGAAACCATCGAGGTCGAGGAGCGCACGCGCACCAGCCTGACCGAAGTCGTGGTGACGCTCGTGCGGAGCTACCCGAGACGGACGTTGCTCGGCCTCGCCCTCTTCGTCGGGCAGGCGTTCCTGTACAACGCCGTCTACTTCACCCAAGGCCTGGTGCTGAACCGGTTCTTCGACGTTTCCAGCGGATCCGTCGGGCTCTACCTGGTGCCGCTCGCGGCGGGCAGTTTCGTCGGCCCGCTGGTGCTCGCCCGGTTCTTCGACTCGATCGGCCGCCGTCCGATGATCGTCACCAGCTACCTCGGCTCCGGCGTGCTGCTGGTCGGGACCGGGCTGCTGTTCCAAGCCGGAGTGCTCTCCGCGGTCACCCTGACGATCGCCTGGTGCGCGGTGTTCTTCCTGGCTTCGGCCGGAGCCAGCTCCGCGTACCTCACGGTGTCGGAGATCTTCCCGCTCGAGGTGCGCGCGTTGGCGATCGCCATCTTCTACTCCGTCGGCACCGGCCTCGGCGGGATCATCGGGCCGGTGTTGTTCGGCAGCCTGGTCGAAACCGGCGTCGTGGGGAACGTCGCTTTCGGCTACTACCTGGGCGCGGGCATGATGATCGCGGGCGGCCTTGCCGAGGCGGCGCTGGGGATCCGGGCTGAACGGCGCTCGCTCGAATCGGTCGCCCAACCCTTGTCGGCCAAGGCGGCGACGGGATGAACGCCCCGGCGCGCAAGATCGCGGGCGCGAACCGCCGTCGACGCCGGGACGCCGCCGACGCGGTGCCGTGGTCGCTCCGGGTCGCGGCGGCCGCCAGCTGGCGGTTCCTGGTCGTCCTGACCATGCTCGGGGTCATCGCGTGGACGCTCGGCTACCTCGCGCAGGTCACCGTCCCGATCGGGATCGCCCTGCTCCTGTCGGCATTGTTCGCGCCGCTGGTGGAACGGCTGGTCCGCTGGCACGTGCCACGCGCGCTGGCGACGCTCGTCGCGATCGTCGTCGGGCTCGCCGTCCTCGGCGGGGTTCTCGCGCTGGTGATCACCACGGTCACCGCGAGCCTTCCGCAGCTGGGCGACCAGGTCGGAGCCAGTCTGGCGCGCATCAACAACTGGCTCCAGCACGGGCCGCTGCACCTGCCGCAGGTGCAGCAACTGCTCGACAAGGCGGTCAGCGCGATCCAGGGCAACACCGCCGAACTCACCGGCCGGGTGCTCTCCACCGCGGCGACCGTCGGCGGCGTGCTGACCGAGATGCTGCTGACCCTGTTCGTGCTCGTTTTCTTCCTGTACAGCGGCAATCAGGTGTGGCACTTCCTGCTGCGGATCGTGCCGGTCTCCCTTCGCGACGAAATCGACGTCGCCGGCCGCCGCGGGTTCGCCTCGCTGGTCAGCTACGTGCGCGCGACCGTCGCGGTGGCCTGCGTGGACGCGGTCTGCATCGGCGTCGGCATTTGGCTGGTCGGGGTCCCGCTCGCGGTGCCGCTGGCGGCGCTGATCTTCATCGGCGCGTTCGTGCCGATCATCGGGGCGGTGGTGACCGGCGCGGTCGCCGTGCTGATCGCCCTGGTCGCCAACGGATTCGTCGCGGCGGGCATCGTGCTCGCGATCGTCGTCGCGGTGATGCAGCTCGAAAGCCATGTCCTGCAGCCCTTCCTGCTCGGCCGCGCGGTCCGGCTGCACCCGCTGGCGGTGGTGCTGGGCATCGCGCTCGGCCTCGAGGTCGCCGGGATCGTCGGGGCCCTGCTCGCGGTGCCGATCCTCGCCGTCGCCAAGGCCGCGTTCGGGTCCCTGCTGCGCGACCCGCATCTGGACCCGGTCGGCATCGACCCGCTGCAGCCGGCCAACGCGCGCACGACCGGACGATCAAGGGTTTCGGCCGTGCGGAGGCGGGTAACCGCACGTCGGAGGGACTCTGATGACGAGCTTGATCACTGACAGCGCAGACGGCACGGCACCGCGGCGAGGACCTCTCGAACGCGGGTTTCCGCTACCCCGGTCCGCACCGCCGACGGTTTCCTCGACGCTGCACCGGCTTTCCTCGATGGCGTCCTTGCGGGCATGGGAACAACGCTCGACGCCCGCACTGATGCACCAGGCGATCCTGGACGGCGTGAACGCTCGCCACGCCGCCGAAGCAGCGCACCTGAGCGTCGAGGAAGCACACGTGCGGTGGGGCGATTGGGCGGCGAAACAGCTGGCCCCGCAGCGTCCCGGGGTCGCGGCAGAGCTGCCGGTGCAGCAATTCCTCAACGTGCACGCGGCTTTCGCGGCGGCACTCGCCGGAGAAGACGCGCGTTAACCGCGCAGGTCCGCCTCCAGCGCCGCCGCGGTCGCACGCAGCGACGCGACCAGCGTCGGCAGCTGGTCTTTCCGGTACCGCACGCTCGGCATCGACACCGACAGCCCGGCGACGACCACCCCGTCCGCTCCGTGCACCGGCACGCCGACCGCGACCACTCCCCGTTCCGACCGGCCCTGGTTCAGCGCGAAGCCGCTGCGCCGCACACGCGCCAGGTCAGCCCGCAATTCCGCCGGGTCCGGCCGCTCGCCAGGCTTGTCGACCGCGTACAGCTCCTCCACCTGGTCCGGCGGCAGCTCGGCGAGCAGCAGCAGACCGGCCGTCGTCTGATGTACCGGGAAAACCATCCCTTCGCGTGAACCTACCCGCAGTGCCTGCGAGCATTCGACGCTCGCGATGAACCGGGCCGTGTCCCCGGTCCGGACGGTCAGGTTCACCGACTCGTCCAGCAGGTCCACCAGCCGCCGCAGGTGCGGAAGCGCCGCCGCGCGCAGCTTCGACGCGGCCGACTGCGAGTGCGCGGCCAGCTCCAGGACCGGGCCGACCCGATAGGCGCGGTTGGCGTCCTGAACGGCGAAATCGCGGTAGACGAGCATCGCGAGCAGCCGGTGCGCGGTCGAGGGCGCCACGCCGATCCGCTCGGCCACCTCGGAGACCGTCAACGGGCCTTCGAGCTGCAGCATCGCCGCGATCCGCAGGGCGTTGTCGACGCTCGCCACCGCGTACGGCGGCGGGGCCTTGAACCGTTTGTCCATCGAGGCTGCCTTTCCGCACACCAGAATCCCGTTTTCCGCAGACCGGGACGCGCCCACCATAACCCCATGACCAGCACTCCAGCGCGAACTCCCGTTCAGCTCGCCGCGGTCGACGCACCGGACCAGCCCGCGGTCACGCCCGCGCTGCGGGACCTCTACCGCGGCTTCGAGCAGGAGCTGCTCGTTCCGTTGTGGACGGAGATCGGCGACCTGATGCCCGCGCACCCGCGCTCGCGGGCGGTGCCGCACCGGTGGCAGTGGGCGAACCTGCTCCGGCTCGCCGAGCAGGCGGGCGAGATCGTGCCGGTCGGGCGCGGCGGCGAACGGCGCGCGATCGCGCTCGCCAACCCCGGGCTCGGCGGCCGTCCGTTCGCGACTCCGACACTGTGGGCGGCGATCCAGTACCTGATGCCCGGCGAGGACGCGCCCGAGCACCGGCACACGCAGAACGCGTTCCGGTTCGTCGTCGAGGGCTCGGGCGTGTGGACCGTCGTCGGCGGCGACGCGGTTCCGATGCGCCGCGGCGATTTCCTCCCGCAGGCGGGCTGGAACTGGCACGCGCACCACAACGCCACCCGCGAGCCGATGGCCTGGCTCGACGGCCTCGACATCCCGTTCCAGTACGGCATCGACGCGCAGTTCTTCGAGTTCGGCCGCGAAGCGATCAGCGACGACGAGCGGATCACCCCCGAACGGTCCCGTTCCGAACGGCTGTGGGCGCACCCGGGCCTGCGGCCGCTGTCCGTCGGCTCTGTCGCACCGGGTTCGCCGTTGCTGGCGTACAAGTGGGAGCACACCGACGCCGCCCTGCGGGACCAGCTCCAGCTGGAGAAAGAGGGCTACGGCGGAACGGTCGAGCCGGGTCACGCGGCGGTGCGGTTTTCCAATCCGCACAACGGTTCCGACGTCCTGCCGACCGTCCGCGCCGAGTTCCACCGCGTGGCCCGGGGCACCGAGACCGCGCCCGTGCGCGAGACCGGCTCGTCGGTCTGCCAGGTGTTCGACGGCTCCGGCACGGTGACCGTCGGCGACACCACCTGGGCGGTTTCGCCCGGGGACCTGTTCGTCGTCCCGTCGTGGCAGCCGTTCTCCGTGAAGTCGGAGGCCGGTGCCACCGATTCCGACTCCGGTGCCCTTGATCTGTTCCGTTTCTCGGACGCGCCCGTCTTCGAGGCGCTCCACCTCGACCGTCAGGAGACCCTCCGATGAAGCTCGCCACCCTCCGCGTCGACGGCGGCACACGCGCCGTCCGCCTCGACGGAGACGTCCTGGTCGACCTCGGCTCCCCCGATCTCGGCACGCTTTTCGCCCAGGACGGCTGGGAAACGCACGCCGCCCAGGCGACCGGCCGGACCTGGCCCGCCGAGGGCGCGGACCTCGCCCCGGTCGTGCCGCGTCCGTCCAAAGTGGTCTGCGTCGGGCACAACTACACCAACCACATCAAGGAAATGGGCCGTGAGCTGCCCGCGTACCCGACGCTGTTCCCGAAGTTCGCCGACACCCTGACCGGCCCGGCCGACCCGATCGTCAAGCCGCCCGAGACCGACGCGCTCGACTGGGAGGTCGAACTCGTCGTCGTGGTCGGCAAGACCGTGCGGCGCGCGAGCGAGGACGAGGCCGCGGCGGCGATCGCCGGGTTCACCGTCATGAACGACGTCTCGGTCCGCGACTGGCAGTTCCGCACCATCGAGTGGACGCAGGGCAAGATCTGGCAGTCCTCGACCCCGGTCGGCCCGTACGTCGTCACGCCGGACGAGGTCGGCGGCGTCCGGCCCGCGCTCGAGGTGAAGACCACTGTGGACGGTCGCGTCATGCAGCAGGACGACACCGGCACGCTGCTGTTCGACCCGGTGCACCTGGTGCAGTACATCTCGACGATCGTCCAGCTCAACCCGGGCGATCTGATCGCGACCGGCACGCCCGCCGGGGTCGGCCACGCCCGCGATCCGAAGGTCTACCTGACCGGCGGCGAAACCGTCGTCACCGAGGTCGCCGGGATCGGCGCGTGCGTGAACCAGATCGTGAAGGAATCCTGATGGCACCCGGCGACGCGCGGAACTGGGTCTCGTTCGGGACCGAGCTTTTCCTCACCCACGCGAAAAACCTACCCGGACCGAGTGCGCTGCCCGGCTGGACCCGCAAGCACCTCGCCGCGCACGTCGCGGCCAACGCGGAAGCCCTCGGCAACCTCGTGCACTGGGCGCGGACCGGCGAGCGCACCCCGATGTACGCCTCGCCGGACCAGCGGAACGCCGATATCGAAGCGGGCTCGCAGCGGTCCGAAGCCCAGCTCACGTCGTGGCTGCGGGATTCGGCGCGCTCGCTGGAATCCGCGATGGCCGCGTTGACTCCGGAGCAGTGGCAGGCCGAGGTGGTCACCGCGCAGGGCCGGACGGTTCCCGCCACCGAGATCCCGTGGCTGCGGGCCCGCGAGGTGTGCGTGCACGCGGTCGACCTCGGCACCGGACTGGCGTTCGCCGACCTGCCGGAGGCGTTCCTGTCCGCGCTCGTCGCCGAAATCCAGGCCAAACGCGGTCTCGACGCGCTGCCGGACGGTCCGCTGCCCGACGTAGCGGCGTACCTGGCCGGGCGGCCGCATTCGCTGACCGGGGTCCCCGACCTCGGCCCCTGGTTGTGAGGAGATCCCATGGACACCCCTGACGTGCTCGTCGTCGGCGGCGGGATCGGCGGGCTGAGCACCGCGTTCGCGCTGTCCCGGCTGGGCCTGCGGGTCCGGGTGCTGGAGCAGGCGAAGGAATTCGGCGAGGTCGGAGCCGGCATCCAGCTCGCGCCCAACTGCACCCGGATCCTCGACGCCTACGGCCTGCTCGACACCGCGAAGGCGCGCGGCGTCGTCCCGGACCGGATGGCCATGCGCGACGCCGTCGACGGCCGCGACCTGACCGCGCTCGACCTGCGTGACCTCGAACGCCGCTACGGCTTCCCGTACCTGGTCATCCACCGCAGCGACCTGCACCGGCTGTTCCTCGACGCCTGCCGCGACGCGGGCGTCGAACTCCTCACCGAGCAACGGATCGTCTCGTACACGCCGGACCCCGCGACCGCGGTGACCGACGACGGCACCGTGCACACCGCGCCGGTCGCGATCGCCGCTGACGGCCTGCACTCCGTCGCCCGGAAGCACTTCGCGGACGACCAGCCGGTCTCGTCAGCGTACGTCGCTTATCGCGGCACCGTGCCGATCGCCGAGGTCGGCCGTCCGGTCGATCTGTCCGAGGTCGTGGTGTACGTCGGGCCGCGATGCCACTTTGTCCACTATGGACTCCGCGGCGGCGATTTGCTCAATCAGGTAGCCGTTTTCGAGTCTCCGAAGGCGGTGGCGGGCCTCGACGACTGGGGCACGCCCGACGAGCTGGACGCCGCCTTCGCCGCCACCTGCGACGAGGTGCAGGCCGGGATCCCGCGGATGTGGCGGGACAAATGGTGGCGGATGTACGACCGCAACCCGATCTCCACCTGGGTCGACGGCCGCCTCGCCCTGCTCGGCGACGCCGCGCACCCGCCCCTGCAGTACCTGGCCCAAGGCGCGATCATGGCCATCGAGGACGGCTGGGTCCTGGCCGAGCACATGAAGCGGCTGGGAGATTGGGACAGTGCACTAGCCGCGTACGAGGCGGTCCGGACGGAACATTGCCGCCGGGTCGTGCTGACCGCCCGGGCCTGGGGAAACCTGTGGCATCTGGACGGTGTCGCGCGGGAGCGGCGCAACACTTTGCTGCGGGCCCGCGCGGCGGACGATTACGCGTTCACTGACTGGCTCTACGGGCCGACAGCCCTGTTCCCCGAGGACGAACCAGCGATGTTCGAGCCGGTCCCACTGTCCAGCGCGGACAAACTGACGGCCACCCGATGACCACGACCGGCGGTGAACAACCCGTTCACCGCCGGTTTTTCGTTCAGACCAGCTTCTCCGCCAGCCGTCGGCACCCCTCCACCAGCGCGACCGCGTGCTCGTCCCGCTGGGCTTTCGTCATCCGCCCGGTCGGCGCCGCGACGCTCAATCCGCCCAGCAGCGGACCGTCCGGACGGGCCACCGCGCAGCCGATCGAGCTGACGCCGTCCTCGCTCTCGCCGGCGTTGAGCGCGTAGCCGCGCCGCCGGATCCGTTCGATCTCGGCCAGCAGCGCGCTGCGGCTCGTCATGGTCTTCGTGGTGACCTGGCCCAGGACGTCGTCCGGGTAGCGCTGGGCGATCTGGTCGTCGGGCAGGTGCGCGAGCATCGCCTTGCCCAGGCTCGTCGCGTGCGCCGGAAGCGTGCGGCCGACGCGGCCGGACACCCGCAGCGCCCGGTCGCTCTCGATCACGTCGAGGAAGCGGACCTGGTTGCCCTCCAGGGAACCGAGGTGCACGGTCTCGCCGGTGGTTTCGGACAGCCACTGCAGCACCGGCCGCGCGACCGCCCGCAGGTCCATCTGGTTCACCACCGACAGCCCGATTTCGACCAGGGCCGGACCGGCGCGGTAGACGCGGCTGGCCGGGTCCTGGTCGACGAACCCGTGGTGGACGAGCATCGCCATCAGCCGGTGCGCGGTCGACTGCCCGACCCCCAGCGCGTCCCTCGCGTCGGACAGCCGCAGCTCCCGCGTGGCGCTGAACATCCGCAGCAGCCGCAGCGCGCGGTCGACGGATTCGATCGGGTACTGGGGCGCGGGCCGCGCGGGACCGGCTTCGGCAGCGGATGTCTGCATAGCAGACATGGTATCTGGACCAGGGAGTTTGCGGGTGCTTCCGGAGAGAAAACTTGGCACGATTTCTGGATAACAGAATCAGAGTCCGCAGGCTAGACTTCGGGCCGGGTCGCGGGGTTAGCATGAGCCGACGGCACGCGGGGCTCCAGGTCCCCGCGGGACTCAGGAAGCGCAGGAGCGACGATGCTCGAAGCACATTCCGGCCCGGAAATCCCGACCCGGGTCGCCGAACTTCTCGACCGCGAGTGGCGCCTGCTCATCGACGGCAAACTCGTCCCGGCGCGGTCCGGTGCCACCTTCTCCCGGGTGTCCCCGTACACGGGCACGGTGATCGCCGAGGTCCCCGACGCGGGACCCGACGACGTCGAGGAAGCAGTGCGCGCGGCGGCCGACGCGAGGGCGGTCTGGCGGGACACCCTGCCGGTCGAGCGGGCGAAGCTGGTCGCGGAACTGGCCGACGCGATCGAACGCCACGGCGAGGAACTGGCCCTGCTCGACACCGTGGACGCCGGCTCGCCGATCTCGAACTCGCGCGTCGACGTCGGCGTGACGGTGGCGCAGCTGCGCATGTTCGCCGGGCAGGCGCTGGAGCTGAAGGGCACGACGGTGCCCGCCAGCACGGCACTGCACGTGACCACGCGCGAACCGGTCGGCGTGGTCGCGCGGATCGTGCCCTACAACCATCCGCTGATGTTCGCGGGCAAGATCGCCGCGCCGCTGGTCGCGGGCAATCCGACGATCCTCAAGCCGCCGGAGGCCGCGCCGCTGTCCGCGCTGCGGCTGGCCGAGCTGGCGAAGGACATCTTCCCGCCCGGCGTGCTCTCGGTGCTCGTCGGCGACGGGCCGGCGGTACCGGACGCGCTGGTGCGGCACCGGCACGTGCGGCGGATCGGGTTCATCGGGTCCGAACCGACCGGACGCGCCATCCAGCGCGCGGCGGCGGAGAGCGGCGTCAAGGACGTCAGTCTCGAACTCGGCGGCAAGAACGCCATGGTGGTGTTCCCCGACGCGGACCTCGAAGCGGCGGCCGCCGGAGCCGTGTTCGGCATGAACTTCACCTGGTCCGGGCAGTCCTGCGGGTCGAACTCGCGGCTGCTGGTCCACCAGGACGTCCACGACGCGCTCGTCGCCCGCGTGGTCGAGCTGATCGAAGCGCGCCGCATCGGCGATCCGTTCGACGAGCGCACCGAACAGGGCACGATGATCAACCGGGCGCAGTACGAGAAGTCGTTGTCCTACATCGACATCGCGGTGTCCGAAGGCGCGAAGGTCGCCACCGGCGGCGGTCGCCCGGCAGGCGTCGACCAGGGCTTGTTCGTCGCTCCGACGGTGTTCACCGGCGTGCGCCCGGACATGCGGATCGCCCGCGAGGAGGTGTTCGGGCCGCTGCTGTCGGTCATCCCGTTCGCCGACGAGGCCGAAGCGGTCCGCATCGCCAACAGCGTCGACTACGGGCTGACCGCGAGCGTCTGGACCTCCGACGTCACCCGGGCGCACCGAGTCGCCCGCGCGTTCGAGGCCGGGTTCGTCTGGATCAACGGCTCGTCCCGGCATTTCCCCAACGTGCCGTTCGGCGGCGTCAAGGGATCCGGCGTCGGCCGCGAAGAAAGCCTCGAAGAACTCCTCAGTTACACGGAAACCAAGTCCATCAACGTCATGTTCTGACCATCGAAGGCAAAGGGGCCCTCATGGCGTACGTCATCGGCATCGACACCGGCGGAACGTTCACCGACGCCTTCGTCGCCGACCAGCACAACCGGCTCGCCGCCGCCAAAACCCCGTCCACTCCCCCGGATTTCGCGACCGGCTTCCTCACCGCGATCGACGAGCTCGCCGCGGAACTCGGCATCCCGGTCCGTGAACTGCTCGCCAACACCGATTACGTCGTGCACGGCACCACTTCCACGCTGAACGCACTCGTGACCGGGGACGTCGCGCAGGTCGGCTTCCTCACCACTCGCGGGCACGCGGACTCGATCAGCATCATGAACCTCGAAGGCCGCTACGCCGGTCTCGGCAGCGACGACATCCAGCACATGGCCCGCACGGCGAAGCCCGCGTCCCTGGTGCCCCGGCACCGGATCCGCGAGATCGACGAGCGCGTGGACTACCAGGGCCGCGTCGTCGTCCCGCTCGACGAGGACGGCGTCCGGACCGCGGTCCGCGAACTGCTCGCCGACGGCGCCGAGGCGATCGCGGTCTCGTTCCTGTGGTCGTTCCGCAATTCCGCGCACGAGCAGCGGGTGCGCGAGATCGTGCAGGAGGAAGCGCCGGAGGTGTACGTGGCGCTGTCCAGCGAGGTCAGCCCGCGCATCCGGGAGTACCCGCGCAACGTCACCACGATCATGAACACGCAGGTCGGCCCGCGGCTGGGCAGTTACCTGCGGCCGCTCGAAGCCGAACTGCGGGAGCGCGGGCTCACCGGCGCGCTGCTGGTGATGCAGGGCTCGGGCGGCTGCGTCACCGCCGCGGACGCACCGGCGCACGCGATCACCACCATCGGTTCGGTGCTCACCGGCGGGGTCGTCGGCTGCACCCGGATGGCCGCGTCGCTGGGCCACGACAAGGTCATCTCGACCGACATGGGCGGCACGACCTTCCTGGTCGGGCTGGTCGTCGACGGCAAACCCGTGACCACCACGAGCACGATCCTCAACCAGTACACGATCAGCACGCCGATGGTCGACGTGCACACCATCGGGGCCGGCGGCGGCGCGATCGCCTGGGTCGACCCGGGCGGCAACCTCCGCGTCGGGCCGCGCAGCGCGGGCGCCCGTCCCGGACCGGCCTGTTACGGCGAGGGCGGCTGGGAGCCGACGGTCACCGACGCCGACCTCGTCCTCGGCATCATCAACCCGGACAATTTCCTGGGCGGGCGCAAGAAACTGGACGTCCAGCTGTCCCGGGACGCCATCGACAAGGTGGTCGCGACCCCGCTCGGCATGTCCGTCGAGGACGCGGCCGCGGCGATCTACGCGATCCAGAACGCCCAGACCGCCGACCTCGTCCGCAAGGTCGTGGTCAACTCCGGCCAGGACCCGCGCGACTTCACCCTCTACGCGTTCGGCGGCGCGGGCCCGATGCACTGCGCGAGCTACTCGTCCGACCTCGGCGTCAAGGAGGTCGTGGTCCCGCTCGGCTCCACCGCGGCGGTCTTCTCCGCCTACGGCCTCGCCGCCTCGGACATCGTGCTGACCGCCGAACAGTCGCAGCCGGTCGCGATGCCGGTGCCCGCGAAGACCGCGAACGAGGTGTTCACCGGCCTGGAACGGGAACTGGAACGCCGGTTGGCCGAACAGGGCCTCACCTTCTCCGCGATCAGCTACGAACGCGAAGCCGACATCCGCTACACGATGCAACTCGCGGAGGTCGCGACCCCGGTACCCGGCGGCGAGCTGACCGACGAGTCGGTGGAGCAGCTCGGCCGCGACTTCGAAGCGAGCTACGAAGCGTTGTACGGCAAGGGATCCGGTTTCCCCGACGCAGGCCTGCAGCTGATCACCTACCGCGTCCGCGCGACCGGGATCCTGCAGATCCAGCCGGAACTGCCCGAACACGGCACCCTGCCCGGCAAGCCCGCCACGAGCGGCGAACGGGAGGTCCTGCTCGACGTCCGCACCGGACGCCAGCCCGCCGCGATCTACGACTACCGCGCACTCGGCGCCGGCCACGAGATCGAAGGCCCCGCCGTCGTCGAAGCGCCGACCACCACCGTCGCCCTCCCGCCGGGCACTCAGGCCACTGTGGACCGTCTCGGCAACCTCGTGATCCGTTTCCCCGAACGGAAGGAACCCTCCTGATGGCTGTCATCCCCGTCGCCGGATCCGAGCGATTCGTCCAGTCCGGCGCTCCCCTCGACCCGGAAGCCCGGTTCGGCGACCTGAAACTGCACCGCGTCGACTCCACCGACGTCGACGCCCTCACTTACGAGGTCGTCCGCCACCGGCTGGTCGCCATCACCGACGACATGGGCGACGCGATCAAGCGCATGTCCGGCTCGGTCGTCGTGACCGACTGCAACGACTTCGGCGCGGGCATCATGGACGAGACCGGCGAAACCGTGCAGGTCGGGCTGTACAACATGCAGCTCGGGTCCGCTTTGGACATGGCGGTGCGCTGGACGCTGGAGCATCGCGCCGAGAACCCGGGAATCGCGCCGGGCGACCAGTTCCTCCTGAACGACCCGTGGATCGGCGGCGGACTGCACCAGAACGACGTCACCGTCCTCGCCCCGCTGTTCTACGACGGCCAGCTGTTCTGCTGGACCGGCGCGGTCGCGCACCAGGTCGACCTCGGCGGCGTGTCGCCGGGCAGCTGGTCGGTCGAGGGCCACGACGTGTTCTGGGAGGCGCTGCCGATCCCGCCGGTGAAGATCGTCGAAGGCGGCACGCTGCGCTCGGACATGGAGGACATGTACCTGCGGCGCTCCCGCGTGCCGCGGCTGGTCGGACTGGACCTGCGCGCCAAGATCGGCGCGAACAACGTCGCGCAGGACCGGCTCACCGCGCTCATCGACAAGTACGGCCCGGACACCGTCAAGGCCGTGATGAAGAAGATGATGGGCGACGCGGAAGCCCAGCTGCGCACGAAATTGCGGGCGCTGCCGGACGGAACGTGGTCGGCGGTCGCGCACCAGGACGGGGCGCGGGCGGGCGACCGGGACATCCACAAGATCGTGGTCGCGATGTCCAAACAGGACGACACCCTGACCTTCGATTTCACCGGCACCGACCCGCAGGTCGACGGGATCATCAACTGCACCCTCGCCGGGCTGCGCGGCGGCATCCTGCCGATCCTGCTGACCATGCTGTGCCCGGACATCTCCTGGTCGCCGGGCGGGATCTACCGGTGCGTCGAGATCGTCAGCGAACCCGGGACGATCAACAACTGCACCTTCCCGGCGGGCATCGGGAAGGCGTCGGTCAACTCGGCCTGGTCCACGCAGAACGCGGTCTCCGAAACCGTCGCGCAGATGCTGAGCACCCACGCCGAACTCAGCCGGTCGGCGATGAGCGTCTGCTGCGGCACCTGGGATCTCACCCTGCTGGCCGGCGTCGACCAGCGCGGCGGCGGCTTCGCCACGATGCTGTGCGACGCGATGTCCGGCGGCCTCGGCGCGAAGGTGGACGGCGACGGCGTCGACACCGGCGGCGAGAACTGCATTCCGATGGGCCGCATCGCCGACATCGAGATCAACGAGTTCAGCTTCCCGATGCTCTACCTGTGGCGGCGCGAGGAAGTCGATTCCGGCGGGCCGGGCCGGTGGCGCGGCGGCGTCGGAGCGTCGAGCTGCTTCATCCCCTACGACTCCCCGACCCGCAGCGTGCATCTCGTCGTCTCCGCGAACGGCAAGGCGGTCCCGCAGGCTCCCGGCATTTCCGGCGGCTATCCCGCGGCCACGCAATGGGACGTCCTCGTCCGCGACACCACCGTCCGCGACCAGCTCGCGAACGGCCGGATCCCGCAGACGATCGACGACCTGAGCGGCCGCGCGGACACCCTCCCGCCGCACCTGGAAACCGACCTCGCCGAAGCGGACGTCTACTTCACCCATTGGCAAGGCGGCGGCGGAATCGGCGACCCGCTGCACCGTGAACCCGAACGCGTCGCCGCCGACGTCCGCGACGGCAAGGTGTCCGCGATCGCCGCGCTCGACGTCTACGGCGTCGTCCTGACCGACGGCGCGCCTGACCTCGCGGCCACCGCAGCACACCGCGACCGGCTGCGGTACGAGCGCGCCGGGCTCACGCCGCCGGAAGGAGCGCACCAGTGAACCTCGACCTGAACCTCCGCGTGGACGACGCGACCGGCGCGGTCGTCTGCCGCCACTGCTCGGCCCGGATCGGCGACACCACCGCCGAACCGATGGCGCACGCGCTGCGCCACGAACGGCCCTCGACCGACGCCGGACCGGGCGTCCACGCCGATCCCGCCGCGTTCGTCGACCGGGAAGTCCTGCTGCGCCAAGCGTTCTGCCCCGGCTGCCTGACGCTGCTGTCCACCGAGATCGTCCCGGACGGCGAACCCTCCTACCGAAGCTGGAGCCTGACATGACCCTCAACGGACTCGCCGGAAAGGTCGTCGTCGTGACCGGCGCGGCCCAAGGCATCGGCGCGGCTTACGCCCGCCAGCTGGTCTCCGAAGGCGCGACCGTGGTGCTCGCCGACCTCAACCTCGAGGGTGTCCAAACCACCGCCGCTTCCTTCGACGGTCCCGGCAAAGCCAGCGCGTACGCCCTCGACGTCTCCAGCCGCACCAGCTGCACCGAGTTCGCGGCGCAGCTCACCGAGGCGCACGGGCGGGTCGACGGCCTGATCAACAACGCCGCGATCTTCTCCACCATCAAGATGAAGCCGTTCTGGGAGATCACCGACGAGGAGTGGGACCGTCTGATGGCGGTCAACCTGCGCGGCCCGTGGCTGCTCGTGTCGGCGCTGCTCCCGCTGCTCCAGGCTTCACCGTCGGCAAGCGTCGTCAACATCGGCTCCGACGCGGTGCAACTCGGCCGCCCCGGGTACCTGCATTACGTGGCCAGCAAGGGCGGTGTGCATGGCATGACGTTCTCGATGGCGCGGGAACTGGGCGAGTTCGGCATCCGGGTCAACACCCTGTCGCCGGGGCCGGTCTACACCGAAGTCGCGCGGGAAACCGTGACGCCCGAACAACGCGAGGCCATGCTGCGCGCCCAATCGCTGCACCGCCCCGCCGGGGCCGACGACATGACCGGACTGGCCGCGTTTCTGCTCAGCGACGACGCGGGCTACCTGACCGGCCAGACCCTCAGCGTCAACGGCGGGCTGGTGCACCGATGAGCACGCAACAGGAACTCGTCGCGCTGTCGTCCCGGATCCTGGCAGCCGCCGGACAGGGCGACCTCATCTGGGGCCACGTCTCGTGCCGTGACGACGACGGCCGCGGCGTGTGGATCAAGTCCGCGGAATGGGGTATGGAGGAGGTGACGCCGGAGCGGGTGCAGCTCGTCAACGCCGACGGCGAGGTCGTCTCCGGCACCGGGCCGCGGCACAGCGAATACCCGATCCACACCGAGGTCGTCGCCGCGCGGCCGGACGTGAACGCGGTAGTGCACACGCACGCCCCTCATGCCGTCGCCCTCGCCGCGACGGGACAGGAGCTGCGGCCGGTAAGCCATGCCGCGAACCTGTTCGTGCCGCCCGAAGTGCCGCGCTACACCGAGACCGCGGATCTGATCCTGACGCCGGAATTGGGCAAGTCCCTGGCCGCGGAACTCGGCGATGCCCGGGCGGTATTCCTGGTGAACCACGGAATCGTCGCGGTCGGCGATTCGGTGGAAAGCGCGACCGTCGCCGCGGTGGTGCTGGAGCGGGCTTGTGAGCAGCAGTTGCTGACCCAGTCGTTCGGCGGATGGCCTAGCTGGTCGTCGCCGGAGGAGTCGCATGCGAAGCGGGAGCACATCTATCACCCGCGTGCGGTGCAGGCGGTGTGGGATTACCTGGTGCGGCAGCTGCCGTGAGGTCGTGCGTGGCGATGCCGGTTAGAACCGGCATCGCCACGCACGACACCCCCACCGAAAACCCCACTGTCCGCCCAGATTCGCACAGGAATCCGCATCCCGCCTGCCCTTGCCGCGGTAGGGAACAATTTCTAGGGCAGGTTCCGCGGCGGAGGGGCGGCTCGATGACGGTCCGAGTCTTGCTGGTCGAGGACGACGCCCTGATCAGCGAAGCGCTTTCGCTCGCTCTCGCTGACCAGGGCTGCACGGTGACCCAAGCCGCGTGCGGCGAGGACGCGTTGGCGATGCTGGAATCGGTGCGCGTGGACGTCGTCCTGCTCGACCTGATGCTGCCGGGCATGGACGGGCTCGCCGTCTGCAAGGAACTGCGCGTGCGCGGGGATCTGCCGGTCATCGTCATCACCGCCCGGGCCGACAGCCAGGACGTCATCGCCGGGCTGGAAGCCGGTGCCGACGACTACGTGACCAAGCCGCTGGTTGCCGGCGAGCTGGCGGCCCGCATCCGCGCGCTGCTGCGCCGCGCGGCGCCGGTTCGCAGGTGTTGTCTCCAGGTCGGCGATCTGCTGCTGAGCACGCACGACGACACCGTCTCCCGCGAAGGCGTCCCCATTCGCCTTACCCGTACCGAATTCCGCCTGCTGGCCGAATTGGCCGCCGCCGACGGAGAGGTTGTCACGCGGGAGCAGTTGCTGCACCGGATCTGGGGGCGCGACTACTTCGGCGGCACGCGGTTGCTCGACGTGCACATCCGCCGATTGCGGCGCAAGGTCGAGCCGAATCCCGATTGTCCGCGTCTCGTGCTCACTGTCCGGGGAATCGGCTACCGTGCCGAGCCCCGGCCGTGATCCCCGCTTCCGTGTCCCGGCTTTCCTTGCGCTGCCGGGTTTCCGCCGCGTTCGGGCTTGGGCTGCTGGTGGTGGTCAGCGCGCTGTCGGCGGCGACCTGGCACCTCGCCACCGACTACCTGCTCAACCAGCGCCAGCAGAGCGCCGACCGCCATTCCCGGATCAACGCGCGGCTGGTAGAGAACGCGGTCCGCGACCGGACCGGCAGCCTCGGCGAACTGCTGTCCGGCCTCACCTCCGGGCCGAATTCGACGATCCTCGTGGCCCTGCCCGGCGGCTGGCACACCGCCGGACGCCCGGTCGGCCCCGCGGACCTCCCGCCCGGCCTGCTCTCCCGCGCCCGCCCCGGCGCGCCCGCGCACGAGCGGTTCACCGCCGACGGGATCCCGGTCCTCGCGGTCGCGCAACAACTCGCCCGGTCGAACGGCTACTACGTCGAACTGCATCCGCTGCTCGGGCTCGAACGGACCTTCCGCAACCTGCGCATGATCCTCGTCGCGGGAACCCTGGCGTGCGGACTGTTCGGCGTCGCCCTCGGCGCGTGGGCGGCCCGGCGCGCGCTCCGTCCGCTCGCGGCGTTCACCGAAACCGCCGCCCGCATCGCCCGCGGCGACCTCCGCGCCCGGCTGCCCGAACAGGCCGGACCCGACCTCGCCCCGCTCGCCGCGACGTTCAACTCCACCGCCGACGCACTGGAACAACGGGTCCGCCGCGACGCCCGGTTCGCCGCCGACGTCAGCCACGAACTGCGCTCCCCGCTCACCACGATGACGTCCGTCGCGGAAGTCCTCGAACGCCGCCGCGACGCGATGCCCGCGCCCGCGCAGAAGGCGTTGCAGCTCCTGCTCGCCGAACTGCGGCGGTTCCGCGGCATGGTGCTCGACCTGCTCGAGATTTCGGCCGTCGACCAAGCCGACCACGGCGAGGAGCGCGAACTGGTCGACCTCGGCCCGCTCGTCCGCAGCGGCGTCGCGAGCAGCCCCGCCCCGCGCCCGACTCTCGACCTCGCCCCGGACCCGCTGCTGGTCGCCGCGGACCGGCGACGCCTCGACCGGGTATTGGCGAACCTCCTCGACAACGCGTCCCGCTACGGCGGCGGTGCGGTCCGCGTGGCCGCACATGCGAGCAACGGCGTCGTCCGGCTGGAAGTGGACGACGCGGGCACCGGGGTGCCCGCCGAACTCCGGGAACGCATTTTCGAGCGGTTCTCCCGAGGGGTGCACGCCGGGCGGCGGGATCCCGATTCAGGGACCGGTCTGGGATTGGCGATCGTCGCGGACCACGTCTACCGCCACGACGGACGGGTGTGGGCGGAGGAACGGCCGGGCGGAGGGGCGCGGTTCGTCGTCGAACTCCCGCAAGCACCCGGGTGACGCGTCAAGCCAACTCGACCAGCCGCGCGGCAAGCTTCGGGTGCCTCAGACGGCAGTGTCGGGCACACGACTGAGCGAAGGCCCTGGGTTCTTTGGGCCGCACCGGGTTGCTTGCCTGCCTGCCCGCGGTCAGTTATCGCGCCGGACGGCGTTTTCCAGCAGGGCCAGCGCCCGTTCGATGTCCTTGCGATCCGCTTCGTCCAGGTTGGCGAGGAGCGATTCCTCGCGCTCGAGATGTCCTTCGAGGACCCGGTCGATGAGCTTGCGGCCGGCGGCGGTCAGTTCGGCGTAGCTGACCCTGCGGTCGCCCCGGTGGTCGCGGCGGCGGATCAGCCCGTCGCGTTCGAGCGCGTCCAGCCGTCCGGTGAGAGCGCCGGACGTGACGAGCGCGGAGGCCGCCAGCTCGGACGGCGTCTTCCGGTAGGGACGGCCGGCCCGGCGGAGGTTGCACAGGATGTCGAACGCGCCCGGGGTCAGGCCGTGCGGGGCCAGGTACTCGCGCAGTCCGCCGGCGGCGAGGTCGGCGATCCGGCGGACCCGGCCGAAAATCGCGATCGGCGAGGCGTCCAGGTCCGGGCGCTGGCGCGCCCAGTCCGCCACCACCTGGTCGACCGGGTCCATCGTCATCGGCTCCTCGTTCCGCGGCATGCGGACGGAGCCTATCCGCGTCCTAACGGGACTGCGCCGCGGGCTGACCGGCCGCGGCGGGTGCTTTCCCGGCCGGAGCCCGGCCGCGGAGCAGCACGACCGCGCCGACCAGCGTGAGCAGCTGGGTCGCGGCGAGCAGCGCGTACCCGGCGGCGAACCCGTGGTCGCCGCCCGCCGCGATCGCCACGCCCATCAAGGTGGGAAGCAGCGCGGACACCAGATTGCCGACCCCGTTGATCAAGCCGTAGGCGCTGCCCACCGCACCCGCCGGCGCGTATTGCTGCACCAGGGTCGGGATCGCCGGTCCTTGCAGGCCCCAGAACGCGTTGGCGAGGATCAGCGTCGCCGCCGCGAGCCAGCGCGAATCGGCGAAGGTCACGGCCGTCGCGCACAGCGCGGTGCCGACGCTGCCGATGACCAGCACGAGCGGCGCCCGGCGGGCCGGCATCCGGTCGATGAGCCATCCGCCGAGGAACCCGGATCCGAGGCTGACCACGAACGGCAGCGCCGACAGCGCGCTCATCTGCGCCAGCGAGAAATGCCGTGCCTGCAGCAAATACGACGGGAGCCACGACGTGCTGCCCCACAGGTAGCCGAGCGTCGCCACCTCGATCAGCAGGATCCAGCCGAGCTTGGGCGTGCGCAGCGCCCCCGCGAACCGCCGCAACGCCGGTTCCCGGACCGCTGTCCGGCGGCGCGAGGCGCGGACGAACACCGCGACCAGCGGCAGCCCGACCACGAGATTGAGCGCCGCGAGCAGGAGGAACGAGCCGTGCCAGCCGAAGTGCACGAGAGCGAAGGTGATCACCGGGATGCCCAGCGCCGTGCCCAGCGAAACGCCCATCGAGCTGACCGCGTTGGGCTTGCCCCACGCGCCTTCGGCGAAATTATCCTTGACGTACATGGTTTTGAGCGAGAACAGCGGCCCTTCGCTGGCCCCGAGCAGGAACCGCAGGGTCAGCAGCAGCATCGCGCTCCCGGCGTACGGGGACACGAGAGTGAACAACGCCCAGCACCCCAGGCTGACGAGCAATCCGCGCCGCACCCCGAACACCGCTTCGTACCAGGGCGTGATCAGCATGGCCGCGATTCCGTAGCCGGCCAGGAACAGCGTCATCAGGGCGCCTTGCGCCGCCCGGTTGCCCGCGATCCCGAAATGCCGCGTGAAGGCCGGATCGGTGATCAGCACGGACACGTTGACCCGGTCGATGTAGGAGATCGCCACGACCGCCAGCAACGCCAGCACGCCCAGCCACGCGGTCATCGGCGCGCCGGGACGCCGGTCTTCGGTCGGCAGAGTCACCGCGGTTCCTTTCCGGGCCGGACCATCGCGAGGCGGCCCGGACCGCGCGGACCCGCCGCGCCGCCAGACCGGCCGCCTCGGCCGGCGGGGTCGCCCGGAAGTATCTTTGTCCTAAGATGCTTGTGTCAAGCTATCTCGCCAGAGTCCTCTCCCCCGGCCCAGCGCCGTGACCGTACGTGAAGGGCCCCTTGAAGGAATGAGATTTTGCGCCGGGGACCCAAGGCGGCGCCGTGGATGCGGCTGAGGCGAGCCTGCCCAGGCCGAAGGTCCTGAGTGGCTGCGGTCCGTGAGGGTCGCCTTGAGGGAATCCGATTCCCTCAAGGCGACCCTCACGGACCTGAATAACCCGTCACGGAATCGCAAAACGGGCATTTCGGCGGCTGTTGCGTCTCTTGTGGACGGTCAGCCGGGCCGAATCGCGGCTGACGTCGCCCGGCACGGGACTCGGCGTCCCGCCAAGCGCTTTCGCGAGCGTCCTGCCGCCTCCCCGGCGACCGCCGACCCTGGCCAGCCCTTCGACGCGGGCACACGAGCCCCGGCTACCCCCGCGGTGTCGCCTTAAGTCCCTTGGCATGGGAAATCAGATTCCTTCAAGGGGCCCTTCACGGACAGTTGCCGAGGTGCCGGGCGATCAGCCCCACACCGGTTCGCGCGCCGGGGCGAGCAGATCGCTCACGTCGCCGGAAAGGTCCTCGCCCGGCAAGCCGCTCCGGAACAACCGCCCGGCCGCGCCGCCGCTCGTGGACACGCCCGCGAGTTCCGCCCAATCCCCGCGCACGCGCAGCCAGGTGCCCTCGCGCAGGCCGAGCACCGGGATGTCGTTGCACTCGTGGAATTCCGCGAGCCGCTTCTCCCGCGTCTCGCCCATGTGCGTGCTGCCCGGGTCGGGGTCGACGTAGTGCGGGTTGAGCTGGAACGGCACCAGGCCCAGCGAAGTCAGGCTCGGCGGTTCCACGATCGGCATGTCGTTCGTGGTGCGCACCGTCGGCCCGGCGATATTGGTTCCCGCGCTGGCACCGAGGTAGGGCATTCCCTCGGACACCCGGTCCCGCAACGGTTGCAGCAACTCGCGCCGGTACAGCTCGGCCAGCAGGCGGAACGTGTTGCCTCCGCCGGTGAACACGGCCTGGGCGGAGCGCACCGCGTCGACCGGGTCTTCGGCGGTGTGCAGCCCGCGCACCCGCACCCCGAGCGGCGCTGCCGCGGTGGCGATGCGCTCGGTGTAGCCGTCGTGGTCGGCCAGCGCGAAGGGCACGAACAGCAGCTCGGTGCGCCCGTCCAGCACCTCGGCCACCGCGTCCAGCGCGTGTTCCAGCGGCTGGTGGCCGTGGTTGGTCGAATTGGACAGCAACAGCAAGTCAGTCACGCGATTCTCCTTGGTTCGCCCGCCATTGTTCAGCAAGTCCGCAGCAGGCGGTCGAGGACCCGGACGGAGAACCGCAGCGACTCCAGCGGGACGCGTTCGTCCACGCCGTGGAACAGCCGGTTGTAGGGCAGTTCCGGCGGGACGCGCAGCGCTTTGAACCCGAAGCCGCGGATGCCGAGCCCGGACAGCGCCTTGTTGTCGGTGCCGCCCGCGTTGCAGTACGGCGTGGGGTGGCCGTCCGGATCCTCCGCGGTGATCGCGGCGCACATGGCGTCCACCAGAGGGCCGTCGAAACCGCTTTCCATGGCGATGTCGCGGTGGATGAACTCGCGGCGCACCGACGGCAGCAGCAGCCCGTCGATGGTGTCCAGCAGTTCCTTCTCGTACCCGGGCAGGAACCGGCCGTCGACCGCGGCGGTGGCCCGGCCGGGAATGACGTTCACCTGGTACCCGCCGGAGATCATGGTCGGGTTCGCCGAATTGCGCAGGATCACGTTCACCAGGTCGGCCACCGGGCCCATCCGCGCCAGGCTTCCGTCCACATCGGACGGATCGAACGGGACGCCGAGCAGTTCGCCGGCGCGTTCCAGCAGCGCCCGCACCGGTTCGATCAGCCGGACCGGGAACCGGTGCCGCCCGATCCGGGCGAGCGATTCGGCGAGATCGGTGACCGCGTTCTCGTCGTTCGGCGAGGAGCCGTGCCCGGCCCGGCCGGTGGCGGTCAGCCGCAGCCATGCCTGCCCGCGCTGCGCGCACTCGATCGGATACAGCCTGCTGCCGTTGCCGAGGTCGAACGACACCCCGCCGCCCTCGGTGATCGCCTCGCCCACGCCGTCGAACAGGTCCGGGCGGTGCTCGGCCAGCCAGTGCGAACCGAACTTGCCGCCGCCCTCCTCGTCGGCGAGGAAGCCGAACACGATGTCCCGCGCCGGTTTCTCGCCGGTGCGGCCGAACTGCCGCGCCAGCGCGAGGATCGCCGCGTCGAAGTCCTTCATGTCGATCGCGCCGCGGCCCCACAGCATGCCGTCGGCGATCTCGCCGGAGAACGGCGGGACGCTCCACTCGTCGGCGTCGGCGGGCACCACGTCCAGGTGCCCGTGCAGAAGCAGCGCGGGACGCGACGAGTCCACTCCGGACACCCGGGCGAACACACTGGCCCGCCCGGGCGCGCTTTCCACCAGCGTCGGTTCCAGCCCGGCGTCGGTGAGCTTCTCCGCGACGTACTCGGCGGCGGGCCGCTCGGTCGCGCCCGGGTTGGACGTGTCGATCCGGATCAGGTCCCGGCAGAGGTCGACCACCTCGTCCTGTGCGCTGGTCACCGCGCCACCTCCTCCAGTTCCGCCGAGCCCACCGGCCGGATCAGCCCGGCCCGGCCCAGCACCGTGTACAGGATCGCGGCGGTGAGCAGCGAGTTGAGCGCGGGGATGCCCCAGTGCACGAACTCGCCGACGCAGAACGCCGCCGCCCACACCGCGAGCGTGGCGGGCACCCACACCGGCATCGACGCCGGGACCCGGCCGGCGGCCCTGGTCTCCCGCAGCGGGGTGGAGAGGCCGCGCACCAGGAAGTACTCGGCCACGATGATGCCGCCCACCGGCGGAATCGCGACGCCGAGCACGGACAGGAACGCGGTGAAGTGCTGGAGGAACCCGATCGCGGACAGCACCGTGCCGGCGATGCCGATCACCAGGGTGACGACACCGCGGTGCAGCGGGCGGCCGAACACGGTCCGCACGAAGTTCACCACGCCCAGCGAAGAGCCGTAGAGGTTCCAGTCGTTGATCTTCGCGGTCGCCAGGACCACCACGATCAGCCCGACGAAGCCCGACGTGGACAGCACGATGTGCGTGACGTCGGAACTGCCGACCAGGTGCCCGAGCAGCACGCCGGTCATGCCGACGATGTACTCGGACAAGACCATCGACGCGGAGCTCTGCAGCAGGACGTGCCAACCCTTGCGGTTGAACCGGGTCATGTCCGGGGCGACCACGGCGCCGGTCATGTAGCCGCCCGCGATGATCGTCGCCGCGGCCGGGATGGAGATCGCGGTCGCGGTCGGCGCGGCCGACATCAGCGCGCCCACCGAGTGGTCGGACAGGGTCGAGATGACGCTCCACGCGACGAGGCCGAAGAACAGCGGCACCGCGATCTTCGCCAGCCACATCATGTACTTGAAGCCGTAGATCACCAGGAGCGTCAAGACGACGCCGGACACCGCGCACCACAGCCACGGCGGACCGCCGACGAGGGCGTGCATGCTCTTGCCGAAGATGCCGTTCTGCACGCCGAACCAGCCCACCAGGCTGATCGCGATCACCAGGCTCACCAGCGCGGACCCGTTGCAGCCGAAGCCGGTGAACCGGGTCAGCATGGTCATGGTGAGCCCCTCGCGCTGCCCGGCGAGGCCGATCAGGAAGATCACCACCTCCAGGATCACCGCGCCGAGGGTGAACGCCCAGAACGCGTCGGAGAAGCGCATCCCCACGCCGAGCGTCGCGCCGAGCACGAACTGCGACAGCGAGCCGGACTGCGCGAGCCACTGCAGCAGCATCGAACCGAAGCCGTAGCGGGCGTCTTCGGGGACGCGGCGCAGCGAGTAGTCGTCGTTGCCGATCCGCTTCTTGGCGTGTTTCGCGGTTTTCGTCGCGGTGCTCATCCGGCCACCTCCGTGCCCAGCGTCTGCAGGTGCGCCATCGAGCCGTAGCGGGCTTGCAGATTGGCGAACTCTGCCTCGTCGTGGAAATGCAGCGCGCCCGCCCCGAACTGCTTGGCGACCTCGACCGCGTAGCGCGCGGCGGCCGCGATGTCCGTCTCGTGGCTGGCGCCGGTCGCGCAGCCCGCCACCGTCGCCGCCGACGTGATCGCCAGCCCGACGACCGGCGCGTCCGTCGCCGTCGCCGGCTGCAGGATCGAGTTCAGGTGATAGACGCCGTTGCCGTACGGGGTGATGTCCTGCGTGGTGATCGGGTAGGTCACCAGCGGCGCACCGGTCACCGCCTCCAGCAGTTCGCCCAAGCCCTCCGAGACCCGCAGGATGTAGCCGCTGCGCACCGTCGGGGAAAGGGCGAGCCCGCGGTGGTTGATCACCCGGTTGCCCTTGGTGGTGTCGATCGACAGCACGGCGGCCATCTCGTCGGAGAGTTCGTAGCTGTTCATCGTGGCGATGTCGACCGGCGAGTTCATGAACGGCACCGGATCGTGCGGCAGGGTCGGCGCGTCCGGGCAGACGTGCGTGCCGATCAGCACGTCGCCGTCCAGCACGTCCCCGCGAGCCCGCATGGACAGCAGCTTGGCCGCGGCGGCGAGCGCGGCGGCGGCACCGTCCCCGTCGGACACGAACCCGGTCACCTCCGGCCGGGCGCCGACCCCGCCGAGCCGCCCGACGACACCGAGCGTGGGCGCGTCGCCACCCGCGGTGCGGCCCCGGCTGCCCGACACGCGCACCCGGACGAAGTCGGTCTTCCCGGCCGGGCCGGGCACCGTCGTGATCTCCGCGCCGCTGCCGTCCGCGCCGGCGACGGCGTCGAGGTAGGCGACGACCTCTTTCCCGGTCACCGCCGGGTCGTCGAGGATTTCGAGCAGTTCCAGGACGTGTTTGAGCATGTGGTTCCTCTGGAGAGTTCAAGGCCGCCGAGATTGGTCCGACCAGATTCCGTCCGGGCGCCCCGGCATTGCCAGCATTTCCCGTTATTCGCACAATGGCTGGATGCCGGACCCCGACGACCGCACCACCCCGCCCGGCCTGCCGCAGACCGCGGACCGCGCGCTGCAGGTCCTGCTCGCGTTCGACCGCGCCCGCCCGGAATGGGGCGTCACCGCGGTGGCCCGCGAGTTCGGGCTGCACACGTCGATCGCCCAGCGGCTCCTGGCCGTGCTGGCCCACCGCGGTTTCCTGGTCCGCGACGACAGCACCCGCAAGTACCGGATCGGCCCAGCCGCTCTCCACCTGGGCCGGATGTGGGACCGGGCCGGGGCGCTGGATCTGCTGGTTGCCCCGGTCCTGTCCGACCTCGCCGCCCAGACCGGACACGCCGCCCTGCTGTCCCTGCCCGACGGTGCGCACACCCGATGCGTGCTGGCCGCGGAAGGCGCGGACGGACGGCTGCGCGGCTACTCACTGGTCGGCGAGCTGTACCCGGCGCATGCGGGGGCGACGAGCAAGGCTTACTTCGCGTTCCTGTCCGAAGAGGAACGCGACCGGTTGTTCGCCGACCGGCCGATGGCCCGGTTCACGCCGGATACGGTCACCGATCTCGCCGTGCTCCGCGAACAACTGGCCGAGGTCGCCGAGCGGGGTTGGGCGTTCACCACCGGCGAGTACGACACCGGGGTGGCGACGCTCGCGGTGCCGGTGTTTTTGCGCGGGGAACCGTACGGGAGTTTGTCGGTTGGGTGGTCCGCTTCCCGGTTTCAGCATGATCCGGAGCAGTGGGTGGATCTGTTGCGGCGAGGGGCGGAGTTGATCGAGCTTCGGCTTTCTCGGCCGGTTCCGCGGCGGTGAGACGCCGCCCCGTCGGCACCAGTCCCGCACCAAGTTGCGAAGAAAGCCTTGACCAGCCGCCTGTTATCGCTAACATTGCCATGCTCACGCCGCGAACTTCAGCGAGGAGGTGCGGGGATGCCCACCGACGGTCCCACTGCCAAACGCCAGCCCGGGCTGGCCGAAGTGGCTGCCATGGCGGGTGTTTCGCACATGACTGTCTCCCGGGTCGTCAACGACACCGGGACGGTTCGCGCGGAGACGCGGGCCCGGGTGCTCGCCGCGGTGGAGGAACTGGGGTACCGGCCGAACTCGGCGGCCAGGACGTTGGCGACCGGGCGGTCGAGCATTCTCGGCGTCGTCGCGCTGGAGTCCAATTTGTACGGTCCGGCGAGCACGCTCTACGGCATCGAACACGCCGCTCGCGAGGAGGGTTACGGGGTCACCATCTCCAGCGTCAGCCGGCCGCGGCGATCGACTTTCGCTGAGGCGGTGGACAATCTGCGACGGCAGGCGGTCGGCGGGATCGTGGTGATCGCGCCGCACGTCGCGGCCGGCGAGGCGTTGCGGCAGGTGACCGGCGACATCCCGATGGTCGCGGTCGGCGGCGGCGAATACGTTCCGGTGCCGGTGATCTCGGTCGACCAGTACGACGGGGCCCGCCGGGTGACCGAGCATCTGCTGTCGCTCGGGCACGAAACCGTGTGGCACGTCGCCGGGCCGGAGGACTGGCTGGAATCGCTCGAACGCGAGCGCGGCTGGCGGGAAGCGCTCGAGCGGCGCGGAGCGCAGGTGCCGCCGCCGTTGCGCGGGGATTGGAGTCCGCGTTCCGGCTACGACGCGGGACGCCGTCTGGTCGCCGAAACACGGCCCGACGCGGTGTTCGTCGCGAACGACCAGATGGCGCTGGGCGTGCTGCGCGCGTTCGCCGAGGCCGGCATCTCGGTGCCGGGCCAGGTGCGCGTGGCCGGGTTCGACGACGTGCCGGAGGCGGCGTACTTCAGCCCGCCGCTGACCACCGTCCGGCAGGACTTCATCGAGGTCGGGCGGCGGACGTTTCGGCTGCTCGTCGAACGCATGGAAGGCGGCGACCCCGGCATCCGCCATCTCGTCGCACCCGATCTGATCGTCCGGGACAGCACCGGGCCCCGGTAAGAGCACCGCACGACCGCATTCACGCAAGCGATCACCCTCCAAATGTTAGCGCTAACAGTCGAGCGGCAGCCCGTCGCGCGGCGTGGAGTCCGGAAGGAAATCCCTCCAGTGCCAGCAGATTCCCTCGTCGTCGGCATCGACTTCGGCACGCTCTCCGGACGCGCCGTGGTGGTCCGGGTGCGCGACGGCGCCGAACTGGGGACCGCCGTGACCGAATACCGGCACGGGGTCGTCGACGACCGGCTTCCCGCCACCGCCGAGGAGTTGCCGCCGGGCTGGGCGTTGCAGGTTCCGTCGGACTACGTGGACGTCCTGCGCACCGCCGTGCCCGCCGCGCTGGCCGAAGCGGGCGCCAACCCGCAGGACGTGATCGGGATCGGCACGGATTTCACCGCCTGCACGATGATTCCGACCACCGCGGACGGCACTCCCCTGTCCGAACTCCCGGAGTTCACCGGCAATCCGCACGCGTACGTGAAGCTGTGGCGGCACCACGCCGCGCAACCACAGGCCGATCGCATCAACGCCGTGGCCCGCGAACGCGCTGAGCCGTGGCTGCCGCGATACGGCGGGCTGATCTCGTCCGAATGGGAGTTCGCCAAGGCGCTGCAGCTGTTCGAAGAAGCCCCCGAGGTCTACCGGGCCATGCGGCATTGGGTCGAAGCGGCGGACTGGATCGTCTGGCAGCTCACCGGAACTTATGTCCGCAACGCCTGCACGGCCGGCTACAAGGGGATCTACCAGGACGGCCGCTACCCGGGCCGGGAATTTCTCGGCAGCCTCAACCCCGGCTTCGCGTCCTTTGTGGAGGACAAGCTCGACCATCCGATCGGCCAGCTGGGCTCGCTCGCCGGGAAGCTCAGCCCGGAAGCCGCGGCCTGGACCGGGCTGCCCGCCGGGATCGCGGTCGCGGTCGGGAACGTCGACGCGCACGTCACCGCGCCGGCCGCGCAGGCGGTCGAGCCGGGCCAGATGGTCGCGATCATGGGCACGTCGACCTGCCACGTCATGAACGGCGCCGACCTGCGCGAGGTCCCGGGCATGTGCGGGGTCGTCGACGGCGGCATCGTCCCCGGGCTCTGGGGTTACGAGGCAGGGCAGAGCGGGGTCGGCGACATCTTCGGCTGGTTCGTCGACCACTGCGTCCCCCAGTCCTATTCGGACGCTGCGCGCACCGAAGGGCTCCACGAGTTCCTGACCGGGCTCGCGGCGCAGCAGGAGATCGGCGAGCACGGACTGGTCGCGCTCGACTGGCACAGCGGCAACCGGTCGGTCCTGGTCGACCACGAGCTGTCCGGCGTGCTCGTCGGGCAGACGCTGAGCACCCGGCCCGAGCACGTGTACCGGGCGCTGCTGGAGGCCACCGCGTTCGGCACCCGCAAGATCATCGAAACCTTCGAGGCCGCCGGGGTTCCGGTCACCGAGCTGATCGTCGCGGGCGGGCTGACCAAGAATCCGTTGCTGATGCAGATCTACGCCGACGTCACCGGCCTCCCGCTCTCGCTGATCGGCTCGGCGCAGGGACCCGCGCTCGGCTCCGCGATCCACGCCGCGGTCGCCGCCGGCGCCTATCCCGACGTGCGCGCGGCCGCGGCGGCGATGGGCTCGGTCCAGCGGATGGCGCACCAACCCGTGCTGGCGAACGTGTCGGCCTACGACGAGCTGTACGCGGAATACACCGCGCTGCACGACTACTTCGGCCGCGGCGGCAACGACGTGCTGCACCGTCTCGCCGCGCGCCGCCGCGAACTGGCCACTGTCGCGAAAGGACAGAACTGATGACGCTGACCGCCCAGGCGCGCGGGACGATCGCGGAGCTGCGGGAATCCGTCGCGCGGCTGCACAGCGAGCTGACGCGCAACGAGCTGGTCGTCTGGACCTCGGGCAACGTGTCGGCGCGGGTGCCCGGCGAGGACCTGATGGTGATCAAGCCGTCCGGAGTGTCCTACGACGACCTGAGCGCCGACACCATGGTCGTCACCGACCTGAACGGCGAACTCGTGCACGGCGAACTCGCCCCGTCGTCGGACACCGCCGCGCACGCCTACGTCTACCGGCATCTGCCCGAGGTCGGCGGGGTCGTGCACACCCATTCGACCTACGCGACCGCCTGGGCGGCGCGCGGCGAGCCGATCCCGTGCGTGCTCACGATGATCGCCGACGAGTTCGGCGGCGAGATCCCGGTCGGCCCGTTCGCGTTGATCGGCGACGACTCGATCGGCCGCGGCATCGTGGAAACGCTGCGCGCGACCCGTTCCCCCGCGGTCCTGATGCGCAACCACGGCCCGTTCACCGTCGGCGCGACCGCGCGGGACGCGGTGAAGGCCGCGGTGATGGTCGAGGACGTGGCCCGCACCGTCCACATCGCACACCAGCTCGGCACGCCCGTCCCGCTGTCGGGAACCGACGTCGACCGGCTGCACGCGCGCTACCAGAACGTCTACGGGCAGCGCTGAAAACCCTGATCCAGCAAGGAGAACAGATGATTTCCGCGACCAAGCCGCAGGTGTGGTTCCTCACCGGCAGCCAGGCGCTCTACGGCGAGGAGACCCTCGACCAGGTCGCCGGGCAGTCGCTGCGGATCCGGCAGCTGCTGGCCGATTCCGGCGGGCTCCCGTGCGAACTGGTCGGGAAACCGGTGCTGACCGAGTCCGCCGGGATCCGGCAGGTGCTGCAGGAGGCCAACGCCGACCCCGCGTGCGTCGGCGTGATCGCGTGGATGCACACCTTCAGCCCGGCGAAGATGTGGATCAGCGGGCTCGACGCGCTGCGCAAACCGTTGCTGCACTTGCACACCCAGCTCGACGCGGCGCTGCCGTGGGCCACGCTCGACATGGACTACATGAACCTCAACCAGGCCGCGCACGGCGACCGGGAGTTCGGGTTCGTCCAGACCCGGCTCGGCATCCCGCGCAAGACGGTCGCCGGGCACGCGGCCGATCCGGCGGTGGTCGCCCGGATCGACGCGTGGGCGCGCGCGGCGATCGGCGCGGCTCACCTGCGGGCCCTGAAACTGGCCCGGTTCGGCGACAATATGCGCGACGTCGCGGTCACCGAAGGCGACAAGGTCGAGGCGGAGCTGCGGTTCGGTGTCTCGGTGAACACCTACGGCGTCACCGAGCTCGCCGAACGGGTCGACGCGGCCTCCGCCTCGGACGTCGACAGCCTGGTCGCGCAGTACGCCGACGAGTACGCGCTCGCCCCGGAACTGGCGCGCGCCGGTGAGCGGCACGAGTCGCTGCGCTACGCCGCGCGGATCGAACTCGGCTTGCGGTCCTTCCTCGCTGAAGGCGGGTTCGGCGCGTTCACCACGAACTTCGAGGATCTCGGCGGACTCCGCCAGCTGCCGGGACTAGCAGTGCAGCGGCTGATGGCCGACGGCTACGGCTTCGGCGGCGAGGGCGACTGGAAGACGTCCGCGCTGCTGGCGTCGGTGAAAGCGATGGGCCGCGGCTCGGACCACGGAACGTCCTTTATGGAGGATTACACCTACCACTTCGGGCCTGGCGAACCGAAGATCCTCGGCGCGCACATGCTCGAGGTGTGCCCCAGCATCGCCGCGGGCCAGCCGTCGTGCGAGATCCACCCGCTCGGCATCGGCGGCCGCGAGGACCCGGTGCGGCTGGTCTTCGACGCCGCCGCCGGCCAGGGCACGGTGCTGGGCCTGATCGACCTCGGCGACCGGTTCCGCCTGGTGGCCAACGAGATCGACGTGGTCCCGCCCGACGAGCCACTGCCGAACCTGCCGGTGGCCCGCGCGGTGTGGAAGCCCGCGCCGTCGCTCGCCACGTCCGCGGAAGCGTGGATCACCGCGGGCGGACCGCACCACACCGTGCTCACCCAGGCGGTCGGCACCGAGACCGTGCGGGACTTCGCCCGCATGCTCGACGTCGAACTGCTCGTCATCGACGGACACACCACCACCGCGGACTTCGCCGACCGCATCCGCTGGAACCAGGCCTACCACCGGCTCGCCCAGGGTTTCTGAAAGAAGGAGAACGAACAATGAGGTTCATTCGAGGAATCCGCACCGTCGCGGCGACGGCCGGGGTCGCGGTGCTCGCGTTCGGCGCCGCCGCCTGCGGGTCCAGCGCGAAGACCGTCGACCAGCAGGCGGGCGGATCCGCCGGCGCGCTGGTCGGCGTGACGATGCCGACCAAATCGTCGGAGCGCTGGATCCACGACGGGGACAACATCAAGGCCGCGCTGGAGAAGCTCGGCTACCAGGTCGACCTGCAGTACGCCGAGAACGACATCCCCACCCAGGTCAACCAGATCGAGAACCAGCTGACCAAGGGCGCGAAACTGCTCGTCGTCGCCTCGATCGACGGTACCGCGCTCACCACCCAGCTGCAGGAGGCCGCCGACCGCAAGGTCCCGGTGATCGCCTACGACCGGCTCATCCGCAACTCCACCGCCGTGGATTACTACGCCACCTTCGACAACTTCAAGGTCGGCGTCGAGCAGGCGAACTCGCTGCTCAAGGGCCTCGGCGACGGACCGGGCCCGTTCAACATCGAACTGTTCAGCGGCTCGCCGGACGACAACAACGCGACCTTCTTCTACAACGGCGCGATGTCGGTCCTCAAACCGCTGATCGCGAGCAAGAAGCTGGTGGTCAAGAGCGGTCAGGTCGACTTCGCGCCGACCGCGATCCTGCGCTGGGACCCGGCCACCGCGCAGCGCCGGATGGAAGACCTGCTCACCAAGACCTACACCGGCGGCGCGAAGGTCCAGGGCGTGCTCTCCCCCTACGACGGCCTCTCGATCGGGATCCTGTCGGCGCTCAAGAGCAACGGCTACGGCACCGCGGGCCAGCCCTACCCGGTCGTCACCGGACAGGACGCCGAAGTCGCCTCGGTCAAGTCCATCATCGCGGGCGAGCAGTACTCCACCGTCTTCAAGGACACCCGCAAGCTCGCCGACGTCACGGTGAAGATGGCCGACTCCGTCCTCAAGGGACAGAAGCCCGCGGTCAACAACACCACCGACTACGACAACGGCAAGAAGGTCGTCCCGTCCCAGCTGCTGCAGCCGGTCGTGGTGGACAAGTCCAACTACCAGAAGGAGCTGCTCGACTCCGGCTACTACACGGCGGGCCAGCTGAAATGACCGAACTGCTCGGCATGCGCGGGATCACCAAGACCTTCCCCGGCGTCACCGCGCTGTCCGACGTCACGCTGTCGGTGCGGCGCGGGGAGATCCACGCCGTCTGCGGAGAGAACGGCGCCGGGAAGTCCACCCTGATGAAGATCCTGTCCGGCGTCCACCCGCACGGCAGCTACGACGGCGAGATCACCTTCGACGGCCAGGCCTGCGCGTTCGGGTCCATCCGCGACAGCGAACGCCGCGGCATCGTGATCATCCACCAGGAACTCGCGCTGTGCGGGCAGCTTTCGATCGCCGAGAACATCTTCCTCGGCAACGAACGGGCCCGGCGCGGCTGGGTCGACTGGAACCGGACCAACCACGAGGCCGCCGACCTGCTGCGCCGGGTCGGGCTGCGCGAGAACGCCGTCACGCCGGTCAGCGAACTCGGCGTGGGCAAACAGCAGCTGGTCGAGATCGCCAAAGCCCTGTCCAAGCGCGTCAAACTGCTCATCCTCGACGAGCCGACGGCCGCGCTCAACGACGACGATTCGGCGCATCTGCTCGGGTTGCTGCGCGAACTGCGGGACGACGGCGTCACGTGCGTGATCATCTCGCACAAGCTCGGCGAGGTCACCGCGATCGCCGACACCGTCACGATCCTGCGCGACGGCAAGACGATCGAAACGCTAGGCGCCGCCGGGCTGAGCGAGGAACGCATCATCACCGGCATGGTCGGGCGGGACCTCGAACACCGCTTCCCGCCGCGGGAACCGGACATCGGCGAGGAGGTGCTCCGGATCGAGGACTGGACGGTGCACAGCCCGAACCAGCCCGGGCGGGTCGTCGTGGACGGGGCGAACCTGACCCTGCGTCGCGGCGAGATCGTCGGGCTCGCCGGGCTGATGGGCGCGGGCCGCACCGAACTCGCGATGAGCGTCTTCGGCCGCTCGTACGGCACGAACATCTCGGGGCGGCTGGTCAAGGACGGCAAGGAGATCGCGCTGCGGTCGGTCCGCGACGCCATCCGCAACGGCATCGCCTACGCCACCGAGGACCGGAAGCTCTACGGGCTCAACCTGATCGACGACATCCAGCGCAACACCTCCGCGGCGGGACTGCCCTCGCTCTCCCGCCGCGGCTGGGTCAACGAGCACACCGAACACGACGTCGCGCTCCGGTTCCACCGCGATCTCCGGATCAAGGCGCCGTCGGTGCGCAGCGTCACCGGGAAGCTGTCCGGCGGCAACCAGCAGAAGGTCGTGCTGGCCAAGTGGATCTTCACCGACCCGGACGTGCTGATCCTCGACGAGCCGACCCGCGGCATCGACGTCGGCGCGAAGTACGAGATCTACACGATCGTCAACGAGATGGCCGCGCAGGGGAAAGCGGTCCTCGTCATCTCGTCGGAACTCCCCGAACTGCTCGGCCTCTGCGACCGCATTTACACGCTCTCCGCGGGCCGGATCACCGGCGAGGTCGCCCGCGCCGACGCCACCCAGGAACTGCTCATGCGACACATGACGAAGGAACGGCCATGACCACCGCCAACCCCGTGCGGCCAGCCGATCCGGCCGCCCCGCCCGCCGGGCGCAGCCCCCGGCGGATCTCGATCAACCTCCGGCAAAGCGGCATCTACGTCGCGTTCGCGCTGATCGTCGTGCTGTTCGAGGTGATCACCGGCGGCGCGCTGCTCGAACCGCAGAACATCTCGAACATCATCGTCCAGAACTCCTACGTGCTGATCCTCGCCATCGGGATGATCCTGGTGATCATCTCCGGGCACATCGACCTGTCCGCGGGCTCGGTGGTGGCGATGACCGGCGCGGTCGCCGCCGTCCTCACCGTGAACCTCGGGCTGCCCTGGCCGCTCGCGGTCGTGCTCACCCTCGTCGTCGGCGCGGTGATCGGCGCCTGGCAGGGATACTGGGTCGCGTACTTCGGCATCCCCGCGTTCATCGTGACCCTCGCCGGGATGCTCGCCTTCCGCGCGCTCACCCTCACCGTGCTCGGCAACCAGGGCATCGGCCCCTTCCCGGACGCGATCCGCACCCTGTCCAACGGCTTCACCGGCGGATACCTCGGCAACATCGGCCTCGGCCCGCTCGGCGGCGCGGACCTGGTCAGCCTGCTCGCCGGGGTCGTCGTGGTGGCCGGAATCGTGCTCACGCAATGGCGCAAACGCGCCGCCCGGCTCGGCTACGGCCAGGAAGTCGACCCGTTCCCGCTGTTCGTGCTGAAGATCGCCGTCGCCGCCGCGCTGGTGCTCGCCGTGGTCGTGCAACTGGCCCGGTTCCGCAATCTGCCGTGGGTCCTCGTCCTGCTCGCGGTGCTCGTGCTCGGCTACTCGCTCGTCGCCGGGAAATCCGTGTTCGGCAGGCACATCTACGCCATCGGCGGGAACCTCCAGGCCGCGACGCTGTCCGGGGTCAAGGTCAAATCCGTGACGTTCTGGGTGTTCGTCAACATGGGCGTCCTCGCCGCGCTCGCCGGCATCATCTTCGCCGGACGGCTCAACCAGGCCGGGCCCACCGCGGGCGTCAACTTCGAACTCGACGCCATCGCCGCCGCGTTCATCGGCGGCGCGGCCGTCCAGGGCGGGGTCGGCAAGGTCGTCGGAGCCATCACCGGCGGCCTGATCATGGCGGTGATCAACAACGGGATGTCCCTGATCGGGGCGCCCAGCGAACGCGTCATGCTCGTCAAAGGCGCGGTCCTGCTCGCGGCGGTCGCTTACGACATCTGGACGAAGCGCCGCGCTGCTGCTCGCTGACTCGTGGCTGGTGGGCGATGTTTCGCCGCCCACCAGCCACTTGCTCAGCTTTCCGCGACAACCCCGCTGAGCTCGTTCGGCACCCCAGGAAGCGTGCCGGTCGCGGTCTTCTCCCCCGTCCCGAGATCGACCGCGTGGACCTCCTTCTTGCCCGGATCCGTCACATACGCCGTCCCGCCCCGGACGAACAGCGCCGGACGCGGCTGCTGCCATTCGAGCGGCTCCTGCCACGAGCCGATCACCGGGATCGTCCGGGTCACGCGAGCCGCGGCAGGGTCGATCACGTGGATCTTGCCGTCGGTGCCCAGCACCAGGCCCTCGCCCTGCGGGCCGCGGGCCAGGGAGCGGAAGGTGTAGCTGGTGCCGAGGTCCACATGCCGCAGGCTGGCCTTCTCGGTATCGATCAGCGAGACCCGCGTCGGCCGCTCCAGTTCCGCTTCCTTGTCGGTTTTGTAGTCTCCCAGCGTGATCGACGACTGCGGGGAGCCTGCCTGATTGCCGATGCGCCCGTAGGCGTCCGGGCTGGTCACCTTGGTGATCTTGCCCGCGCGGTAGATCAGCGCGCCGGTCTCGCAGCCGACCACAACGGTCTCGCCCCGCGCGGTCGCTTCGCCGTGCACGCCCGGGCATTGGTCGTTGCGCGCGATCTCCTTGCCGTACTTGTCCCGCACCGCGATGCCGTTCCGGGTGTCCTCGTTGCCGATCGTGGCGACCAGCTCGCCGTTGGCCAGTTCGACCGCGACGCCGTGATGCGGTTCCGGGGTTTTGTGCTGCGGCGCGGGCGGTTTCCCGCTCCCGAGCGTCGCCGGGTCGAGCACCGTAATTTCGCCGGTGCCGTCGGAGAAGAGGACCGTTTTGCCTGCGTGCCGCACCACGTGTCCCGGCTTCGGGGCGCGGATTTCGGTGTCGGTCAGCGTCGCGCCCGCCGCGTCGAGGAGCCGGAACCCGGTGGCCGTGGACACGATCAGGTGCCGGTCGTTCCCGGCCGGGTTGAGGCGGTTGAAGCCGGGCAGCGGGAGGTCCTTGACGACCTTCAGGGTCTTCCCGTCCAGCAGGGAGATCCCGCCGTCGTAGGTGATCGCGACCGGATCGGCGACCGTCTGGGGTGCGGCTGCCGGGGGCGGCTCCGGGGATCCGCAGGCGGTCATCGTCAGCAGCCCGGCCGCGGCGAGAGCGGCGCAGGCGGTTCGGTAGGGCGGCACTGGCATTTCGTTCTCCTTGGTGGGGATGGGTTTTCTCGGTGTCGAAGATCAGGGCGCGGCCAGGCCGTCGACGATCGCGTCGGTATTGGCGCGCATCATCTCCAGGTAGGTCGCCGCGCCTTGGCCGGGTTCGCTGAGGGATTCCGAGAACAGCGACTTCACCCGCACCCGCACGCCCGCCTGGTCAGCGAGCACCCGCGCGAGGCGGTCCGGCTGGGAGGAATCGGCGAAGACCGCCGGGACCCCGGCCGCGCGCACCGCGTCGGCCAGCGACTTCAGGTCGGACGCGCTGGGCGAGGCGAGCGTGGTGCCGCTCGGGATCACCGCGCCGACGACCTGGAAGCCGAACCGCTGGGCCAGGTAGCCGAACACGTGGTGGTTGGTGACCAGTTTCCGGCGCTGCGGCGGGATTTCCGCGAACCGGCGGCGCATCGTGTCCTCGAGCGTGCCGAGCTCCTGCCGGTACCGTTCGGCGTTGGCCCGGATCACGTTCCCGTCCACTCCGGACACCCGCGCGACGATCTGCTCGGCGATCACCGGCACGGCAGCGCGGACACGGCCGGGATCAGTCCAGAAATGCGGATCCGGACCGCCGTGGGCGGCGTAGCTGATCGGATCGGCCCGCTCGCCCACTGCCAGCGCCGGGACCCCGTTGCGCTCGGCCGCCTGGACCGTGCGCAGCATGCCTTCCTCGAGCCCGAGTCCGTTGTAGACGATCAGCCCCGCGTGTTCGACCTCCGCCGCCTGCTGTGCGGAAATGCCGAAGGAATGCGGGTCGGCGTTCGGTTTCATCAGCACCTTCACGCCCGCCTGGTCGCCGACGATGCGGCGGGTGATGTCGCCGAGGATGTTCGTGGTCACCACCACCGAAGCGCCGCTCGCGCCCGCGCCGGAACAGCCGGACACCACCAGGAGCGCGGCGACCAGCAGGGCCTGGATTCTGCTCATCGGCCGGTCTCCACGACGTAGCTGGCCTTGCCGGGAACGGTGAGCGTCCGGGCTCGGCGGAGGTGGTCGTTGTAGTCGATCTCGTAGATCTCGCCGGAGGCCGGGTTGTTGACGTAGGCGCGGGTCGCGTCGACCTGGATCGCCGGGGTGACCGGGCCATTGACCGCGGGCAGCAACGGGACTTGCGCCTGCTGCGCCCCGGTGGCTGGGTCGAAGGCCCGCAACACGCCGTCCCGGGTCAGCATCAAGACCGGCGCGTCCTCACCCACAGCGTTCAGTGCGGCGACCGGACCGGTCTCGATCCGGGACCACTTCCGGGCCCGGACGTCCAGTGCCCACACCGCGTCAGTCCCGGCCGCGGCGGCGAGGGTCGTGCTGCCGGGCCGGTGCGCGAACCTGGAGGCGCGTTCCTCCTTGCCGACCGGACGCGGGTAGGGGATCTTCTCCCCGGCGAACGTCCCGTCCTGCTCGGTGACCAGCAACGCGCCGTCCGCGCAACCGAAGACGACGCCCCGCCGCGTGACGGCCGCACCGCTCAGTTCCGGGCACGGCTGGGCGATCTCCGCGACCTGCTTGCCCTGCCGATCGTGCACCCGCACGCCATCGGCAACCGACGCCAGGACGCGTTCGCGATAAGGCACCGCTACCCCGGCATGCGGACTCCGCGCGATCGTGCCGAGTTCGGCGATCGAACCGCGGTCCAGTTTCGCGCGGTCCAGCAACTTGGCAGTTCCGTCCGGAAAGGACAGTGCGGTGACCGCGGGATCGCTGTATGCCGCCAGCAGCCGCTGCCCCGGCGCGGTTCCGGTCTCGCGCACCGCGGCGCGGTAGTAGTGCACGTGGTCGCCGTGGTCGACCATCCACGCACCGCTGTCGATGACGCGGACCCCGTCGGCGCGGCCGGTGAGGTAGCCGAACCGGCCGTCCCCGGCGATCGCATGCGCGCCCTCCACCGTTCCGACCGGAGTGACTTGCTCGGTGATCAGGTCGAGCACGTGCGCCGCACCGGTCGAGGCGTCGGCGACGACCAGCCTCGACTGTGCCTCGGCGGTTTCCTCCGCTCCCTCGACGTAGCCGTGCGGCGTGGTAGCGGGTTGCTCCGCCGGATCGTGCCCGCAGGCGGCCAGCAGCGCCGCCACGGCCAGCACGCCCGCCGCCCGGCGGACAGGAGATGTCGTCATGCGTCCTCGATTTCTGTTGTCGGACAACGGATTCGTTCAGCGACGGCGGCCGCGGACGGCGGACAGCAGAGCGGAGAGAAAGAACAGTGCGATCGCGGCGGCGGCGATGCTGGCTCCCGCGGCCGTGCCCCAGTGCCAGGACACGAGCAAGCCCGCGACCGTCGACAGGATCCCCAGCAGCGCGGCGAGCACCATGACCGTCGTGATGCGGCGCGCCCAGAACGTGGCCGCGGCCGCCGGGCCGATCAGCAACCCGAACGCCAGCAAGGTGCCGACGACCCGGAACGACGCGACCACGGTCACGGTCACCAGCGCCAGCACCAGTGCGTTCGCGAGACCTGGCCGCAGCCCCAGCGTCTGGGCCTTGCGGACATCGAAGGCGACGGCGGCGAACGGGCGGTACCCGAGAAGCGACACCGCGGCGACCAGCCCCAGCGCGATCGCCAGGACCAGCAGATCGCCGGTGCCGACGGCGAGCACGTCGCCGAAGAGGAACCCGGTGAGGTCGACCGCGAACGACTGCGAATGGGACACGATGATCACGCCGGCGGCGAGCATCCCCACGAACAGCAGCCCGATCAGCGTGTCCTGCGACAACCGCCGCGACCGGCCCAGCACGGTCACTCCCCCGGCCATCACCGCGGCGCTCAGCACCGCGCCGAGCAGCGGGTTCACTCCCGCCAGCGACGCGATCGCCACCCCGGGCAGCATGCCGTGCGACAGCGCCTCCCCCAGGAAAGCCATCCCGCGCAACACCACCCAGGTGCCCGCCAGCGCGCACATCACCGACACGAGGACCCCGGCGACGAGCGCGCGCTGCACGAACGACACGTCGAAGGGGGTCAGCAACCAGGTCACGGCGCCACTATAGTGGAAATGGTTTTCATTCTCTTTAAGGGGGGCTTTGGTGAACCTTGCCGAACCGGCTGTCACCTTGCGGAACGTCCGCGCGGGCTACGGGTCGCACGAGGTGCTCGGCGGGATCACCGCCGAGCTGCCCGCGGCGCGGAGCACCGCCGTCGTCGGGGCGAACGGGGCCGGGAAATCGACCCTGCTCAACGTGATCGCCGGAATCCAGCCGATCAGCTCCGGCACGCTGCACCGCACCAGCCGGTTCCGCGCCGCCTACGCGACCCAGTACAGCGAGGTGTCCGGCGAACTCCCGATCACCGTCCGCGCCACGGTGACCATGGCCCGCTGGGCGCACCGCGGCCCGTGGCGCAGGCTCACCGCCCGGGACCGGACGGTCGTCGAGGATTGCCTGGAGCAACTGGACATCGCGTCGATCGCCGACCAGCCGCTGGGCACGCTCTCCGGCGGCCAGCGGCAACGGACGCTCGTGGCCCAAGCCCTTGCCCAGCAGTCGGATCTGCTGCTGCTAGACGAACCCGCGGCCGGTCTGGACCTGCACGCGCAGACCCTCATCGACGACGCGCTCGACGCGACGGTGCGCGGCGGGACGACCGTTGTCCGCATCACCCACGACCTCATGGTTGCCCGCCGCGCGGCCCACTGTCTGCTGCTGCGCGACGGGCGGTTGCTTGCCGAAGGGCTGCCGTCCGCGGTGCTCACCCGGGACCGAGTGGCCGCCGGGTGGGGTCTGCCGGATTTTCCGGACCCCGCAGGGTAAGCCGGAATTTCGGTGGCGGCGCTGTCCCGCCGCGACATAGGATTCCGGACGCGGGGAACGGCATGGAGTAGATCAGCGGCAGATCACCCGGCTCGTAACCGGGAGGGCGCGGGTTCGAGTCCCGCCTCCATGTCCATTTCCCCGCTCCTTGGAGTAGTTCAGCAGGCAGAACACCCGGCTGTTACCCGGGAAGGCGCAGGTTCGAATCCTGCCTCCAAGTCTTGACCACAGGGGGAATCCACATGGGACACACCGCGTCGCCGGGGTACGCCTACGGGCAGCTCGAACGGGCTGTGCGCACCGCCTTGTCCGCGAAGGACGGCGGGACGCGCCGTCGTGCGCGGGCGAAGGCCGACCGGTGGCAGGACGTCCTCACGGGCATGGCCACCGGTTCGCTGCGGATCGGCTCGCGGGCCCCGGTCGCGGGCACTCCGGCGTGGGTGACCCTCGAAGTCGTGCACGGCGGGTTCGCCACCGGCCGGTTCCTGGCCGAGGTCCCGCTGTCCCCCGCCGAGGCCGCGCTGTGCCCCGACGGACCGGGCCGGACCGACCGCGAACGGCTCAACCTCTGGTACCTCACCGACGCCGGGCTCGCCGCGCTGCGCGCCATGCTCGCCACCGAGTCCTACCGGATCGACGTCCCGGAGGACGCCGCGCTGCCGACCGTCGCGTGGCTGCTGGAGCACGGGCACGCCGAAGCGGCGCTCGACCTGATCGCCGAACTGCGGCCGCACCTGCATCGCCTGCGCCTGGCCCCGCTGCCCGGCTCGGCGCCGCGACCGGCGGGCGCACTGGTCCGGCTGAGCACCGTCGGCGAAGTCCGGGAATCGCTGCGGTCCGCGAGCACCCCGCCCGCGATCAAGGCGATGCTGGAAACGCTGACGGTATGGCACCCGCTGTTCGACCGGCTGGTCGCGCTGTGGTGCGACACCGTCGAAGGCGAACTGCCGCGGCTGGACGAAACCGGCGTCACCGGCGGATGGCCGTGCCGTACCTGGCCGGAGGACTGGCAGCAGCGTCGCGCCGAATGGCTCGCGGACTACGCAAGCGCGCGCTTCCGGCACACCGCGTCGGGAGTCCACGTCCACCCGAAGAGCAACTTCACCCGGCTGTACCGCGCGTTGCGGGCGTGCGAGCAGGACAGCTCGGAACTGACCGGCCGGGACGTCGGCTGGATCCGCCGTGCCCTGGCGAACACGATCACCAAGCACGGCGAGCCGGGCTCGGAACCGCGGGCGGCGCTGCGAGCGCTGCAGGCCTCGGTCGCCGCGCGGCCCACGCACGCCGAACTCGCCGCCGCGCTGGCCGAACGACTGGACCGCTTCCCGGCCGACGGCGGGCTGCCGTCGATCGAGCCGGTCGCCGGGGACGCGCCGGCGCACTTGGTCGCCAAGGTCGCCCGCGCGCTGGAGGCACCGATCGAAGAACTGGTCGCGCGGAAGGTGATCACGTCGGCGGACGTCCTCGCGACGGTCCTGCCGCAGATCACCGCGCAACTGCTGGCCGCGAACTTCGACAACGAGCAGCTTTCGACGCTGTACGCGCAGACCTACGCGGCCTTCCGCCGTCGCCGCAGTTTGCTGCTGCTCGACCTGGAAAACCAGGTCCGGATCGAGGAACTCCCCTGGGTCCACGCGCTCGACTGGCTGCGAACGCGGCGTCCGGACGCCACCCGGGCCGCCCGCCAGACGCTCTCCCAGACGGTGCTGCTGGCGCTCAGCGCGTTCCCGCAGGCGATCCTGCCGAACACGCTGGTGCGCGAACTGGGCGCGCTGGCGAAACAGGCCGGGCTGCCGATGCCGCTGGTCGAGGAGGTCGCCGCCGACATCTTCATGGGCATCTTCACCGCGAAGTGGCGCACGGCAGCGGAACTCACGAGCCGCACGATGGCGGGCACGCTCTACGCGCGCTACTACGACCTGCCGGAATCCTGGACGTCGGAGCCCCGCCCGCGCCGGTTCCGCGCGCTCGCGAAGGGCACCGCCAACGACTTCGCCGACCTGTGCTTCGCCCGAGCCGGCGGAACCCGCACGTCGTGGCGGCTCCGCTCGGTTGCGGTGAACGGCACGGTGCTGGAGCAGAGCCAGATTCTCACGACGCAGAACCTGGCAGTCCTGGTGCACACGCTCGATCTGCGGAAGCGGCTCCAGGCGTCGGCCCCTGAACTGGCCGCCGAGTCGCTGACGTGGACGGTGATCCGGCTGGCGACGCGCACCGACCACCACCACGCGGCCCTGCAAGCGGTCAAGAACGCGGCCTACGCCTGGCGGCAGGCGCTGTTCTTCCTGAGTTTCTGCGACGTCGAAACTCAGCGCGCGACCGTCCGCGAGCTCGCCGAGCAGGTAACCCGAGCGGGCCTGGCCGAACGCTTCACCCCGGCCGTGACCGGCTTGGCACACGTGGTGGAAGGCGGCCGGTTCACCCCGGAGGGCCGGATCGGCGGCGGGAACGGACGGCGTTTTCTCGGGTGGACTACGGGAAAGCACTGGTGCCTGCCCGAGGTCCGACCGGCGCGCGGCTAGGGAGACGGGACGCGGCACCAAGCCGACAGCCGTGACCGTCCACTCCGGACAGTCTCAGCTCACCGGGTCGCGGTCGGCAGCCTCGCCGCGACCCGGGATACGACCGACTCCACCACCGGCAACATCGGCGGCGCGAACTTCGCCACCACGATGCCGCCGCCGACACCCGCCCACGCCACCGGGCCCAGCGGGGTGCAGCCGAAGAAGTGGCTCACCACCGGCGTCTGCACCACCGCGAACAGCACCGCCGCCGAGCCGAGGCTGGTGGCCAGGACCAGCGGGCTGTGCTCGCGGCCGGACAGGGTCTGCACCAGCTGCGCTCCGACGAGACCGCACAACGACATCGTGCTGGTGCGGCGCGCGGTGCCCGGCGTCCAGGTGCCGGCCAGCCACGCGGTGGTCGCTCCCAAAGCCGTGACGACGCCCCGGTCGCGGATCTGCCGGGTCAGCGGCGCGCCGAGCGACCCGGTGCCCACGTCCTCTCCGGCGTCCGGCGCGGCGCTGGGGGTGACCGAGATGGCCATCGCCGGGAACATGTCGGTCAGCAGGTTCACCAGCAGCAACTGCCGCGTGGACAACGGTGAAGCCCCGGACAGCAGCGTGCCCAGCACGGTGAACCCCACCTCGCCCGCGTTGCCGCCGATCAGGATGCTGATCGCGTCCGCGACGCTGCGCCACAGCGCCCGGCCTTCGTCGACCGTGTCGACTAGCACCCGAAGATCGCCGTCGGTCAGCACGATGTCGGCGGCGTTGCGCGCGGCCGCGGACCCGCGTGCGGCCAGCGCGATGCCCGCGTCGGCGGCCCGGATGGCGGCGGCGTCGTTCGCGCCGTCGCCGACCATCGCCACGACCCGGCCCGCCGCCCGCAGCGCCTCGACCACCTGCAGCTTCTGCTCCGGTGCCACCCGGGCCACCACTCCAGCCTCGCGCAACAGGTCCGCCCGGCCGGCCCGGTCCAGCGCCGCCAGTTCCTGCCCGGTCACGACCGAGGTGTCCTCGGGCCAGCCCAATTCGACGGCGACAGCCAGGGCGGTGCGCGGATGATCCCCGGTCAGCACCACCGGGTTCACGCCCGCCGCGCGAAGCCCGGACACCATCGGCGCCGCGCTGGGCCGCGGGCTGTCCGCCAACGCGAGCAAACCGATGAACTCCAAGTCCGCCAACGGTTTCTCGACGGCCTCGGGCAACCCGTCCGGACCCACGGGCCGGCGAGCCACCGCCAGTACGCGGAGGCCGGAGCCAGCCAGCGATTCCGCCCGCGCAAGGACATCAGCCGGGGCGTCCGGGCAGCACGGGAGCACTACCTCAAGCGCTCCTTTGACCACCAGCCAACCGGTCTCGCCCTCAACGCCCGCCGCGGCCGCGTAGCCACGGCTCGCCTCGAACGGCAGGCCAGCGACCTGCTGCCAATCCTCACCCGGCGGCGACGCGGCGAGCACCGCGGCGTCGGTCGCATGCGCGTGCTTGGCTCGGGCACTGTCCTCTTCGGACGGACACGCCCGCGCCCCGGCCCGCAACACCTGCGTCGCAGCGTCGGATCCCGCAGCTCGCTCCAGCGGCAGAACCTCGCCATTCGCCGTCGCGACCTTGATGACCTTCAGTTCGTTCGTCGTCAGCGTGCCGGTCTTGTCGAAACACACGGTGTCGATCCGGCCCAGTGCTTCCAGCGTGCGCGCGGAGCGAACCAGCACGCCCCGGCGGCTGAGCCGGCGCGCGGCAGCCATCTGCGCGACCGTCGCGACCAGCGGAAGTCCTTCTGGCACAGCGGCAACCGCGACCGCGACGCCTCCGCTGACCGCCTCGCGCACCGTTCGCCCGCGCAGCAACGACAGACCCGCGACGGCGACTCCGCCTGCCAGCGTCAGCGGCAGGGCCTTGCTGGTCAGTTCCCGCAGTCTCGCTTGAACCCCGGCCGCCGGAGCGGTGCGGGACGCCAACGCCACGGCGCGCCCGGCCTCGGTGCGGTCGCCGGTGTCCGCGACAATCGCCCGAGCCGATCCCGCGACCACGGTGGTTCCTTCGAAAACCATGCACCGGCGGTCCGCGATGTCGGAGGCCGGGGTCGGCGCGGTTTGTTTCGGCACCGGCAGGGATTCGCCGGTCAGCACCGATTCGTCGACCTCGAGGTCGTGCAGCCGCACCAACCGCGCGTCGGCGGGCACGACGTCGCCCGCTCGCAGCTCCACCAGGTCGCCCGGCCGGAGGTCGGCGGCGTCCACCGCTTCCGGCTCGGCGTCCGCGGAGGCCAGGCGACGGGCCTGCTGAGTCTGAGTCGCCGCGAGGCCCGCCAGAGCCTGCTCCGCGCGCAAGCCCTGCACCCCGCCGACGAGCGCGTTGGCCCCCATCGCGGCCAGCACCAGCAGCGCGTCCACAGTGGATCCAAGGATCGCGGACGCGGCCGCTCCGACCGCGAGCACCGGAGTGAGCGGATCGCTCAACTCGCCGCGCATCGCGCCGACCAGACGAAGCCCAGTCGCCACCGGCGCGGTTCCGGGCAGTTCGGCGGCCTCCGCAGCCAAGTGCTGGGCGCGCTCGGGCAGACCGGCGCGGCGAGATCGGCGGCGGCGCGGATCCGAGGCCAGCTTGCGCAGCACTTCCTCCAGCGGCAACGCGTGCCAGGCGACTCGCGGCCGCGGTGCCGGAGCCGTTTCCGCGGCCATCGCCACGGCGCTCTGCCATCCCGCGGCCAGCGCGACACCAGTGGCGAGGTTGACCGGAGTCAGCCGCGCCAAGGGCGACAACAGACGCCGCCACTGCCGGTGCCCGTCCGTGGCGACCACCAGACCGGACAAAGCCGCCGCGGCCTCGGCGCAGGTCGTCGCCCGGTCGCCAGCGGCACGCGCACTGCGCACCGCGCGCATCAAACGCCAGACTCCCGCCAAGCCACTGATCGACAGCAAGTCAGCAGCCCAGACCGCGGCATCGCATCCGTGCGCGACCGCGACCGCGAGATCGCCGCGCAGCAGGCCGTCCAGCACCTCCTCCCGGGCAGACGCGTCCGCGCTCGGCGGGACGCGGACCAGGGTCAGCACGACATGGCCGTCCTCCTGACACCCGGTGACGACGTCGGCCATCGCGCGATCGGTGACGACCTCGTCCGCCAGCGCGGCCTCAGCACCTGGCGAGCTGCCCTGGACGACCACGATCCGCAGACCGGCTTGCCCGGCCGCGTCCAGCACGCTCTCCGCCAGCGGATCGGGCACCCACCCGACGAGCACCGTTCCGACGTCCACGCCGTCGGCCGAGGCGATCATCAACCCGGTCTCGGCATCGGGATCGTCGGGCGCCGGCCGCAGCCGAACGGAGCTGTCTTCGCCGTCCACCGCGTGCAAGGCCGCTTGCCACAGCCTGCCTTCCGCCCACTCGGTGTCAGTGGGATGGGCCTCGAGCACCGTGCGCTGGTCGCCGCATAGTGCGTTGCTGTGCACCACAAGGGTGTCGGCCGCTTGCAGCAGCCGGAGCCGGTCTGGATTCCGGACGAGCACCCCCTCGCGCGCGAGGGCGAGTCCGGTGCCCGAAGCGTAGGCAGTCCAGCCGTAGCGAGCTGGTTTGGGTGAACTGGCAAGGATCGCCGAACTGGCCTGGCTGAGGTCGCGTTTGAACAGCACGGTCGCCCCCGCGCCGACGAGGCCGCCGGTCAGCGCAGTTTTGGCGTAGTCAGTGACCGGATCCGGCGGGGCCGGCCTGCGTTCGGGCCGGGCTGTCGGACAGTCGCGATCGGGCACGCACAGCCGGTCGCAGGACCGTTCGAAAGCGACCACCTGCGCCACCGCGTCCGCGAGCTGCCCGGCGCGCAGCAGCACGTCGAGGGCGAGGTCGGCGGGGGACTTCCCGATGCCGTGCAGCGCGGCGTTGGCGGTGGCGACCGCCAGTTCGGCACCAGGCCTGCCGAGCTTGGCGCGCAAGAAGTCTTGTGCGAGCGGATGTTCCCGCACCGCAGTGAGCGCGGCGGACAGCACTTGCGGAGGACGGCGCAGCCGCAGGGGCGTGGCAGCCGTCGCCATCGCGAGCCCGGCACCGCTGATCGCCAGCGCGGCAGCCTGCGTCTGGACCGCGCTGAGATCACCGGGATGAGCGGACGCTTCGTCCGGGGAGCCAACGGAAAGCCCGTGCTTCCGGGCGCGGGCAGTCACGGCGGCCACCAGACGGTCGCTGGCCGCGCCTTCCGCCATCGTCAGCACCATCCGGGACAGACCGGCGTCCCAATAGGCGGCGAGGACGTCGGGCCGAGCCATCGCCTCGCGGACCAGCTTGCGCACCACACGTCCGAACCGGCTCGCGTCGCCAGTGGATTCCGGCCGTAGTCCGACGTGGAGCTTCTGCCCGTGCCGCCACACCGCCTCGGTTCCCTTGGCCCCATGGACAACAGCGTCGCGCAACACCCGCGCGGCACAGGTCGTGGCGCGGACGCTGGCACCCGCTCCGGTCGCCACGGCATCGGTTCCGAGGCTGACCGCCTCGACGGCCACGCCCGCGACCTGTCCCGCGGAACGCACGCGACACCAAGGAGGACAGATTTCCCGTCATGCTCTCGTCATCCTCCGCGCGCCGACCCGCTGCCCTCGAATTCCTTCCATCGCAAGCACGGTCGTGATACCCGGTGGAGAGCGAGGCAAACACCCGGACGAGGGAAGCTGGCGCGCGGAACGGACCAGCGGCTACCGGAGGAACCGGACCAGCGTTTCCGAGAGCTGGTCCGGTTTTTCCTCGGCCATGTGGTGCCCGGACTCGATGCGGGCGGACGTCAGCTCGCCGCTGACCCACGACCGCCAGATGCCGACCGGATCGCCGTAAAGGTCCTCCATGTCGTCCCTGACAGACCAGGCGACGAGGGTCGGACAGGCGATGACGCGCTGTGCCGCCCGGTCCGCCTCGTCGTGGGCGCGATCGGCGGTCAGCCCGGCGCGGTAATCCTCCAGCATGGCCCGCACGGTGGCCGGATTCGTGATCGCGCGCGTCATGTCGAGATAGTTCTCGCGCCCCATGGCTTTCTCATTTGGGCGGTACCAGGCAAGGGGATCCGCCGTGATCACCCGCTCCGCGTGCGGGGAGGCGCCGAGGAAAAACCAGTGCCACCACGCCGTGGCGAACTTAGTGCCCGCGCGTTCGAGCGCCTCGAGAATCGGCACGCTGTCCAGGACTCCGAGACGGGACACCGAATCGGGATGGTCCAGCGCGGTGCGGTAAGCGACGTAACTGCCGCGATCGTGTCCTACGACGGCGAATCGGCGGTGGCCGAGGCTGCGCATCAGAGCCACGATGTCCGCTGCCATCGCGCGATCGCAGTAGACCTCGTGGTTTTCGTCGGGATCGGGTTTGGCCGACCGGCCGTACCCGCGCAAATCCGGGCACACCACGGTCAATCCCGCCTCGGCGAGCCGGGGAGCTACCCGGTACCAAGTCGTATGTGTCCGGGGATGCCCGTGCAGCAACACCACGGGCGGCCCTTCCCCGCCGCTTCGGCCGTGGATGGTCACTGAGTCGCTGACGGAGATGTCCCATTCGGCGAAGGTGTCGAACACGCTTCCACTCTCGCACCGCCGAGACCCGCTCGCGCGCTGGTGCGCCTCGCTCAACCGGAAGACTCAACGAGCCCGCGAAGGCGACTCCCCATAACGGCGCCGAAACGCCGCAGCGAACCGGCTGGCGCTGGAAAATCCCCACCGCGCCGCGATCTCGCTCACCGAGAATTCCGGGTGCTCTTCGAGATCCGCCCGAGCATGCTGCAACCGCACCCCGACGAGATGCTCCGTCGGCGTGCAGCCGACCCATTCCCGGAAGCTCTCCTGCAACCGGCGAACCGTAGTCCCGGCGACAGCAGCCATGTCCGCCGCCGTCCACGCCCGGGCCGGGTCGGCGCGCACCGCGTCGACCACTCGCGTGATCGCGCGCGGCCGCGGCGGCGGGACGCGGCCGGTATCAGGGCAGCCCGCCAGGAGGAATCCGGCCGCGACCGCTCCGGCCAGCTGTTCCCGGACGATCGGCTGGTCGCTGAACAACGATCCGTCGCGCATCTGCGACGACAGACCGGCGACGAGATGCCGCCAGTCGCGCGCGGGACCGTGCTCCAGCGGCAACTGGTCCGGGAGCGCACCGGCGACGCGGACGGTCCCGGCGCCGACGACCCGTTCGGCCTCGCGGTCCAGCCAGTCCCGGTCGAATTTGACGCCCAGCACGGTGCAGGTCGCGTCCCAGTGGGTGATCAGCGAAGGCGTGTCCGCCCGGAAGACCGTCGCCTGTCCCGGCACCGACGTCACCGAACCGTGCCTGCCACGGCTGGCGACGTGGCCGGTCAGCGGCAGGTTGACCTCGTACGCGGACGGGTAGTCGCAGGCGATCTCGACGTCGGCTCCCCATCCGACGTACCCGATCAGCACCGGGCCGAGGTCCAGCGTCCGCAGGGTCAGCCGCGGCTCGCGGCCGCCGCCGAGCGGCGTCAGCTGGTGCGGAAAGTAGGCGTCGGCCACCGACTTCGAGACTCGCTCCCAGTCCCGCGGCGCCGCACCACGGCGTGCGGACATGGACGCATGCTAGCTGATCAGCGGCGGAGCGCCGGATTCGTCGCGCGATCCGTACCGGATCCGCGCTTCGCGTGTCGTGGGCGCTGCCCGCGCGGACCTACCTTCGCCCCACCACGCACGAAGGAGGCCGCGTCAATGACGACGAACAGCACCACCGCCCCGGACCTGTCCTGGATCGACGACATCACCATGGCCCAGCTGGAGCGCAACCCGTACGAGCCTTACGAACGGCTGCGCCGCGAGGCCCCGCTGGCGTACGTGCCGGTGCTCGGCTCATACGTGGCGACGACCGCGGAGATCTGCCGCGAGATCGCCACCAGCCCCGATTTCGAAGCCGTCATCACGCCGGCCGGCGGCCGCACCTTCGGCCATCCGGCGATCATCGGGGTCAACGGCGACATCCACGCCGACCTGCGCTTGATGGTCGAGCCCGCGCTGCAGCCCGTCGAGGTCGACCGGTGGATCGACGACCTCGTCCGCCCCATCGCCCGCGGCTACCTGGAGAAGTTCGAGAACGACGGCCGCGCGGAACTCGTCTCCCAGTACTGCGAGCCGGTCAGCGTCCGTTCCCTCGGCGACCTGCTCGGGCTGCAGAGCGTCAGCTCGGACAAACTGCGCGAATGGTTCGCGAAGCTGAGCCGGTCCTTCACCAACGCGGCGATGACCGAGGACGGCGAATTCGCCAACCCGGAGGGGTTCGTCCAGGGCGACGAGGCGAAGGCCGAGATCCAGGCGACGGTCGACCCGCTGATCGACCGGTGGATCGCCGAACCCGCCGACACCGCGATCTCGCACTGGCTGCACGACGGGATGCCGCCGGGCAAGACCCGCGACCGCGAATACATCTACCCGACGATCTACGTGTACCTGCTCGGCGCGATGCAGGAACCGGGCCACGGCATGGCCTCGACGCTGACCGGCCTGTTCAGCGAACCCGACCAGCTCGAGCAGGTCGTGGACGACCCGGCGCTGATCCCCCGCGCGATCTCCGAGGGAATGCGCTGGACCTCGCCGATCTGGTCGGCCACCGCGCGGATCTCGACGAAGGCGGTCACCGTCGCCGGGGTCGACCTGCCCGCGGGCACGCCGGTGATCCTGTCCTACGGCTCGGCCAACCACGACACCGGCGTCTACGAGGCCCCGACCCGCTACGACCTGCACCGTCCCCCGCTGCCGCACCTGGCGTTCGGCGCCGGGAACCACGCCTGCGCCGGGATCTACTTCGCCAACCACGTCATGCGGATCGCGCTGGAGGAACTGTTCGAGTCCATCCCGAACCTCGAGCGCGACACCTCCTCGGACGTCGAGTTCTGGGGCTGGGGTTTCCGCGGGCCGACGTCGCTGCACGTCGCCTGGGAGGCCTGACATGTCCTTCACCGCGACCGTCGGCGGCCGGGAAGTGCCGTGCGGGCCGGACCAGCCGATGCTCGACGCTTTCCTCCGCGCCGGCGTCTGGATGCCGAACTCCTGCAACCAGGGCACCTGCGGAACCTGCAAGCTGCGCGTGGTCGACGGCTCCGTTGACCACCGCGACTCCCCCGCCGACACCCTGACCGAGGACGAGCGGGCGGCGGGCCTGGCGCTGGCCTGCCAGGCCCGGCTCTGCTCGAACGTCGTCGTCGAAACCGCGGGCGGCGCCGCCCGGGCCACGCACCCGCTGCGCGACCTCACCGCGACTGTCCGCGAAATCCAGGACATCGCCCGTGACACCCGACGGCTGCGGCTCGGCCTGCCCGAACCGCTGGCGTTCAACGCGGGCCAGTACGTCGAGCTGACCGTGCCCGGCACCGGCGTGCGCCGCCAGTACTCGCTGGTCAACACCGCCGACGAGGACAAAGTCCTGGAGCTGCACGTCCGTCTGGTGCCCGGCGGGGCGGCCACCGAACAGTGGATCTTCGCGGGGCTCTCCGTCGGAGAACAGATCCAGGTCACCGGCCCGCTCGGCGATTTCTTCCTGCCGCCCGAGGACGAGGACGACGGCGGCCCGATGGCGCTCATCGGCGGCGGCACCGGCCTCGCCCCGCTGATCGGGCTCGCCCGCACCGCGCTGTCCCGGGACCCGAGCCGGAAAGTGGTGCTGTACCACGGAGTTCGCGGTGCGGCCGACCTCTACGACCTCGACCTGATGGCCGAACTCGCCGACAGCTACCCGGGTTTCTCGTTCCTTCCGGTGCTGTCGCACGAACCCGGGAACAGCACGTATCGCACCGGTTTCCCGACCGACCAGTTCCTCGAGGACGTCCCCAGCGCCCGCGGCTGGTCCGGCTGGCTCTGCGGGCCGCCGCCGATGGTCGACGCCGGGGTGAAGGCGTTCAAACGCCGCCGCATGGCGCCGCGGATGATCCACCGGGAGAACTTCACTCCGGCCACGACCTGACCGGAATCCCGTTTCCTAAAGATCGATGACGACCTTGCCGTGCACGTGCCGCCCCGACTGCAGCTCGACCGCGGCCCGGATCTCCTCGACCGGGAAGCTCGCCGCGATCGGCACCCGGAGCCGTCCCGCCGCCACCAGCTCGGCGATCTCCTCGATGGCGCCGGGCGCGGCGTTGGCCCCGTTCGCCGGTGTGATCCCGTCGATCTGACCGGCGATGGTGGTGATGCGTTCGTCCGGCACACCGAGTTCGCGGGCCGCCCACGCCGTTTCCGCACCGTGCAGATCCATGGCCGCGGTGACGCCGGCGGGTGCCAGCGCACGGACCCGGTCGGCCAAGCCGTCGCCATAAGCGACCGGCTCGGCCCCCAGCGCGCGCAGGGCGTCGGCCGAGGACGCCGACCCCGTCCCGATCACTCGCGCACCGGCAAGGCGGGCGAGCTGGACAGCGAACACGCCGACCCCGCCTCCCGCGCCGCCGACCAGCACCGTGTCGCCCGGGCCTGCGTTGACCACCGCCAGCGCCGCGGCCGCCGTGCAGCCCGCGATCGCAAGCGCGGCGGCGGTGCGGTCGTCGACGCCGTCCGGGGTGCGGTGCGCATCGCCGCCCACCGCGATGGTCCCCGCGACGTCCACGACGACGTAATCGGCGACCGCGCGGGACAGCGCGCCGCCGAACACCCGGTCGCCGACCGCGAACTCGGTCACGCCGTCGCCGATCTGGTCCACGGTCCCGGCGTAATCGGTGCCGAACCCGCACGGCAGGCTCAGCCCGAACCGCGCGGCGGTCTCCGCGTCCGAGGTCATGAACCAGTCCATCGGGTTCAGCCCCGCCGCGGCGACCCGCACGCGAAGCTGCCCCGGACCGGCCTGCGGCGCCGGCACTTCGCGCACCCTGAGGGCCTCCGGCCCGCCGAACGTCTCGAACCGCACCGCCCGGCTCGCTTCTTTCCCGCTCACGTGGCTCCTCCGATTCCAGGAAACGGACTATGCTCCGTTTACGTCCTCGAATCTAGCACAAGTGGAGCGTGATCCGTTTTGGCTGCCGCGAAGTCCCCCCGGGCAGACGCGACCCGCAACCGCCGGCAACTGCTGGACGTCGCGACCCGGCTGTTCGCCGCGGCCGGGACCGAGCCGTCGATGCGCGCGATCGCCGCCGAGGCCGGGGTCGGCATCGCCACCCTCTACCGGCACTTCCCCACCCGCGAGTCGCTGGTCGACGCGGTCTACCAGGACCAGGTCTCGCGGCTCACCGCCGGCGCCGAGGACCTGCTCGCCCGCCTCGGCCCGGCAGCCGCGCTGCGCCGCTGGATGGACCTGTTCGGGGACTGGATCGCCACCAAGAACGGCATGCTGGACACGCTGCTCGCGATGGTCGAATCCGGCGAGATCGCCCACGCCCACACGAGAACCGAACTGCTCGCGGCCATCGACGGCCTCCTCGAAGCCGGGCGCGCCAGCGGCGAACTCCGTGCCGACGTCCCCGCCGAAGACATCGCTGCCGCACTCATCGGCATCTTCACCGTGGCCGGTTCCGCCGAGCACAAGGCGATGGCAGGTCGGCTGCTGGACCTATTGCTGGACGGGCTCCGGGCTACCGCCTAGCCGTCGCGGGTTCCAGCGCGCTCAACACCGACTGGTGCGCGATCCAGCCGGTCAGTGGCGGCAACTCGGCGAGGTCGCCCACTTGACCGGCCCGGTCCTCGGCCACCGCTTCGGGTAGCGGCCGTCCTCGTCGATCACCGGCAGGATCCCGTGGCCGGTTCCGTCGAGCACAAGGCGATGGCAGATCGGCTGCTGGACGGGCTCCGGCTACCGCCTAACCGTCGCGGGCTCCAGTGCGCTCAACACCGACTGGTGCGTGATCCACCCGGTCAGCTCATCAGTCCCGGTCAGCACCGGAAGCCCGGTTCCCGGAGCCTGGGCGAGCGCATCGAGCGCATCGGCAAGCGTCGAATCGCTCGTCACCAGCGGCGGCAGCTCGGCGAGGTCGCCCACCCGGCCCGCCTGGTCCTCGGCCACCGCCTCGGCGACCGCGCGGGCGGTGGCGCAGCCCTGATAGCGGCCGTCCTCGTCGATCACCGGCAGGATTCCGTGGCCGGACAAGGCGAGCGCGTGCGCGGCCAGTTCCAGCGGCAGGTTCTCCCGCAGCGGCTCCGGAAGCGGTTCGGTGACCGCGGAGACCTTGGTGCCCGCCAACCGTTGCGCGGACGGGTGTTTGTCCAGGTCGATGCCGCGGCGGCGGAGTTTGAGCGTGTAGATCGTGTCCCGGCTCAAAGTCTTGCTCACGGCGGTCGCGATCACGATCGCGGTCAGCATCGGCAGAATCACCGTGTACTGCCCGGTCAGCTCGAACAGCACGATCACCGCCGTGATCGGGGCCCGCGCCGAACCGGCGAACGCCGCGCCCATCCCGATCAGCCCGTACACCCCCGGCGACGCGGTCACCGACGGGAACAACGCGTGCACCGCGATCCCGAACGCGGTCCCGGCCATCGCCCCGATGAACAGCGACGGCGCGAACACCCCGCCCGAACCGCCGATGCCGATCGTCAGGCTGGTCGCCAGGATCTTTCCGAGCATGAGCACCAGCAGGAACCCGAACAGGTACTTGCCTTCGACCGCGTTCTGCAGCACGGGATAGCCCACCCCGTACATCTGCGGCAACGCCAGCAGCAGCCCACCGAGGAACACCCCGCCCACCGCCGGGCGCAGCCACTCCGGACCCCGCCACAACCGGTCGCACAAATCCTCGATCCAGTACAGCACCCGCGTGAACAGCACCCCGCACGCGCCGACCACCAACCCCAGCGCCACGAACAGCAGATACTCCACCGGACTCCGCAACGAGAACGGCGGCAGATCCAGGAACGGCGCGTTCCCCAGCACCGCCCGCCCCACCACGCTCGCCGTCACGCTCGCCAGCACCACCGCCCCGAACGACTCCGCCGCGAAATCCCGCAGGATCAACTCCATCGCGAAAAACGGACCCGCCAACGGCGCGTTGAACGTCGCCGCGATCCCGCCCGCCGCGCCGCACGCCACCAGCACCCGCAACCGCGATTCCGGCAGCCGCGCCGCCCGCCCCAGCGCCGAACCCAGCGCGGATCCGATCTGCACGATCGGGCCTTCCCGGCCCACCGAACCACCGGAGCCGATCGTCAACGCCGACGCCAGCGCCTTCACCACGCTCACCTGCACCGGAATCCGGCCGCCCCGCTCGGCGACGGCGTACATCACCTCCGGCACCCCGTGCCCCCGCGCCTCCGGAGCGAACCGGTACACCAACGGCCCGTACACCAACCCCGCCAACACCGGGGCCAGCAACAAAAACCACGGACCCAGCGCCGGGAACCACGAATGCGCTTCACGCCCGGCTGCCGAGTAGTCCGCGTGCCCGGAAAACACGTGCGTGAACGTGGTGATCAACCACCGGAACACGACCGCACCCAAACCCGCGCCCGCACCGATCAGCACCGCCAGCCCGACCAGGCCCGCCCGGCTCTCCCGCACCCACCGGCCTACCGGCTGGCGCACCGGCACGACCAGCCCGCGTTTCCCCGCACTCTCACCCGACGACATTGATGCAGTATGCAACAATTGCGCACGGACATGGTTGCGGGATCGCTCACACCAAGCGCGCTAAGGGTTTTCGTCCGCTTTGCCCGCCGTCGGAGGTTTCTCCGACGAGCAGGTCAGAACACGAAGTAGCGCAACCACAGATAGGGCGCGGCGACGAGCACGGTGAGCACCGTGACGATCGCGCCCTTCTTGGTGAACTCCCAGAACGAAATCGGCGCTCCGGCCCGGGCGGCAAGGCCCAGCACCACTACGTTCGCGCTCGCGCCGACCGCCGTCATGTTGCCGCCGAAGTCCGCGCCCAGGGCCAGCGACCACCACAGCGCCTCGGAGTGCGCCGGATCCGGGATGTCGTGGGTCAGCGCCAGCACGAGCGGCGACATCGTTGCCACGTAAGGAATGTTGTCGATCACGCCGGACAGCAGCGCGGACACCCCGAGGATCAGGAGGACCGCCAGCAGCGCGTTCCCGCCGGTCGCTCCGGCGGCGAGCTTGGCGAGCCAGTCGATCACCCCGGTCTTGACCAGCGCCCCGATCATGATGAACAACCCCGCGAAAAACAGCAGGGTCTCCCACTCCACCCCGGCCAGATACTGCTTGGGCGCCGTCCCGGACACCAGCACGAGCAGGCCCGCACCGAGCAGCGCGACCACCGACGGATCCAGGTGCACCACCGAATGCAGCACGAACCCCGCGAACACCAGCAGCAGCACGACACCGGACTTGAGCAGCAGCTTCGGGTCCCGGATGGCCTCGCGTTCCTTGAGCGCCATGACGTCGGCGACCCGTTGCGGGTCCACTGAGAACGAACCGCGGAACAGCCACGGCAGCACCAGTCCGAGCACGACGAGTTCGATCGCGACGATCGGCGTCAGGTTGAGCAGGAAGTCGTTGAACGCCACGCCCGCGCGGCTGCCGATGATGATGTTCGGCGGGTCGCCGATCAAGGTCGCGGTGCCGCCGATGTTGGACGCCAGCACCTCGGCGATCAGGAACGGGACCGGGCTGATGTCGAGCCGGTCGCACACCAGCAGCGTCACCGGGGCGATGAGCAGCACCGTCGTCACGTTGTCCAGGAACGCCGAGGCGACCGCGGTGATCAGCACCAGCAGCAGCATGATCCGCAGCGGCGACCCCTTGGCGCGCTTGGCCGCCCAGATCGCGACGAACTCGAACACCCCGGTCCGGCGCAGGATCCCGACGATGATCATCATGCCGAGCAGCAGGAACAGCACGTTCCAGTCCACGCCGGTGTCCTCGGAGAAGAACGCGTCGGCCGACCCGGACACCCCGGTCGCGAGCACCACGCCCGCCCCGGCCAGCGCGGCGGGCATCTTCGGGATCTTCTCGGTCGCGATGAACACATACGCCACCACGAACACGACGACCGCGATGACCGTGCTCACCGGAGGGCCGCCCGGCTCGGTCGCGCGGGAATCAGCGAGGCGTCAGCGCGTGCTCCAGCAGCCGCGACGCGGACACCACGCCGAGCAATGTCCGGTCCTGCATCACCGCCACGAGCGGGCAGCGCAGCCGGGCCATCGTCGCGGCGACCTCCACGATCGTGTCGTCGGCGTCCACCCTCGGCAGCTCGCGCGGTTCGTCCGGCAGCAACTCGCGCACCGTGCGCCCGCCCAGCTTGTCCGCGACGCGGTCCGCCATCGACTCGCTGAGCACCCCGGCCAGCGACGGATCGTCGCGCACGTAAGGCGGCACGAGGAACTGCACGACGTCGGAGGCGGGCAGCACCGTGTGCGGGCAGCCGGAAGCTTCCGTCACCACCAGCCCCGGCAACCGGTGCTCCGCCAGCAGCCGCGCGGCCGCCAGCGCGTCCGCATCGAGATCGACGACCGGGAACTCCTCGGCCAGCTCCGCTGCGCGCATGCCCCCAGGCTACGGCGGACCGGGCCGCTCCGCCGGAACTCGAGATTTCTTTCCGCACGCCTGACGCCATGGGGCTCCTCGGGGTCGACCGGACCGCCCGTCGCCCGGCTGGGCACGGGCAGGCCGACCAGACTTCCCGGCACACCACGCGTAAAGATGCCGCAAAGACCGGCCCGGAGCAAACCGGGCCGGTCTGGGGAGCGCCGCGGGATCAGCCCCGCACGGACACGAGTTTCGCGCGAGCTTCCTTCACGGACGGGCCGCCGGTGAAGCACCAGATCGCGATCACCGGGTCGCAGATGGCGCAGCCCAGCGACGACGTGTGCGCGAACGGCAGGATCGGCGCGCCTTTGAGGTGGTGCAGCACGTCCAGCGTCGTGTGCAGCAGCCAGGCGACCCCGATGAAAGCCCAGGATTCCAGACCGCGATAGGCGCAGTAGGTCACCGCGGCGGCGAACGCCAGCTCCCACGGGCCGAACGCGCCGCTGCTCAGGTAGGCGGCGCCGGCGCCCGCGACCATGATCGCGTTGAAACGACGGCGGTACGGCTCGGCGAGAAAGGAATTGAGCAGGGTGTAAGCAATGCCGATGAGAACGGCGGAAACGATGATCACTTTTTCAAGCTAAGGTCGCGGGCGGCTGCGCATAACTGGCTACGACGACACTTTTCGCCGGGTTCTGGCCAGCGGAGCGCCCGCTTGTTCCCCCGTCGCGACGCTATTCGCGTCCGGCCAGGTTCGCTGCCTGCCATTGCCCGGGGCGGACGCCGGTCTGGCGCAGGAAGAACGCCGAGAAGTTCGCGGCGTCAGGGAATCCCAGGCGTTGCCCGCATCGCGCCGCGCTGAGCCGGTCGTGCGCGAGCAGCCGCTTGGCCTCCAGGACCAAGCGTTCGCACAGGTAGTCCTTGGCACTGCGGCCGGTCGCCGCTCGGACGGCGCGCGTCAGCGTTCTCGGGGCGTACCCGAGCTTGCGGGCATAGCCGGCGACGTCGTGGCAGACCCGGAAATCCTCTTCCACCGCGGCGCGGAATCGCTGGAAGAGACCGGCTCCGGAGTCGCCGTCCGCGGCGGGCGGCGCGAGTCGCAGCAGCAGCGCGGACAACACCAGGCCGAGCAGTTCGCCGGTCCGCTCCTGCGGGGCGGCGCCGGCCTCGCTGCGCAGATGCCCGAGCGCGGCGTTGATCAGCGGCCACTGCTCGGCGGAGGCGGTCCAGCACGCCGACGCCCACGGGTCCGCAGCCAGTTCACGGCTGCCGGGAGTGGCCGGTGCGGTGGGCACGAACAGCACCAGATCTCCGGCCAGGTCGCCGAGGTCGTCCCAGCGGTGCACGACGCCCGGCCGGATCCACACCACGCTCCGGGCCGCGAGCGGACAGCTCGCGAAGTCGACCGAAACCCGGCCGTGGCCGCGCCGGACCACCGCGAGGACATGGAAGTCGCCGCGTTCGGTCGTGCCGCGGTCCAGCCGCCGCAGCTTCGCGAACGACATCGTCTCCACCGGCGCGCCGGACTCCTGCGGCGGCTGGTACGAGAGCTGACGAATCCCGGTCATGCAGTCCATTTTTCACCATGCCAGGTCCGGCGTCGACGATGCGCCCAGGCGGGCTGGGCGGTTGACTCAAGGGCAAGCAACCCGACTGGCAACAAAGGAAAAACTCTCATGGCGACGACCGCTCAGACACAGCTTCCGGTCTACGACTACCGGCCGGGCGACGGACCTGTGCTGGTATTTCTGCACTACTGGGGCGGCTCGGCACGCACCTGGCAGCCAGTGCTCGACCGGTTGCCGGACCGCGCCGCACTAAACCTCGATTTCCGCGGCTGGGGACGCTCGCGCGAACTGCCCGGCCCCTACACGCTGGAGCAGTTCGCGCACGACACCGAGGCCGTGATCGCCGACGCGGGGGTGACCGACTACGTCCTGGTCGGGCATTCGATGGGCGGCAAAGTCGCGCAGCTGGCGGCTTCCGCGCGTCCGGCCGGGCTCGCCGGTCTCGTCCTCGTCGCGCCCGGACCGGCCAAGCCCGCCGCGACGGTCACACCCGAGTACCAGGAAGGGCTGTCGCACGCCTACGACTCCGACGAGTCGACCGCAGCTGCACGCGACACCGTTCTCACCGCCACGGCACTGGACGACGAGACGAAAGCCCGGATCGTGGCGGATTCCCGTTCCTGCGCCGAGGAAGCGCGCCTCGAATGGCCCCGGCACGGGATCGCCGAGGACATCACGAGCGCGGCCCGCGCCATCGACGTTCCCGTCCTGGTCGTCGCGGGCGAGCACGATCGGGTGGAACCGGCCGGAGTGCTGCGCGACAACCTGCTGCCCTACCTGGCACACGCGAGCATGACCGTCCTTCCCCGCAGCGGCCACCTCCTGCCGCTGGAAGCGCCGGACGCACTCGCGCAGGTGCTCCGGAGCGCCTGGGGCCGGTGAGCTCGGCTCCGTGCGGCTCACGCCCGCAGCGTGGATCCCGCACTGCCGTCTGCCGCGTGCTCTCCCCCGCCAAGTCCTCACGAAACAGCGGTGCGCCGGAAGACCAGCAACGCCACCACACCCACCAGTGGTCCGGCCGCGAGCACCAGCAGCGCGACGCTCCAGGACGCGGATTCGGCCAGCACCGGCACCAGGTAGATCGTCACCGCGGTGGTGACGTAACCCAGCGCCAGTTGCAGCGACACCGCGCTGCCGACGTAACGCGGGTCGGCGGTTTCGGTGACCAGCGCGGAAAACTGGGCGGAGTCGGCGATCACCCAGAATCCCCAGAACGCGCTCAGCACCACCACGACCGGCGTCGGCATGTCGCGCAGCAGGGCGAGCGCCACCGCGGTGGATCCGGACAGCACGAGGCTGATCAACGCCGACGGCGCGCGTCCCACCCGGTCGCCGATCCAGCCGCCGACGAGGCATCCGATCGCGCCGGCTCCGATGCAGACGAAGGCCGCGAGCGCGGCGTGCCGGGCGCCGTCCGGTCCGCCGGAGAAGCCCTGCAGCCCTGCCAGGAACGTCCCGATCCAGGCCCACATTGCGTACAGCTCCCACATGTGCCCGGCGTAGCCGAGGTTGGCCAGCATCACCGGGCGGCTGCGGACTGCCCGGAGCGCGGACCGGAGCCGGAACGTCGAGCGCGGGAACGGGTACGGCCCGGTGCCGCGCACGGTCAGCACCAGCAGCCCGCCGCACGCGGTGAGCGCCGACGTCGCCGCGATCACCGACTGCCAGCCGAGCCCGCCCGACGCCTTCACCAGCTGCGGCGCGGCCGAACCGAGCGTCAGCGCGCCGATGATGACCCCGAGCGCGGTGCCGCGGCCCTTGCGGAACCAGGACGACACTTCTTTCAGCGCGGGCGGATAGACCGCGGCGAGGCACGCTCCGGTGAGCGCCCGCAGCACCAAGGCGGTGCCGAAACCGGGGGCCCACAACAGAAGCAGGTTCGTCACCGCCGCGCAGAGCGCCCCGGCGCACATCAGCTTCCGGGGCGCGACCGCGTCGGCGAGGCCGCTCGCGGCGGACGCGAGCGCTCCCGCCACGAACCCGAGCTGCACCGCGATGGTCAGCAGCGAGGATTCTCCGCTGGTCAGGTGCCACAGTTGCTGCAACTGCGGCACCACGAACGACGCCGAGAACCAGACGCTCATCGAAGCGAACGTCGCGACGGCGATCAACGCCAGCGCCCGCCGGTCCGCGGTCAGCCTTGCCATGCGGTCACCTCCTCCGGAACTCGGTGGCCGCGCGGACCCGCCCCAGCGCGGCCACCGCGCGTTCGACCGAGTCCAGCATGGCTACGCCGTGCTCGCTCGCCATCGTGCGCAAGCGGCGGGCCAGCGCGTCCTGCTCCGCGCTGAAACTGGTCCGCAGCACCAAAACGAGCGGGACGTCGCCGCGATCGGCGGTCAGCAGATCGCGGGTGAGCGCGGTGACGAGGTCGGCGGCTTCCTTGGTCTCCTTCAGGTCGTAGACGGTCCCGAGATCGAGGTACGCGCACAGGCTGTCGACGCCCGGATCTCGCGCGAGCGCGGCGGCGAGCGCCCCGGTGAAGCAGCGGTCACCGTCGAACAGCGACCAGATGGGGATGTCGACCGGGTTGTGCAGACTGCTGCCGGGCGCGTCGTACGGGGCGAGAGATTCCGCCGTCTCCGCCGAAACCGGGGGCAGGACGAGGCCGTGGTCGTGGGCGATGTCCGAACCGACGACCGCGACCCCGCCGCCGCTGCCGACCAGGCCGAGGCCGGTGCCGGTCAGGCCGGGCGCGTACTGCGCGACCAGCAGGGTGTCGAGGAGTTCGTCCAGATGCCCGGCGAGCACGACCCCGGCGGCCGACGCCGCGTCGCGCAACAGCCGCGGATCGCTTGCCAGCGCGCCCGTGTGCGACGCGGCCGCCGCGCCGCCCGCCGCGCTCCGGCCGCCCTTGAACAGCACCACCGGGATCGACACCTGCGCGGCGAGCGCGAAGAACCGCTCCGCGTCGCTGTCGTCTTCCAGATAGAACGCGGCCAGCGACGTCCGCGGATCCGCCTCGCAGAACGCCAGGAACTCCGACGGGGAAACGTCGTCGCAGTTGCCGACCGAGCTGACGAAACTGAACCGCAGCCCCAATTCCTTGCCGCGGCGCACGACATCGCCCGCGTAGGTGCCCGACTGCGACACGAACGCGATGCCGCCCGTTTCGTCCGACGAAGCAGACCGGCCGATCATCGTGATCCGCGAGTAGGGCGTGTAGTGGCCGATGCAGTTGGGCCCCAGCACGCGGAGCTGGGTTCCGGCGACTGCCGCGGCGAGATCGGCGGTGTCGGCGGTGTAGACGTGCGCGGTTTTCGTGCCCTTCGCGGCGAGTGCGCGCAACGCGTCCGGCACCGCGGCGGCGGGTAGCGCGACCACGGCCCGGTCCAGGCCGTCGGGCAGCTGGCCGACTTCCCGCACGGCAGGGTGCCCGAGGATCTCGGTCGCCGACCGGCTCACCGGGTGCACCGCTCCGGCGAAGCCCTGGTCGACGAGGGTGCGCACAGCTCGGTGCCCCATCTTCGCCGGGTCGGCCGAGGCTCCCAGCACTGCGATGCTGTCCGGATAGATGGCGGGCCGGAGTTGCGCGTAAGCCTCTGCAGGGACCGGCGGTGCCGAGGGAGGTGCCGGGGACCTGGTCACCGCGCGGGCGTCGACGGCGACGATCCCGTCCGGCCCGACGACGACCGGGTTGAAATCGACCTGGTCTACCGGCTCGGACAGCAGCAGTCCGTCCGCGCCGCCGACCCGCACGAGCAGGTCGGCCAGCGCCGCGCGCGCGTCCGGGAACCGGCGGCGCAGCACCGCGCCGAGCCGGGTCCGGTCGATCAGCGCGACCGCTCCGGCGAGGTCGAGCGGGGCGAGCGCGAACGCGACGTCCCCGAGCGTCTCGACGTCCACTCCCCCGGACCCGACCATCACCACCGGGCCGAACCCCGGGTCGTGCAACGCGCCGACCACCGCCTCCAGGCCCGGTTCGACCATCGGCTCGACCGTCACGCCGCGCACCGCGACGCCCTGGCCCGCCTGAGCGGCGAACAATTTCTCGACCGCGTCGACGACGTCGAGCGGGTCGACACCGAGCAGCACGCCGCCCGCCTTGCTCTTGTGCACCACGCCGTCGGCGACGAGTTTGACCGCGACCGGGCGAGCGATCCTCGCGGCGGCGGCCCCGGCTTCGATGGCCGTCGCCGCGAACGTCACCGGGTTGGCCGGCACGCCGTACCGGATGGCCAACTCGCGGATCTCGTCCTCGCGCAGCCGCTCGCCGGACAGCGAAACCGTCGTCACGACAGCACCTCGGCAATGCGGTCGTGGTGGTCGCCGGGATGGTCCGGGTAAGCGGGCGGACGACGTTCCAGGAACGCGGAGACGCCCTCGCCGCCGTCGGGCAACTCCCGGACCAGCGCCGCGAGAGCGGGTTCCGCCGCCAGCCCGGCGTCCGTGCCGTGGCGCAGGCTGTGCCGGAGCCCGGCCTTCACCGCGGCGACCACGGCGGGCGAGACGGCGGCGATGGCTTCGGCCAGTTCCAGAGCTCCTTCGAGAGCTTCCGGGCCGTCGTGAACGTGGGTGACGAAGCCGTGCCGAAGCGCTTCGTCGGCGCCGAACGGCGCGGCGGTGGCGAGCCAGCGGTAGGCGACCGGGTAGCCGACCAGGTCGAGCAGCCTGCTCAGCTGACCGCCGACCGGCACCAGGCCGATCGCCGCGCCCACCGCGCAGAACCGGGCGTCCCGGCTCGCGACCCGCAGGTCGCAGTTGAGCGCCAGGATGAACCCGGCCGCGTACGCCGGGCCGTCGATCGCGGCGATGACCGGCGTGAGGATTTCGGCAGGCCTGCCGAAAGCAGCGTTCGCCGCCGGGTCGCCCGCGGTTTCCGGCTTCTCCAGCACTTCCTGCAGGTCGTGCCCGGAGGAGAAGCATCCGCCCGCGCCGGTGACGACAACGGCTCGCACCGCCGGATCGGCGTCCGCCCGGTCCAGTTCGCTCAGCAGGGCCGGCGCCATGTCGCCGGAGAACGCGCCGCGCTTGGCGGGGTTGTGGATGGTCAGGACGCGCACGGCGCCCCGGTCGGACACGCGAATGCCGGGTGTCATCGGGAAAACTCCTCCTCCGGGAGAACGGGAACGGGGATCAGTTCGGGGCCGGGACCGGCTCTTCGGCCGCGACCGCGCCGCGCGGGCTCGCGCCGAGCGCACGGACGAGGACGCTGCCCAGCACGACCACGGCGAAGTTCAGCGCGAGCGCGGAGATCGCGATGTAGATCGGGCTGTCGAAGAAGAACGGCTTCGCGGTCGACCCGCCGAACGGGCCGCCGGTCGCGGATTTGACCTCGTAAGCGGCCCAGGTGCCGTAGGCGACCGACACCAGCAGTCCGGCGAGCAGCGCCCGCCGGTCGGCGAACCGCTTCGTGAACAGTCCGAAAAGGACGGTGGGAAGGGTCTGCAGGATCCAGATCCCGCCCAGCAGCTGGAAGTTCAGCGCGAACTTCGCGTCGAGAGTCAGCACGAACACCAACGCGCCGACCTTCACCAGCACCGAGACGACCTTCGACACCAGCGTCTCCGATTTCGCGCTGACCGGCCGTGTGCGGAACTGGCGGTAAAGGTTGCGGCTCACCAGGTTGCCCGCGGCGATCGCCATGATCGCCGCCGGGACCAGCGCGCTCATCGCGATCGCGGCGTAGGCGATCCCGGTGAACCACGGCGGGAAGAGCGCCGACAGCAGCTGCGGGACTGCGTACTGCGGGTTGCCGTCGTGCGGCTTGACGCCCATCGCGAGCGCCATCATGCCCAGCAGCGCGACGAACCCGAGCAGCACGGTGTAGACCGGCAGCACGGACATGTTGCGCCGCACGGTTTTCGCGCCCCGCGACGCGAAGACGCCGGTGATCGCGTGCGGGTACAGGAAGAAGGCCATTCCGGACCCGAGCGCGAGAGTCAGGTAGACGCTCGGGTTCACCGCGATCGTGGGATCGGGGCCGGCCGGGGCCTTGCCCGCGAGCGCCTCGCCGCCCTTGCGGAAGATCTCGCCGAATCCGCCGAGCTTGATCGGGGCCCAGATCACCGCCGCGATGACCACGAGGTAGGTGAGGCCGTCCTTGACGAAGGCGATCAGCGCGGGCGCGCGCAGCCCGGCGGAGTAGGTGTAGGTGGCGAGCACGCCGAAGGCGATCAGCAGCGGCAGGTCGCGAACGAACCACGAGCCCGAGCCGCCGAGCCCGAGCGCGCCGAACACGACCTCGAGCCCGACCAGCTGCAACGCCAGGTACGGCAGGGTCGCGAGCAGTCCGGTGATCGTGACGGCGAGGCCCAGCGCCTTCGACCCGAACCGGTCGTTGACGAAGTCGGTGAGGGTGACGTAGCCCTTCTTGTGCGCCAGCGAAACGAGCTTGGGCAGGAACAGGAAACCCAGCGCGTACAACACGATCGCGTTCGGCACGGCGTAGAAGCCGAAGGCGCCCATGCTGAAAATCGCGGCCGGGACGGCGATCAGGGTGTAGGCGCTGTACAGGTCGCCGCCGAGCAGGAACCACGTGACGAACGGCCCGAACGTGCGGCCGCCGAGCGCCCATTCGTCGAGCTGCTCGGCCTGTTTGGCGCGCCGCCAGCGGCTGGCGGCGAAGCCCATCACGGTGACGACGGCGATCAGGACGAGGAAAACGGTGAAGGTGACGGGGTTGAAGGTCATTCCTCGCCCTCCGCGTCTTTCTCGCCGGCGAACAGCAGCCGGTAGACGGCGCTCGTGCACAGGGCGGTGAGCACGGCCGCGGCCATCTGGAACCAGTAGAAGAACGGGATCCCGCCCAGTGCGGGGCCGGTCCGCTGGTAGAGCGGCACGGCGAGGCCCGCGGTGACCGGGGCGAGGATCAGGAAGGCGGAGAGGACAACGCGCAGCGGACGCCGTGAGGACGGCGCGACGGTATCGCCCATCTTGGACTCTCCTTTGAGCCGAGGCGGGTGGGCTGACGGCGCGCAGCTGGGGTGGGGACCTGACCGGCGCCGTCGGGGACAGACGCTAAGCGGCGCGCGTAACCCACGTCATGAGAGGAACAGAGAAGTTCCGCGGGTATTCGTATCGGTTTTTACGAGAGGTCCGGCAGCCCGGCGGCGCCCGAGTCGTACAGCCGCAGCCCCAGCGACAACAGCAGCAGGTCGTCCACCTGCAGCGGGTCGCGCCGGGTGAGCGTGTGGATGCGCCGCAGCCGGTACACCACGGTGTTCGGGTTGACCGACAGTTCCGCCGCGGCCTTGGTCAGACTGAAGTTCGCGCCCACGTACGCGCGCAGCGTCGGCAGGAGCGGCGCGCCCTTGCGGGCGTCGTAGTCCAGCAGTGGCTGCACGGTCTCCTCCAGCAGGGCGTCGGTGTGCCCCGGCGCGCGCAGGAGCCGGTCGAGCAGCACGTCGCCGAACCGGACGGCCCGGGTCCGCCCGCCGGCCGGGCCGCCGAGGTCGGCGGCTTCGCGCGCCTCTCCGTAGGACCGGCGCACGCCCGGCAGGCCCTCGGCGACGCGGCCGACGCCGACTGCCCAGCCGCGTTCCGGGTCGGCGAGCCGGTCGCACGCGGGCTCGATTTCGCGGGCGTCCTCGGCCGCGTCCAGGCAGCAGATGCCGACGACCTCGGACTCCCGCGCGCCCACCAGGAATTCCTTCGCCAGCGGTGCGAGCTGATTGCGCACCGCGCGGATCGCCGACTGCACGCCGATGGTCGAGTCGACCCCGGCGGGCAACTGCACGACCGCGACCAGCACCGGCCCGCGCAGCGTCATCCGCAGCACTGCGCTCTGCCTGCGGGCCTGCTCGCTCACCGCTTCGCCGGTCAGCAGGGTTTCCAGGACATCGGTGCGCAGGGCGGTGCGGTCGGCGGAGATCGTGGCGGATTCCCGCACGTACGCCGAGGTGACCGCGGTCGAGACCCGGTCGACGTGCACCATCGTCGCCTCGGCCAGCTCGATCGACAGCAGCCTGCCCGCCTTGCCCGCCCCGGCGAGCTCGTCCATGGCCTGCCAGAGCCGGATGCCCCACAGCCGGAAGCTGCGCAGCAGGGACGGCAGGCTGACCCGCTGGTGCACCCGGCGCGCGGCACTGCGCCGGAGCCATTCGTGCGAGTCGCTGAGGCTCCGGTCGGCATCGTCGTCGGCGAGGCTGCGCACAAGGAACTCGATGTTGAGGACGGCCGCCTCGGTGACGTCGCGCACGAGCACCGGTTCGGGCAGCTCGCCGTACTCGGGGATCTCGCGGCGGTACTCGGCCACCAGCTGCTCGGCCAGCTCGTGGCGGCGCGCGAAAACCTTGTCCAGCACTGCCTGCCGCCGCGAAGCGTCCGTCGCCATTCCGCACCGCCGTTCGCAGTTTCTCCGAGGGTTCGCCGTCAAACTTATCGTTTCTTCTCATGACTCGCGCCGCCCGGCCCCTCTAGCGTCGCCTGCGTCATCCCCGGCGCGCAGACAGCCGCACCGGCGTGAATTCCCCGGATCCCCTTTGCCTCGGCGCACCACCCGCGGCCGGGACCGCGCGGCGCGCCGGTCCGTTCACGAAGGAGTGCACTGATGAACGACGAAGAACGCACGAGCGTCGCGACCCCGGGAGCGGAGCCGGTCCCGATCGGCCAGCTGCCGCCGCTGGGCGTGGTGCCGGCCCGGATGCACGCGCAGGTCGTGCGCCAGGACCGCTTCGGCGACCCGGCCGACGCGTTCCGTCCCGAACTGGTCGACACCCCGCGGCTCGGACCGGGCGAGGTGCTGATCGGCGTGATGGCCGCCGGGATCAACTACAACAACGTGTGGGCCGCGCGCGGCTATCCGGTCGACCAGATCGCGACGCGGCAGAAGCGCGGGGAGCCGGAGGACTTCCACATCGGCGGGTCGGACGCCTCGGGCATCGTCTACGCGGTCGGCGCCGGGGTGACCGGCGTCGAGATCGGGCAGCACGTCATCGTGCACCCCGGGGTGTGGGACGAGCAGGACCCGTGGATCGCGGCGGGCCGGGACCCGATGATCGCGCCCAGCGCGAAGATCTGGGGCTACGACACGAACTACGGCGCGTTCGGCCAGTTCGCCCGGGTGCAGGCGCACCAGGTGCTGCCGAAGGCCGAGCACCTGTCGTGGGAGGAGGCGGCGGCGCCGACGCTGGTCGGGACGACGGCGTACCGGATGCTCTACGGCTGGGCCGGAAACACCCTGCAGGACGGGGATCTCGTACTCGTCTGGGGCGGTTCCGGCGGGCTCGGCACGCAGGCCTGCCAGATGGTGCGCGCCGCCGGCGGCCGTGCCGTGGCGGTCGTCTCCGACGACGAGCGCGGCGCGTTCGCGATGAAGCACGGCGCGATCGGCTACCTCAACCGCCGCGAGTTCGGCCACTGGGGCGTGCCGCCGCTGGTCGACGACGCCGCCGGGCAGAAGGAATGGACGAAGGGCGCGCGGGCGTTCGGGAAGAAGCTGTGGGAGATCGCCGGTTCCCGCGAGGACCCGGCGATCGTGTTCGAGCACCCCGGCGGGGCCACGATCCCGACCAGCATCTTCCTGTGCCGCCCGGGCGGGATGGTGGTGATCTGCGCGGGCACGACCGGCTTCGACGCGATGGTGGACCTGCGCTACCACTGGACGCGGCAGAAGCGGCTGCAAGGTTCGCACGGCACGAACGACGAGCAGGCCGTCGCGTACAACGACCTGGTCCGCGCGGGCACGATCGACCCGGTGCTCGGCCGGACGGTCCCGTTCACCGAAGTGCCGGCCGCGCACGCCGCGATGGGCCGCGGCGAGGACGTGTTCGGCAACGTCTCGGTGCTGATCGGCGCCGCCGCGCCGGGACAGGGCCGCGCCTGAACCCAGCGCCCGGGGGCGGCCCGCCCGCCCCCGGGCCCGCGCGCCGGGAGGGCTCCGATGATCTCCGCCGACGACCTGGGCATCTTCCTCGAGGTAGCCCGCCGCGGCCGGCTGACCGAAGCGGCGAAACACCTCGGCCTCAACCACACGACGGTGGGCAGGCACATCGCACACCTCGAACGCACCGCGGAACAACGCCTTTTCCACCGCGAACCCGGCGGCTGGGTGCTCACGACGGCAGGCACGCGACTGCTCGAACACGCCGAAGCAGTCGAAGCCGCGGTGCTCGCCGCGCGCGAGGACTGCTTGCAAACCGGCCATCACCTGACCGGAACCGTTCGCGTAACCGCCCCCGACGGCTTCGGCACCTTCCTGCTGATCCCCGGCCTGCACCGGCTGGCGCGCGAGTTTCCGTCGCTGTCGCTGGAATTCGTGATCGCGAACGTCCACGCGTCGCTCAGCACGCGGGAGTTCGACCTCGCGATCGCCATCGAACGCCCCAGCACCCGCGCCGTCGACGCCCGGCTGCTGGCGAACTACGAACTGCGCCTGTACGCCGCTCCGGCCTTGCTGGAAAACTACGCGCCGATCGCGTCCGCCGACGACCTCGCCGACGCGCCTTTCCTTTGGTACACCGAGGACGCGCTGTGCGCCCCCACGCTGGAAACGCTGTTCCGGGCCGTGCCCTCGGCCCGCCCGAAATACCGGGCCGACACCATCTCCGGCCAGATCTGCGCCGCCCGCCAGGGGCTGGGATTCGCTTTTCTGCCGTCGTGGATCGGCGACCGCACCGCCGGGCTGCGGCCGGTCGAGACCTTTCCGCATGCGGTGCCGCACAGCTATCGGCTGCTTGTTCCGCACGCGCTCGCCCGACTGGCCCGCGTGCGCGCCATGGCGGCGGCCATCGACGGGCTGGTCCGGGAACGCGCCCTTCTCGAATGTCCATGATGAACCGGCGGCGGGTAGCAGCTGCTCACTCCTCCTCCGCTGTCCACAGTGGACCGCCGACCACCCCTGTGCGAATCTGCACAGCACTGCGGGAAACTGGTCGTTGATCGCCGCCGAACCCGCTGTTTTCCTGGTGTCACCGCACTTCCACCGACCACAGAACGGTGAGAACCATGGCGCAGGCAACGACGCGGCGCACCCCCTCGGCACGCATGGTCGCGCTCGGCAGTTTCATCGGAACCACCATCGAGTGGTACGACTTCTTCCTCTACGGCAGCGCCGCGGCGCTCGTATTCGGCCCGCTCTTCTACCCCGGCGCCGACCCTTCGCTCGGGCTGATCGCCGCGTTCGGCACCTACGCGGTCGGGTTCCTGGCCCGGCCGCTCGGCGCGCTCGTGGGCGGGCACGTCGGCGACCGGATCGGGCGGAAGGCGATGCTCGTCGCCTCGCTGCTGATCATGGGCTGCGCCACCGCGCTGGTCGGGCTGCTTCCGACGTACGCCTCGATCGGCGTCGCCGCGCCGGTGCTGCTGGTGTTCCTGCGGCTCGCCCAGGGCTTCGGCGTCGGCGGCGAATGGGGTGGCGCGGCGCTGGTCTCGGTCGAAAGCGCGCCCTCCGGACGGCGCGGGTTCTACGGCAGCTTCACCCAGATCGGCGTCTCCGCGGGCATGCTCATGGCGGCCGGCGCGTTCACCCTCGGCCGGACGCTGCTCACCACCGAGCAGTTCCTCTCGTGGGGCTGGCGCGTCCCGTTCCTCGCCAGCGGCGCGCTCGTCGCGGTCGGCCTGCTGATCCGCGCGAAACTCGCCGAGCCCGAGTCGTTCGTCCGGATGAAACAGGAGAACCGGCTTCCTGAACGGCCGCTGGCCGAGCTGATGCGGACGCAGCGTCGTCCGGTGTGGCTGACCGCGGGCATGCGGCTGTCCCAGAACGCGCTCTACTACCTGTACACGACCTTCGGCATCGCCTACATCGCCCGCTCCGCCGACGACGAGGTCGGCCTCCGGGCGGTGCTGGTGGCGTCGGCGCTGAGCCTCGTCACCGTCCCGGTCTGGGCGTGGCTGTCCGACCGCTACGGCCGCCGCCCGCTTTACCTCTTCGGCACCGTCACGAGCGCGGTGTTCATCGCACCGTTCTTTCTCTTGGCGGACACCGGGAATCCGCTGTTGGTCACCGTCGGCATGGTCGTCGGGATCAACCTGTTCCACGACGCCATGTACGGGCCGCAGGCCGCGTTCTTCGCCGAGATGTTCCCGGCGGGCGTGCGCTACAGCGGCGCGTCGATGGGCTACCAGTTCGGCTCCGTGCTGTCCGGCGGCCTCGCTCCGCTGATCGCCAGCAGCCTGCTCGTCGCGAACAACGGCAGGCCGTGGCTCGTCGTCGGCTACTGCCTGGTGCTCAGCGTCATCACCGGCGTCTGCGCGTACCTCGCCCCCGAAACCTTCCGCACCAGCACGGAACACCCCGCGGTCGCTGCTGGACCCCGCGACCGCACGAGCGAAATGGGAGAACTCCGATGACTCAGACCGCCCCCGCCCCCAACGGAATCGACCGCGACGCGCTCGCCGCCACCGTCGAGGCCGTCCGGCAGCAGCCCGAACTCGCCCAGGTCACCTTCGCCCTCGACGCGGACTGGCAGCACGGCTGCCACCAGCGCGCCACCACTGGCGACCTCCGCCAGGCCGGCGCCGCGGTGCCGGGCCGGACCGCCCGCTACGTCCTGGAATCCGACGAGCCCGCCGCGCTCCTCGGCACCGACCGCGCGGCCAGCCCCGCCGAGTACATCCTCCAGGCGCTGGCCGGGTGTTACTCGGTCACCTTCGCCGCCAACGCGACCGCCCGCGGCATCGAACTGTCCTCGCTGCGTCTCGAACTGGAGGCGGACTTCGACCTCCAGGCGTTCCTCGGCCTCGACGACGACGCCCGGCCGGGCGCACGCCAGATCCGCGTGACCGTGCACGCCGCCTCGCCCACCGCGACCCGGGAGGAACTCGCCGAATTGACCGCCGCGGTGCAGCGCCGGTCGCCGATCCGCGACACCCTCGCCGGCCCGGTGGAGGTCACCACGACGCTGGCGGAAGCATGAGCGTCCCGCTCACCCTCGCCCATCTCGTCTGGCGGATGAAGCACGTCCACCCCGGATCTGAGGTCGTCGCCGACGGCATCCGGCTCCGGTTCGCCGAGCTCGCCGACGCGATTGCCCGGACGGCGGCGGGCCTGCACCGGCGGTACGGAATCCGCCAGGGCGACCGTGTCGCGGTGCTGGCGTTCAACACCCTCGAACACCTGCAGCTGATGTACGCGGTCCCGCTCCTCGGCGCGACGCTCAGCAGCCTGAACCTCCGGCTCGACAGCGCGGCGATGATCGCGCGGGCCGATCGCTCGCGGACCGATCTGCTGGTGGTCGGCCAGGAAGCGCTCGACCACCGCTCGGTCGGACCGGCGGTCCGGGCGGCGGCCGCCGAACTCGCCGGCCACGGGATCACGGTCGCCGCTGCAGCAGAACTCGCCGCGGATGTCGAAACCGAACTGCCGGACCTGCGCGAGGACGTCACCGCGTTCCGCTTCCACACCAGCGGGACGACCGGTCCGGCCAAGAGCTACGAGGTGACGCACCGGGACGTCGTACTGCACGCGCTCAGCCAGAGCGCGGCCGACGCCTCCGGGCTGCGGGCCGGGGACCGGGTGCTGCCGCTGGTGCCGTTCTGCCACGTCAACGGGTGGGGCCTGCCGTTCGTCGCCGCGCTCACCGGTGCGTCGCTGGTGCTCCCCGGCCACGACCTCACACCAGCGCGGATCGCCGGGATGCTGAACGCCGAACGCGTCACGGTGGCCGCAGCGGTGCCGGCCGTGTGGTTCGACGTCTGCCGCCATCTCGCCGAACTGGGCACCGCGCCGCCGGCCGCGCTGCGCGAAGTCCTCACCGGCGGCAGCGCGGTCCCGCGCTCGGTCGTCGATCTGGTCCGGGACGTCCTCGGCGCCGGAGTCGCGACCGCCTGGGGCATGACCGAGACGCTCGCGGTCAGCACCTACGAACGCGCCGACCCGAGCGTCCGCGCCGGAAGGTTCGTCCCGCTGCTGGAGGCACGGATCGACGGGAATTCCGGGTCGCCCGGCGAACAAGGGGCGCTCCAGGTACGCGGACCGTTCGTCGTCGGCGACCGGGACGGCTGGTTCGACACCGGCGATATCGCCTCGCTCGACGAAGAAGGGCGGCTGGCGGTGCACGACCGCGCCAAGGACCTCATCAAGTCCGGCGGCGAATGGATCGTGTCCGCGCAGCTCGAACAACACCTCTGCACCCACCCTTCGGTGTCCGCCGCGGCCGTCGTGGCGCGCGCCGATCCCAAGTGGACGGAGCGACCGGTAGCCGTGCTGGTGCCCCGGCAAGGCCGCCTGGTCGACGAAACCGAGCTGCGAGCCCATGTCGCCGAACGATTCCCGGCGTTCTGGGTGCCCGACGCGTTCACCTGCGTCGAGCGCCTGCCGCTGACTCCCGTGGGCAAAGTGGACAAACGCGCGCTGCGCGCCCGCCACGCCGACGGACCTGTCCTCTCCCCCGACACCCCTGGAGGCGCCCGATGACCAGCTTCATTCACACCGAACTCCGCGGCGAAACCGCCTGGATCTCCATCGACCGGCCGAAAAAGCTCAACGCCCTGTCCGTCGAGCTCATGCAGGAACTGACCGCGGCGCTGGACGAGGCCGAACAGGACGACACGGTGAAGGTCGTCGTCCTGCGCGGCGGCGAGCGGGCGTTCAGCGTCGGCTACGACATCTCCCAGGAGGTCGAGGCGGGGATCTCGACGGCCGAGCAATGGCACGCCGGCCTGGAGAACAACATCGGGCTGACCATGAAGGTGTGGGGGCTCGGAAAACCGGTCGTCGGCGCGGTGTCGGGCTGGTGCCTCGCCGGCGGCTGCGAACTCGCGATGGCCTGCGACCTGCTCGTCGCCGCCGAGGACGCGCACTTCGGCGAACCCGAGATCCGCTTCGGGTCCGGTCCGGTGACCTTGCTGATGCCGTTCCTGCTCGGCCAGAAGGCGACCAACGAACTGCTGTACACCGGCGATGTGGTGGACGCCCGGCGCGCGCTCGAACTCGGCATGGTGAACCGCGTCGTGCCCGCCGCCGAGCTGGAGTCCACTGTGGACAAGCTCGCGCGGAAGATCGCCCTGACCCCGCTGTCCATTTTGCGCTACACCAAACGCGCGCTGACCCGAGCGTACGAGGCGATGGGACTGCGCGACGCCGTCGCCGCGAACCACGACATCGCGGCGGTGCTGAACTCAGCCTCGACGCCGGAGCGGGCGGAGTTCACCGAACTCGTCGCGACCCGCGGCCTCGGCGCGGCCCTCGCGTGGCGGGACCGCCGGTACGCCGACTTCGACTGATCCTGCCGGGTGCCCGTCCAGCACGGGCACCCGGCAACATCATCGCCCTCGCCTGGCGCCTCACAAGGCGGCGAACCGTCGCGCGGTCATCCGCGTCGGCAGTCCGTCGGGTCGTCCCGAATTCGAGGGCCGACGGCGTTCACGGAACCGGCCTTCGGCTTCGACGCACCCACCGCTCGCCCAACACCTCAGCGACCCCGCGACGCAGACTCGCCGGAGCCACCCGCGCAGAACGCCCTAATCGCAGCAGAGCCTGCGGAAACCCAGCGAGCCGATAGTCCCCGCACAGCGTTGACCGAACCTCCGGCACCCGCAGCGGCTGGGTCAGAACCGCTCCAGAGAGGCCGAGGGTCACCCCTTCGAGCCAGCAGCGCTCCAGTGCGTAACCGGCCCGGATGTGGTCGATGCGCGCGTCGCCGGGCGTCGTGAAGAGCAGCACTGTTTCGGTCTCGAGCCGTTCCCGCAGCAGGAACAGCTCCGGACCGACGGGTGGCAGCGCGGCAAACCACGTTCCCGCCGCCTCGCCCTGGAGCGTCCGGGCGGCGTGGCCGAAGAACCTCGCGAGCCGCTCCACCCCGTCGAGCCGGATCGCCTCCGCCCCGGTCGTCGCCGCGGCCGCCGCGACCCGAGCGGTCTGCTCCGCCCTGACCGGCAGTCCGGTGAACGCCCCGCGGTGACTCCGCCGCACCATGATCGCGCCGTACCGCTGAAGTTCCTGGTCCGTCGGCGGCAATGGCTCCGCAGCCTCGACCCGCGCGACGATGTCGGTCTGCTCCGGGTCCGGCAGCACGGTGATTTCCGCGCGCCTGCCGAGCACCCGGACCGCCAGCTCCAAGTTCGCGAGCGCCGTCCCGCAGGACATCGCCTGATCGCGTCGCGGCAACGCCACGTCGACCCGCTCACGAAGCAGCACCGCACCGTCGGTCAACTCGACTCGCCAGGGCTGCGTGTCGCGCGCCGAGGGGAAACGCAGCACAGACCGGCCCAGCACCTCCGCCTCGGCGAGCGTCCACTCCCCGGTCGCTGTCTTTTCCATGGCGGCCACTCCTGTCATGGCGAACGACCCGAGCCAACCCGACTGCCTCGCTTCGCGCACCGGCCGCAAGCCACCGAGCGCAGGGACCAACGTCACCGGTTGCTTCCGGCGGCGCCTGGCCAGGTGACCTTCGGCCCTAGTCCGCCATTCGTCCGGCGCGCAGCCTGAAGCGGACCGCCGTTCGACGCGGCGGCGGAAACGAGCACCGATGACCGTCCAGCCCTTGACCACCGACCACGAATACCGCCTGCTCTGCGGACTGACCGCCTATCTCGACGCGGTGAGCGCCGCGGCGGGCGTCGGCCCGGAATCCTGCACCATCGATCTCGATTCGCCGATGTCGGCCTACCTCGCGCTCGACGGTCACCTCTCCGTCCATCCCGGACGCGACACCGCGCTGCTGTGGGACGAACGGCACGGCTGGTCGTTCGCCATCGAAACCCATTCCGGCGAGGACCTGATCCTGGTGGCTTGCCTCGGCGGCGAGCTGGTCCCCGCTCCGGCCCGGGTCCGGGAATTCGTCCGCGCGGTCCGCGCCCGGACTCAGCGCACGCCGCCGCCCACGCCGCCGGACCTCACCCAGGGGCGGGCCGACTTGATCGCCCTTCTTCTCGGCTACCGGCAGGAAAGCCCGGCCCGCTAACGCGCGTGACGCGGAGCGGCGTTCTCGCTGAAGTTCCCTTGCCAGCTGGCCCGCGCACCGGAATCGCCGATGCGGTACATGTCGTAGACGGCCGCACCGGCCGCCAAGACCGCGACCACCGCGACGGCTGCCGTGACTTTCGTCGACGCGGGTGCGAGATAAGTCCGACGACCCGCGACGGGCGAATCGTCGGTATCCGCCGACAAACGGGTGTTTTCCCGTTCCCGCCACCACACCAGAAGCGCGAGCACAGCGACCGGGATCGCGACCCAGAGCGCCGTGTCGCCCAGTTCGGTGTGGTCGCGCAGCAACGGTGTCTGCGCGACCCGGCGTTCAAGCCACTCCCCGGCGTTCGTGGTGATCGGGACCAGAATCACCACGACCACGGCCAGCACGGCGTTCGGACCGGCGAGCTTGCCGCGCGCTTTAGGCCAGACGCTGCTCAACACCAGCAGCAGTGCGCTCAACGGCAGCAGCACGACGATCGCGTGCACGAGCAGGATGTGGGCCGGCAGGCCGTTGACGGTCGTCATGGCGTCCTTAACGTGGTGCGGGTTCGAGAGCGCGCGCTGAACACCCAGCGGCACGACGGTGAGGCTAAGCCAAGAATCCCGGCTTGTCCCCGCGTGGGCGAGGCGGTCACAGTGCGGGTCGGGCAAGCGGCTACAAGCTGCCGCACATCGGACAGTGCCCCATCGACGAATACCCCCGGGGGCATAACCGATGCCCCCGGGGGTATGGTGGATCCCGAGGAAAGGAGCCGCCATGGAGCTGGGTTTGTCCCGTACCTACCGAGACGCGGGTTTCGACGACGTGATGGCCAAGACGCGAACCGCGCTCGCGGACGCCGGTTTCGGCGTGCTGACCGAGACCGACGTGCAGGCGACGATGCGCGAGAAGCTGGACGAGCGGATGGAGCGCTACACCATCCTCGGCGCGTGCAATCCCCCGCTCGCCCACCGCGCGCTGACGGCGACCCGCGAGATCGGATTGCTGTTGCCCTGCAACGTGGTGGTCCGCGAGAACGGGGCCGAGGGCACGGTCGTCGAGGCGATCAACCCCGCCGTCATGGCCGAGGTCGCGCCGGAGGCAGGCGTCGCCGACGTTGCCGCGGAGGCCGCCGAGCGGCTCGAATCCGCACTCGACGCGCTCGATCGGGAGCTGACATGACCGACGTGGTGCTCTACGGCGACCCGGTCTGCCCGTTCGCCTGGCTCGCCTACCGCTGGCTCGCCGACACGGGCGCGGAATTCTCCGTGCGGCCGATGAGCCTCGCCGTGCTCAACGAGGGCAACACCGTCGCGGAAGGCCACCGTCAGCGGGTCGAGGACTCGCTGCACGCGGGCCGGGTCCGCGCCGCGATCGCGGACCCGGCCGCCGCCGCTCGGTTCCACGTCGCACTCGGCCGCCGGATTCACGAGCAGCGGCAGCCGCTGGACAGCGCGCTGCTTCGCGCGGCCTTGCGCGACGCGGAATTGCCGGAAGACCTTGCCCAGCAAGCGAATTCCACCGACGCGGACCCGTCCGTCCGCCGTGCGCACCAGGAGAGCCAGGACGCGCTCGGCGAAACCGGCGGAAGCCCGATCACCGCGATCGACGGCCGGGCGTTCTTCGGCCCGGTGCTCACCGAACTGCCCGCCCCGGCCGAGGGGCGCAGCTTGCTCGACGCCCTGCGCACGACCGCCGCGGTCCCGGCGTTCGCCGAATTCCGCCGTCCGCGCACCGGCGCTCCGACGATCCCGGAAGGATGACCGTGTGCCGTCCCGTCGCGTGCCGCACCTGCGGCAAAACCACGTGGGCCGGATGCGGCCAGCACGTCGACCAGGTCAAGGCGACCGTCCCGGCCGGACAGTGGTGCCCGGGGCATCCCGCCGAACCGCGTCCGCGCCGGTCGTGGCCGTGGCGCAAGAACCGTTCCTGACCACTCGTGACTTCCACCGGCCAACCAGGGAGAGACCAGCCATGATCGGCGACCAGGACACCGTCACCCAGGTCCGCAACCGGCTCCGCCGCGCGCAGGGCCAGCTCGCCGGGGTCATCGCGATGATCGACGAGGGGCGCGACTGCAAGGACGTGGTCACCCAGCTCGCCGCGGTTTCCCGCGCGCTCGACCGGGCCGGGTTCAAGATCATCGCGAGCGGCCTGCGCGACTGCGTCTCCGCCGACAGCGAAGGCAACGAGGCCGCCATGACCGAGGAACAGCTGGAGAAGCTCTTCCTCACGCTCGCCTGATCCGGATCGCCGAGACCAGGAAGAAGATCCCGCCCAGCACCGCGTACCCGGCCACGGTGGCCAGCGACGGGTTCGGCGCGCCCGCGCTGAGGATGAAGTTCGCCCCGGCCAGCACCGAGATGCCGCCGCTGAGGATCATCGGCCACTGCCCGCCCATCCTCCGCCTGCCGACGGCCACGATCAGCTGGACAAGACCGGCCACCACCGCCCACGCGCCCCACACCCGCAGCACCGCCGGGACGCCGGACGCGCTGGCGATCGCGAGGCCGATCCCCGCCAGCAGGCTGATCGCGATGTTCACGTACAGCCCGGCGGCACGGGACGAGCGCGCGTCCACGACCGCGGCGGCGACGTCGAACAGCGGATACGCGACGACCAGGACCACCCCGATCGGGCCGACAGCCGTCTTGGACGTGAGGAACAGCAGCGCGGCCCAGACGACGGCGAAGGCGAACCGCACGAAGTACAGGCGACGCAACGCCGGAGCCGTTCCGGCGGGCGAGTCAACGATGGTCACGATGATCCTTCCGAGAGCCCAGAGAGATAGAACGTTCGTTCTCCCTGAGCTTGTCGGCAACCGAGTGGCGGCGTCAACGCCCATCGGTCTTTCAGAAGTGTTACGGGCGCTCCGCGGCGCCGAGGCGATGCCGCAGGATGCCGTCGACGCCCTGGAGGAACGTGTCGCCGACCTCGGCCGAGTCCGTCAGGCAGCCCGAGGCCATCGCACCGTCGCGCAGCATCACGAAATGCCGTGCCGCGGGCTCCGGTGCGGACGTGCCGATCTGCGCGAGCAGGTCCGTGACCGTGCGGAGGAACCACTCGCGGTGCGCCAGGACAGCCTGGTGCACGGCATGTGCAGGGTCCGGATACTCCGCCGCGGCGTTGAGGAACGCGCAGCCCCGGAAGTGCGCCGACTGGATGCTCTCGGCAATCCACTCGGCGACGGCACGCAGGGCGTCGGCCGCGGGTGGATTTCCCGCGAGGACCTTGCCGATCCCCTCGCGCTCCATCTCGGACACACCCTGGAGATACGCGACCACGAGGTCTTCTTTGCCCGGGAAATGCCGGTACAGCGTGGCCCGGGTGACCTTCGCCTCCGCCACGATCCGGTCGACGCCCACCGAGTGGAGGCCCTCGGCGTAAAAGATCCGGGTGGCCGTCGCGAGCAGCCTCGACCTCGCTTCGGACACCCGGATCTTCTGCACCACAAACCCCACGCTAGCAGAGAGAACGGTCTGTCTTATCCGGTCAGATGGTCGCCGATCTGGGCGAACACCGCTTCCAGCGCCGGCACCGGAACGGACGGCGACATCACGTGCGAGCCGTAGTGGGCGATCACCAGCTCCCGTCCCGGACTGACCTGCAGCCGCTGCCCGTGGATGCCGCGCGCGCCGAACGTGCCGTGGCCGTCGCCGGGGACCCACCAGAAATTGTGGTACTCGATCGGCCGCGCGGCACCGGTCGGCAGAGCGCGCTGAGCGGGTCCCGGCGGCACGTTGGTCAGGTCGGCGACGACGCGTTCCGGCACGAGCTGCCGGTCACCGACCGTCCCGCCGCGGCGCAGCATCTCCCCTACCCGGACCAGATCGCGCAATGTCGCGCTGTAGCGGCCGCACGCGATCTCCGTCCCGGTGGAGTCCAGGCAGTACGCGCCGTCCTCCTCCGCGCCCAGCCGGGCCCAGACCCGTTCGCTCCACAGATCGGCGAGGCTGACCCCGGTGACGCGGCGAAGGGCTTCGGCGACGGCCTCGGTGTTGCCGTTGTCGTAGCGGAATTCGGTTCCCGGCGGTGCGACGGCCCGCGCGGTAGCCAGATGTTCCTTGACGCTCGTGGGTCCGGTGAACCCGGCCGGACGGGGAACGATGCCGACCGCGGCGAAATACCGTTGCGCTTCAAGGGGTTTGCAGAATGGCCGACCGCCGTAGTCCATGACGGTGCCCATGTGCAGCAGGTGGTGGATCGTGGCGTCGCCGAACGCCGTGCCGCCGAGTTCGGGCGCGTAGTGGGACAACGGCTGATCGGCGTCAAGCACGCCTTCGTCGATGAGCAGCGCGGCGAGCAGCCCGGTCCACGACTTCGCCACCGACGCGGACAGGTGCACGTCGTGGGGCCGCATGCCGTGGAAGTACCGCTCGTAGACGATCTTTCCCCGGTGCGCCACCAGGATCGCGTCGGTCTCCGCGGCGGCGAGGAATTCGGTGAGCTTGACGGCCGGGTCCCCGGTCCTCGGGGTGACGAGCAGGTTGTCCAGGTCGTCGTGGTCCTCGGGCAGGTCCCAGCGCGGGCCCGAGCCGCGCCACACCCGCCGGGTCGGGCCGGTTTCCCTGGCGCGGGTCATGCCGAGGCGGACGAACGCCGGGTCGACGTAACCGCGGCTCCAGTAAGCGTTGTCCACAGTGTACGGATTGGTCACGGTTTCTCCTTGGCTGCGGCGAGTGCCGCGATGCGCCGGGCGTCGCGTTCCGGACGGACGAAGAACAGGGCGGCCAGCCCGCCCGCCATCATCAGGACTCCGGGAATGGCGAAGGCGGTCGCGAATCCGGCAGCCGGCCCGTCCGCGGCCTCGACCAGCCTGCCGGTGACGTAGGGCGCGAGCAGTCCGGCGATGGTGACCAGCGCGACGCTGACCGACAGCACCGCGCCGCGCTGAGCGGGCGGGCTGATCTCGCTGTTGACCGTCTGGCCGTTGGCGAAGGTGACGCCGTGGAAGCTGAACGCGACCGCGATGAGCACGATCCGCAGCGCGGGCTGCGTGACCGTCGGCAGCAGCACCATCGCCAAGCCCGCCAGGATCAGCACGCACCCGCCGAGAATGCCGCGGGCGATCCGGCTGGGCACGCCGAGGTGCAGCAGCCACTGGGTGATCGCGCCGTGCGCGAAGGTCAGGATCAGCCCGGCCAGCCACGGAATCGTCGCGATCGCCGCCGCCTCGCCGGTGCTGTAGCCCAGCGCGGTTTCCAGGTAGGTGGGCAGCCAGGCGACCATCAGCGTGGAAGTCCAGTACGCGCCGAACGCTCCGGTGAACCCGCCGAGCCACGTTCCGGAGAGCAGGATCCGCCGGTACGGGACGCGGGCGGCCGGGACCGGGGCCGCGCCGGCCGGGGCGCGGTCGACCGGGCCGTCGCGGCCGATCACCAGCCACAGCACGCACCACACGCAGCCGACCAGGAACATCGCCAGGAACGCGGCCCGCCAGCCGAAGTGCACGATCACCACGGTGAGCAGCGGGGTCGCGATCGCCCCGCCCAGCGCGCCGCCGCCGACGATCAGCGCGCTCGGGATGTTGCGTTTGGCGTTGGGGAACCAGCTGTGCGCGGCGTGCAGCGCCATCGGCTGCGCCGGTCCTTCGGCGGCGCCGAGCGCGATCCGGCTCACCAGCAACAGCCCGATCCCGCTCGCGGCGACAACCGAAACCTGCGTGACCGCCCAGACCAGCGCGAGCACCAGCAGGATCCACCGGGTCGAAATCCGGCTCGACGCGAGGCCGACCGCCAGCGCGCACACGCTGAACAGGAAGAAGAACGAACTCGACAGCAACCCGTACTGCGACGGGCTCAGCCCGAACTCGTGCATGATCGGGCGCGCGGCCAGCCCGAGGACGGTCTTGTCGCCGTAGTTGATCAGCATGAACAGCAGCAGCATGCCCACCACCGACCAGCGGCGCAGCCAAGTGCTCCCCGCGGCCCCGTCCGCCGGCGCGGCCGGACGCGGCCGGGTCCCGGCGGGCTTCACCGCTGCGTCCCGGACGGCTGGAGCAGGGCTTTGGCGATGCCGTTCTTCTGGATCTCCGACGATCCGGTCAGCACGCGGAACATCCGCAGCCGCCGGAACAGCCACTCCACCTCGGCCCCGCGCACGAGCCCGGCCTTGCCGTGGATCTGCACCGCTTCGTCCGCGATGCGGAAGGCGTTCTCCGCCACGAACAGTTTGCACATGAACGCCTCCGTGCTCGGCTTGCTCCCGGAGTCCAATTCGGACAGTGCGTCGTACGTCATCGCGCGGGCCGCGTAGTACGCGGTGGCCATATCGGCGATCTTGTGCTGGATCGACTGCAGCGCCGCCAACGGGCCGCCGAACACCTGGCGGGTGCGGGCGAATTCGATGGTGAGTTCCAGCGCGCGACGGGCGTGGCCGAGGACCGTCGGGCAGTGCAGCAGCCGGTTCGTGGTGACCCGGCCGAGCCCGATGCGCAGCCCGTCCCCCACGCTACCAAGCAGTTGCTGCGGGCCGACGTAGCAGTTGTCGAGGATGATGTCGGACTCGACGTGCTGGCCGGACATCGGAACCTCGCCGTCGGCGACCGTGCAGCCCGGCGAATCCAGGTCGACCAGGAAGGCCGAGTAGCTCTCGTCCTCCCCCGCCATCCGGGCGACCAGCACGGAGAAGTCCGCGATCGGGCCCGCCGAGGAGAACACCTTGTGGCCGCTGATCCGCCAGCCGTCGCCGTCCGGGGTCGCCGTGGTGCGCATCGCCCGCACGTCCGAACCGGCATTGGTTTCGGTGAGCGAGAAACAGCACGCGCGTTCCCCACGGACGACCGGCAGCAGATACCGCTCGCGCTGCTCCTCGGTCGCCGTCGTGAAGATCGCGCCGGCGCGCAGCGGGCCGCCGAAGTCGCCGAGGACGCAGTGGTAGAGGATCCGGCCGGACGCGCCGACCTCCTCCTTGAGCGCGGCCAGTTCGGTGTAGCTCAGGTCGAGGCCGCCGTACTCGCTGGGCAGGTGGACGCCGTAGAAACCCAGTTCGCGGCAGCGTTTCCACACCGGCTCGATCATGGCCCGGGTCAGCGGGGTCTCCGGGGTCAGCCCGAGCGTGGCCTCGTAGTCGGCGAGTTCGCCCGCCAGGTATTCGCGCAGCCGGCCGACGAGTTCCGCGAGCCGCGGGTTGTCGTCGTAGGCCGGGGTGAGGGTGAAGGACATGCGGGGCCTCCTCAGTGGACTTTCCGGGCTTCGCCCGCCCAATACCGGTCCCGCACCGCGCGCCGGTCGATCTTGCCGTTGCGGTTCACCGGGAGTTCGTCGGCGAAATCCACCGAGCGGGGTTTTTTGATGCGCGCCAACCGTTCCGCGCAGAACTCGATCAGTTCCTCGGCGGTCGCGTCGGAACGGCGGACGACGACCGCCTTCACCGCCTCGCCCCAATTCTCGTCGGGCACGCCCACCACGCACGCTTCGGAAACGGCGGGGTGCTCGTAGAGAACGGATTCCACTTCGGTGCAGAAGATGTTGTAGCCGCCGGAAATGATCATGTCCTTCTTGCGGTCCACAATGAACAGATAGCCGTCGGCACGGAGGTAGCCGATGTCGCCGGTGTAGACCCAGCCGTCGCGGAACGTCTCCGCGGACAGGTCCGGTTCGTGCCAGTACTCGGCCACGCAGTCCGGCCCGCGCACCACCACCTCGCCGAGTTCCCCGGCGGGCACCGGACGGCCCTCGTCGTCGACCACCCGGACCTCGGAGTCGAACAACGGCCGCCCGGCCGAGGACAGCAGCTCCGGGTCCTCCTCGATCCCGCGCACCACGTCGGCGCAGGTCAGCACCGTGACGCCGCTGGTGGTCTCGCCCTGGCCGTACCCCTGCATCACCACCGGGCCGAACGCCGCGACCGCGTCGCGCAACCGCTGCGGCGACACCGGCGCGCCGCCCACCCGCAGGCAGCGAAGCGAGGAGAGGTCGAAATCGCCCAGGCCGGGATGCGACAGCACCATGTTCAGCATCACCGGCACCACGAACGTCGAGGTGATCCGCTCCTTCTCGACCGCTTGCAGAAACTCCACGGCACCGAACCGCGGCAGCACCACCGCGGTCGCCCCGCGGGAAAAGGCCGCCAGCAAACCCATTCCGGTGGCGTGCGTGATCGGACCAGCCGCGAGATAGCGCTCCGCCGCGGACGGCGCGCCTTCCGGGCTCATCAGCCGCTTGCGCATGTTCGCCAGCCGGTTCCCGTTCGTCTGCACCGCGGCCTTGAGCTTCCCGGTGGACCCGGAAGTGAAGTGCAGAACCGACGGGTCGTCCGCGCTCACCTCGACCGCGACCGGCTCCGGCGACCCCGCCGCCAGCACGTCGGCATAGGAGCGGGCATCCGGCGTGCGGCTGTCGTAATCGATCAGCGCGCACGACGTCCCGACCGCCGCCTTCTGTGCCGCTTCGGCGTGCTCGGCGTCGATCAGCAGCACCCGCACGTCCGCGTCCGCCAGGATGTGCTCGACCTCGCCCGCGGACAGCCGCGCGCTGATCGGCACGCGCAGGAAACCGCCCTTGTAGCAAGCGATCTCGGTCTCGACCAGCTCCGCGCTGTTGCCGGAGAAGGTGGCGACCGCCTGCCCGGGCTCGACGCCGGACGCGAGCAGCGCGGACGCCAGCCGGTTCGTCCGCTCCTCCATCTCGCGGTAGGACCACCGCCGCTCCCCGCACACCAGCGCCTGCTGATCGGGCCAGAACGTGCTGGCACGGGTGACATAGCTGCCCAGGTTCACGCCGACTCCCTGTTTTCCGTCAGATTGACCAATGCTGAACACTGTGTCTATTAACAGTCGCGGTGTCAACAGTTCGCTACACTCGGGCCGGCAACGACTGAAGGGGGCCCCTTGCCGACGACTGACCGACGGACCCGCCGCACCCGCGGGCTGCTCCGCGACGCGCTGGTGTCGCTGGTGCTCGAACGCGGATACGCCAACGTGACGGTGGAGGACATCACCGAACGGGCCGATCTGGGCCGCGCGACGTTCTACAGCCACTACCCGGACAAGGACGCCCTGCTGCGGCACGTCGTCACCGAACTCCAGGAGGAACTGGACGAACGGCTGCGCCCGCTGGTCCCGGCGTCCTCAGTGGGCTTCACCGGCAAACCGGCGCTGGAACTGTTCCGCCACGCCCGCGAGAACCGGGACCTGTACCTGCTCATCCTGCGCGGCGAGGGCGACGGCCGGGCGCTCCGGCAGTTCACCGACGCGCGCATCGACGCGGTGTGCTCGGTGTTCAAGTCCCGGGCCGACCACCACGACGTCAAGCCCCGCATCGACCTCGGCGTGCTGGCCAGGGCGTGGGTCGGGGAACAGCTGGCCGTCCTGCGCTGGTGGCTGGAAACGGACCCGGCGCCGATGTCGGCGGAAGAGGCCACCGGGATGCTGCAGAACCTTTCGCTGCGCGGCCGTTACTGGGCGAACGGTTTCGAGGGAGACCCGCCGGATCCCGCGCCTACCGGGGCGGATTCAGCGGAGCACTAACGCTTACTCGGCCGCGATTTTGGCCCACCGCCGGGTAAGCCGACGGCAAGCTTCCCCGAGTTCCACCGGCCGGACCTCAGTCATTTCGGCATCGAAAGTGGCCAGAATCCCGGCGATCCCGGCCCACGACCAAGCGCCGAGCGTGAGCCGCGAATGCTGGCCGTCGAGGTGTTCGACGACCGACCCGCCCGGCGCCCAGCGGGCGACTACATCCGCCGGGAGGTTGAGCCGGGCGGAGCCGGTGCACGGCCACTCCTCCGGGCTGTCGCCGCGGTCGTGCGTGCTCATCACGAACTGGGCCAGGTCGTCGGCCGGGAGCTCGCGGGCGGCGAACCGCGCCGTGGTCGGCCGGGGACGCAGCCGGTCGACCCGGTGCACTCGCCATTGGCTGTCGGTGCGGTCGTACGCGACCAGGTACCACCGCGCGGCCCAGACGACCAAGTGGTGCGGCTCGATCCGGTGGGCAGGCTGGAAGCCGGCGTCACCGGGATGGGGTCGGCTGCCGTCCGGGCGCAGAATTTCGGCGATGAGCACGCGACGGCGGCGCACCGCGGTTCCGACGGCGGTGAGCGCCTCCGGATCGATCGGCGGTCCGGGAAACTCCCAGTAGTTGCGCAGCCGGGTCAGGCGCAGGGATTCCATCGAGGCCCGGAGGGCAGGCGGCATGACCTGGTGCAGCGTCGCCAGCGCGCGGGAAGCGTCGTCGCCCAACCCGAACATCGTGCTGGGCGCGGTCTGCAGCGCAACTGCCACCGCGAGGGCCTGGTCGTGGTCGAACAGCAACGGCGGCAACGTGTTTCCGCTGCCGAGACGGTAGCCGCCGTCGGGACCGTGCACGGTCGCGATCGAGTAGTCGAGCCCGCGCAGGGTTTCGATGTCACGGCGGACGGTGCGTTCGCTCGCCTCGAGCCGCGCGGCGAGTTCGCGCAGCGGCCACACCCGTCCGGAGCCGAGCAGAGACAGCAACCGGAGCGCGCGGTGCGAGGTGTTCGCCATCTCCTCATCATGTAGTGGCCACTCAATGTCCAGTACTCCGGGCAAGGTCGGTTCCGTTCCAGGAAGAGCGGAAGGACAGACATGCGAGTAGCGGTAGTCGGCGGCGGAATCGGCGGGCTGGCACTGGGCGCGGGCTTGCGCCGCCGGGGATTCGAGGTGACGGTGTTCGACCGCGACACCGACGTGACCGCGACCGGCGGTTACCACCTCACGCTGGACGACCGGGCGCAATCCGCGCTGACGGAATTGGTGGAACCGAAGATCATGCAGCGGTTGCTCGCGTCCGGCTCGGCGCTGCGGCTGCGCGAGCGCGACGCGTTCTGGGACCGCCGCGGCCGGCTTCTCGGGCACGGTCCGGATCTGAGCGACAGCGGCAGCGTGGACATCGACCGGATCACCTTGCGCGCGCTGCTGGCCGAAGCCGTCGGCGACGACTTGCACTTGGGCCGCACGGTGTCCGGTGTCAGCGAGGACGGTCCCCGAGTGTTGTTCGCCGATGCCGCACCCGTCTCAGCAGACCTGGTGGTAGGCGCGGACGGCGCCCATTCGGTGGTCGCCCGGCACTTGGCGGGCGGCCCGACGAACAGTCCGGCAGGCATCATCGGATTCTCCGGCCGCACCCGCCGCGCCGACCTGAGCCCTGCCGAACAGCAACGCTTGCGATCGCGTTCCGGCACCGCCATCGCACCGCACGGGGCTGCTCTCTACGTCGGTTTCCTCGACCCAGTAGGCAATGCCGCGCTTGACGCTCCCGAACTCCGGATGTCCGTCACCACCGGACCGACCTACATCTGGGGCGCGATGCTCCCCGACCCCGCCGGTTCCCTGCGCACCCTGCGCGGCCGCGAACTGCAGACCGCACTCCTGAACAACTTCCGCGAGCGACGCTGGGCCGAGCGGACCCTGGAGGTCATCGCCAAGGCCGACCCGGACAGCGTCGCCGCCTTCCGGTTCAACGCCGCCTCCACCCGGGCCGCCGATCTCGCGCCCTGGCCCGCAGGCCGGATCACCGCCCTTGGCGACGCCGTCCACGCCACCCCGCCCACCGCGGGAATGGGCGCGGGCGCGGCGATTCGCGACGCCGCGAGCCTGGTGAAGCACCTGTCCGAAACCGACCGCAGCACCGCCGTCGAACGGTTCGAAGCCGAGATGCGCCAGCGCGGCAGCGAGGTGCTGACCTTGGCGATGAAGACGGTCAAATGGATCCTCGCCACGAACACCCCGCTCGGGGCCGCAGCAACCGCCGTTCTGACACCGCTCATGGCCGCGGCCGTCCGGCTGCGCCGCTGACCGCATCCGCGAACGCCCAGTTCTAGTGTTGCGCCTCCTCGCGAAGGAGCCGCACCGCCTTCGGACCCACGCCGTGCAGTGCGAGCAACTCCGCGTCGGTCCACTCGGCGGTCTGCGCCAGAGTCGTGATCCCCGCACCGTGCAGGGCCCGGGTGGCCGGGCTGCCGATCGCCTTCGGCAAGTCCCCCACCTCCCCGGCCACGGCGGTCCCGGCCGCAGCCACCGGGGCCGCCAGGCGCTTCGGTGCCCGGGCCAGCCACGCGCGGCGCACCCAGTGGTTGAGCTGCTGCCCGTTGAGGTCCCCGATCGGCAACCGGGCCCCCGCCCTGGCGACGCGGCGGGCGGTCGGGTGGGCGGCGCGCAGTTCGTCCACATCGGACGGGGTCATCCGGAGCACGACCTGCCGATCCGGTCGCAGGGCGGCGAATTCCTTGCCCTGCACCGTGAACGCGACCGTGCCGTCAACGGCCAGCTCGGCCGTCTCCGGGTAGGACAGGGCGGTTCTGCGGAGCTGCGCCGGTGTCGTCATGGCCCCAGGCTGGCACGACTGGGCCGCTCAGGCCATTTCGGCGCCTCAGCCGGCCTCGGCCCCGAGGAAGTCGAACACCGCCTCCCGCAGCTCGACCCCCACCAGAGCACCGCGGTGATCCCCCGCGACCTGCCGCAGCCGCGCACCCGGCACCCGCGCCACGAGCTGCTCGATCCCGTGCGCCATGAAGTCCTGCCGCCCGGCGAGGAACAACGTCGGCACCTGCGGAACCCCCGCCCCCGGATCGAACGGTTCGCTAGCCAACCCTTCGACGAGATTCAGCAGCGACTCCGCGTCCCCCGCCGCCGCCATCGCCGTGATCGCCCCAGTAAGCGGATCGTCCGGCGCCGGCCCGCCCTGCACGGCCAGCCGCGCCGCCCCGAGATCAACCGCCGCGAACGGTTCCTGCGGACTCAACCCGCCCAACACCAACCGCCGCACGGACACCTTGGGATGCGCCGCGAGATCCCACGCAAGCCGAGCCCCGAGCGAGTACCCGACGACGTCGACCTCTTCCGCACCAGCACATTCCGCCAACGCGTCGACCACCAAGGTCGAGGTCACCTCCTCGGCCTCCGCGACCTTGGGCCCGCCAGGATGCCCCGGCAAATGCACCACAACCGTCTCCCGCCCGGCAGCCGCCAGCGGATCGGCCCAGTACTCCGCAGGCCAATCACACGCGGCCGAGGACGCGAACCCATGAATCAACACAACCGGAGGCCCGGTGACAGGACGACGGGAAAGCGTACGGGTGACCGGAAACGCGGAAGTCATTCTACAATCGTAGACAAAACCCGCCACCTGGTCCAGCGTTAAGTGAGGGCCACCCTCATTGACTCTGATTCCCCCAGGGTTCCCCTCACGACCCGCCCGCCGCCGTACGTGAGGGACCCCTTCACGGACCTAGATTCCCTCAAGGAGCCCTTCACGGCCCGCCGGGATGCGCCCCCAATGCGGCATTGGGTGCATGCGACGCACCGAACGCCACATTGGGTGCATCTGACGCACCCAATGCCACATTGGGGCGCTAACCCCACCCCAACCGCCACCCGCCGAATCCAACCCAGCCACGCACCCACCCCGCGCGCCCGAAACTGCAGCCAATACACCCAGCAATCGAGACACCCGGCCCTCAAAAACCGCAGCCAATAGACCCAACGAGCGAGGCACCCACACCTCCCCCGCACCCCGATACGAAGCCAAAATGCGGTCCGGGGGTGCTTGTCAAGGCATCTTTCCCGCCTTGACAAGCACCCCCGGACCGTCATCACAATCAAGCTTCGGGGTGCCCCACGCAACCGACCGGGCGCAATGTCGCCGCCAGGCGACGAGCCAAAAAGAAGAGAACTCAATCCCCAATCCGAGCCATCAACCCGTCCACATACCCCCGATACCGCTCCGCAACCTCCCCCACCGGATGCATCAAACTAGTCACATTAGCCCCGATGGAAACCGCGATAATCTCATCCGCCAGCACCCCGATCACCGGAGCATCCGAAGCCTCCCCCTTCCCCCGAGCAGCAGCGATCCGCACCGTCAACTCCCCCCGCCAACTATTGAGCAAATCCCGATACTGCCGAGCAAGCTCCGGATTAGCCACGGAATGCTCCCACAACACCAGCAAAACCCGAGCCGATGCGATCTGATGCTCGTCGAACGGAATCGCCGCCTCGACAAACCCCCGCAGCGACTCCATGGGCCCGAGCGAAGGATCCAGTTCGGACATCCGCTGCGAAGTCTCCTGCAGCACGCTCTCGAACGTCGCCGCGATGATGCTGTCCTTGCTGGGGAAGTAATGCTTGAGGGCACCGTTCGCGAACCCGGCCGCGGTCACGATGCTGCGCATCGTGGCAGCCTCGAACCCGCCCTCGATGATCAGCTTTTTGGCGACCTCGACGATCTCCCGTCGTCGCTGATCGTGATCGATGACCTTCGGCATGGTTACAGACTCTAACCCGTATTCTCCCGCGACGGATGTGACCCTGCTCGACCGTCCGCGGGAGCGGCGAGTTCGGGAATGCGGACGCACAAGCCATGGCCCGAAAATCGTTCACCCGAGTCCCAGCCGGGCCGCCCGTCTCTCCGCCTGCCGTGCCGGGTCCGCCACCGGGGCGGCCAGCAGCAGCCGCTGGGTGTAGGGATGCTCGGGAGCCCGCGTGACCGTCGCCGTCGAGCCCGACTCCACGATCTCTCCCTGGTACAGCACCGAAACCCGGTGACAGATCCGGTGCACCACGCCCAGGTCGTGCGACACGAACAGGTACGACACCCCGGTCTCGCGCTGCAGTTCCAGGAACAGGTCGAGGATCGTCGCCTGGGTGGTCAGGTCGAGCGCGCTCACCGGCTCGTCGCACACGATCAGCCGCGGCCGGCGGACCAATGCCCGCGCGATCGCGATGCGCTGCCGCTGGCCACCGGAGAACTCCCCCGGACACCGGTGCACCGCGTCGGCGGGCAGGCGCACGCGGTCGAGCATGTCCGCGACCACCGTGCGGGCGTCCGCACGCGAAGTCCCGGCCACCACCAGCGGTTCGGCAAGCACTTCGCCGACGGTCATGGTCGGGTCCAGCGAGCCGTACGGGTCCTGGAACACCACCTGGATGTCGCTGGCCAGCCGACGACGCGTCGCGCCCCGGGCGTGGGTGATGTCCTCGCCGTCGAAGGTGATCCGGCCGGACTCCGGCGCGGCGAGGCCCAGCACGGCTTTGCCCAAAGTGGACTTTCCCGACCCGCTTTCGCCGACCAGCCCGACGCATTCGCCTGGCCGCACGTCCAGCGAAATCCCTTTGAGCGCCCGGAACCGGACCCGGCGGCTGAGCCGGTAGTCGACGACGAGGTCCTCGATCGCGAGCAGCGGAGAAGTCATCGCCCGGCCTCCTCTCCGGCCGCGTGGGCAAGGCCGCGCCGTTCCCAGGCTTCGTCCAACTCGTCCCGTCCTTCGGTGTCATCCAGCGACGCGCTGATCAGCTCGGCGGTGTAAGGGTCCTCCGGTGCGCGGAAGATCCGTTCCACCGGGCCGGTTTCCACGATCCGGCCGTCCTTCATCACCACGACGCGGTCGCAGATGTCCGCGACGACGCCGAAGTTGTGCGTGACGATCACCAGCGCCATCCCGTACTCGGCCTGCAGTTCGCGCAGCAGCTCCAGCACCTCGGCCTGCACCGTCACGTCCAGGGCGGTCGTCGGCTCGTCCGCCACCAGCAGCGACGGCCGCCCGGCCACCGCGCCGGCGATCAGCACGCGCTGCGCCATGCCGCCGGAGATCTGGTGCGGATAGCTCGCCATGACCCGGTCCGGGTCGGTGAGGCCGACCCGCTCCAGCACCTCGCGCGCCCGCTTCTTCGCCGCGGCCTTGTCGAGCCCGTGCACCCGACGCAGCGGCTCGACGAGCTGGTGCCCGATCCGATAGCACGGGTCGAGGTTCGTCATGGGTTCCTGAGGCACGTACCCGATCTCGCGGCCGAGCAGTTTCGCCCGCTCCGCCGCGCTCCCGACCTCGCGCCCGCCGACCCAGATCCCGTCGGCGACCGCGGTCCCGCCGGGTGGCAGGAGGTCGAGCACGGAGAACACCGTCTGCGTCTTGCCCGACCCGGATTCGCCGACGATCCCCAGCACCTCGCCGGGCGCCGCGTCCAGCGACACCCCGCGCACGACCTCCTTGACGCCCTTGTCGGTCGCGTAGCCCACTCGCAGGTTCTCGATCCGCAGCGCGCAATCGGCCGCCGCGTGCTCGTGCTCGCCGGAAACCGGTCCGCACGGCAAATCGGCGGGAGCGGCCAACGCTTCCCGCACCCGCGCCCGGCCCCGGCGGGTCGGCTGTTCCCCGCGGACGCTGACCAGGTCGGCGAGCGTCGAGCCCATGAACGCCAGCGCGGCGATCGTCACGCCCAGCGCGATCGACGGCCACAGCAGGATCAGCGGGTACGTCAGCATGTTCAGGAAGCCGTCGTTCATCGTCTGGCCCCAGCTGGGCGTGGACGCCGAGCCGATGCCGAGGAACTGCAGACCGGCCTGCATGCCGATGGCGAGCCCGGCGGTGAGCGCGGTCTGCACGATGATCGGCGCATACACCGCGCGCAGCAGGTGCGTGCGGAGGATCCGCAGCGTGCCGACCCCGGCCACGCGCGCGGCGTCGATATACGGCTCGCGGCGCACAGTGAGAGCGCGGGCGCGGGTGATCCGGTAGTAGCCGGGCGAGAGGAACACGCCGAGCGCGATCATCAGCACGGTGAAGTCCTGGCCGGTGCCGGCCGCGACGACCAGCAACACGATCATCCCGGGCACCGACTGCAGCGCGTCGCTGATCCACGAGCAGATCCGGTCGGTCGCGCCGCCGAAGTACCCGGCGACCACCCCGGTCGGGACGCCGAGCACGACGCCGGTGACGCAGGTGATCACGCCGCCGTACAGCGTGGTCCGCGCGCCGTAAAGCAGCCGGCTGAAGAGGTCGCGTCCGGCGGAGTCGCCGCCGAGCAGGTGCCCGTTGCCGGGTTCGGCGTGGGTGAGCGCGAAGTCGACGTGGTTCGGGTCGTAGGGGGCCAGCCACGGCGCGAACACCGCGGCGAGCACGACGAGCGCGAACACGACCAGCGCGACGACGCCGACCGGACGGCGGAAGTACCGGCGCAGCAAGGAAATCCGCTTCACCGGGGCGAGCGTGGCGGGGAACGGGGCAGCGGTCATCGGTCGCGCACCTTCGGGTTGACCCACCCGAGCACGAGGTCGAGCAGGAAGTTGACGATCACGACGAACACGACGGTCACCGCGGTCAGGCCGAGCAGCACCGGGATGTCCCCGATCTGCGACGCCGACTGCGTCAGGCTGCCGATCCCCGGCAGGTTGAACACGATCTCCACGACCACCGCGCCGCCGAGCAGCCCGACGAACATCAGCGCCAGCACGGTCAGCGCGGACGGCGAGGCGTTGCGCAGCACGTGCGTCGTGACGCGCCGCGACGACAGGCCGCGCGCCCGCAGCGTGCGGACGAAGTCCTGGTTGGCGACCTGGAGGAAGCCGTTGCGCAGCTGTTCGGCGATCATCACGATCGCGCCGAGCGACAGCGAGATCGACGGCAGCGCGATCGATCGCAGCCAGCCGACGAACGACTGGTCCGGCGACACGTAGCCGACCGCGGGGAACCACTGGAGCTGGATCGCGAACCAGGTGACGAGCACGAGGCTGACCCAGAACCCGGGCAGCGCGAACAGCACCACCGAGGCGAGCTTCAGCACGCGGTCGACCACTCCGCCGGGGCGCAGGCCGCAGATGACCCCGACGAGCACGCCGAGGACCGCCGCGAGCAGCGTCGCCGCGACGACGACCGACAGTGTCACCGGCACGCGCAGCGCGATCTGTTCGCCGACGGGCTGGAAATTCCGCCAGGAGGTCCCGAAATCGCCGGTGGCCGCGTGCGACAGCCAGTCCCAGAACTGGACGAGCAGCGGCCGGTCGTACCCGATCTGGGCGCGCAGTGCCGCCTGCTGCGCGGGGGTCGCGCTGTTGCCGAGCAGCCCGGCGGTCGGGTCCCCCACCGCCGTGTGCGCCAGGAAGAACGTGCCGCTCGTGACCAGCACGAGCAGCAGGATCCCGGACACCAGGCGTTTGACGATGAATGTGAGCATGTCGTTCGGCTCCTCCCCCGGAGCCGTCCACAGTGGAATCTTCGGACGGCTCCGGGGACGACGGGCGCGTCAGCCGCGCTGGATGAACCGCAGCGTCGGGAACATCATGCCGGTGATCGGCGTGACGGTGATGCCCTTGACGCTGAAGTAGAGGTTGTCGGCCTGGTACCAGACGTTCCACCAGGCGAGGTCCACGAGCTTCGTGTTGAGCTCCTTGAGCGCCGCGGTCTGGTCCGCGCCCGGCTGGGCCTGTTCCGCCTTCTGCACGAGCGCCTTCACCTCCGGGAAGGCGTCCACCGACGGCTTCGGGTTGTACCACTGCGACGACGTGACCTGGTCGGTCAGCGTGGCCATGTCGTTGCCGTCCATCGCGATCACCGCGAGGAACATCGGGTACGTCGGCGCGTTCTTCTGGTAGTCCGGCATCGACATGTTCTGCCAGTCGACCTTGATGCCCAGCTGCCCGAAGGTCTGCTCGGCGGCGGGCTGCCACGCCTGGAAGATCGTGGACATCGGCATCTTGAGGCTGAAGCCGCCGCCATAGCCCGCCTCAGCGAGCAGTTGCTTGGCCTTGCCGAGGTCGGTCTTGTACTTGCCGTTGCCCGCCGGGTCGTAGACCTGGCTGCCGCTCGGCCACAGCTGGTCGGTGACCGTGCCGGCGTCATTGCCGACCGCCTTGAGGATCCCCGCCGCGTCGAACGCGTAGGAGATCGCCTGCCGCACGCGCTGGTCGCCGAGCGCCTTGACCTGGCTGCCGGTGCGGTCGGCGAACTGCACGCCGACCCACGAAGCCGGTTTCTTCGCGACGTTCCAGCCGTTCTGCTGCGCCTTCGGCAGGTTCGCCGCGTTGGCGAACTGGACGTTCAGCTGACCGGACAGCATCGCGTTGAAGCTCGCCGCCTGGTCGGTGATCGGGAACAGCCGAACGGTCGGGAACGGGTAGGTGGCGCTGTCCCAGTGCTTCGCGCGCTTCTTGAAGACGTACTGCGACTGCGGCTGCGAGGACGCCTTGTCGAAGGTGTACGGGCCGGAGCCGTCCGGGCCGTTGGCGAGCGACTTGGCTTTGATCGCCTTGGGCGAGGCCATCCAGCTGCGCCCGAGGCCCATGAAGTACAGCAGCGCGTCGTCGCGTTCGGACAGATGGAGCACGACGGTCGAGGGGTCCTTCGCCTCGACGCTCTTCACGTCGATGTAGGCCTGTCCGGAACGGGTGCCCGCCTTGAGGTGGTTGAGGTTCTCGACCGCCGCGGCGGAGTCGAACTTCTGGCCGTCGTCGAACGCGACGTCGTCGCGCAGGTGCATGGTCAGGGTCAGCCGGTCGGCCGACCAGTCCCACGACTTCGCGAGCGCGGGGATCGGCTTGGCGTCCTTGTCCAAGGCGACCAGCGGGTCGTAGACCGCGGACAGGTACGGGCCGTCGAAGCCGATGTCGGCGTTGGCCGGGTCCCACGACGTCACGTCGAGGAACACGCCCGCCTTCAGCTCGTCGGTGCCCGCGCCCGCCCCGGCGGCGCCCGAGCCGGTGCATCCGGCGATGCCGAGCAGCGCCGCGGCGGCCGCCGCGAACAACGCCGCTGTCCTTGTCCTCGTCATTGAGTCCCTCTCTCAGGGTGCTGGACCGCCGGCGGGGTCGCTCGGCGCCCCGCCGGGAACGGCGGGCCTGCGAGTGCGGCCCGGCTCGCCGTGGTGCGGGATAGTCTACGATTGTCGGCTAAAAAATCAACGGGCCGGATGCGTTTGTTACTGATCCGGCCAAAAGTAGGCCGACCCCCCGAGCGGCACGCAACCGTTGCTGCGAGGCCATTCGGCCGTGGCTGTGGTCGGGTCAGTAACGATTCGCGCAGTATCTCCCGGCCCGGCGGCCGTTTTCAGACGGCGTCGGCGACCAGAACGCGAGGGCTTCCGGGCAGTGCGAGAACATCGCATACGCGCCATCCTGCACCGTCCAGCCATTCGCGGACTTCCGCCTCCGGATAGACGACGGTCCCGTCGATCACGAAGTACTCCCCCGCGTGCAGCGCGTCGATCGGGCGCTGCCGTTCGCCGTCGTCGAGGAAGAAGTCCAGCAGCAGCAACGTCGCTCCGTCCCCGGCGGCCGCGCGCGCGTTGGCCAGGATCTTCCGGTTCTGCTCCGCGGTGAACCGGTGCACCACGTGGTTCACCATCACCAGATCGTGCTCCCCGCCCGGTTCCGCGGATTCCGTGGGCGCGGGGTCGATGCTCGTGCGATCCGCGTACCCGGCCGCATTCACCGCGTCGGTGATCCCTTGCGTGGACTCGGGTCCGAAAACGAAGCGAGCGGTCAGTGCGGGATTCGCCCGCAGCGCGCCGATCGCGAATTCCGGCGACAATCCGCCCAGATCGAGCATCGAACGGTAGGGCGAGAAATCGAATGCGCGCGCGAGCATCGACGCGTGCAGCGCGTTGTAGCGCATCACGCCCGCCATGAACGTCGCCCAGCGGCCCTCGTCCATCTGGAGGTCGCCCGGTTTGCCACTGTCCACAGTGGTGTCGAACTGGAGCCAGTGCCCGTAGCTGATTTCGTTGAGGAAGGTCAGGAACGGTGCCAGATCCGTAGCGCCGTCCCCGCCCAGGTACTCCCGCGCGTCGGCGGCCAGCTCGTAGCGGCCGTCGGTGCGCTCCAGCAGGCCGCGCGCGTTCATCGCGTCGGCGAGGATCCTGGTCAACTGCTCGCCCTTGCCGGTGGCGGCGGCGAGTTCCGGCGCCGTGCGCGGACCGTCGGCGAGCGCGCGGAACAAGCCGATCCGCGAGGCGGCGAACAACTGCTTCGCGCCCATGTACCCGATGGCGATGTCGACGATGCGGTCCGGCGCTGGTTTCGTCATGTGGCGGCTCCTCACGGCGTCGGGGGTGCCTCTCCGGGCACCCCGGGGAGCTTTAGTCTACGCACGTCGACAAAAAACACCAGCCCCTTCACCAGGTTCCGTCGGCGGCGACTGCGCGATCGAGCCACAACTCCTTGGTCAGCTCGCGAATCCGGTCCGCGCCGACGCGTTCCAACAGTGCGAGCGCGCCCGCATTGTCCTCCAGTTGCGCCAGTCGCGATACGCCCACGAGGACGTTCGCGGTCACGGGATTGGCCAGGCAGAAGGCAATTCCCAGCTGTGCGGGCGAAGCTTCCAGCTCGGCGGCGATCCGTTGCACCGCAGGCCAAGCGGCGGCGATCTTCTCCCGGATTCCTCCGACATCCGCGCCGATCTTGCGATTCGGCTGCAGATTCCCCACGAGCAGCCCGCCTTCGAAAATGTCCGACGCCTGCAGCGTCAGCTCGCCGGAAGCGAAGAGCGGCGCGTAAAACTCGCCCTCGGCCATCGAACGGCGCGCGAGTCCGTACTTCAGCTGCGCGAAGACCAGGGGCTCCACACCACGTTTGCGCGCAATGGCAACAGCTTTGCGCAGATCGTCAATGCGCCAATTGTTCACGCCCCACGCGCGGAACCGGCCAGCTTCCATCTGCTCCGCGACGTCCGCGACGACCCGTTCGAGGTCGACTTCCCCGAAGTAGTCGCCGACCACGACCAGATCGGCCGACTCCACTCCGACGCGTTCGAGGGCGGTGTTCATCTGCTGCGCGAAGCCGACGTTCGGGTAGTCCCAGAGCCAGAGTTTCCCGCAGTAGAGCCAGTCTTCGCGGGCGAGACCGGCCTCGCGCACCGCGCGGCCGAAGATCCGGTCGGTCGTGGAACCCTCGGCGTGCGGGCCCATGTCGTAGTGCGCGACGTCGAAGAAGGCGAGCCCGAGTTCGGCCGCGCGGGCGATCAGCGCCACCGCGTCGCCGAACTCCATCCGGTCCCAGGTGTTCCACGAGCCGAGCGACAACGCCGGCACGCGCGGGAACGCCGGGCCCAGTCCAGGTCGATCCGTCGCCACGATTCCTCCTGCGGTTCAAGGGATTTATTTTCTACGCTTGTATACTATAAGCCCGCGAACCTCGCTCCCGGCGAAAGGAAACGACGATGCCCGCTGCCCGTACCGTGCTGATCACCGGAGGTGCCGGCGGCATCGGCCGCGCGATCGGCGCCGCCTTCGCCCAGGCAGGCGATTCCGTGGTGCTCGCCGACCTCGACGGCGCCGAAGAAGCCGCCAAACCGGTTGGCGGGCGCGGAATCCGGCTCGACATCACCGACGAGACCGCGATCTCGGCGGCGCTCGACGAGATCGGCCCGGTCGACGTCCTGGTCAACAACGCCGGTCTGCTCAGCGTCCACGGCCGGTTGCTGGACCTGCCCGGCCCGGACCTGCTGCGCATTCTCTCGACCAACGTGCACGGCACGTTCCTGATGACGCAGCTGGTCGCCCGCAGGATGGTCGCGCGCGGCGAGCCGGGCGTCGTGGTGAACCTGTCCTCGATCGGCGGGCGGCAGCCGACCCCGGGAATGGGCGGTTACGAAAGCAGCAAAGCCGCGGTCGACGCGCTGACCCGGTGGGCGGCGATCGAGCTGGCGGAGCACAAGATCCGGGTGAACGCGGTCGCGCCCGGCCCGGTCGCGACGCCGATGCTCGCCGCCGCGATGCCGCCCGGATCGCCCGCGCACGACGCGTGGGTGGCGCGGATCCCGGACGGCCGGATGGCGGCGGTCGAGGACGTCGCCGCCGCGGTGGTGTTCCTGGCGAGCCCGGCCGCCGCCCACATCACCGGCACGAGCCTCCCGGTGGACGGCGGCCAGCTGCTCACCTGACCCAGCTGTCCGTGAAGGGCTCCTTGAGGGAATCAGATTCCCTCAAGGAGCCCTTCACGGCCGTTAGGCGATGGCCGAGCGGTCGAAGACGATCTGTCCACCTAGGACGGTCAGGTCCACCTCGACGTCGGGCAGCTCGGCGGGGGTCACCGTGAACGGATCCGCGGACAGCACGCACAGATCGGCCGCCATCCCCGGTTCCAGCGTGCCTTTCCACGACGCGGCGCCGTCCTGCTGGGCCGGGTGCACGGTGTAGCAACGGAGCAGCGTTTCCATCCGCTGCCGCACGTCCTCGGCGGGCCCCATCCACTGGTCCGCGGCGGCGATTTCCTTGCGCCAGTCCGGCGGCAGCACCGGCGCGTCGGACGTCAGGCACAGCGGGACCCCGGCGTCCAGCGCCTCCTGCAGCGGCCACGCGGCGGCCGAACTGCCCGCGCCGAGCGCCGCGTCGACCACTCCGGCGGTGCGCACCGCGATCCCGGCCTGGGCGGACAGCCCGACCCCCAGCCGGGCCATCCGCTTCAGCTGCGCCGCGTTCACCAGGTCGCCGTGGATGACGTAGTGGCCGAGGTCGACGTCGCGTTCCTCCCGGGCCCGTTCGACGGCGTCCAGCATCAGCTCGATCGCCCGGTCGCCGGTCGCGTGCACGCCGACCTGCAGTCCGGCTTCGTGCGCAGTGCGGACCATCCGGGTGAAGTTTTCCTCGCGCTCCGGGTCGTCCGCGCCGCCGACGAGGAGGTGGGCGTGGCTGCCGTCGGCGTAGCAGTGGTGGGTGTAGGCGGAGCGCATCGGCGGGATGCCGTCGGCGAAGATCTTGACCCCGCGGAAGTTCAGCCGGCGCGGGTCGGCACCCGGTCCGTCCACTGTGGCCAGTCCGGCGCGGAAGCGGTCGAAGGTGCTCGGGCCGTCGAGTTCGCCGTACAGCCAGAGTGCGGTCACCCGTGCCCGCAGCAGTCCTTCGGCGGCCAGTTCCCGGTACTGCTCGACGACGGACATGCCGAACGCGCCGATGTGCCCGTCGTCCTCGCCCGGGCCGAGGCCGGGTTCGGTGTAGCTCGTAATGCCCAGCGCGGCAAGGATTTCGCCCGCGCGCAGGATGGCCGCGCGGCGTTCGGCGGCGGTGCGCAGGGGCTTTTCCGGACCGGGTCCGGGCGCGCCGTCGTCGGCGAACAGGGTGTCCGGCCAGAGCGCGCCGAGCCAGGCGCCGTGCAGGTGCGCGTCGTTGATGCCCGGCAGCACCGCGCGGTCGCCGAGGTCGAGCACTCTCGTGCCGGGGCCGATCAGCTCCCGCAGGTCGGCGTCGGTTCCGGCGCGCAGCACGCGTCCGTCCCGCACCGCCAGCGCGGTCGCGGGCGCGGGACCGGCCATGGTGTGCACCGCCGCTGCCCGCAAGACGAGGTCCGCAACTGAGGTCGGCACAGGCGCTCCTGGAGGGATTCGGGGACTCGACATTTTTGTCGACGTCCGTAGACTAACCCATCGTCCGGCCCCGCAGGGCCCGCCAGTCCCCGGAAAGGTTTCCCATGACCGTCCCGACTTCCACCCGCGCCGCGGTGCTGACCGAGCACGGCGCGCCGCTGAAGCTGACCGAACTCCCGCTGCCCGCCGGGCTCGAAGCGGGCGCGGCGCTGGTCCGCGTTTCGTGCGCGACGCTGTGCGGCACGGACGTGGAGATCTGGTCCGGGAAGATGAGTTTCCCGGGCATGCTGCCGATGGTGCTGGGCCACGAAATGGTCGGCGAAGTGGTGGCGGCCGGACCGGACACGCGCGACGCGCTCGGCCGCGCGATCGGGGCCGGGTCCCGGATCGGCTGGTCGGAATCCACCTGCGGCGAGTGTTACGGCTGCACGGTGCTGCGCGAACCGGTCGCGTGCTCGCGGCGCGGCTACGGCTTCCTGCAGCGGTCGGACGTCGCGCCGTTCGCGACCGCCGGACTGTGCGAATACGCCTACGTCGTCCCGGGCGCGGCGAAGCTGCTGCTGCCCGCCGAGGTGCCCGACACCTTGGCCGCGATGGCCGGATGCGCGGCGAAAACCGTGCTGCGCGCGTTCGACCGCGTCGGCGGCGTCCGGCCCGGATCGCGCGTGGTGGTGCAGGGATCCGGCGCGCTGGGCCTCTTCGCGACCGCGGTCGCGCACCTGAGCGGGGCGGGCAGCGTCATCACCGTCGGCGCGCCCGCGTCGCGGCTGGAGCTGGCGAAGGAATTCGGGGCCGACGAGGTGGTCGAGGTCGCGGGCGGTTCGGACGCGATCGTCGAGCGCGTCACCGAGCTGACCGGCGGCCACGGCGGCGACCTCGTGCTGGACTTCGCCGGTGCGCCGTCGATCGGCCGCGAGGCGGTCGCGATGGCGGCGCAGCGCGGGCGGGTCGTGATCGTCGGGAGCACCGGACCGGAGCCGACGCCGGTCCCGCTCGGCACGGTGATGGGCAAGGAACTGACCGTCGTCGGCTCCCTCAACGGCGACATCGCCGATTACCACCACGCGATCGAGTTCTTCGGTTCGTTCGCCTCCCGGATGCCGTGGGACCGGCTGTTCGGCACCCCGGTCGGGCTCAGCGGCGCGAGCGAGCGGATCGAGGCCATGCACCGCCTCGACGAGACGAAAGCCGTCGTCGACCCCCGTCTTCCCTGATCCCTTTCCCGTTACGAGCCAAGGAGGTCTCGTGTCCGCATCCTCGCCCCTGCCCCACCGCAAGATCGGCACGTCCGGTCTGGACGTTTCACTGCTCTCGCTCGGTTCGTGGCACACCTACGACCGGATGGATTTCGCCGACGCCGTCGCGATGATCCGCGCCGCGGTCGAGGCCGGCGTGAACCTGTTCGACGTCGGCGTCTACGGCATGCCCGGCCACCCGCCGGTGTTCACCGACGTGCTCTGGAGCGCGATCATCCGCGCCGCCCGCATCCCGCGCGACGACTACCTGGTCTCGGCGAAGCTGTGGATCGAAGGCTTCGGCGACCAGGGATTCCGGCCGCAGCTGGAAAACGCGTTCCTGCGCGGCGGGTTCGACGTCGCGGACCTGGTGATCCTCGGCGACCTGCGCCGCGACGACGTCGCGCTGGAGGACCTGGTCGAGGACCTCGCCGGGCTCTCCCGCTCCGGGCTGATCCGGGCGTGGGGCGTCAACAACTGGTCGGCCGGGAACATCGCGCGGCTGCGCGAAATCGCCGAAGCGCTGCAGGTTCCGGGTCCCCAGATCGCGCAGCTGAAGTACAGCATCGGCCGCCGGTCCATCCCGGACGGCGAGCCGTTCGCCCGGCTGTTCGCCGACGGGTTCGTCATGCAGGCTTCGGACGTCCTCGAGGGCGGCATCCTCGCCGGGCGCACCAAGCTGACCCGCGAGATCGGCCGCGACCCCGGCGATGTCCGCAAGCGGATCACGCGCGACGCCCCCAAGGTCGTGCAAGCCGCGGAAGAACTCGGCACGAGCGCGGCGCGGCTCGCGGTCGCTTTCACGCTGACGCATCCGGCGAACGTCACGACGCTTTTCGGCGCGACCCGGATGGAGCAACTGGAGGACAACCTCGCCGCGGTCGACCTGGTCGAGCAGGTCGGGGCCGAGCAGATCCGCGCGCTGGTGGAGCCGTTCTGGGCCGACCGCGACGCCGTCGATCCCGAAGGCCCCTGAGCCCGCCGACCTCCCCGCTCCCTAACCCTGCCCTCGCCGAGGAGACTGCCTTGACCTATCCCCCTGTCCCGTTCGACCCGGAGATCGAGCCCGCGCTCGCCGAGATCGTCCCGGCCGACGCGCCGCCGTTCACCCCGGAGACGATCCCCGGCCTGCGCCGCGCGATGGCCGAGATGTTCCCGCCCGCCGCGGAAGTCGTCGGCGACGCCCCGGTGACCGTCGTCGAGCAGACCATCCCCGGCCCGGAAGGCGCGCCGGACCTGGAAATCACCATTCTGTCGCCGCATCAGAGCGACGGCGCGCTTCCCGTCCTCTACAACATCCACGGCGGCGGCATGATGGTCGGCCACCGCAACATGGACGTCGGCCGGTTGCTGGCACTGGTGCTGGAATTGAACGTCGTCGCGGTGAACGTCGAGTACCGGCTCGCGCCCGAGCACCCGCACCCCGCGCCGGTCGAGGACTGCTACGCCGGTCTGGTGTGGACAGTCGAGCACGCCGACGAGCTCGGCATCGACCCGTCGCGCGTCGTCGTGATGGGCGGCAGCGCGGGCGGCGGGCTCGCCGCGGCGGTCTCGCTGCTCGCGCGCGACCGGAAGGGCCCCGCCATCGCGGGCCAGCTCCTGCTGTGCCCGATGATCGACGACCGCAACACCACCATCGCGAGCCAGCAGTACCCCGGCTTGGGCACGTGGACGAGGGAATCCAACCTCGCCGGCTGGCAGTCGCTGCTGGGCGACGCGGTCGGCACCGACGACGTCTCCCCCTACGCCGCCCCGGCCCGCGCGACCGACCTGTCCGGGCTGCCCCCGGCGTTCATCGAGGTCGGCAGCGCGGAACCGTTCCGCGACGAGGACACCGAGTACGCGCTGCGCATCTGGGCGACCGGCGGACAGGCCGAACTGCACGTGTGGGCGGGCGCCTTCCACGGGTTCGACATGTACGTCCCGGAGTGGCCGATCAGCAAGGCCGCTCTCGAAACCCGGAACTCGTGGCTGCGCCGGATCTTCGGGAAGGCCGGGAAATGAGCGTCCCTCCGGTGCCCTACGACCCGGAACTGGAGCCCGGTCTCGCCGCGTTCCTCGACCTGGTCGAGCGGATCCCGCTGCGCGCGGACACGATCCTGGCCAACCGCGCGCATTTCGCGACGATCATCCCGCCCGCCGAGCAGATCGTCGGCGACCGCCCGGTCGAGCTAACCGAGCACACCGTCCCCGGCCCCGAAGGCGCACCCGACATCGTGCTCACCGTCGTCCGTCCCGCCGCGGACGTCGCCGGCGCGCCCGCCCTGTACAGCATCCACGGCGGCGGAATGGTGCTGGGCAACCGGTTCTTCGGTCTCGACGGCCTGATCGACGACGTCCTGCGGTTCGGCGCGGTCGGCATCTCGGTGGAATACCGGCTGGCTCCGGAAAACCCGGCTCCAGCCGCTGTCGAGGACTGCTACGCCGGTCTCTTGTGGACAGTCGAGCACGCCGACGAACTCGGCATCGACCCGTCGCGCATCGTCGTCACCGGCGCCAGCGCGGGCGGCGGCCTGGCGGCGGGCGTCGCCCTGCTGGCCCGGGACCGCAACGGCCCGGCCATCGCCGGACAGCTGCTGGCGTGCCCGATGCTCGACGACCGCAACGAGTCCGTGTCCACCCGGCAGTACAACGGAATCGGCGCCTGGGACCGCAACAACAACGACACCGGCTGGGACGCGCTGCTCGGCCCGGCGCGCGGCACCGACGCAGCCTCCCCGTACGCGGTCCCGGCCCGGATGACCGATCTGTCCGGTCTCCCGCCCGCGTACCTGGACGTCGGCGCCGCGGAGATCTTCCGCGACGAGACGACCGAGTACGCGCTGCGGATCTGGGCTACCGGCGGGCAGGCCGAACTGCACGTCTGGGCGGGCGGCTACCACGGCTTCGCCGGTTTCTCCCCGGACGCGGAAGTCTCCCGCTCGGCGGTCGCGACCCGCCTTTCGTGGCTGCGCCGGATCCTGCGTGCCGGATGAAGCCGCTCCACACCGAAGCGAGCCTGGTCGACGCGGTGTTGCCGAAAAAACGGCCGGGCGCGCTCCGGATGGCCGTCGTGCTGGGGTTGCTGGAGGTCTTCGGCCCGATCTCCATGGACCTTTACCTGCCGGCACTCCCCCAGCTCGCCGACGATCTCCAGGCCGGGCAGAGCCTCGCGCAGGCGACCATGTCGGTGTGCATGCTCGGTCTCGCCTTCGGCCAGCTGGTCGTGGGCCCGCTGAGCGACCGGTTCGGCAGGCGGCGTCCGCTGCTGGCCGGGATCGGGCTGTTCACCGTGCTGTCGGTGGTGTGCGCGTTCGCGCCGTCGATCGAGGTGCTGCTCGCGGCGAGGTTCCTCCAAGGGTTGTGCGGTTCGGCCGGAATCGTGCTTTCGCTGGCCGTCGCGCGGGATCTCGCCGAGGGCGTCGAACTAGTGCGGCTGCTGGCGTTGCTGACCACCGTCGGGGCGCTGGCGCCGATCGTCGCCCCGGTGATCGGCGGGCAGCTGGCAGCCGTCATCGGATGGCGCGGCATTTTCGGCGTCCTGGCCGGGATCGGGGCGGCGTTGCTGCTCGTCGCCGCGACCGCGCTGCCGGAGAGCCTGCCGCCGGAGGCGCGACATCCGCGCAAGGGCCGCGGCGAGTTCCGGATATTGCTGAAAGACCCGCTGTTCTTGGGTTTCCTGCTGGTGAGCACCTGCGGCGGAGCGGCGTTCTTCACCTATCTGGCGTCGATCAGTTTCGTGCTGCAGGACGGATTCTCGTTGTCGCCGCAGCTGTTCAGCGCGTGTTTCGCGGCGAACGCGGTGATGTCGGTCCTCGGCGCACAGGTGAACCGCGCGGCGGTGCGGCGGGCGGGACCGGTCCGGATGTACGTGCTGGGCACGACCTTCACCGCGGCGGCGGCCGTGGCGATGCTGGGCGCGGTGGTGTTCGGGGCCGGGCTGGCGGCGTTGCTGATCCCGTTGGCGCTGCTGATGTTCGCGGGCGGGACCACGCAGGCGAACGGCAACGCGCTTGCCCTCGCCGACCACGGCCGGCGGGCCGGGACCGCGGCGGCGCTGCTCGGGACGTCGTCGTTCGCGGTCGGGCCGATCGTCGCGCCGCTGGTGTCGCTGGGCGGGACGACACCGTTGTCGATGAGCCTGACCATGACGGTGGCGTACGGCGTCGCGACCGTTCTGCTGTGGCTGGCGGTGCTGCCGCGGCTGCGTCGATCAGCCTGACTCGAAGACGAGCTGGCCGTCCTCCTCCCCGACCGCCCGGAAGCCCGCTTTCTCGAGCACCCGGCAGCTGGCCGCGTTGCCGGGCAGCACATACGCCCGCAGCTCGGGTGCGAGGGCGGGCTCCGGGTGGTCCTCATGCCACTGCCGCAGCGCCCGCGTCAGCTCGGTGGCCAGGCCCGCGCCCCACGCCGCGCGGGCCAGCAGGTAGCCGACTTCCCGGTGTCCGCTGCGGTGGGCGACGCCGAACCCGGCCCGGCCGAGAAATCCCGACGCGCCTTCGACCCGCCACTTCGACCAGCCGCGCGCCCGGTGTTCGGCGATGAACCGCTCCAGCCGTTCCCTGGTCGCCTCGCGGGTCTGCGGGCCGCTCGTCATGTGCCGCATGACCTCGCGGTCGGCGTGCAGGGCGGCGAGATCGTCCACGTCCTCGGGCAACCAGGTGGTCAGGCGCAGGCGAGCCGTGCGGAGGATTTCTTCCCGGTCGGTCACCAGCCGGGCTGGTACGGCATCGGCGGGGTTTTCGGCAGCAGCCACGCGCCGGTCGCCCGATGCGCTGCCAGCACGAGCGCGGCGACCGGGACGATCAGCCACAGGAACCCGCTCGGGAAGGTCATCTGCAGGGTCGGCGGCGCGCTCTTCCGGACGAAGCTGGAACCGAGGCCGACGATCATGAAGACGACGATGTCCAGCACCGCCAGGCTGCTGCCGACGAGCACGCAGACCCGGCCCGCCGGGGAACGCTTGAACAGCCCGATCGCGCCGGCGACGCTCAGTGCCGCGATCGCCAGGTCCGCGGCGCCGACGATGCCGCTGGAAAGCAGCCTGCTCGAGGAGGGGTGGCCGACCATCCGGATTACCGCCACGACGAAGCCGATCGTGCCCACCAGTCCGATCACCGAGGCCAAGGTCGCCGCGGCGACCGCAGTAGCCCCGAAGTACACGGTCGGCGGCGGCTGCTGTGGCGGGAGCTGCGCGCCGTAAGCGGGCGGCAGCGGCGAGTACGGCTGCGGCTCCATGCCGGGATAAGGCCCTGGGGTCACGACGGCGGTTCCTCCGAGGTCAGGAAGACATTTTCGGCTCATCCTGCCAGGTCAGCGGCCTTTCCCCGGCCCGATTGCCCGAACGGGCGACACGCGGTTCGCCGGCGCCTCTCGCGATACGGCCAGATAGGTGTTACCTTAGGTAACAGTGAATCGCGGTAACGCCTAACCAATGTCGCTCAGGGAGGACCGAATGACCAGCGCAGACGTGCAACGAGCACCGGAAGCAGCCCCGTCCGGCCGGCACGAGACCGCGCAGCGGCTGCTCGACTCCTCCGCGACCCTGTCGTACGACCCGGCCACCGAGGTCGACTGGGAAACCCCGCTGGACAAGGACTTCCACGGGGCCAGCCCGGAGTGGAGCACGCTCTACGGCACGAGCTACTGGGCCGAGATGACCCCGGAGCAGCAGAAGGAGCTGACCCGCCAGGAGGCGGCGTCGGTCGCGAGCACCGGGATCTGGTTCGAGATGATCCTGCAGCAGATGGTGCTGCGCGACTTCTACGCCAAGGACCCGACCGACCCGGCGTTCCAGTGGGCGCTCACCGAGATCGCCGACGAATGCCGCCACTCGATCATGTTCGCCCGCGGCGCGCAGAAGCTCGGCGCTCCCCCGTACCGGCCGCGCAAGCTCGCCGTCGAACTGGGCCGCGTCTTCAAGGCGGTCGCCGGCGGCGAAGCGGCGTACGCGGCGATCCTGGTCGCCGAAGAGGTCCTCGACGTGATGCAGCGCGACTGGATGCGCGACGAGCGCGTGGTCCCGTTCGTGCGCACCATCAACAACATCCACGTCGTGGAAGAGTCGCGGCACATGAAGTTCGCCCGCGAGGAGACGCGCGAGCAGCTGGAGGGCGCGGGAGCCGTGCGCCGCCAGGTCAACGCGCTGGTCATCGCGATCGCGTCGTACTTCATCGTCAGCAGCATGGTCAACCGCGACGTGTACAAGAACGCCGGGCTGGACGCCGAGCGCGCGCTGCGCGAGGCGAAGAACAACGAGCACCACAAGTCGATGATGCGCTCGAGCTGTGCCGGGCTGATGGAGTTCCTCGGCTCGTGCGGGCTGCTCACGAAGCCGGCGCTGGTGTTCTACAAGCGGGCGAATCTGATCTGACATGGCCTTCGCGATCACCCAGACCTGCTGCAACGACGCGACGTGCGTGTCGGTCTGCCCGGTCAACTGCATCCACCCGACGCCGGACGAGCCGGACTTCGGCACCACCGAGATGCTCTACGTCGACCCGGCCACATGCATCGACTGCGGCGCGTGCGCCGACGCGTGCCCGGTCGACGCGATCTTCCCGGTGGACCTGCTGACCGATTCGATGAAGGTCTACGCGGGGATCAACGCGGACTTCTTCGCCGACCGCCCGCCGGTCGCCGCGAACCCGGCGCCGAACTTCCACCGCTGGGGCCCGCCGACGTTCGACCGGGAGATCCCGAGCGGCCTCGAGCCCGCGGACGTGGCCGTCGTCGGCACCGGCCCGGCCGGGATGTACGCGGTGGAAGACCTGTTGCTGCACACCAACGCGCGCGTCACGCTGATCGACCGGCTGCCGGTCGCGGGCGGTCTCGTGCGCTTCGGCGTCGCCCCGGACCACCCTGACACCAAGCGGATCGGCGAGACGTTCTCCCGGTTCCACGACCACCCGCGGCTGAAGCTGAAGCTCGGCGTCGAGGTCGGCCGCCACGTGACGGCCGACGAGCTGGCCGAGCGGCACGACGCGGTGATCTACGCGGTCGGTGCTTCTTCCGCGCGCGCCCTCGGCCTGTCCGGCGAGGACCTGCCCGGCAGCCTCGCCGCGACGACGGTCGTCGCCTGGTACAACGGCCACCCGGACGTCCCCGCGCACGCGGTCGACCTCTCCGCGGAGCGGGTCGTGCTGATCGGCACCGGCAACGTCGCGCTCGACGTGGCCCGGATCCTCACCGCCGACCCGGACGATCTCGACGGCACGACCATCGCCCCGCACGCGCTGGAACGGTTGCGCTCCAGCAAGGTCCGCGAGGTAGTGCTGCTCGCCCGGCGCGGCCCGGAAGACACCGCGTACACCTCGCCCGAGCTGATCGCGTTGGCGCAGCGGGAGACTGTGCCGCTCGTCGTCGACACCGAAGACCCGCGCACCGCCGCGGCGATCGACGCGGGCACCGGAAAAGCCGCGCTGCTGAAGGACTTGGCGCGCGAAACAGTCGACTGGACCGCCCCTCCCGCGGACGGTCCGCGCCGGATCGTGCTGCGCTTCCACTCGGCCCCGGTCGAGATCACCGGCGACCGGCAGGTGCGCGGACTGCGCGTCGAGGGACCTTCCGGACCGGTCGAGATCGCTGCTGGTCAGGTGGTGCGCGCCGTGGGCTATCGCGGCCGCCCGGTGCCCGGTCTCCCGTTCGACGACGCCACTGGGACGATCCCGAACACCGCGGGCCGCGTCGAGGGCCGGACCGGTACGTACGTGGTCGGCTGGATCAAGCGCGGCCCGTCGGGCGGAATCGGCGCGAACCGCACGTGCGCGAAGGAAACCGTGGCGACGCTGCTGGCGGACATCACGTCCGGCGAGGTTCCGCTGCGAGGCCGCCGATCGCCGATCGCCGCGCTGGCGGCGCGGTTCAGGGGTCGCTGAGAAAGTTCATCCGGAAGTCCCGGTCGCGGTTCGCGGCCGGGACTTTTCGTATGCGTCGGGTCTTGCCAGATTGTCGGGCAATCTAGTGCGCGCACCGAGGCGGCGTCGCCCGGATCGAAGAATGCCTCGCCGCTGCGTGCGCATCCGCCGACGTCGTTGGCGCTTACCTCGCCTGCGCCTGGCTTCCCGAGCACGTCAACGACCAGAGCACCCGCGAGACCATCGCCCGGCTCACTGCTGCGCTCGGCGCCAACGTCGCCTGGCACGAAGCCGCCATCACTCCGCCTTCTGCCTAGCCGCCAGCGTCTCCTCCACCTCCGGCACCCAGAAACTCAGCTCCAGCGTCTTCACACTCGCCCAATACGACAGCAACCTCCCCTGCGCGACCAACGCCGGAAACGCCGCCGCGAACAGGACCGCCGCGCACGCCGCGAACACCGGATGCGGCCCGACGATCAGCTCGACCACCGCGGCCACGAACCCGAACGCCATCGCCGGGCTGGAATTGCGCAGCATCAGCCCGGCGGTGCGCAGCCGGGTCGCCTCCAGGGCCGCGTCCGCGTCGTGCAGTTGCAGGGCCGAAAGCAGCAGGAACGGATCCGCCTCGACGAACGCTTGGCCGCGCGCGGACGGGTTGCGGCGCAGGAACTCCTCCCGTGGGTTCCGCTTCCGCCGCCGCGGCAGCCACCGCCCAGCCCGCGCGCCGAGCGGGTACGCCAGGTACCCGAGGAGGTAGCTGGCCACCGCGATCCCGATCACCAGCACCACGCCCGGTCCGCGCGAGACGGCGGCGAGGTCGATCCAGTGCAGCCGTCCGGCGAGGTAGGCCAGAACCGCCAGGTGCAGGGCGCCCGGGATCGCGTAGGTGAAGAGGTCGAAGAGTCCGATCGCGAAAGTCACCCGGTGATCCAACACCGGCCGCACCCCCGCCGGTACGGCTTTTCAGGCGATCACGCCGACGAACCGCCTCCCCTGGCGAGCGCCTGCACCCGGTTCATCGGGCCGTTGTAGTAGTTCTGGTCGCCGGGCAGGCTGCCGGTGCGCGAGAACTGCCAGATGCTCTGCTTGTCCCAGCCCGCCGGGAGTTCGCCGATCTGCGGGGCGTACCGGGCGAGCCACAGCGGGTTCGTGTCGCCGAACCCGCCCGCGTTGCCGGTGCAGAGCTTCCACCACGACGTCGAGGTGTAGATGATCGCGCTGCGGCGCTGTTTCGCCAGGTACCGGTGGGTGAAGTCGGCGATCCACGCGGTCATGTCGGCCTGGCTTTTGCCGTAGCAGGCGTCGCCGTAGGGGTTGTATTCGATGTCCAGGGCACCCGGCAGCGTCGTGCCGTCGCCGCGCCACGCGCCGCCGTGGGCGATGAAGTAGTCGGCTTGCTGTGCGCCGCTGGAGACGTCCGGGCGGGCGAAGTGGTACGCGCCGCGGATCAGGCCCGCGTTGTGCGCGCCGTGGTATTGCTGGTCGAACTGCGGGCTCACGAACCCGGTGCCTTCGGTCGCCTTGACGTAGGCGAACCGCGCGCCCGCGCCGGCGGCCTGGCCCCAGTCGACCGCGCCCTGGTGCCCGCTCACGTCGTGGCCGAGGGTCTGTCCGGTCGCCGGGTCGAACCGCGGGCTCCCGCTTTGCACGCCCTCGTGCCGCAGAATTTGTGAACCGGCAACGTTCTCGCCGGCCTTCGAGTAGTCCGCGGCGGCGGCCGGTCCGGCAGTCGCGACGCCGCACGCCAGCGCCAAGACCGACACGACGGCGGCCAAGCCGAGCCGCCAGGGGTTGTCCGTTGCTGTCCGGGTCACCGAGACTCCGATCTTCACGGCGGCAGGTCCACGGCCCATCGTGGGGCACAACGCGGCGCGAGGCTGGCTGCGTCACCCGGACGTGAACGAGTTTCCGATAGCCGGAATCCCGCCAGTGGTCCAGACAACTGTGACCGAGTTGTGACCGGCGGCGCCGAGCTGGGCGTTTAATTTGTTGTGGCCGACCACAAACTGGTTGGCAATTTCCCTACCGGCGGAGGTGTCCCCACGTGAACCGGACTCATCGACCACCCGGACGGCCGTCCCGATCCCGCGGACCAGCACTGATCGCGCTGGCGCTGCTCGCCGCGGCCGGGATCGCCGTGCCCGCCGCCGCGGCCCCAGCGTCCGGGCAGGCGGGCTGCACCGGCCAGTCCGATCAGCCGGACTTCGGGCCGAACGTGCACATTTTCGACCCGGGAATGCCCTCCGCGACGATCCAGGCCCAGCTGGACAAGGACTTCGAGGCGCAGAAGGACACCCAGACCGCGCAGTTCGGCTCGGGCCGCGTCGCGCACCTGTTCAAGCCGGGCTCCTACGCGGTGCACGACAACGTCGGCTTCTACACCTCCGTCGCCGGGCTCGGGCAGAACCCGGACGACGTCCAGATCAACGGCGACATCACCGTGGACGCCTTCAACGAGTCCGACCAGGGCTCCGCACTGCAGAACTTCTGGCGTTCGGCGGAGAACATGGCCGTCACGCCTTCCAGCGGCAGCGACCGGTGGGCGGTGTCGCAAGCCGCGCCGTTCCGCCGGATGGACATCAAGGGCGGGCTGCAGCTGTTCCCGGCCAGCTACGGGTACGCGAGCGGCGGCTACGTCGCCGACACCCGCGTGTCCGGGCAGGCCGCGTCGGTGTCGCAACAGCAGTGGTACACGCGGGATTCGGCGCTGGGCAGCTGGGACGGCGGCGTGTGGAACATGGTCTTCTCCGGGACAACCGGCGCGCCCGCCAATTCGTTCCCGAACCCGCCGGAAACGACGCTCGACACCACGCCGGTCTCGCGCGACGTGCCGTACCTGTACGTGGACAACGGCGGCAACTACCGCGTCTTCCTGCCGTCCCTGCGCACGAACGCGTCCGGGCCGAGCTGGGCGAACGGCGGCACGCCCGGCGATTCCGTCCCGATGAGCCAGTTCCGCGTCGTCAAGCCCGGCGACACCGCGGAGAGCATCAACAGCTCCCTCGACGCCGGCTGCAACCTGTTCTTCACGCCCGGCGCGTACCACCTCGACCAGACGCTGAACGTGACCCGTCCGGGCACGACGGTGCTCGGCATCGGTTACCCGACGCTGATCCCGGACAACGGCGTCGACGCGATGCACGTGTCCGATGTGGACGGTGTGCGGGTGAAGGGCCTGCTGTTCGACGCGGGCACGCAGAATTCGCAGGCGCTGCTGACCGTCGGCGAAAGCGGCAAGCACACGAGCCACGCGGCGAATCCGACGTCGCTGCAGGACGTGTTCTTCCGCGTCGGCGGCGATCTGGCCGGCAAGGCGACCAACAGTCTCGTGGTGAACAGCGACAACACCATCGTCGACCACGTCTGGGCATGGCGCGCCGACCACGGCAACAGCGGCACAGTCGGCTGGACCACGAACACCGCCGACACCGGCGTGCTCGTCAACGGCGACAACGTGACCGCGACCGGGCTGTTCGTGGAGCATTACCAGAAGTTCCAGGTGGTGTGGAACGGCCAGAACGGGAAGACGATCTTCTTCCAGAACGAAATGCCTTACGACGTCCCGGATCAGGCCTCGTGGAACTCCGCGCCCGGCACCGCCGGGTACGCCGCGTACAAGGTCGGGCCGGACGTGACCTCGCACGAGGCGTGGGGCTTGGGCAGTTACTGCTTCTTCGACACCAACCCGGCGGTTTCGAGCTATCACGCGTTCGAGGTGCCGCAGAACGGCGGGGTGAAGCTGCACAGCCTGCTCACGGTGTCGCTGAACCACCGCGGCACGATCACCCACGTCGTGAACGACACGGGCGACGTGACCCCGGACGGCACCAAGCCGGTCAACGTCCCGAACTACCCGTGACTCGACCGGCCTCTGCGTCCGTGAAGGACTCCTTGGGGGAATCTGATTCCCCCAAGGAGTCCTTCACGGACCGCAACCCCGCGTCTCAGTCCAGCGCGGTGGCTCGGCTGACCTTCTCCCAGGAGTCCAGATCCTGGGTCAGCGCACCGATTTTGCCGCGGATCGCGTCCACCGCGTCGCCGCCGAGCGCGAGTCGCAGCGGCGCGTCGGGCGCGTCCACCGCCTGCAAGATCGCCGCTGCCGCCTTCGCCGGATCACCGGGCTGCGTCCCGTCCATCCCTTCGATCGCGGCGCGGGTGGCCGCGGTCGATTCGGCGTAGGCGTCGATCTTGCGGGAGCGGTGCATCGCGGCGCCGCCGAACGACGTCCGGAACGCGCCCGGCTCCACGATCAGCACCTTGACCCCGAGCGGTTCGACCTCCGCCGCGAGCGCCTCGGACAGGCCCTCCAGAGCGAATTTCGCCGCGCAGTACGCCCCGAACGCGGGCGGCGCGAGCAGTCCGCCCATCGAACTCATCTGCACGATCGTGCCGCTCCCCTGCTCCCGCAGCAGCGGGACGACAGCCTTGGTCATCGCGACCGCGCCGAAGAACATCACCTCCAGCACCGCGCGCAGTTCGGGCAAGGTCAGCTCCTCGACGGCGCCGACCGAACCGTGGCCGGCGTTGTTGACCAGCACGTCGATCCGGCCGAATTCGTCCAGCGCGGTCCGCACGGCGGCGTCGATCCGGGCCGGGTCGGTGACGTCCAGCGCGGCGGTGCGCACCCGGTCCCCGCCCGCCTCGGCGAGGTCGGCGAGCGTCTCCGGGTCGCGTGCGGTCGCGAGAACCCGGTCCCCCGCGGCCAGCGCGGCCTGGGCGAGTTCGCGGCCGAAGCCGCTCGAGCACCCGGTGATCAGCCAGACGCGGCCGTCGGTTTCCTCGGTCATTGAGCAGTCCCTCCAGTGGTTTGTCCGCCTCCGATCGTGGCGCGTGCCTGCCGGGGTCCGCCAACACCGGTTCGCTGGCGGGCTACAGTCTCAGCCTGTGACCCCTGAGCTGCGGCAGCTGCGCTACTTCGTCGCCGTCGCCGAGACGACGAGCTTCACGCGTGCGGCCGCGGCTCTGCACATCGCGCAGCAGTCGCTGTCGCAGCAGATTTCCGTGCTGGAACGCCAGCTCGGCGCGCAGCTCTTCGACCGCGACGCCCGCGGCACCCGGCTCACCCCGGTCGGCGAACTTTTCCTGCCCGAAGCGCGCGCGGTGCTCGCCCGCGCCGACGCCGCGGTCGCGACGGTCGCTCGCGCGGTCAGCGGCGAGATCGGCGCGCTGCGGCTGGCTTTCCTTGCCAGCACGGCGAATTACCTGCTCCCGCCGGTCGTGCGCGCGGTGCGGGAGCAGCTCCCGGAGCTGACCGTCACGACCGCGGAAGTCTCGATCGCGGAGCTCGTCGACGGGGTCCGCGACGGCCGCTTCGACGCCGGTTTCACCCGTCCGCCACTGGTCGACGACCTAGCGACGCACGTCCTGCTGACCGAGCAGGTCTGCGCCGTCCTGCCCTCGGGCCATCGACTGGCCGACCGTTCGACGCTGCGCCTGGCCGACCTCGCGGACGAGCCGTGGGTGCTGACGCCGCGCGCGTCGTGGGACCCCTGGCACCGCAAGTACGACGCCGATTTCGCCGCGGCCGGGTTCACTCCGGACGTCGTGCAGCGCACCGCGACCGTGCAGGGCCTGCTGGGGTTGGTCGCGGCCGGGGTCGGCGTGACGCGGCTGGCGGCCTCGGCGCACAGCCTGCGCCGCACCGGTGTGGTGTTCGTGCCGCTGGAGGGCGAAACCGCGCACACGGTCGTGGTGTGGCGCGCGGACGGCCCGCGCCCGGCCACGCTGCTGGACGTGGCGACCCGGCTGGCCGAGACGACGGATCTTTCCGGCGCGGGCTGATCCCCGCGCCGGAAAACGCGTCAGCTCCTGCCCTCGCTCCGGTCCAGGTCCAGGGTCCGCATCCGCTGCGCGATCGCCCTTTCCTCCATTTCCTTCATCTCCGCGCGCTTCTCGGCGGAAATGGGTGTCTCGCCGTCGTATTTGCGCAGCTCCGGCGGGTCGTAATCGCCGTTCTGCCACCGCTGCCACGTCGGGTCGTTCTTGTCCTTCGGGGCCTGGAATCCCCATTTGTCGAGCAGTTCGTCGGCGGTTCCCTGGGGGTATTGGCCGGTCTGACGCTGTTCGTAGGCCAGATGCGCCTCGGCCCGGCCGCCCGCGGTGAGCGGGTCGGTGCGCGCGAAGGACTCCCCGTTCTTGACCATGTCGTCGTACTCCTTGGTGCCCGGAGCGGGGTTGTACGGCATGCCCTTGCCGGTGCCGTACATCTCGTCGACCATGTGCTGGTAGGAGTCCTTGGACCCGCGCAGGTACTTCTGCTCCTCGTCGAAGTCGCTGAGGTCCTTTTTGAGCTTGGCGTCGTTGCCGTTTTCGATTTCGCTGCGGTGCTCGGCGAGGTAGTCGCGGCGTTCCTGTTCGGCCTTCGCGTCCTCGGCCCGCTGTTTGTAAGCGGCGGCCGAATCCTCCCGTTGCTTGTCGGTGTTCTCGATCCGGTGCCGCACTTCGGAACCGTCCGGGTAATGCTCGCCGGGGACCGGTTTGGTTTTGTTCCCGTAGGTGTGGATGCCGTGTTTCGGGTCGTGGAAATCCGGATGGTGGACGTGGTTCGGGTCGTCGCCGTGGTAGACCTTTTCCTGCGGGCTCAGATAGGTGTTGTGCGGCTGGCGGCCCGGCACCTGATAGGTCGGCCGGGTGTACTTGCCGTCCATGTGCGCGTAGCCCATCTGGTTGAGCTGCAGCAGGTCCGACGTGTCCTTGCGCTCGTAGGCCCGCCGCTGCGCGTAGGCGTAGCTCAGCTGGTGTTCGTCGTGCGCTTTCCCGCTGGTGAAGCCGGAGGTGTGCATCCGGTTGCCGCTCCCGGTGCCCGGGTGCTTGCGGTGCAGGTCGTGGGTTTCGGTGTAGCTGTAGGCCGCGTGCTCGAGGTCCGTTTCGTCGGAACGCTTCCGCGGGAGGCCGCTGCCGTTGTCCGCGGCGGCCTGGTGGACGCCGACGTGCTCGTGCTGGTTGGTCCGGTGCCCGTCGAACTGGTAGCCGTGGTTCTTCCCCACGCGGGCCGCTTCGGGGTTGCGGTCGCCGTAGGTGCCGGGCGGATTCGACGGTTCGGTGGACGCTTTCTTGGCCGGGGGCGCGTCGGGCGCGGCGTCGTCGTCGCGTTTGCGCTTGTTGCCGGCCTGCTGCTCCTCCATTTCCTTCAGCTTCTTGGGGCACGGCCCGGTCGGCAGCGGGTTGAGGCCGAGCGGGTCGATCATCGCGGTCGGGTTGTCCACGTAGGCCTGCGAGTCCGGGGACGGGTTGAGGCCGAGCGGGTCGTGCGAGAGGTAGCGGCCGGTTTCCGGGTCGTAGTAGCGGTGCATGTTGTAGTGCAGCCCGGTTTCCGGGTCGTAGTACTGGCCGGGGAAACGCAGCGGGGTGCGCGCGTTCCCGCCTTCGGACACGACCGCGCCCCAGAGCGAGGTGCGCTGGTGCCCGGCGAGCGCGCCGGCGCTGTCGACGAGTTCGGCGGGCGCGCCGACCAGGTCGGTGACGATGGCGTGGAAGCGTTCGTCGACGCGTTCGCCGAGCTTCCGCTCGGTCTGCGCGAGCACCCGGTCGGAGTCGGGCAGCCAGTCCCACACGGTCGCGACCTGCGGGCGGCCGGGCGCGCTGTGCACCTGCTCGGCGGGCCGGTAGTGGTCCCAGGCGAATTCGATCTGCTCGGCCACCGCGCCCGCCGGGTCGAGGCGCTGCTTGGCGACGCGCCTGCCGAGCGCGTCGTAGCGGTAGCGCCAGACCGTGCCGTCCGGGGTGCGCACGCCGGTCAGCCTGCTCGCAGAGTTCCACTGGTATTCCCACCGCTGCCCGCGGCGTTCCCGCGTCACGACGCGGCCCTCGGCGTCGTGGGTGTAGCGGGTTTCGCCGGCGGACTCGATGAGCGTGCCGCGGTAGGCGCGGGGGCCCGCCGCGGCCGGGTCGCCCGGCCAGCCGGCTTCGGCGACCGCGCCGGCCGCGTCGTAGCGGTAGCTCTCCTGCCATTTCGGGCCGCGGACCGCGGTGACCCGTCCGCCCGCGCCGACCTCGAACGCGCGCGGCCCGGACAGCAGGTCTCCGGTCGTGTACAGGTTCCCGTCCGGCAGGTAGCGGTAGTCGCGCTGCTGCACGGTGGCCGCGCCGCGCAGCACGGTCTGCCCGCGCAGCCGCCCGGTCGAGGTCCAGTCCTGCCGTAGCTCCGCCACCGGCGCGGTCCCGGCGAAGAGGCGGCGCACCGTTTCCTGTCCGGCGGCGTCGTATTCGAACCGCAGGGTGCGGCCCGCAGTGGTGACCGCGGTCGGGCGGTCCGCGGAGTCGTAGCCGAACGACGATTCCGCGCCGGTGGGCGTGCGGCGGCCGACCCGCCTGCCGAGCGCGTCGAATTCCGACCGCACGACGCGGCCGTTGATCGACTCGGACACCAGCTGCCCGAGCGCGTCGTACTCGAAGCGGACCTCGGTCTCGCCGTTGCGCGCCAGCACCATCCGGCCGTCGTGGTCGTAGGCGAATTCGGCGATGTCGTCGGCGGCGGTGCGCCGCACGAGCCGGCCGAGCGCGTCGTACTCGATGTCGATCGCCTGCCCGGCCGCGTTGACCCGGCGCACGAGGCGGCCCGCCGCGTCGTAGCCATAGCGCAAAACCCGGCCGTTGTAGTCGGTTTCCGCCACGACGCGACCCGCCTGGTCGTACTCGTAGCGCCAGACCAGGCCGCGTTCGTTCGTCACCGTGGTCAACCGCAGTTCGGTGTCGTAGCCGAACCGCCGGACGCCGCCGTCGGGGTCCTGCGCGGACAGCGGCAGACCGAACGCGCCGTACTCGACGCGGTGCACGCCGCCGCGCGGGTCGACCGACTCCTCGACGTTGCCCGCGGCTTTGAAGCCGAACTTGCTGACCGTGCCGTCGGCGTTCCGCTGCTGGACCAGGTTGCCCGCCGCGTCGCGCACCCGTTCCACGGACGCGCCGGTCGGGCCGGTGATCGAGGTGATCGCGCCGAGCGCGTCGTAGGAGTATCGGGTCACCGCGCCGTCGGGGGCGGTGATCTTCGTGGGCAGGCCGGCCGCGTCGGACTCGAACCGGGTGACGCCGCCGAGCGCGTCGGTCCGCGTCGCGATCGCGCCGGTGTCCGGGTGGTAGGTGTAGGCGGTGACCCCGCCCGCCGGGTCGGTTTCCTTGACCAGGCTGCCTTGTTCGTCGTACTCGTAACGCCAGACGTCGCCCGCGGGTCCGGTGGTAGAGACCGGCAGGCCCCGCTCGTCGTACTCGTTGACCAGCCGCGAACCGTCCGGGCGCGTCACTGCGGCGACATTGCCGACCTCGTCGAACTCCCAGCGGGTGACGTGACCGAGCGCGTCGGTCCTGGCGACGACCCGGCCGAACTCGTCGTACTCAGTGGTCGAGGTGTTGCCGAGCGGATCGGTTTCGGCGACGACCTTCAGCTGCTCATTGAGCTGGTAGCGGGTGACCGCGCCGAGCGAGTCGGTGACCGTGGTGGCGAGGTTTTCGTAGGACAGTTCGGTGTCGAGGTAGCCGCCGTCGCCCTGGGCGCGCACGCACCGGCCGTCGCCGTCGTAGTGGTAGCTGTACCAGCGGCCGTTGACGTCGTCCCAGCGCACCATCCGGCCGTCGGCGTCGTAGCGGAACTTGTGCGAGGTGCCGACCGCGTCGACCACCTCGGTCAGCCGCCGCGCGGAGTCGTAGCGGTATTCCCGGACCGCCACCGGCGCGTCCGGCGCGCGCAGCGCGGTGACCAGGCCGTCCGCCGATTCGACCGTCACGCGGTAGCCGCCGGAGTGCTCCATGGCGACCGGCACGCCGTCCTCGTAGCGGAAGTCGATCCGGTTGCCCGAGCTGTCGGCCAGGGCGTGCAGCCGCAGGACGCGGTCGCCGGGTTCGCCGGTGAAGTGGCGGATGACGCTGCTCTGCGGGTCGCCGACGATGAACCCGGTGGTCACCCGGCGCAGCGCGAGGTAGGGCCCGTCGTCGGTGGCGACGGCCTCGATGCCTTGCGGGAAGGGGAAGCGCACGAGCACGCCGTTCGGGGCGGCGTAGTGCAGGCCGTCGTCGCCGACCTCCAGGCGTTCGTCCAGCGTCGAGGACCAGGTGGGGCCGAAGAATCCGCCGGAGCGGTAGGTCGAGCGGTGGGTGCGTTCGACGGTCAGGGGCAGCACTCCGGGCAGGTTCAGGTCTTCCTGGACCAGGTACACCGCGCCGGTGGCGACGTCGATCGGGTCGCCGCAGCCCTTGATCTCGTTGGGGTCCGTGTGGTGTTCGGCCGGGTTCTGGTTCTGGTTGCCCCTGGGCTGCTGTGTCGAGGAGGGGTGCACCTCGTTGCCGCCGGACTCGTGCGACCCGCCGCCGCCTTGGCCGCCTTCGTGCCCGCCGCCCTGGCCGCCGCCTTCCGAGCCGCTGGTGTGGGTGTTGCCGGTGTTGCCTTGGTGTCCTCCGCCGCCTCCGGCTCCGGACGTGTGCGTGCTGTCGTCGCCGCCGGGATGCGACCGGGTGCCGCCGCCCTCGGATTTGACGTTGATGTCCTTGGGCTTCGGCGCCGGGGCGTTCTTGCCGCCCTTGAGCCCCTTCAGCGCCTTGCCCGCGTCCTCGAACAGCGTCCCGGCTTTCTTCAGCAGCGGGATGAGCGCCTTGAGAGCCTTGACCAGCTTGGTGGTGATCTGGGTGATCCGGGACGCGGTCTTCGCGACGGCCGCGGCGACCTGCGGGCCGACCCAGGCCATCCCGATCCCCGCGGTGAGCAGGACCTGCAGCGCCCACGAGATGAGGTGCCCGACGAGGTCGGCGATGGTGTCGCGCACGAGAGACCGGACCGCCGCGACCACCTCGCCCGCGGTCTTGACCCCGCTCGCCGCTCCCTCGGACCCTTTCTGGGCGCTGGCGATCAGCGCGGAGGTGTCCTCGGCCCGCTTGCGGTAGCTGTCGGCGGCGTCGCCCTGCCAGCTCTCGAGGTCTTTCTTGACCAGCTCGCCGAGTTCGGCGGAGACGCCTTCGAGTTCCTTGGCGACGTTGGTCCAGGTCTGGGCCTGGGAACTGATCTGGTCGGCGTTGCCGGTGAGCGCGTCGAGAGCTTCCTTGAGCGGGCCGACGTGCTCCATCAGCCAGCCGACGCCCGCGGCGAAGATCGCGCCGAACGGGTCCATGACCGCGGTGAACACGTCGATCGCGGTGCCGACGGCCCCGATCGCGACCGCGGCCCAGTTCTTGCTCTCGATCGCCTCCTTGAGCCCGGTGGCGTCCTCCAGCAACGGGACCCCGGCCACCGCCGAGGTCTCCTTCACCGGCGCGACCAATGGATTGCTCACTTAGTTCCCCTCTTCCCGCTGCTGCGGTGATCACGGTACCTATCCGGCCCCGCGACGGCGCGCGGCACGCGGCAGCCTGGCTGGGAGGGCAAGAGCGGTAGTCCGGAGAGGCACCGGGCGGTCCCGGCGCAACCTGGCATGTCTGTCTGCGAGGGGACCCCCGAGGGACTCTGATTCCCCATGCCAGGAGTCTCGCTGACCGTCCACAAGAGACGCCAGCGCCACCGAAATGACTGATTCGCCCTTTTCTGACCGTGTCTTGAAGTCCGTGAGGGCCACCCTGAGGGAATCAGATTCCCTCAGGGTTCCCCTCACGGACCACGAGACCGCTCTGGCGCCGCCTCAAGTGGCCGGTGTGCCAGTTCCGTGGCCGAAAATCAGCTTCCGCTGACCTTCACCGAAAACGCGTCGATATTCATCCCCGCCCCCGGCGTGATGTCCGCTCCCGGGCTGGTGCATCCGCACACCTTGTTCGGATAGGACCCGCCGATCGCCACGTCGAAGATCGCGAAGAACCCGTGGTCCACCGCGGCCTTCCAGGTGGCGTCGGACACCTGGTTCTGCTTCACCGCGAAAGTTTCCTTGCCGTCCAAGGAAAACCGCAGTTCCTCCGCAGCCGCGTCCCGGCGGTCCACCACCACCGAGTACGTGTGGTACCCGGTCTTGCAGCCGGCGCAGTCCTGCAGGTCGCTGCTGATCCCGTCCGGGTCGTGGCACTCCCCCGCCCATTGTCCACAGTGGAACGTGCTGGAATGCTTGTCCAGCGCGTTCACGTTCTCCATGATGTCCAGTTCGCCGATGCTGGGCCAGTTCGTCGCGCCGACCGGCCGCGCGTCCGCGCCCATCGCCCAGAACGCGGGCCAGTAGCCGAGACCGTGCTCCGGATTCGGCTGCTGGATCGTCGCGCTCATTTCCATCTGCCCGCCCGCCGGCGCGCCGAAGTCGGTGCGCTGGGTTTCGATCCGCCCGGACGTCCACGCGCCGTTCGCGTCGCGCAGCGGCTTGATCACCAGGTGCCCGGCTCCGTCGTGGTAGACGTTGTCGGTCGAGTCGGTGGACGTCTCGATCTCGCCGGTGCCCCAGTTCGCCGCGCCGCCGGGGTAGCCGGTTCCCTTGTCGTAGAGCCAGTTCTGCGGGTCGAGACCGGTGCCTGCCGGGCCGTCGAAGGTGTCCTCGAACACCGTGGTCCAGGTTTCGGCTGCCTGCGCGGGCGCGGCGGCCATCGACACGGCGGCGACGGCGGCGAGGATCAGCGGGGTTCGGCGCATGGGTTCGCCTTTCCGGTGGAGGGGGTGGTCCCAGCAGGCTCCGCTCGCGCCGTTGACCAGTCAAAACAGTCTGCCTGCCGGTTCCGCCGCGGCGGTGCGCGCGGGCAGAGCGCCGCCGGAAAGGTTTGAACCACTGCGCCGAGGGGTACCGCACAGGGTGGGAGAACCACACCCCCTTTCCGTGCCCCGCGGCCGCCGCGCGCGATCTAGCCTGGGTGCATGAGCGACAGCAACCTCCTCGGCGAGTTCCTGCGGGCCCGGCGCGGCACCACCGTCCCGGCGGACGCGGACCTGCTCGCCGACACCCGGCGCCGGGTCAGCGGCCTGCGCCGGGAGGAGGTCGCGCAGCTGGCCGGGGTGAGCACCGACTACTACGTGCGGCTCGAGCAGGGCCGGGAGCGCACCCCGTCCGCGCAGGTCGTCGACGCGCTCGGCCGGGCGCTGCAACTCGACGACGAGGCGCTCGCCCACTTGCATTCGCTGGCCCGGCCGAAGCGGCCTAAGCGACGGCACGCCAAGGAACGCGTCAGTCCGCGGCTGGTGCAGCTGATGGACGCGTGGCCGCAGACGCCCGCGGTCGTGCTCGGGCGGTGCATGACCGTGCTCGCGTCGAATCTGCTCGGCGAAGCGCTGTTCGCCGGGCACGAGCACAGCGGCGACCTGCTGCGGCTGGCGTTCCTCGACCCCGACGCCCGCGATTTCTACCCGGATTGGGAGCGGGTCGCGGTGAACACGGTCGGCGGGCTGCGGTCGGCGGCGGGCACCGATCTGGACGATCCGCTCTTGATCGAGGCGGTCGGCGAACTGTCGCTCAAGAGCGCCGATTTCCGCCGGCTGTGGGCGCGCCACGAGCTCCGGCAGAAAACGCACGAATCGAAACGGTTCCGGCATCCGCTGGTCGGAATGCTCACCCTGCACTACGAATCGATGACCGTGAACAGCGCTCCCGGCCAGCAACTCGTGGTGTACCAAGCGGATCCGGGCAGTCCGTCGGAGGCCGCGCTGGGGCTGCTCGGCAGTCTCGCCGCCGGCGACCGCCCGCACCGCTGACGCATTTTCCGCAATTATCGAATTCCTTCAGGGGCAGAGCCATGTCTGAAAACAATGCACCCGTCTGGTTGATCACCGGGTGTTCCACCGGCCTCGGCCGCGCACTCGCGACCGCCGTTCTCGAACGCGGCCTGCGCGCGGTCGTCACGGCCCGCGATCCCGAACGTGTCGCGGACCTCGTCGCCGCGCATCCGGGACGTGCACTGGCGGTCGCGCTCGACATGACCGATCAGCAGCAGATCACCGAAGCGGTCGCCGAGGCACACCGTGTCTTCGGCCAGATCGACGTCCTCGTCAACAACGCCGGCTACGGCTACCTCGCCGCCGTCGAAGAGGGCGAAGACGCCGAGATCCGCGCGTTGTTCGAGGCGAACGTATTCGGCCTGATGGCGCTCACCCGCGCCGTCCTGCCCGGAATGCGGGCCCGCCGCAGCGGGCGCATCGTCTCGGTCTCGTCGCTCGGCGGACTGGCCGCCTTCGGCGCGACCGGTTACTACCACGCGACCAAGTTCGCCGTCGAAGGCTTCAGCGAATCGCTCGCCGCGGAGGTCGGTCCGCTCGGCATCGGCGTCACGATCGTCGAACCGGCCGCGTTCCGCACCAACTGGTCGGGCCCGTCCATGCGGGAATCCGCGATCCGCATCGACGACTACGCCGGCACCGCGGGCGCCCGCCGCACCTCGACGCTCGCCACCTACGGCAAGCAGCCGGGCGACCCGGACCGCGCCGCGACGGCGGTCATCGACGCGGTCGCCTCCGCCGAACCGCCGCTGCGCCTGCTGCTCGGCCAAGCCGCCTACGACATCGCCACCGCGCGCCTCGACACGCTCCGCAAGACGTTCGACGACTGGCGCGATGTCACCCTGTCCGCCGACTTCCCGAAGGAATCCGCATGAACAAGACTGTCCTGATCACCGGTGCCAGCAGCGGAATCGGCGAGGCCACCGCCCGCAGACTCGCCGCGGACGGCTGGCGCGTGGTCGCCGGTGCGCGCCGCGAAGACCGGCTCGCGCGGCTCGCGGCCAGCGCGGACGGGATCGAGGTCCACCGTCTCGACGTGACCGACCGGGCCGACGTCGCCGAGTTCGTCGACCGCGCGGTGCGCGACCACGGCGAGATCGACGCGTTCGTCGCGAACGCCGGGGTGATGCCGTTGTCCCGGCTGGACGCCGGGCTGGTCGAGGAGTGGGACCGGATGATCGACGTCAACGTCCGGGGCCTGCTGCACAGCATCGCCGCGGCATTGCCGCACTTCACCCGGCAACGCCGCGGCCACTTCGTCACGATCGCGTCGATCGGCGCGTACCAGGTCACGCCGACCGCGGCGGTGTACTGCGGCACGAAATACGCGGCGCGGGCGATCACCGAGGGCCTGCGGCTGGAATGCGACCCGTCGATCCGCGTCACCACGGTCTCCCCCGGCGTCGTGACCTCGGAGCTGGCGGACACGATCAGCGACCCGGAAACGCAGGAGTTCATGCGGATCTACCGCAAGGACGCCATCGATCCGAAAGCGATCGGCGACGCCATCGCCTACGCTCTCGACCAGCCGGCCGACGTGGATGTCAGCGAAATGATCGTGCGGCCGGCCCGGCAACGCTGAGCCGAGGAGGAGCCGTGCCGCAGTACCTGCTCGGGATCTGCCAGCCCGACGGCGGAACCCCGGATCCCGAGGTGCTGGCGGACATCGCGGCGCGCCTCGAAGCGGTGACCGACGAGATGAAGGCGAAAGGCGTCTGGGTGTTCTCGGGCGGGCTGCGTCCGGCGGCCGCGGCGAAGGTGGTCCGGGCGTCCGGCGGCGGCGTCCTGTGCACCGACGGCCCGTTCGCCGAGGGCAAGGAACACCTCGGCGGCTTCACCGTCGTGACCGCGCCCGGCCTGGAGGCCGCGACCGAGTGGGCGCGGCGGATCTCGGAGATCACCACGCTGCCGGTGGAAGTCCGGGAGTTCCAGTGATCCCGGCGGCCGTGCTCGAGCGGGTCTTCCGCGCCGAGCACGGCCGCGCGGTCGCCGTGCTGGCCCGGGTCTTCGGCGACCTGGACCTCGCCGAGGACGCCGTCCAGGAGGCCTGCGCGATCGCCACGGTGAAATGGCGCGCGGAAGGCCTGCCGCCGAGTCCCGCCGGCTGGCTCGTCACCACCGCCCGCAACCGCGGCATCGACCGCCTCCGCCGCGAATCCACCCGGGCCGACCGCCACGCGCAGGCCGCGCTCCTGCACGCGAGCGAACCGTTCGACGAAGGCGCGGTGCCCGACGAACGGCTGCGGCTGATCTTCACCTGCTGCCACCCCGCTCTCGGCCCGGCCGCCCGGGTCGCCCTCACCCTGCGTCTGCTGGGCGGCCTCACCACCGCGGAGATCGCGCACGCGTTCCTGGTCCCGGAATCGACGCTGGCACAACGGCTTGTGCGCGCGAAAGCCAAAATCCGCGCCGCCCGAATCCCCTACCGCGTACCCGACGCGGCCGACCTCCCGGCCCGGCTCGACGCCGTCCTCGCCGTGCTCTACCTCATCTTCACCGAAGGCCACACCGCCAGCAGCGGCACCGACCTCACCCGCCCGGACCTGGCGTCCGAAGCGATCCGCCTGACCCGGGTCCTGGCCGCCCTGCTGCCCGACGAACCCGAGGTGCTGGGCCTGCTCGCGTTGCAGCTGCTCACCGAATCACGCCGCGCGGCCCGGGTCGACGCCGACGGAATCCCGGTGCTGCTGCCCGCTCAGGACCGCGCTCGCTGGGACTGGACGCTGATCGCCGAAGGCCAGGACCTCGTCCGCCGCTGCCTGCGGCTCGACCGCCCGGGCCCGTACCAGATCCAGGCCGCGATCAACGCCGTGCACAGCGACGGCACCGACTGGGTGCAGATCCTCGCCCTCTACGACCAGCTGCTCGCCCTGACGCCGACCCCCGTCGTCGCGCTGAACCGCGCCGTCGCCGTCGCCGAGGTCGAAAGCCCGGCCGCCGCACTGACCATTGTGGACGGTCTGGACCTCGGCGACCGGCACCTTTTCCACGCCGTCCGAGCCGATCTGCTGGCCCGCCTGGGCCGGACCGGCGAAGCCGTCGAGTCCTACGACGCCGCCCTCCGGCTGGTCTCGAACGAGGCGGAACGCCTTCTGCTGCACCGAAAACGCGCCGCCCTCAGCCCGGCTTCCCGCGACTGATCACGCCCTCGACGATCTTCGTCAGGTGCGCGCCGACGTTCTCGACGCCGCCGTTCTGCACCGCGATCTGCGCCCCCTCCATCGCGAACGTCAGCTCCGCCGCGCCCAGTTCCGGGTCGGGCAGCCCGAGCCCCGCGCACATCGCCCGGAGCCGGCCGAACTGGCGGGTCTTGTGCTCGCTGATCAGCCGCCGCGCGGGATGGTCCGGATCGGGCAGTTCGGCGACTGAGTTCGTGAACGGGCAGCCCCGGTGGGAAAAGTCGGGCAGCCCGTCGACGATGAACCGCCCGACCGCGCGGATCTGCTCCGCGTAATCGTCCGGATGCGCCTGTTCGGCCGCGTCGAAGGCGGCCGAGTAGTCGTGCACGACGATCCGCAGCCATTCCGCGATCAGCGCGTCCTTGGTGCCGAAGTGCCGGTAGATCGCCATCTTCGTGGTCCCGGCGCGGTCCGCGATCGCCTGGACCCCGACCCGCACGACGCCCTCGTTGAGGAACAGCTCCTCGGCCGCGTCGAGGATCCGCTCGCGAGGCGGCAAGGTCGCGACCCGCGTCGGCCGCCGGGCGGAGGTGCTCGTCATCGGTTCTTCCCCCGGGGGGTTGGCAATGCGGTTCGTCCCGGCTACGGTACACAACCGTCTCCGGTGATACCGCTCGGTATCATGCAATACGGATGAGTCTCGCGAAGGACGTGCTGGTGAAAATCTCCGAATACACGAGCTGCGACGCGGTCGGCCTGGCAGAGCTGATCGCTCGCGGCGAGGTGACCGCAGCCGAGGTCGCCGACGCCGCCGCCCGGGCGGTCGAAGCGGTGAACCCGCAGATCAACGCCGTAGTGGAAACCTGGCCGCCCGAGGACGCCCCCGGTTCCGCCCCCTTGGCGGGCGTGCCGTTCCTGATCAAGGACCTCGGCGTCACCATGGCGGGCAAACGCAGCGAACTGGGCAGCCGCCTGGCCGCCGGGGCCGTGTCGCCCGAAGACTCGTTCCTGATGCGCCGCTTCCGCGAAGCCGGTCTGGTGACCATCGGCCGCACCACCACACCGGAAATGGCCTACAGCACCACCACCGAACCGGAGTTCTACGGCGCGACCCGCAACCCGTGGTCCCCCACCCGAAGCGCGGGCGGCTCCAGCGGCGGCTCCGGCGCGGCGGTCGCCACCGGAATCGTCCCCCTCGCCCACGCCACCGACGCCGCGGGTTCCATCCGGGTTCCCGCTTCCAGCAACGGATTGTTCGGCCTGAAACCAACCCGTGGCCGGATTTCGCACGGCCCCGGCGCTGACGAGGTGTTCAGCGGCCTGGCCGTGCAAGGCAGCCTGAGCCGGAGCGTCCGCGACAGCGCCGTCCTGCTGGACCTGATCGAAGGCCCCGAACCCGGCGACCCGTACTCCGCCCCGCGCCCCGAGCGCCCCTATGCCGCGGAGGTCGCGACGGATCCAGGCCGTCTCCGGATCGCAGTCCTGCGCCAGCCCTGGGGCGGCCGCCAGCCCACCGAGCCGGTCTCCGCCGCCCTGTCCGCGACGATGCGCCTGCTGGAATCCCTGGGCCACGAAGTCGAAGAGACGCAACTGGCCCTAGGCGTCTCCTGGGAGGAATTCGTCCTCGGCAACGCCCGGATGTGGACCGCGAACCTGGCCCCGTGGATCGACGGCATCGCCGCCGCGACCGGCCGCCCAATCGACGACACCACCCTGGAACCGGTCACCCTCGCCAGCTACCGCTACGGCCACCGGGTCACCGCCGACGAGTTCGTCCGCGCCCTGGCGATCCGCAACCAGGTGTCGCGAACCTTCGCCCGCCACTTCGCCCGCTACGACCTGCTCCTGTCTCCCACGCTGGCCGAGCCGCCGGTCCCGCTGGGCGCATACGGCGAAGACGCGGACAAACTGGACGGCCTCGGCTGGCTGGCCCGCCTCCTGGACCGCTCCCCCTACACCGCGGCCGCGAACGTTTCAGGGGTTCCGTCGATGTCCGTCCCGCTGTCCGAGGACGAAGGACTCCCGATCGGCATGCAGTTCACCGCCGCCTTCGGCCGCGAAGACCTGCTGTTCCGCCTGGCCGGACAGCTGGAACAGGCCGCCCCGTGGACCCACCGCAAGCCCCCGCTCTGGGCGGCCGAATAGCCCCTTGAAGTCCACAGTGGACGCTCGCCGCCCGGTGACCCGCGTCGCACCCCCTGCCGACCCTGACGAGGCCGTCCGGGTTCTCGCTAGACTTGGCGAGCGATGCGACGATTCCGGTGGTGGTGGGGGGCGCTGGTCCTCGCCTGCGTAGCTGTGCTCGTGGGCTTCTTCGTCTTTTTCGGCACCGAGAGCAGGCCAGGACAGCCTTTTCCGCGCCAGGGCCCGCCCGGCCGCGGCCCGCTGACCATCGTGTCGATGGGCGACAGCACCGTGTCGGGCGAAGGCGCCGGCGCCTACAGCCCCGACACCGACGGCAGAAACGGCGACTGGTGCCACCGCTCGTCGGCGGCCTTCGTGCAGAAGGTCCGCATCCCCGGCATCACCGCCCGGGTCAACCTGGCCTGCTCCGGCGCCCCCGCCGCCCAAGTCGCCCTGGGCGACGCCAAACAGTGGGGCGAACGCTCGCAAGCCGCCCAACTGGCCGACGTGGTGAAAGACCACCGGGTAGCCGCGGTGGTCATCGCAGTGGGCGCGAACGACGACCCGAAGTTCTCCGCCCAAGTCAGCGAATGCTTCAAGGCCTGGTTCTCCGCCGACGGCCCGTCCTGCAACGTCGCATTGAAGCAAAGCTGGAAGTCCAAAGTGGACGCGATGGTCCCGAAGGTGGCGAACGCAGTAGGCGACGTGAAAAAGGTATTGGCCAACGCCGGTTACGTCCCCGCGGACTACCAGCTGGTGCTCCAGTCCTACGCCACCCCGGTCGGCCCGGACATCCCAGCAGACCTGCAAAGCCTCAACGGCTGCCCCTTCCGCACCGATGACCTCCAGTGGATTTCGACCACGGGAATCAGCACCCTGTCCGCAGGAATCAAACAAGCAGCCACCCAATCCGGCGCCCGTTTCCTGGATCTGGCCCGAGCAGGCGAAAACCACGAAGCCTGCTCCGGCGGCCCGAACCCGGCCACGGAATGGTTCACCCGCCTGACTTTGCACCTGAACGACCTGACCCAAGTCGACCGGGCGACGCACGCACTGCAGGAATCCTTCCACCCCAACGCCGCAGGACACGCCGCCATCGCCGACTGCCTCACGGACTTCCTCACGACGCAACGAGGAAACGCCTCCTGCCTGGCAGGCCCAGACGGAAAACTCCACGCCATCCCAGAACCCGTGAGCTGACCCCGCCGCCCCTGGCCCAGCTGTTACGTGAGGGCCACCCTCCTTGACTCTGATTCCCTCAGGGTTCCCCTCACGCCCCGCCGCCGTACGTGAGGGGCTCCTTCACGGACCTAGATTCCCTCAAGGAGCCCTTCACGGCCCGCCCCGCGCCGCCGCCCCGCCAGGAATGCGCCCCAATGCGGCATTGGGTGCATCTGACGCACCCAATGCGGCGTTCGGTGCATCCCACGCACCCAATGCCACATTGGGGCGCTACCCCCACCCCAACCGCCGCCCGCCGAATCCACCGCAACCACGCACCCACCCCACGCGCCCGAAACCGCAGCCAATGCACCCAACGAGCGAGGCACCCAGCCCCTCCCCCGCACCCCGATACGAAGCCAAAATGCGGACGGCGGGTGCTTGTCAAGGCATCTTTCCCGCCTTGACAAGCACCCGCCGTCCGTCATCACAATCAAGCTTCGGGGTGCCCCACGCAACGAAGGGCGCAATGTCGCCGCCAGGCGACGAGCCGCCCGCGATCTACCGAGCCGCGACAGCAGCCCCAGCCCGAACCACCCCAGCTTCTTCCGGCTCCGGCGAAGGAGAAGGCGCAGGAGAGGAAGAAGGCCCACCAGCCCGAGGCACATTCATATTCGCCGGCAGCAAATTAGCGTTAGGCGTCCGAACCGGCCCGCTCCCGCCGGACCCGTCCCCGCTATCCGCCGCGGTCCCGACGAGCGCGAGCGCGCTCAGCACGAGCCCGGACACCACGACTCCGGCTCCTTGCGCCGCCCGCTTCCGGCTGAAAGCGAACCGACCGCCGCCGAGCACGTTCGCCGACTGCCCGAGCGGCGCGGTTGTTCCCAACGGCGCAGCACCCCCGAGCACCCCAGCGTCGCGCAGTCCAGCCACCCGGTCCGGCCGCTGGATCGCCACCAGCTGACCATCCGCGGTGACCGCGAGGTTGTCCGGCGTGCCCGGCAGGTCAGTGTGCTCCGGAATGGACCGGAGACTGGCCAGGAAGCCCGCCGACATCGACGGCGCGCCCGCGTCCTTCACCGCCGCGACGGCCTGCCGCTGCGACGTCACCTCGGCCGCGCAGTCCGGGCAGCGCGCGAGGTGCGCGAGCGCGCGGTCGTGGGCGACCGGCGTCAGCTCGCCGTCGACCAGTGCGACTACCGCGTCGGGCATGAGGTGGGATTCGGCGAAACGCCAGCCGGTCATACGGGCACCTTCGCAGATTCCTCCCGGGCCGCGCGACGGCGCTCCAGCGACGCGCGCAGCGCCGAGCGGCCGCGGTGGATGCGGCTGCGCACGGTGCCGAGCTTGACGCCCAGCGTCGCGCCGATCTCCTCGTACGACAGTCCTTCCACGTCGCACAGCACGACCGCGGCCCGGAACTCCGGGGGCAGCTCGTCGAGCGCCTCCTGCAGGTCGGGGTCGAGGTGGGTGTCGCTGTAGTGCTGCTCGGGGCTCGGGTCGTCGCCGACGATCCGGTCGGTGTCCTCGGGCAGTCCCTCCATGCGCACGCGCGAGCGGCGGCGCGCCATGTCGAGGAACAGGTTCGTGGTGATCCGGTGCAGCCAGCCCTCGAAGGTGCCGGGCTTGTACGACGCGAGCGACCGGAAGACGCGGATGAACGTCTCCTGGGTCAGGTCCTCGGCGTCGTGCGTGTTGCCGGTGAGGCGGTAGGCGAGCCGGTACACGCGGTCGGCGTGTTCGCGCACGACCTCGTCCCACGAGGGCGGCGTCCAAGCCGTCTCGGCTGCGTCCACGGTCACCGGGGCGGCTTCCGGCAGTTCGGCGTTCTGCATCAGGGGAGCAGGCACCTCCATCTGGGTCAACTCCTCTTCACCTCTGCCAACGCGGGCCGGGCACACGGTGTTCCCGTGTGGTTGAGACTCAGTCTGTCGGTCTTCCTTATGGAACTCATGAGACCGATCTGAGAGCAGCCTGAGAAGTTGGCCGGCGAGGTCCTTTCCAGGGCGATCGCGGGCTTTCCCCCGGGCCGGAAGGCGCTTACCAGGGAGCCTTCGCTGATTTATCGACAACCAGCGCTAACCTTCGCGCGTGAGTTCGGGGACAGAGGCGGCGGCCGAGACCGGGGCGGTCGGCGCCGAGCAGGTCGACGGGTACCTGCCCGACGACGACGTGCTGGCCGCGGCACGGCTGCGCGCGGTCGACCTCGGGTGCGCCCCGCTGGCCCCCGGAGCAGGCACGACGCTGCGGTTTCTCGCCGCGACGGTCGCCGCGCGGGCGGTCGTGGAGGTCGGCACCGGCTCCGGCGTGAGCGGGCTGTACCTGCTGCGCGGGATGGCCGCCGACGGCGTGCTGACCTCGATCGACGTCGAGCCGGAGTACCAGCGGGCGGCGCGCAAGACCTTTCTCGAGGCGGGCTATCCGCCGGGCCGGATGCGGCTCATCGTCGGCCGCGCGCTGGACGTGCTGCCACGGCTCACGCCGGGCGGCTACGACCTGGTGTTCGTCGACGCCGCGCGGATCGAGTACCCGGGCTACTACGAGCAGGGCGTGGCCTTGCTGCGCCGCGGCGGGGTGATCGTGTTCCACCAGGTCCTGGCGGGCGGCAGGCTCACCGATCCGGCGCGGCGCGATCCGGAGACGATGGCGTTGCGCGAGGTCGCGCGAGCGGTCCGCGAGGACGACCGGCTGATCCCGGCCCTGCTGCCGGTCGGCGGCGGGCTGCTGGTGGCCACGGCGTGCTCGTGAGCGGTCAGCTGCCCACCAGCACCCGCTTCTCGCTCCGCACCCGCGTGCCCACCTGCACCGCCGCGACAGCCAGCCCGAGCCACACCACGACGGCCACGATCAACCAGCTCCACCCGTCCGCCCCGTAGACGACGCTGCCGACCCCGCCGCCGACGCTGCTTCCCAAGTAGTACATGAGCATGTACAGCCCGCCGACCTGCCCGCGCGCGTTCTCCGGAGCCTCGGCCGCGGCCCAGCTGTTCGCGATCGAATGCGCGGCGAAGAAAGCCGTCGTCAACACGAGGAAGCCGACGACGATCAACGGCAGCGAGTCCGGAATCGTCAGCAGCGCCCCGACGGCGGTCAGCAGCAGCGCGCCGACCAGCGCCTGCCGACGGCCGATCCGCGCGGACAACCGGTTGGCCGTGGCCGAGGAAACCGAGCCCAGCGCGTACGACACGAACACCAGCGACGCGATCGCCGGTGACAGGTTCAGCGGCTCGCCGGTCAGCCGGAACCCGGCCGCGTTGTACAGCGCGACGAACGCGCCCATGGCCAGCAGCGCGACGGCGTACTGCGCGAGCAACACTGGCCGGCGCACCGCGGAAAGCAGGCCGACGCCGATGTCGCGAAGGCCCTGCCGCTCCCCCGTCCGGACCGGCGAAGGCGGCAGCGTCACCACGGTCACGACCGCGCAGACCAGCGAAAGCCCAGCCACCACGTACAGCGCGCCGCGCCAGCCGAACGGACCGGCGGTGAACCCGGTGGCCAGCCGTCCGGTCATGCCGCCGATGGTGTTGCCCGCGATCATCGCGCCGACCGCGGCCGCGACGCCGGTCTTCCCGAGCCGTTCCACGAGGTAAGCCGTGGCCACGCCGGGAAATCCGGCGATCGCGACGCCCTGCACCGCGCGCAGCACCAGCAGCAGCGGGTAGTTCGGCATCAGTGGAAGCAGAAGCCCGAGCACCGAGGAGAGCACGACGGACGCGATGATCACCGGCCGCCGCCCGATCGCCTCGGACAACGCGGCGATGGGCAGCACGGAGATCGCCAGCGCGCCGGTCGCCACGCTCACCGCGAGCGCCGCGCCGCCGGGATCGAGGTGGTACTGCCCGGCGAGCTGCGGCAGGACCGCCTGCGGGGCGTAGAGCAGGGCGAACGACGTGAAGCCCGCGGCGGCGACCGCGACCTTGGCCCGGCGGGCGGAGGACAGCATGACCTCGAAAGTAAGCTTCGCTAATCAATACGTCTAATACACAGATCTGCCATCATTCATACCGTGCCGAATGAGAGCCTCACTGCGCAGCTCGTCCCGCACCTGTGTCTGCTGGCCACACTGCGAAGCACCGGAAACGTCACTCGCACGGCCGAGCTCCTCGGAGTGCCGCAACCCACAGTCAGCAGGCGGCTGGCGGCGCTCGGACAGGCCCTCGGCGCGCCGCTGACCGTGCCCGACGGGCGCGGTGTCCGGCTCACCCGCGCCGCCGAGCTGCTGGCCGACGCGGCGGAACGCGCCCTTCCCGTGGTCGACGCCGGGGTCCGCCTCGCCCGCGAGGAGATCGAACCGGCGAGCGGCCGCGTCGTGCTCGGATTTCTGCACCTGCTCGGCCGGTCGCTGGTGCCGGAATTGCTCCGCAGGTATCGCGAACAGGCCCCGACCGCCCGGTTCTCCCTCGTGCAGGGTTCGTTGCAGGACATGGTCGACCGGCTCGTGTCCGGCGAACTCGATCTCGCCCTGCTCGCCCCGGTCGTCGAGGACGAACGGCTGGAGACCGTCGTGCTCGACCGGCAGCCGATCCATCTGTCGGTCCCGGCCGGGCACCGGTTGGCCGGACGGCGCAGCGTGCGCGTCGCGGAGCTGGCCGACGAGCCGTTCGTGCTGCTGGAACCCGGCTACGGCTTGCGCCGGATCACCGACGACCTCTGCGCCGCCGCCGGCTTCACGCCGAAGGTCGCCTTCGAGGGTCAGGAATCCGACACTGTCCGCGGACTTGTCGGGGCCGGGCTGGGCGTCGCGCTCCTGCCGCGCTTCGAGCCGGGCTCCCCGGCCGGGGTCGCGGAGGTGCCGCTGCACCCGCCGGTCCACCGGACGATCGGGCTGGCCTGGCGCGCCGGGGAACCGCTTTCGCCCGCCGTCCAAGCCTTCCGCGACCATGTGCTCGGCAGGACGGATTAGCCGCCGGGGTGGTATTTGTATCCCGGTACCGTGCTAGCGTTCCGGTATAGAAATACCGGAACTTGAGGACGCGAGGTAGTCGTGATCGAGCTGAAGACGCCTGCGGAGATCGACCGCATGCACGTGACCGGGCGGTTCATCGCCGAGGTGCTGACCGAGGTCGGCAAGCTCGCCGACGTCGGCGTCAACCTGATGGACATCGAGCACCACGTGCGCGGCATGATCAAGCGGCGCGGGGCGGTCTCGTGCTACTGGGATTACGCGCCGTCGTTCGGCGAGGGCCCGTTCCGCAACGTCATCTGCCTGTCGGTCAACGACGCCGTCCTGCACGGCCTTCCGCACGACTACACGCTTCGCGACGGCGACGTGCTCACCGCGGACATCGCGGTCACCATCGACGGCTGGGCGGCCGACTCGGCGCGCACGATCATCGTCGGCACGCCCGCCGAGGAGGACCAGCGGATCATCCGGGCCACCGAGGAAGCGCTGGAAGCCGCCATCGAGGCGTCCCGTCCGGGCAACCGGCTCGGCGACATCTCGGCCGCCATCGAGGCGGTCGCGACCGGCTACGGCTACCCGGTCAACACCGAGTTCGGCGGGCACGGCATCGGCCGCACCATGCACGGCGACCCGCACGTGTCCAACCGCGGCCGGGCAGGCCGCGGCATGAAACTCCGGCCCGGCCTGACGCTCGCGCTGGAACCGTGGCTGGCTCGCACGACGGACAAGATCGTCTACGACCCGGACGGCTGGACCATCCGTTCCGCGGACGGCTCGCGCACCTCGCATTCCGAGCACACGGTCGCGATCACCGACGGGGACCCGATCGTGCTGACCCGCCGCGAGGAAGAGCTGGCGGGGAAGAACTAGCCCGTGCTGCCGCGGCGACTTCCGCCGCGGCAGCGTCCGGCTAGCCCTCGTAGGAAGCCGCGAACTCCACCAACGTCCGGGCCGCGAACCCGGACGCGCCGGGCACCACGTCGTCGTACGTCTTGTCCGCGCGCGCCGGGCCCGCGATGTCCAGGTGCGCCCACGGCAGCCCCGCGGTGAACTCGCGCAGGAACAGCGCCGCCATGATCCCGCCCGGGCCGCCGGGGGCCTGCCGGACGTCGCCGAGTTCGCCCTCGATACCGGTCGCGTAGTCCTCGACCAGCGGCATCCGCCACCAGGCCTCGCCGGCGCGGGCGCCCGCCTCGATCACGCGGGCGGCGAGGTCGTCGTCCGTCGCGAAGACGCCGCCGGTGCGCAGGCCGAGCGACACCTTCATCGCGCCGGTCAGCGTGGCCGCGTCGACGATCAGGTCCGGCTTGAACTGGGAGATTCCGTAGGCGAGCGCGTCGGCCATCACCATCCGGCCCTCGGCGTCGGTGTTGCCGATCTCGGTGGTCCGGCCGCCGTAGTGCCGCACGATGTCGCCCGGCCGGTACGAGCCGCCGGAGACGTGGTTTTCCGCCGCGGGCACCAGCGCGGTGACGCGCACCGGCAGCTTCAGCTCCCCGATCGCGCGCATCGCGGCGATCACGGCCGCGCCGCCCGCCATGTCGGTGCGCATCAGGTGCATGCCGTCGGCGGGCTTCAGCGAAATGCCGCCGGTGTCGAAGGTGATCCCCTTGCCCACGAACAGCAGGTGCTTCGTCGCGCCGCGCGGGCGGTGCGTCATTTCGATCAGGCGCGGCGGCGAAACCGAGCCGCCGCCGACCGCCAGGACTCCGCCGAACCCCTTGTCGGCGAGCCACTTCTCGTCCCGCACGGTCACGTCGACCGTGCCGCCCAGCACCTTCGCCGCGGTGTTCGCCAGCCACGCCGGGTTCTTGATGTTCGACGGCGTGTTCGCCAGGTCGCGAGTAAAGGCAGCCGCCGCCGCGAGAACGCGTACGCGCGCTACGGCGTCTGCGTACGCGGGTACGGCACGCTCGTGCGCGACAACGAGGCGTACGGCGGGCACCGGCGGCTTCGGCTCTGTCGTGGTGACCACGAACCGGTATCCGCCCAGCGACAGTCCGATCGCCAATTCGGCTGCGTGCTCGGCTGTCGCGTCTTCGGGCAGTACGACCTGGACTGTCCGGATCGGACGGTCCCCGGCCGCTTCGCGGAACGCGCGCGCCAACGCGGCACCGGTCTGTCGAAAGTCCTTCGGCGCGCCTTCGCCGATACCGGCGACCCAGCGCGGAGCGTCGCCGTCTTCGGGCACTTCGCGTACTTCGGCGGCGCGTCCGCTCGACCCGTACGCTGTGCCTTCCTCCGCCTCGGCCGGCGCGATCAGCACTGCTCGCGGAACTCCGCGGCGCGTCGCGGCGACGACCTCGATTTCGGGCAGCTTCGTGGGGACGGGTGGTAGCGAGTTACGCACAGCGAGCAACCTTAGGGCGCAGACGAACCGACCCCGGCCTCCAGAAGGAGACCGGGGTGCACAGTGGACAGAGCGGGGAGAGCGCAGGTCAGCCAGTGACCTCCTGCAATGCGGCGCCGAGGTCCTTCGCTTCCTCCGCGGAGAGCTCGACGACCAGCCGGCCGCCACCCTCCAGTGGCACCCGCATGACGAGGCCCCGCCCCTCCTTGGTCACTTCGAGGGGACCATCTCCGGTCCGGGGCTTCATGGCCGCCATAGCGTGCTCCCTCCGTCTCAACCGGCGCGCCCGGGTCGCGCACTCCCATGCCAGCCGGGTCTCGTCCCCCATTGTCCCTCATCAGCGCCCGGGCGCGAACGCGGACCGATCATTTGCCGCCGCATCGGTGCTGGTATGCCGCCCGCCGAGGGTGCGAGACTCAGTCCCGAGAACCCGAGCCGCCGCTTCAGAGGAGCATTTCGTGACCACATCCGACGTCCTGTTGACCGCCGACGCCGACGGCGTGCGCACCCTGCGGCTGAACCGGCCGGAGGCGTACAACTCGCTGACCGTCGAGCTCAAGGAGCGCCTGATCGCCGAGCTGCGCGCGGCCGCCGAGGACCCGGACGTCCGCGCGGTGGTGCTCACCGGCACCGGGAAGGCGTTCTGCGCCGGACAGGACCTCAAGGAGCACGTCGGCCTGCTGCAGGCGAACGACCCGGCCCCGCTGCACACGGTGAGCGACCACTACAACCCGATCGTCAAGGCGATCACCGGGATGCCGAAGCCGGTCATCGCGGCGGTGAACGGCACCGCGGCCGGGGCTGGCGCTGCCTTCGCGTATGCCAGCGACCTGCGGATCGCGGCGGAGTCGTCGTCGTTCTTGATGGCGTTCGCGAATGTCGGGCTTGGGCCGGACTCGGGCGCGTCGTGGACGTTGCAGCGGTTGATCGGGTATGGGCGGGCTGCCGAGTTGATGCTGATGGCGCGGACGGTGGACTCGGCGGAGGCGTTGCGGATCGGGCTCGTCGGGGAGGTTGTGCCGGACGAGGAGCTGGCCGCTCGGGCGCAGAAGGTGGCGGCGAAGCTCGCGGCTGGGCCGACTGTGGCTTACGCGAAGATCAAGGGCGTGTTGGGGGTGGCGGCTGAGTCTTCGTTGGAGGAGGCGTTGGCTGCTGAGGACGCTGCGCAGACGGAGTTGGGGGGTACTGCGGATCACGCGGAGGCTGTGGAGGCGTTTGTGGGGAAGCGGCGGCCTAATTTTCAGGGGAAGTGAAGGGTTAAAGAGGAGCGGCTGCGCCGCATAAGAAAAGAGGGTTGCGTGGGGCACCCCGAAGCTTGATTGTGCTGACGGTTCGGGGGTGCTTGTCAAGGCGGGAAAGATGCCTTGACAAGCACCCCCGAACCGCAGATGCGCTTCGTATCGGGGTGCGGGGTAGGGCTGGGTGCCTCGATGGTTGGGTGCATCGGCTGCGGGGTGGGGCTTGGTGCCTCAATGCGTTGGGTGCACCGGCTGCGGGAGGGCTGGATGCACTGATTGTTGGGTGCACCGGCGGCGGTTTGGTTGGTGGTGGGGGCTAGCGCCCCAATGTGGCATTGGGTGCGTTGGATGCACCGAACGCCACATTGGGTGCATCTGACGCACCCAATGCCGCATTGGGGGCGCATCCCGGGTGGCGGGCGGGGCGGGCAGCGGCCGGGCGGTCCGTGAAGGGCTCCTTGAGGGAATCCACGTCCGCGAAGGGGCCCCTCACTGAACGAGCGGCCGGTCGTGAGGGCCACCCTGGGGGAATCTGTGTACGTGAGGGGTCCCCTCACGTACTTCAGGCGGCGCGGAAGCAGCCTTTTACGTGGTCGTCGACCATGCCGGTGGCTTGCATCAGCGCGTAGCAGGTGGTCGGGCCCAGGAAGGCGAAGCCGCGCTTCTTCAGATCCTTTGCCATTGCCTTCGACTCGTCGGTGATCGCCGGGACGTCAGCCATGGTGCGGGGGCGGCGGTGTTTCGCTGGGGCGAAGGACCACAGCAGCTTGTCCAGCGGGATGTCCAGGTCTGCGACAGCGCGGGCGTTCTTCACGGCTGCGTCGATTTTCGCGCGGTTGCGGACGATTCCCGCGTCTTGCATCAGGCGGTTGACGTCCTTCTCGCCGAAGCGGGCGACCTTCTCCGGTGCGAAGCCTCGGAAAGCTTTCCGGAAGTTCTCGCGTTTGCGGAGGATGGTGATCCAGGACAGTCCGGACTGAAACGATTCCAGGCACAGGCGTTCGTACAGCTCAGCCTCGCCGTGGAGCGGGACGCCCCACTCCTCGTCGTGGTACGTCGCGTAATCGGGGGCTGAGTTGCCCCAGCTGCAGCGGGCGATGCCGTCTTCGCCCAGTAGTTCCGTCATTGTTCCCCCATTGAATAATTTTCCGCGAACCTCGCGAACTGCCGCAGTGAATGGCGTACACCGAGGGCGAACGCGGGGCGCGCCAGGGGCCAGCCTGCGCGGCCCAGCAGGCCGAAGGGCAGTTTGAGGTGTTCGGCCCACACGAAGGTGCAGTGGCCGGCGCCCTTCGACAGCACCTGGAACACGCCGGTTCCCTGCACCAGGCTGCCCAGGTGGCGCACCGTGCAGCGCAGGGGCGGTTCCCAGGTCGTGATCTCCATCGTGTCGGTGAAGCCGATGCCTCCGAAGCCGGTGAAGGCCGCGAGTTTCGAGCCGACGCTGCGGCCGTTGCCCTCGACGACCCGTACCTGCGTGCCGAGCATCCACTCACCCTGGCGGGCCCAGTCGGTGAGTGCGAGCCAGGTCGTGCCAGCCGGTGCCGCGACGTCTACCGACAGCACCAGGTCACTCACCCGTCGGCCTCCGGTGCGCTGCTTCGCGGGGCTGTTGCGCGGCCTCGAGCCGGGCGACCCGTTCGCGCAGTTCGTCCAGTTCCACGCCGGTCCTGCGCAGCACCCAGTCCACTTCGGACATCTTGTACCCGCGGAACACCAGCTGGAAGCGTACCTGGCGGACGTCCTCGCCGGTGATGTCCTCGGCGGGCAGACGAGTGGGCGAACTGCCCGGCGGCAGCGGCGCCAGTTCCTCGCCACGGCCGAACACCACAGCGGCCAGGAGGAACACCACGGCGGCCACCAGCAGCATGACTACGAGGTAGATCAGCGCGGTCGTCACGCGACGATCGTGGCACACCGCCGCCAAGAACGTCGCGCTAGCACGACAAGTCGGAACGACAGGACCACCCAGGCGACCATCAGCACGCCGCACGGACCGCTCAGGAACAGCCGCGCCGCGTCGACCACCCCGGTCGCTCCGATCAGCAGCAGCACGGAGAACAGGTTGACGCCCACCGCGATCGCGCCGAGCGTCCGGCAGACCCGGGCCGTGCGGACGCCGTCGAACCGGCGGCTGAGGAACCGGGTGCCCAGCAGCGCGAGCAGGCCGAGCACGGGCACGGCGTAGATCGCGGCGTGGGTGAACTGCGTGACGTACGGATACCAGCCGGGGTTCGGCGTGGTCAGCCGCGACCAGGAGCCGTAGGTGAAGATGCGCGCCACCTCCCACGACGTCTGCATCGCGGGCACGCCGAGCACGAGCAGCCACAGCGTCCGTACGCCGTTGTGCATGCTCAGTTCCGCTTGGTAGTCACCGGCGATCTCGCGGACCTGACCGAAATCCGCTACCGCGCGGCGTTGCGCTTCGACCTCGCTCCAGCCGCCCTCGCGGTACGCCTCGGCCGCGTCGCGCAGACCGTCGCGGGCTTCGGCGAGCAGGTCCGCTTTCGTGCCGCGGCGGCCGATCAGCGCGCGGTCCAGTTCGGCCAGGTAGGCCTCGATGGGGCTTGCCGCAGTCTGGCTTGTCGTGGTCATGGTTCCAGCACTCCACCGATCACCGTGGTGAACTCCCGCCACTGCACCCGTTCCGCGGCCAGCGCCTGCTGCCCGGCGCGAGTGAGCCGGTAGGTGCGCCGCTTGCGGCCGGACACCACGTCCCACTCGCTGGCAAGCCAGCCGGCGCGCTCGAGCCGGCGCAACGCCGGGTACACCGTGCCGGTGGGCAGGTCGAGCGCTCCGTCGCTGCGCAGCGCCAAAGCCTCGATGATCGCGTATCCGTGCAGCTTGCGGCCGTCGAGGACGGCGAGCAGCAACGCGTCGAGGTGTCCGCGCAACGTGTCCGCTTTCATAGGTCGGCAGTCTACTCATCTTGACCCTGGCAGGCTAATCTCCGCGCCTTCCCGAACCGTCCGGGAAAAACCCTGAGATCACCCCGATCTCATGGGTTTTGCCGCTACATGTAGCCGCGCTACGTATAAGCTCCGTCGGCATGGACCCACTGCCGATAGCGCGACTCCAGTTCGCGACCACGACCTCGTTCCACTTCCTGTTTGTGCTGCTCACCCTGGGTTTGGTGACCATGGTGGCGATCATGCAGACCCGCGCGACGCTCCGCGGCGGCGAGCAGCTGCACCGGATGACCGCGTTCTGGGGCCGCCTGTACGTGGTCAACTACGCGCTCGGAATCGTCACCGGAATCGTGATGGAATTCCAGTTCGGGATGACCTGGACCGGGCTGTCCGCGTTCGCCGGGGACGTTTTCGGCGCGCCGCTCGCGATCGAGACGCTGGTGGCGTTCTTCCTGGAATCGACGTTCCTCGGTGTGTGGATCTTCGGCCGCGGCCGAATGAACAAGTGGCTGCACTTGGCGGTGTTATGGCTGGTCACGCTCACCGCGTACGCCTCCGCGCTCTTCATCATGGTCGCCAACTCGTTCCTGCAGAACCCGGTCGGTTCGCGGATGGAGAACGGCGTGCTGCGCCTGGACGACTTCGGTGCGTTGTTCGCCAACCCGGCGCTGGTCGCGTCGCTGCCGCACGTTATCGGGGCCGCGTTGCTGACCGGCGGCTTCTTCGTGACCGGCGTCAGTGCGTACCACTTCCTCAAGCGCACCAGCGAGATCGACTTCTTCCGCCGCTCGCTGCGGATCGGCGTGGTGACGTCGCTGATCGGCAGCGTACTGGTGGTCCAGGCCGGGTTCGCGCAGTTCGCCGAGGTCGCCGGGTATCAGCCGGACAAGTTCAAGGGTTCGGTCGCCGTCGGGTTGCCGCTCGGCATGATGATCAATGTCGGCTTCTTCGCGTTTTTCGCGGCATTGGTCGGCACGCTGCTGTTGTTCCGCGACCGGCTGCTCCGGGCACGGCCGGTGCTCTTCCTGATGGTGCCGGGGATCGCCGTGCCGTTCATCGCGGCGATCCTGGGCTGGCTGGTCCGCGAGATCGGCCGTCAGCCGTGGCTGGTGTGGGGCAAGCTGCGCACCGCGGACGCCGTCGCCGACGTCAGCGGCGGGCAGATCCTGTTCTCCTTCATCGCTTTCACGCTGTTGTTCGCCGTGCTGGCCGTCGCCGACTGGGTGCTGCTCGCCCGGATCGCCAAACGCGGTCCGGCCGTCGCCGCGGCGGAAACCGAACTTCCTGTCCTGAGTGGAGTGTGACCCGTGGTGACGATCTGGTGGGGTGTGCTCGGTTTGCTGCTGGGCGGCTACTTCGCGCTGGCAGGCTACGACTACGGCGTCGGGCTGCTGCTGCCCGCGCTCTCCCGCGACGAGGCTGGACAGCGGCGCGTGCTCGGCGCGGTCGGCCCGTTTTTCCTGGCGAACGAGGTGTGGCTGGTCGCGGCGGTCGGCGTGCTGTTCGGTGCGTTCCCGCATCTGGAAGGGCGGGTGTTCGCCGGGGCATACGTGCTGATTGTGCTGTTGCTGCTGGGCTTGGTCACGTTCACCGCGGCGGTGCAGTTGCGGAGCCGGCATCCGGAGGGCAACCGGCGCGGGTGGACGTTCGCCATTACCGCGGGTGCGCTGGTCACCGCGGTCTCGTGGGGATTGTTCCTCGGCAACCTCGTGCGCGGGCTTCCGCTCGATGCGCAGGGCCGCCCGGTCGACGACGTTCTGGCGTTGTTCAACCCGTACGCGGTCTTGTGGGGACTCGGGTTTGTCGCCCTGTTCTGCTTGCAGGGCTTGGTTTTCCTCGCAGTACGTGGCCCGGCGGAAATTGCCGGACGGGTTCGTCGGCTGACTCGGTCGTTCCTGCTTCCGGTGGGCGTTTTCCTGGTGACAGCGACGGTTTGGGGAGCTTTCTCCGGTGGTTCTTGGGCCGCACTGGCGGTAGTAGCGGTCGCCTTCGCCGCCTACCTGACAGTCCTTTTCGGACTCCGGCGACCACGGTTGGCGCTCCCCGCCGTCATGCTGCTGAGCGCGTGCCCCGCGCTGCTGGTCGGGGTGCTGCGGTTCCCGGTCGTCCTGTCCTCTGGCGCGGGCTACCAGTTGACCGTCGACCAGGCCGCCACCACGCCGGACATGGCCGCGGTGCTCGGATGGTTCGCCGCGCCCACGCTCCTCGTGCTGGTCGTCGTGCAGTGGCTGACCTGGCGGGCGCACCGACGTCCGGTCGACGAGAAGTCGTTGCTGCACTATTAAAAGGAGCCTCACCATGCCTGGTCTTCGCGGTTACCTGACAGCGCTCGCCGTGCTGGGCGTCGGCACTGCTGTCACCGTGCTCGTCCAGGCGGACGGGCTTGCGACCCTGCTCACCGGCGGCGGCGTTTCGGTCGCCCTGTGCGTCGCCGTCGGGGCGAGGCTTCTGCTCGTTGTCGCGCAGGGCCTGCTCACCAGCCACTTCGCGGCATCGGCCCAGGCGGGTCTGCGTCGTCGGTTGCTAGACGCGACCGGCGACCCCGGCGTGACCGCCACCCGCATCACCAAAGGCGTCGATGCCACCGCCACCTACCTCGCGGGCTACTTGCCAGCGATGGTGCTGTCGGCCATGGTCCCGATCGCAGTACTGGCAAGGCTTTTCACTGCCGACCTGACCTCCGCCTTGATCGTCACCGCCACCGTCCCGTTGATCCCGCTCTTCGGCGCGTTGATTGGCGTGCACACTAGAGCGCGTACACAGTGGACACTCCTAACGCGACTGGGCGGACACTTCCTCGACGTCGTCCGAGGCTTGCCGACGCTCAAACTCTTCGGCCGCGCGCAAGCCCAGACCCGGAGCGTGCGCGAAATGGCCAACGCACACGCCGACGCCACCATCCGGACGTTGAAAGTCGCCTTCCTGTCCGCGCTGGTGCTGGAACTCGTCGCCACCCTGTCGATCGCGCTCGTCGCGGTACCCATCGGGTTCCGCCTGCTGTCCGGCTCGATGACCGCGCACACCGCGATGCTGGTCCTGGTCCTCGCCCCGGAGGCGTACCTGCCGCTGCGCGCCGCCGGAGCGAAGTTCCACGCCGCCGCGGAAGGACTCACCGCATGGAAAGAAATCCTCAGCGCACCAACGACAATCCGCCGGTCCGGCACGCGGACACGTCGCCTCGGTCCGCCGGAAGTGGTATTCGACCACGTATCCGTGCATTACGGCGAAACTTGCGCACTGTCCGAAGTAGACTTAACTATTCAACCCGGCGAACACCTCGCCTTGGTCGGGCCGAGCGGTTCCGGCAAATCCACTCTGCTCGCCGTTCTGCTGGGTTTCGTCGAGCCGACCGCCGGGCGAGTGCTCGTCGACGGCGTCGACCTGCGCACCCTCGACCACTCGTCCTGGCTGCGCGACACTGCGTGGCTACCGCAACGTCCGACGCTCTTTCGCGGCACCCTCAAGGAAAACACCGGCGGACGCCGCGTTGACGACATCGTCACCGACCTCCCCTACGGCTACGCGACGCAGATCGGCGAACTGGGCGCGGGACTGTCCGCCGGGCAACGCCAACGCGTCGGACTGGCCCGAGCTCTGTCCCGCACCGAAGCCGGACTCGTCCTGCTGGACGAACCCACCGCTCGCCTCGACACCGGTACGGAAGCGACCGTGCTGGCCGGTGCCAAGGAACTGCTGCCCGGCCGCACCGCAGTCCTGGTCGCACACCGACCCGCGCTGGCAGCACTCGCGTCGCGGACGGTCGAACTCAAGCATGGGGTGACGGTATGAAACTCGTCCGCGCGACCCTGCTCGCCGTCGGTGCCGAACTCGCCGGACTCGGCCTGACCGGCACCGCGGCCTGGCTGCTCATGCGTGCCGCCGAGCAACCTCCGCTCGCCGCGCTCACCCTCGCGATTGTCGCCGTGCGCGTCTTCGCCTTGGCGCGCGGCGGACTCCGTTACGCCGAACGCCTTGCCGGACACGACGTTGTCCTCCGCTACCTCGGCTCCCTCCGGACCCGGGTGTACCAGGCCCTACTCCCCCGTCGCGTCGCCGAACACTCCGGCGCGGACTTGGTCACTCGCCTGGTGTCCGATGTGGACGCCGTGCAAGACGCCATCCTCCGGCTAGCGCTACCGGCCGTGGTCGCGAGCACTGTCGGTCTAGCGGTCGTGGTTTTCGCCGGGCCGGTAAGCCTTCCGCTTTCCGGAATTGTCCTCATCGGACTGCTCGCAACAGGACTTCTGTTAATCCCCCGAAGCAAAGCCCCCGAGCCGCCGCAGGAACTCGCCGAACGCACCGTGGAACTCGTCCTCGGCCGCCACGAACTCATCGCCTACGGCTGGGAACAACGAGAAAAAACCCGCGCCACCACGGTCATCGACAAGCTGGCCGCAGAATCCCGCCGCACCGGCCGCCGTCTCGCCCTGACCACTGCCGCCGGAGTGGCCGTGCAATTCGCGACCACCGTCGCGGTCGCGCTGCTCAGCCCCGCGAGCATCCCGGTCACCGCCGCCCTCACCCTGACCACGATGGCCCTGTTCGAACTGGTCCTTCCGCTGCTTCCCGCCGCCGAGCGAATCCCCGAAATCCGCGCCTCGCTGAGCCGGGTGCGCGCCGTCCTCGCCGCGCCGGCCCGAACCCCCGAACCGATCCCCGGACCAGGGCATTTCCGGCTGACCAACGTCGGCGTCCAGTATCCCGGCCGCCGCGCCGCGCTGGAAGGCATCGACCTCGACCTGCCGCCCGGCACCCGGTTGGGCATCCTCGGCCCCTCGGGCGCCGGAAAAACGACTCTGCTGCACGTCCTGCTCGGCTTCGTCTCCCCCACGTCCGGTTCGATCACCGTCGACGGCCGCCCCGTGACCGAACCGCACCCCGCGGTGATCTCCGGAGCCCTCGCCGACGCACACGTCTTCGCCACGACCGTCCGCGAGAACCTGCTGCTCGCGAACCCGGAAGCCACCGACGACGACCTGCGCGCCGCCTGCGAAACCGCTGGCTTCGACCTCCCGCTGGACCGGGACACCGGCCAAGACGGCGACGCCCTCTCCGGCGGTCAACGGCAACGGCTGATTCTCGCCCGCGCGGTACTCGCCGCACCGCCGGTCCTGGTCCTCGACGAACCGGTGGAAGGCCTCGACCCAGCACACGGCGACGAGGTCCTGGCGAGGATTCTCGCTCAGGCGAAGGGAACCGTCGTGCTGGTGACGCACCGGCCGGAGCACGTCGCCGGGTTCGACCAGATCCTCATGGTGGAGGACGGTCGGCCAGCGCTCACTGTTCCCGGATGAGCTGGATCGGCGAGTCCATCGGATCGAGGTGGAACAGGTCGTTGGCGTCGACGTACGGCTGCGATTCCGGCGATCCGCGGAACAGCGCGACGACGACAGCGGTGAACCGGACTCGGCCGTCGCCGAGATGAGTGATCCCCTTCGGCTCGGCGAGACCGGCCAGCCACTCGGCCTGCACCGGGTGCATCGTGGCGGTGTAAGTCCCGGTCCGGCCGGCGCGGGCGGCCAGGACGTCGCCCCACCGGGCGAGCGAGAGGATCTCGTCGATCGCCAGCCGGATCTCGTCGCTTCCCCCGTAATCCAACGCCGTGTACCCGGCCTGGCGGGCAATTCCGCCGCGCCAGTAACTGGAGTCGTCGCCGGGCACGCTCCGGTAAACCGTCTGCCACGCGGGCCGCCGGTGAAAAGGATGCGGAGCCAGTTCGGCCCAGCCGACCAGGAACCCGTCCCTGCTGCCGTCGTCCGCGTAGACCCGCACGGTGTTCCGGTCCGGCTGCCGAAGAACCAGATCGCGCAGCTCCAGCCGGCGCGCGCTCGAAGGATCCAGTCGGTCTTTGGCCACGTCCATCGCCCCCGCTGCTCGAATCGGATCGGCTCCGGAACGTAGCGCGCGGCGATGACATCTCGATGAAGCCGCGTTCTGTCCACTGTAGACAGAAGGTCATTCCTGCCGGGCGGCCAGCACCTCGCGCATCGGCGGCCGATCCGCCACCGGCACCTCCGTCACGTCGGGCACCCACTCCCCGGACACCTGCACGAACTGCGTGAACCGCGCCGCCTCCGCGCTCGGCATCCCGCAGCGGGCCAGCGCGGTGCCGAGGATCTGCCGGGCCATCACGCCGAGTTGCAGCAGCGACCGGTTGCGGTGTTTGCGCACGCCGAGGTTGACCTGCGCCAACCCGTCGAGGCCGTAGCGCTCCTCGGCGTCGAGCAGCAGGCCGATCTCGACGCCGTATCCCCCGGCGAACGGCACCGACTCCAGGAACTCGCGCGTGCCCGCGTACTCGCCGCCCAGCGGCTGCACCAGCTCGCCGAGGGCCGGGCGCAGCGCGGACAGCACCGGGCGCGCCAGCAGTTCGGTGACCCGGCCGCCGCCGGTGCTCTCCAGCCGCAGCGGGCGGCGGTAGAAGCCCTTGACCAGGTGCACGCCGTCCTCGGTGAGCAGCGGGCCGAGCAGCGACGGCACGAACGCCGGGTCCGGGTCGACCAGGTCGGAGTCGAGGAAGACCACGACGTCGCCGGTCGTCGCGGCGAGCGAGCGCCACAGCACCTCGCCCTTGCCCGGACGCGGCGGCAGCTCCGGCACGACGTCCTCGCGGCGCACCACGCGAGCCCCGGCGGCCGCGGCGACCTCGACGGTCGCATCGGTGGAACCGGAGTCGACGACCACCAGCTCGTCGACCACTCCGCCGAGCAGCGGGCGCACCGAGGCGACCACCGCGGCGACCGTTTCCTCCTCGTTCAGCGCCGGCAGCACGACCGACACGGTCCGGCCGCGTTTGGCGGCGAGGATGTCCGCGGCGCTCCACCCGGGCTCCTGCCAGGTGCGACGGTGAAACCAGCTCATGGAGGCGATCGTGCCATGCTGGAGCCGGTGCCCGATCCTCCGGAGGGAGAACCCTTGCTGTCGCTGCTCGTCCGTTTCGTGCTCGGACCGCTGGTCCGCGCGCTTTACCGGCCCCGGGTCGAGGGGGTCGAGAACATCCCCGAGGACGGTCCGGTGCTGCTCGCCTCCAACCACCGGGCGGCGCTGGACACGGGTGTGATCACGTTCACCACCCCGCGGCAGGTCCGGTTCCTCGGCAAGGCCGAGTACTTCACGGGCAAGGGCGTCAAGGGCCGGTTCATCGCGAAATCGCTCGACGCGCTCGGGTACGTCCCGGTCGAACGCGGCAACGCACAGGCCGGGCTCGCCGCGCTCGAAGCGGGCCGGAAGGTGCTCACCGACGGCGGCGTCTTCGCGATCTACCCCGAGGGCACCCGCTCGCTCGACGGACGGCTGCACCGCGGGCACACCGGCGTCGCCGCGCTCGCGCTGTCCACCGGGGCGAAGGTGGTCCCGGTCGCGTTGTTCGGCACCGAGGGCATCCAGCCGAACGGCGCGAAAATCCCGCGGCTCGCCAAGATCAAGGTCCGCTTCGGCGAACCGCTGGACTTCGCGCGCTACGAGGGCCAGGACTCGTCCTCGGCGATCCGCCGCTCGGTCACCGACGAGATCATGTACGCGATCCTGGAACTGTCCGGGCAGGAATACGTCGACACCTATCACAAGCGACCGGACGAAAAAGCGTCGTAGGCGCCTTATCCGACCGAGCGGCTTATGATGTCGACCAGCTTGTCCGCGTCGGACGCGACACTGATCAGCTCCCGCGTTTCCGGCCGCAGGAATCCCTTCTCCAGCATCTGATCGGCGAACGCCACCAGCGGCGAGTAATACCCGGCCACGTCGAGCAGCCCGATCGGCTTGCGGTGAATGCCGAGCTGCGCCCACGTCCACACCTCGAACAATTCCTCGAGGGTGCCGACCCCGCCGGGCAGCGCGACGAACGCGTCCGACAGCGCGGCCATTTTCGCCTTGCGCTGGTGCATGTCGGCGACCACGTGCAATTCGGTGAGACCGCCGTGCGCGATTTCCACGTTCGACAGCACTTCCGGGATCACGCCGATCACTTCGCCGCCCGCGGCGAGCGCGGCGTTCGCCACCACGCCCATGGTGCCGACGCTCGCGCCGCCGTAGACGAGGCCGATTCCCCGCTGCGCCAACAGTTTCCCGACGCCGGCCGCCGCTTCGGCGTACTCCGGCGAAAAACCCTGCGCCGAACCGCAGAACACACAGATCCGCATCAGTGCGTGTCCTCCCAAGCCTGATAAGACTCCTGCACGACGCGCACCGCGTCGTCGATGTCGTCGGTCAAGTGCAGCAGATCGAGGTCCTTCTCGCCGATTTTCCCGCCGTCGAGCACGGATTTCGCGATCCAGTCGTACAGCCCGCCCCAGTATTCGGTGCCGAACAGCACCACCGGGAACTTCGTGACCTTCTTGGTCTGGACCAGCGTGAGCGCCTCGAACAGTTCGTCGAGCGTCCCGAATCCGCCGGGAAGGCAGATGAACGCCTGCGAGTACTTGACGAACATGGTCTTGCGCGCGAAGAAGTAGCGGAAGTTCACGCCGAGGTCGACCCACGGGTTCAGACCCTGCTCGAACGGCAGCTCGATGCCGAGCCCGACGGAGAACCCGCCCGCCTCGTTCGCGCCGCGGTTCACCGCCTCCATCGCGCCCGGACCGCCGCCGGTCATCACCGCGAACCCGGCGTCGGCGAGCGCGGCCCCGATCTTGCGGCCCAGTTCGTACTCCGGGTGGTCGCGTTTGGTGCGCGCCGAACCGAACACGGTCACCGCGCGCGGAACCTCGGCCAGCGCGCCGAATCCCTCGACGAACTCGGCCTGGATCCGCAGCACGCGCCACGGGTCGGTGTGCACCCAGTCGCTCGGCCCCCGCGAGTCGAGCAGCCGCTGATCGGTGGTGCTGCCCTGGTCGCGCCGATCGCGCCGGAGCACCACCGGGCCCTTGTGCCGCTCCACCGGACGTTCGGGGTACTGGCCGTCGGGAAATTCAGACTGTTCGCTCACCAGCCAAGCCTACGGGCCGATCGGCCGCGGCGGGCGCCCGAGGCGGCACCGGAGCGTGACGGCTCGGTTGCCCGCGGCTGAACGCGGGAAAGCGGACCACCAGCGGGTTCCGGTCCTCCTACCAACGGCCGGTTGTCAGGAACTACCTACGAAAGTCGTCCGGCCCGTCCCAAACCGGCGTTTTCCCTGCTACGGGGCTACTTGCGGGGAATAGTCCCGATCGCCCCCGAGGTCCCGCTGGTCCGTTCAGCGCATTGACCGCCCCCGTGAGCGCTTTTTTACTCACGGTGTCCGCGGCCTGATCAGCCCAGCTCAACGCGTTGCGCTTTTCCCCATCGTGTACCCCGAAAGGACTGTCGATGACGTCCAGAAGAGGGCTCGCCACCGGCATCGCAAGTGTCGCCGGTCTCGCCCTTTCCCTGCTCGCGCTGCCGGTGACCCCGGCATCCGCGGCCCCCGCCCACCCCACCGCAGACCCGCAGGCCACCGCGATCGCGGCCGCCGACCGGGCCGCCGCCGCAGGCGCGGTCGGGCTCCGCAAGAGCTCGGCCGAAAGCCTGCACCGCGTCAGCACCACCCTGGGCGACGCCGGGCTGTATTACAACTCCTACGAGCGCACCTACGACGGCCTCCGGGTCGTCGGCGGGGATGCGGTGATCGTCGCCGACGGAACGGGCCGCGTGCGCGGCACCGACTCCGCCGAGGGCGCGGCCATCACCGTGGGCACCAAGCCCACTGTCGACGCGGCGCGCGCGGCCTCGGTCGCCCGCGCCCAGTTGCCGACCGTGAGCACGGTGAGCAAGCCTGATCTGGTCGTTCTCGGCGGCGCACAGCCGAAACTCGCCTACGAGGTCGTCGTCAAGGGCCGCACCGCGAAGGCGCCGAGCAACCTGCACGTCTTCGTCGACGCCGCCACCGGCAAGGTCCTCGACCAGCGCGACGACGTGAAGGCCGAAAGCCCGGCGAAGTCCGGCGCGAACGCCGCGGCCCCCGCCGCGGCGGGCAACGGCAACAGCTACTACGTCGGCCAGGTCAGCATCGACACCACCGGGTCGGGCAGCTCGTACTCGATGCGCGACCCGAACCGGTCGGGCATCAGCTGCGGCCGCGAAAACGGCGCGGTGTTCACGAAGTCCAGCAACAACTGGGGCAACGGGCAGGGCACCGACCTCGAAACCGGTTGCGTCGACACGCTTTACAGCGTGCAGACCGAGTGGAACATGCTGAAGGACTGGCTGGGCCGCAGCGGCATCGACGGCAACGGCCGCGGGTTCCCCGCCTCGGTCGGGTTGAACGACGTCAACGCGTACTGGGACGGTTCGTCCACGCACTTCGGCCACTCGCAGGACAACCAGCGCCAGGCGACGTCGATGGACGTGGTCGGCCACGAGTTCGGGCACGGCATCTTCCAGAACACGCCGGGCGGCGCGGGTTCGGGCAACGAGAACGGCGGGCTCAACGAGTCCACCGGCGACATTTTCGGCGCGCTGACCGAGTTCTACGCGAACAACCCGGTCGACAAGCCGGACTTCACCGTCGGCGAGGGCGTCAACCTGGTCGGCCAGGGCCCGATCCGCTACATGTACAACCCGGGCCAGATCGGCGACCCGAACTGCTACTCGTCCTCGATCCCGAACACCGAGGTGCACGCCGCCGCGGGCCCGCAGAACCACTGGTTCTACCTGCTCGCCGAGGGCAGCTCTCCCTCGGACGGCCAGCCGTCGAGCCCGACCTGCAACAACAGCAGCGTCACCGGCGTCGGCATCCAGAAGGCGGGCAAGATCTTCTACAACGGCCTGCTGCACAAGACCTCGTCCTGGAACCACAAGGCGGCCCGCAAGGCCACCCTTCAGGCCGCGGTCGACCTGTTCCCGGGCAGCTGCACCGAGTTCAACGCCACCAAGGCGGCGTGGGACGCGGTTTCGGTCGGCGCGGTCTCGGGCGAGGCCACCTGCACCGGCAACCCGCCGGCGGGCAACGACTTCTCGGTCGCGCTGTCCCCGGCGACCGCGACTGTCCAGCCCGGTGAGTCGGCCAAGTCCACGGTGACCACCAAGATCACCAACGGCAACGCGCAGTCGGTCAAGCTGACCGCGAGCGGCCTGCCCTCGGGCGCGACCGCGACCTTCGACCCGGCGACCATCCAGTCCGGCGCCACCGCGACCGTCACCATCGCCACGACGGCCAGCACGCCGAAGGGCACCAGCAAGGTCACGATCACCGCGACCGGCGCGAACGCCACGCACACCTCGGACTTCACCCTGACCGTGGGCAGCGGCACCCCGCCGGGCTGCGGCGGCATCGCGGCGTGGGACTCGAACACGTTCTACGGTCCGGGCGACGTGGTCTCGTACAACAACCACAAGTGGACCTCGACGTGGTACTCCGTCGGCGCTGAGCCGGGCGCACCCAGTTCCTGGGCCGTCTGGACCGACAACGGGGCCTGCTGACGCAGTAACCGCACTCTAGTTTCTCGGCCTTCTGGACCAGCCGGGCACGGCGCCTCGTGCCCGGCTGGTCTGTGTTCACCCACTTGTCCAGACCACCCCTGCTGGAATTTGTCTAGACCATACGTTCGGGGGTAGGAATCCCCCGGTGCGCCGCTTACCGTTGCGACACCACCGTTACCGGGGACGGGAGCCGTGATGAACGGACGGAAATCGCGCTGGTTCGGGACCGCCGTGGCGGCCCTGCTCGCACTGCCGCTAGCGGGAATCGCCCCCGCCTCAGCGGCCGCTCCGCAGTCGGACACGTGCGCGGTAAAACCGAGACCCTCCGGTTCGGTGCTGCAAGGCTATTGGGAAAACTGGGACGGAGCCTCGAACGGCGTCCACCCCGGCATGGGCTGGGTGCCGATCAACGACCCCAGCATGGCCGCACACGGGTACAACGTCATCAACGCCGCCTTCCCGGTGATCCTTTCCGACGGCACCGTGCAGTGGGAAGACGGCATGGACTCGACGGTGAAGGTCTCGACCCCCGCCGAGATGTGCGCGGCCAAGGACGCCGGAGCCACCATCCTGATGTCCATCGGCGGCGCGGCAGCGGGTATTGACCTGTCGTCCAGCTCGGTCGCCGACAAGTTCGTCAGCACCATCGTGCCGATCCTGAAGAAGTACAATTTCGACGGCATCGACATCGACATCGAGACCGGCTTGTCGAGCAGCGGCGACATCAATTCGCTGTCCGCCTCGCAAGCAAACCTGGAACGCATCATCGACGGCGTACTGTCCCAAATGCCCGCCGGCTTCGGCCTGACCATGGCCCCGGAAACAGCATACGTAACGGGCGGCTCGGTAACCTACGGCTCGATCTGGGGCGCATACCTCCCCATCATCAAGAAGTACGCCGACAACGGCCAACTGTGGTGGCTGAACATGCAGTACTACAACGGCTCCATGTACGGCTGCTCCGGCGACAGCTACGAAGCCGGGACCGTGCAAGGATTCACCGTGCAGACGCAATGCCTGGACAAGGGCCTCACCGTACAAGGCACCACAATCCGCGTCCCACTGGACAAACAAGTCCCAGGCCTCCCAGCCCAACCAGGCGCAGGCGGCGGCTACATGGACCCGGGCCTGGTCTCGCAGGCGTACCAAAGCGTCCCCGGACTCAAGGGATTGATGGACTGGTCAATCAACTGGGACGGTTCAAAAGGCTGGACCTTCAGCGACAACGTGAAATCGCTGCAAGGCCGGTAAAAAAGCTGCTGTGGGCCGGGGTGCTTGCGCATTGCGCCGCCCCGGCCTCAGCCCACAAACCCGAACGGCCGCCGGACTCTCCCCGGCGGCCCTTTCTGCCGTGAGGGGAACCCTCACAGACGCTGATTCCCGCAGGGTTCCCCTCACGACCATGCTCCGGACGCGAGGGGCCCCTTCACGGACCCAGATTCCCTCAAGGAGCCCTTCACGGCCCACCCCCGCCCGGCTCGCCCGGCCCGCAACCGCCCCAATGCGGCATTGGGTGCATGGGACGCAACGAACGCCACATTGGGTGCATCCAACGCACCCAATGCCACATTGGGGCGCAAGCCCCACCCGAAAACCGGCAGCCGATGCACCCAACCATCGAGACACCCAGCCCCACCCGCAGCCAATGCACCCAACGAGCGAGGCACCCAGCCCTCCCCCGCACCCCGATACGAAGCTCTCCTGCGGTTCGGGGGTGCTTGTCAAGGCATCTTTCCCGCCTTGACAAGCACCCCCGAAC